>CAYMVV010000048.1:0-8569 GCA_964393885.1 uncultured Granulosicoccaceae bacterium | reverse complement strand
TGGGAACAACTGGCCGAACTCAACGCCGAGGGCGTTGGCAAAATAGATCAGGCGATATCTTTTCCAGGGAGAATTGAGCGTGAGGAATGGGTACCGCAGGCAAAAGAGCTGGTCGAGCGTTTTCCAGATCGCAGCGAGCGGCCTTATCGAAAGCCTCTGTAGTGAAAACCGTTGCAGCGAAAGTCGTTGTAGTTGGTGTTAATACTGTTAAATGCCCAGGGTCGACCTGGGCATTACAGATACCTGACGTTTTCTTCTATTCACCTCACTGTGGAATGCCTGTCCGACCAAGCTAATATTTCTCCTTCCCGACACTGTTTGCTGCGCGCCAGAAAATGTACACTAATTTCAAACTGACCTCTGACGCCTGCACTTGCCCATAGAATGATTGTTAAATCGACTTTTAAATTTTCCACACAGGGCATGCACCAGAGCCCGAAAATCGGGTTTTCATTTTTCCGGCTCGCTATCGGTTTCTTCATAAGTTCCCTGTTTGGAGGTTGTACATCTGAAGGTGTCAACGGGGAGTTACCTACTCGCACCAAGCTCATAACCCAACTGGAACAAAATGATATTGGCACCACAGTCTTCCGGATTGATATTAACGACAACCTCAATGCGTTAGTGGCGCCCGCTGAGGTCGAGTCTTCATCGGTGCAGGTACCGGCTTCGCTACTGCAAATCGGAAACAACACGATTAACATCGGTTTTTTTCTGCAACGTCCGAACCTGGGAGAAGTATCTCTCGCTACAGCAAGACAAGAGGCCTCTTACTCGGGCAATGCCGAAACAATTGTTGTACAGGGGACAAGCTACCGCTACCCTGACGACGACGCAGACACCATTCCCAATCTACTGGAACTACTGGTGGTTCCAGACGATGTGGATAACGATGGCCTTGAAAACTATCTCGATGCTGATTCAGACAATGATGGTCTTGAAGACAGTATTGATCCGGAACCCTATGGCGCTTCGAGCGCGCAAAACAGCCTGTCGGCGATCGCCACGTTTGAACTGCAGTTACCTGATCAATCGTTGCGACCTGTTTCAATAACTCGAATAGCTGGCTCAGGCACACTGGTATCTTCCCTCGATAGCCGAACGACAGCTGTCCCGTTGTTGCAGCCCGACAACTGGCCGTTCACTATTGTCGATGCCATCCCCACAGACAACTGGCAGCTGATTGAGTTGCCCACAGCGAGCACGGTTTTGTGTGCAAGATCAGAGACAGCAATTGATTTCGACACCAGCTCAATTGAGGTTAGCACCACTGGCACCGTTATCGGGTTTTTCCAGCGTTTCGATGGTACACCGTTCACTGCTCCAATCAATTCGGGCAATATTTCGGCGCTCGGCAACTTCAACAGAAACGATGTCGCAAGCGGAAACCGCTCACTCGACGATGCCTTGCGAGGCATACTGGTGCCCGCAAACACTGCAGGCTTCATGTCCCTTTGGACTCGCACGAACTTTTCCGGAGAACAGTGTCAGATTAACCTGGCGACACCCTGAACCGGGTACGAGTAGTCGTTAAGCACCCGTACCCGCCAGACAGAACTTCTGCCACGGCGAACTCTTGCTGACTGACGGGAGTCTATTGTACGAGCGGACGTATTTTTGAACCATGCAGGGAGGCAAGATCTTGCAAAAGCGCCACGAATCAGTATTTCGCGATGCAGTGCGCAACACGGTGAGTAACACGGCGCGCAATACACGAAAAGTACCTTGCAACCAGCCAGACAAGCGTTCATTCACCCGATCGTTGCACTTACTGTTCTCTTTAGTCGTATGCACATTTCTTGTCGCCTGTGGAGGCGGGAGTGGCAGCAATGGCGCGGGCTCATCTGACACTGCGGCTGATGAATCGCCACAGCCCATGCCCGATGACAGAAGAATCATTCGCGGAAGTATTTACAATGTCTCTGACGGGCAACCGGTTTCCGGCGCAACGATTACAACGTCACCAGTCACTCAAACCGTTCGCTCAAATCTCGATGGCACGTTCCAGGTTATTGATGTCAGTGAAATAGCGGGCAGCTTTGAGTACGCGTTGCGAGCAACCAAGCTGGGGTTCACACCGGTCGAGTTGCGTGTTGCGGCCACACCAGGTGAGAATATTTTTGATGTCGCACTAACGCCCGATACGGTTAGCTTCGTTGCTAGCCCCGACTTGATCGGTATTCCGTTCGAACGAAACACTGCCACGTTGTTCGTTAACAGCACATCCTCCAGCACTGGTTTCACTGCCAGTAGTGACGTCGACTGGCTAAGTATTAGTCCAGACAGTGGCACCCTCGAGAACAGTGAAGCGATCAGGTTAACGTTAACGTTGGATAGAAGCTTACTGGGGGCACAGCCCGCAGCTACCAGTGTCGTCATTCGCTCCGACACGGGGGACGCTATAAGTGTCCCTGTAGACGTACAGATCGAAGCCATTGAACCACCACGAGACACCGCCGAGGTAGTAACTGGCACGGCACCAATGATGTCTGCAACGCAGGCGGATTGTCGGCGTCCTGATATTCTGAGGTTGGCGACGCAGGACCCGAATTTTCCGCTGGTGGTATTCCCGCAAACCGCAGTACTGCCGGGAGACGAGGGAAACTACACCATAACCCAGCTTCCGTTCCTCGTGTACGCAGATTCATTCCAGATCAATGAACCCGGTACACTTACGGTTCGCCATACAACAGGTGCTGATGAATCCACCGGCGGCACGCTATTCGATATCGATTCGAACAACGTAGCCGAAGTACTGGCTGACGATTCCACCCCACCTCAGTTCGGCCGACGCAGTGATATCTCGGCTGACCTGCAACCCGGTATCTACTGCTATCTGCTACGGCCACCCAACGGGGTTTTCCTGTCGTTTGCGCAGTTCGGTCTGCAGGTAGAGTTTGTCCCTGAATAGCATCCCTGACTAGCGGTACCGGGCCACTGCGCTTCAAACAAGCGCAGACGCCAATTAGATCGCTCAGAGCATGGATTGCTCAGGGCTTAGATTGCTCAGGGCATTGGATCGCTCAGAACAATCGCTTAAGGGCTATCCCCGATGCTGACTTTTTCTTAACACCAGCAAGCTTAGACCCCCTTCATACAAATGCTGGTGGGCCTCATCGACTGAAAAACCTGCCGCCTGAACTTCTCGAATCAATTCGTCCAGCTCCAACAGCCTGATTGACGTACTCTCACAGATGCGCAAATTGTGTTCGCAAAATTCAGCCCAGTGCGGGTGAGCCACACACTCTTTTTGTGCCGCCTGCAACAGCGCTTTCATATCGAGTCTGGCGCTGATGGTCGCCAGTACAAAGATGCCCCCCGGCTTCAGCAGCTGGCCAATCTTCTCCAACACCAATCGGGTGTCCGGCCAGTTGTAATAGCTATTGATCGACAGCGCAGAATCCGCTTTCTCGACCACTACCTCTTCAATACGACCGTGCACGATACGCGAGGGTTTTTCGGGAAACTGCTCACCCATCCAGCGAGCTCTGCGCACCATCTCAAGCGCCGCATCGATACCCGCGTACGATGTCACTAAAGGCTGTTCGAGTACGAACGGTATAATTTTCCCGCCCCCGCAACCAAAATCGACGACGTGCCCACGCATATGTGACGCTACCTCCTGGTTGAGCCTGAGCATCTGAGACGGCATGACGCTCTGAAACGAACGCGAGTAGTCGTCCCAGTCGGTTGCCATGTTGTGCATTGCTGTGTGCATTGTTGCGCTCATTTCGTCACCCCCGTCCAATTAAAAAAGTCGTCTTTGGTATGCGTTAACTCCCAAACCACACACGCGAGCGATACCTCCCCGCCGTAGGTTTCACCGGTGTCGTATTCCAGCACCCAGATACCAATAAGATTCTGATGGAATCCAATGTGTCTCGGTTGCATAGACATGACAATCGCATTGCCACCCAGACGTGTCGCTACCCGATAGAGTGTCTGGTAGTAGCGCTTCAACACAGAAGTGCGCTCGTCATTGATAATGAATCTTCCCCACTCCATCAGCGTCCAGTCAGAATTGCGGTAGCGAGACAGATACGTTTCCTGCGGAAATGGCAGACCGTTATCCAGACTGAGCCTGCCGGTGCTATTAACCGACCCGTACTCATCCCTGGTAAATAAAACCACGGCGCTGCTGTCTAGCGGGTCGTTGACCAGGTCCATCGCAGGATAAATATCCTGATACCCGTGACGTCTGAACTTGCGAATTTCAGCCAACGTGGTATCGTCATTGACAACTTGAATGCCATCTGCAGCAACCCTCCGCGCTTCTAATCGCCGTTGCCGCATCCGGAGCCCAGCGGAGAAACGTTTTACCGGTGAAATGTCCTTCGTTTGAATTAAATTCATTTGCCCTCTCCCTAAAGTCAGATTACCAGGGTGGTTTGTTCCCTGGAGCTGTGCAGTCAGAGCGCCACTGGCCAGTATCGCGTTGTGCTGACGCATACTTTTTCCTTATCGGGAAAAATCAGTCCGCAACCGTAACTTCGATAAAAAAAATTAAAAAAAATCTTTTGCGATCGCGATCAATAGCTCTCGCCTTGCGCGATCCGCCCGCAATATGAGCTGGTATCTGGAGTATCAGAACGAACCGAAGTTGAGGAAACTTCGCAAGCGCTTTATGCAGCGCTACGCACCATGGTTTGACGATCGCGAAAACGCCTGCGCCGAGGTGCTGCATCGCCTGTTGTTCAACCGGTTGCCATCAACCAAAATTAAACATCGCCGCAATCTCGAAGCCCTTGTTAACAATGGCATGCACTGGGAGGCCATCGATCTTCAACGCGAGATACGCGGGCAGGCGTATTACCCGGACGAGATCAGACAACGCGGCGAACAGGTGATGAAAGTCTATGAAGCGTATTGTTTCGAGTCCAAACTCGCCACCGCTATTGCTGAAGAATTCAGCCTTGCTCTGGGCTTTGTACGCGAATGCATCAGCCGAATTAATGTAAAAAACTGGTGCCGTGAGAGACAGACACACGAAAGCTTTAATGAGGAAACGGCGGACCCGAGGCCGACCGATCAGTATGCTGTTTCATCCCTGCTCAGCACTGCCAACCCGATCGACCGGGTCGAGGCGATAGACAGGCAAAGAGCCGCTATACTGTTTGACTGGTGGTGTAACGATAAACAGGGTACGCGTACAATTTCAACAGCGGTTGGGGCCATCATTATGGATAAGCTCATCACACAACCACCACCAACACTGAACGATCAGGACCGCAATATTCTCAGATTGACCTGTATAGAGGGAAAAACGCAAAATGAAACTGGTGAAATATTGAATCTGTCGCAGTCTACAGTAGGTACTCGCAAGTTAGCGCTGATATCGATTTTTCGGAAGTACCTCACTGAAATCGGAATGCTTGATAGATGACAAACCTCAGATTCGCATCGGCATCACATTGTCAGCCTGCAGTTACGGCCAGCTCACCGGGTTCAGCCAGGTCTTAAGGTAGAAACCCTCAATGACCAAACCCTCGATGACCAAACCCTCGATGACCAATAAATCATCCGATGAGATATCCGACAGCGAACGGCGTGTTGCACTTTCCGCCTTGCTTCTCGACTCGCCGGACGCTGCGGCTGGTGAAGTTCCTGACGACGGAGAATTATGGGACTGGATACACGGCGAGATCTCGCAAACACGCGCTCGCGAAATTGAACAACATGTGGCCAGAAGCGATACGGTCTACGAGCGCTGGCGACTGATGAGGATGCATATCGACGAGGAGGCAATCGAACAGTCACAACCGATTCCCCAGACCGAGACATCTGCGCTATCACGGCTGGCCAAAACGGCTCGGCAGCAACTGCAAAAGTGTCGTGAGGTGCTTACCGTCCCCACTCAGGTTCAAGCGCGGCTGATCGGGTCCACGCGTTTGCGGTGGCAAAAATTTCACACATGGTTTGCTACATCGGCAATCGCCGGGGCAGCCATGCTATTGGCCATTATAGTTCTGCCACCTGTTGGAAATAGTCCGGTAAATTTCTGGGAGGACTGGAGCTATACCAAGCAAAATTCCAATCGCCCTCTGACATCAGAGACACGTGATAGCCTGCTTGTGGTGCTGGCAGGCATTAAAACCACCCTGTTGGACAATGGTATCGCTGCAGAAGATTCAGAAGGTTCCAGAATTGATGTAACACCCCCTCCCTGCCTCCAGAATGACTCCTGCAGCATGCCTGTCGCCGGGCTATACGCGCTTGGCGAGACAGTAGCGGCCGCCAGGCTCCAGTGCCTGAGCAAACCGTTTCAGTTCCCTTCACGCCTGCTGCCGGCTGAACGGCACCGTGAAGCACTGCAACAGGACGCCGCCATACTCAGAAAGCCAGTCACGGACTGGGTAAACGCCGACTCCCAACAGGTACACTGCGCTGCGGTAGCAGAGACCATCAATCGTTCATTGTTGGCACTATATGAAGACTAACGTATTCCGCTCACCTGGTGAATCATCAAGCCGATTATCGCGCCGCGCACTCACCACACGTATCGGTATCATCGCGGCAACGCTGTTTTTTTCGGTAGTTGTATTTGGCAATGAAAAGCCTGTCTACGGAAGCGACGACAGACAGGAGTGGGACCGGGCTGACGCTCATATCTGCGAGGCAGGACGAGCAACGGCGGCTATCTTGCCCAAACACCAACTGGAGCGTGATCAATCGGACCGTTGGTTACTCAATAGCGATCGGACACTGGTTGATTCCAACTGGTGCGAAGACGAACGTTTTTCGGATCAACCCGATCTCGCAATATGCAGCGCCTTTTTGATTAATGAAAGCACGCTGGTCACAGCGGCGCACTGTATAAACAGCATGGATGACCCGGAGGGCCCTGCCTACAACTGCAGTGATATAGCAATTGTGTTCGACTATGCAATGATGGACGATGGAGAAATACGCCACCGGTACCGCAATTCCCAAATTTATCACTGCAAGGGAGTTATCGCGTATCACTATATACGCGGAGCCACCGATTGGGCGGCGATTGAACTTGATCGGCCAACGGATCGCTCGTCTCTCGCACTCTACACCGGAGATCTCGCAACGATCGACGACAATCCTCTGGAGGTGATAGGCCACCCGTTGGGCCTGCCGCTCAAATGGATTCGCAATGGCCGGATAGATTTTGAAAAAAGCGCCGATCCTACGCAGAGCGACAATGTCTTTACAGCAGCAATAGACACCTTTGAAGGGAACTCCGGATCGCCCGTACTGGTACGCAATGGAAATACACCAGTGGTCGTGGGCATACTGTCCAGCGGCGCTCGCGATTACACACTGGGCGACCGGCAATGCCTGAGCGCGCGTGCGTGCGCAAATGGCGAATGCGGTGGCGAGCAGGTCACCCGTGCCAATCAATTTGTACATCTCTCGGCAATACAGCCGCAGGCAGAACTGGCTGTCGAAGCACAGACCTCGAGCCGACAGAATTCACAGGCAGCCTGTCTGTGACGGCACGACTCATTTTCAGCCTGTTGCTGTTGTTGATGCTCAACAGTTGCGGAGTGGCTGGCGGCTTTTCAACACGGCTTTCCGATAGTCAGCCGGACAACCAACCTGAGGAAAACCGCTATGCTGTGATCGTTGGGGTGGATCGATACCGCCACTACTCACCGCTCGACTATTCGGTTGCCGATTCCAACCTGCTCGCGGACACACTAAGGCGCAAAGGCTACCAGGTTCAGCAGCTGCAAAATTTTGAAGCAGACCCTGACTCCGTACTTGATACATTACGCAGAACGGGAGATTTAATGAAGCAGCGTGGCGGGGGTGGCACCCTGATATTTGCTTTCAGTGGCCATGGATTTCAGCAGGACGGTGTTAACTATCTTGCTATGGGAGGCGCCGAGCCAGCAAGACTCCGACAGACCGCGCTCTCTATGGACCGCGTTAAGAATGTGATGAAAAACCGCGTGCCGGGCAAACGCGTGTTATTTATCGACGCCTGCAGAAATGACCCGACCCGATCGGGTCAGGACAGACAATTCAATTTCGCCGAGGACACCGACGCTGAAGGCCTGGCCATACTCTACAGCACTGCCGCTGGTGCCTGGTCGTGGGAAGACTCCAGCATAGAACACGGTGTGTTTTCCTATCATGTTGCCAAAGCTTTCGACAATCAGAAAATCGCACTCAACAACCAGATCACTTTTAACCAGCTTGCGAGCCACGTATCAAGTTCAGTAGCGGCTCACGTCTATCGCCGCTTCAATCGTGTTCAAACGCCTTATCAGGCTGGAGAGCGTAGCGGAGAATTTGTATTGGCCAGTGCATCAAAGGGGAAACGCGTTCAGATACCGTGGCGTGCGTTAACGGTGGCCGCAGGTGCACTGATTGTTGGTGGGGTGTTGGCAACAACCGGTGGCAGTGATGGTAGTAGTGACGGTGGCAGTGATGACAGCAGCAATGAGGATATCACTCTGGTGCTACCCACACCTTGATTTTCCCGATGCGGAAATCAGGCGTAATACCCGCCTGAACACAGGCCACCCAGCTAGTTTATAATAAATAAAGATCACCCCGGCAAAGCCGGGGGTATTCCATGTGAGCCGCTCAAAGC
>CAYMVV010000047.1:0-44715 GCA_964393885.1 uncultured Granulosicoccaceae bacterium | reverse complement strand
GCGAAGAGTCTGCAACCGTGCGACAGGACAGGCCACTTGGCGCTGAAATTGACGCGCTCGCCGATCGCATCAAACACGGCGCATTTGACGGGGCATGCATCGGTGCGACTAACCCGGCAATCGTCGCAACAGACAGCGGCGCAGGCGGCGCCACAGGCAGAGGAGCATTAGAGGAGCATTGAAAAAGTGAAAGAACTTCATCTGACCTACATCAACGGCGTTGACGTACGTGCGCTTGATTTGTCCAACGACGACATCCTGAACGCGGTTGAATCTGCGTTGATGGCACAGGGCAACGACCAGACTGTAATCGAGCCACGCGTACATCTGGTACCGGAAACCTCCGACAAAGGGCACTTTAATGTATTGCGTGGCGTTGTAAAACCATTGCATGTTGCCGGTATCAAGGTGGTCGGCGACTTTGTCAATAACTACCAGCAGGGACTGCCATCAGAGCTGGGGGTGCTGACGCTGTTTTGTCCGGAAACAGGTGCTCCTCAGGCGATAATAGATGCCAGTGGCATTACTGATATGCGCACTGGTGCGATGACCGCACTGGGTGCAAAGTATCTGGCCAATCAAAACAGTTCGGTAATGGGCCATATCGGTGCACGTGGCAGCGCCTACTGGAATGTACGCTTGATCAACCACCTGTTCGACTTGAAAGAGATTCGGGTTCACTCAAGGCGGCCTTCGAGTCGCAACGCTTTTGCGGAAAAACTACAGCTCGATCTTGATCGCGATGTTACCGTTACCGACAACTGGCGCGACTGCCTGGCCGATGCAGATATTCTGGTGGAAGCCTCTCGATTGCCGGAACCGCATCCGCATTTATTAACCGAATGGGTGAAGCCCGGTGCGCTGATCGTACCCTACGGCACCATGAGTGCTGTTGAGTTTTCATTAACAGATATCATGGACAAGGTCGTGGTTGATGACTGGGGTCAATGCGCGCCAGGTCGACCGTTTGGCTCACTGCGTCGTCACGTCGATGAAGGCAAGGTGACACAGGACAACATTCACGGTGAACTTGGCCAGATCGTGGCCGGCACAATACCGGGGCGTGAAACCGCGTCAGAAACCAACCTGTTTTGGCACCGCGGTTTAAGCAGCACCGATATAGCGCTCGGACATGCGATCTGGACAAAAGCGCAGGCAGCTGGGGTTGGTCAAACACTGCGTTTTACCTGATCACTCCAACGGTAGCTGCGCACAGTACTGAACAAGTGCGATACCACCGCTGGGGCAGTAAAAACGCTGGAGTTAAAAACCCTACAACATCGTTTCCAGGCGACTGTTAACGAGTACCTCGGCAACCGACGCTTCATTGGGTAAGGACAGCGCATAAGCGGCTGTTGCAGCGATGGCCTGTGGGGTAATTTTATACTCGCCAGCAGGAGGCGACACGTGAGACACCATGTCGGTATCTACCAGCCCGGGGCATATCGCGGTAGCGCGGATACCATCGTCCCAGCCGGCTTGTCTTATGGAATGCGTCAGCGATAGCGCCGCAAACTTGGATGCACTGTAGCCCAGGTTGCCGGCCGACATCACACGCTTGCCAGACAGCGATACCACGTTGATAACGCGCCCATGGCCACAGGCTCTGAGCGACGGCATTGCCGCACGCACAAGCCGCAGCGGCCCTTTGAAGTTTACATCCCACATGGTGTCGAGCTGTTCTTCTTTTTCGTCTTCGTCGTCAAGCCCGATCGGGAACATCACCCCCGCGTTTAAAACCAGCGCATCAATCGCTCCGTAATGATCGAGTGTGGCCTTTGTCCACTCGACAGCGGCACTGCCAGATGTTGCATCATAGGGGACGACAATGACTTCATCGCCAAAATCGTCCGCGCTAACGCCTGAGGTATCGCGGACTCCAAGGCTGAGTCGATACCCCGTGTCTGCCAGTGCCTTTGCGACTGCCAGACCGATACCTCTGTTGGCACCGGAAATCATTACCACTCGATTATCAGCTTGCAGCATGCCCTTTGCCCATTGTTGAATTTAACAAACGCCCGTGCACCGGAACAAGCAGATTAGCCTCCAAATCCAGCACCCGAATCGGACGGGGCAAGTCTGACCAGCCGCGAATCCGCTACCGCAGCCTGTCGATGCTTTACCGCCTCTCGATATACCGGGTCACGCACCATTTCTACAAACGCCGCCACCGACGGATACTGTGCGATAAAACACTCGTCCCAGTTTTCAGTCTCGGGACCGATCAACATCAATTCAAAATTACCACGCCAGACGATAGTGCCACCCAGGCGAGCGAATACGGGCCCGCTCTGCTTTCCGTAGGCCGCGTAGGCCTCTGCACCTGACAGCGCCCGACCATCGGGGTACTCGGCGTGGTCGCGAAAGCGCACCAGATTCAGCATTTGAATCGGGCCCGGGCGATCATTGTTACGAAAGACTCCGAAGGTCTCTTTGGTCGGATCAATGTAGCCGGACATGAGTTTTTCCTGTTAACCGTTGCAGGGTTATCATACACAGCCCGACTATCGATGCCACCCGGGATACAGATCGCTATCGACGCTTGCTGTTGCAGACTCGCTTAGGCGTTGCAGGTCTGTCCACGATGAAGCGAAGGCTTGATCTAAGCTCTACACCGCACTGTTCAGAAAACAGTTAAAACAATCGGGCATCCAGTGAAACACCCAGCGTAAAGCCGAAGCGCTGGTAGTAGAATGGCATACAGACGGCGATCACCAAAACGGCCAGCGTAAAGACGGTCCAGGGTTTTAGCCCGGAAGTCGCCAGCAGTCTGTCGATAAGTACGTAAGCCACTGCAACCACGGGATAGTTCAGCTCACCAATAATCCAGAACCAGGCCTTCGGCCCGGTAATGTCTCCCATCTTGAAGAAATACACGATCGGCCAGGCCAACGCCCATAAGATGGTTGCCAGAATAAACCGCTGCCAAAATGATGGTACTACTGACTCTTTGTTCAACACGACTCTCTGCGTTTGCTGTCTTGTTCATCACTGTTGATGATCTGAAGTGTTACTTCAAACTCGCCTGGCCTGGGACTACGCTTGACAGTGTAACTGACGGATTGAATGAAACAACGCACGAACCCGGCTATCGATTTCCCAGTTACCGATTTCCCAGCTATCGATTTAAAAGCACCTTTATGCAGTTTGTTAATCTGAATCAGTTCAGAGCGAACCAGCACCAATACTGAAAAGCCGCAACGCAGTAGATCTTCTTTTCACGGACAGCATCGTCACCTGTTGTAACAGCGTGCTGTTTTTTTCGGCCCTGCAGCGTCTCAAAAATTGCGTAATAATGCTACCTGGGTAATCTGTCAATTTGTGAATGGAGCGGACAATGAGCGATTCCACAAAGTCGCGCCACCAGCTATCCGGTGACACGGTAGAGGAATTTAACCGCAATGGTGCAGTCGTGCTCCGTGGTGTGTTTACCGACTGGATGGATACTCTGCGCAATGGCGTTGAACAGAATTTATCCGAGCCGGGAGAATTCGGCAAGGTATACACCACTGAGGGCGAAACGGGGAAGTTCTTCGGCGACTACTGCAACTGGCAACGCATCGATTCCTACCGCAAATTTTTCTTTGAGTCAGCAGCCGGACATATCGCCGCGCAGCTGGTCGACTCATCCAGCGTGCGGATATTTCACGAACATGTGCTGGTGAAAGAACCCGGCACCGCTCGCAAGACCCCATGGCACCACGATCAACCCTACTACTGCGTTGATGGCAGCAAGCTGTGCAGTTTGTGGATTCCCCTTGACCCGGTCGATCAATCGGTGTGCGCCGAATTTATCTGTGGCTCACATTTGTGGAACCGCTCCTTTTTGCCGACCAAGTTTTCCGGTGTGTCCTATGACCGCCCGAGGGAAAACCACGAAAAACTGCCAGACATTGATGCACACCGGGACGACTACGATATCCTGAGCTGGGAACTGGAACCCGGCGATGCGATCGCCTTTCACTTCATGACCGTACACGGTGCACCGGAAAATTTATCACCGCACAGACGACGCGCGTTTTCTGCGCGGCTACTGGGTGACGACGCCGTGTACGCGATCCGAAGCGGTGAAATGTCGCCGCCGTTCCCGGGGCTGGAGCAACGCCTTAAACCCGGAGAACCTATGGATGCCACTGAATTTCCCGAGATCTACACCAGATCGTAGAAACCGCCCCGGCGGTGCTAAACATTCCTTGCAGCCCAGATTAAAGCAAGCCAAACCAGGGAAAGCGCAAAAGCAGTCTTCGTCATTTTGGTTAGAATGAAAACAACAAGCGCACAAAACGATAGCAATAACACGGCAAGAGCGATCAGGCACATCGCTCTAAGCACAATAATCGTTATGCGGCTGTCAAGCCGACTGACCGGTTCAGGTGGTTTGAAGTCTTTCCCGTTTATAAATTCCGAGATCGCAGGCCAGTAGTCCCTGGAAATCGCGCCACTATGGCCTCGTGCAAAGGGCCCGAAGTTTTCGACCTTTGATGTCAGGCATTCTCTCTTAAAGCCCTGTTGACCGGCTCCGCCGACATTCAGGAAAGTCCAGCCAAGGGCCTCTATAAAACCCGGGGAGGTGCTGATGATGTAATCATCCGAATTAACCACGTTAACCACTTTTTCCGATACCTGCTCGTCATAATCACACCAGTTAAAATCAGTGCGGACCACGCTGCCAGCAAAGTACATACGCTTAAACCTCACTGACTTACACAACTTCATAGCCTGAACGGCCAGATAGGTACCATTGCTGTGACCAACAAAACTGATATCCGCTTTCGGGTAATGCACTTTCAAGGTAAGGTACATTTCAAGAAACCAACGAACCTTGCTCTTGCGAGCAAAGATACTCAGGAAGTTCAACACGGAAAAAAAGCCATAAGAGGGCGTCGGTGTACGGACTGTTTTTTCTCTGCCACTCTTGATTTTTGCACCGATTCGCTTGGTCCAAAAACCATCATCTCTCACACCGTGCAGCAGGATCACGACATCGCGTACTTCCTCGTGCACCCGGCTCGCCACCGGCAGATCCAGTTGATACACATAGTCGTCTAAGTGATCACCGGAGATGCTGAATTTACGCAGTCCGTCGTTATCCGCCAGTAACGCGCCCTGCATGGTCTCTCTCCATGCATCAACTGTTGTGGCGCCGGAAGTTCCAATCTGATCAGGGTTAACTATGTCGAAATGGCTTAATCCGGGTAACTCGATGTACCAACTCTGTGTAAGAGGTAAAATTTCTACGGTATCTACCGGCGACACATAGCGATCCTCTGTACCGATTAGATGGACAAACCGTACATGGAGCAGCTGGCTTGACTGCTTCAGAAATCTGAGTTGTTGCTCTACTACATAGGGAGTGCCGCGCTCCGTATTACTCAGAAAAAACACATTCCAGTGAATGTTAAACGACCGCAGCCAGGTGACTTTGGCTATCCAGGCCAGCTTATTCAACAGCACCATAAAGCGTATCAGCGGAACGATCAGCCTGATCCTTGACGGTGTCGCGGTGGTGATCGACCAGCCGCGTAGAATCCCGCCGGCATAGATAACGCGATCAAGTTGCGGGAGCCACACAGCGCCGCTGTCCACAGCGCGTAACAGAGTGCCTCGAACTAACAGGCAACCGGTACCAAACCCCATCAACAATATTTTACCGGGGCAATGCTCGCTGACTGCTTTGCCTACGAATTCCAGTATCTGTTGCTCCAGATGCAGCGGATCCTGAGTAGATAAAAAGCCTGTATCCAGTTCAGGCTGGAACACCATACTGTGCGCTGGCAGCAATCCTCTTAACTCGTCAAGGAAAGACGCTTTAAGCTCTCCCGAGGGTCCCCAGCCTCTGATAATCACGACCAGAGTCTCGCACACACTATCGCTACTCAATTTTCACTGCTCCACACTGATTTGACTCAGGCCAACCGGTACCACGCACATGTTAATCCGGATAAACGATTCAAAACCGCACCGGTAGATTGCGGTAACCACGAAAGCGTGCCAGCGGCATACGCTCCGGTGTCCCTGCCGGTATCATATTGGGGAATCTGTCAATCAGCTTGCGAAAAGCGATCTTCCCCTCATAGCGCGCCAGTGTGGCGCCCAGACACACGTGAATTCCGGTAATAAACGAAATATGGCGATTGGGCTTGCGCGTAAAATCGATCACATCCGGATTATCGAAAACATCCTCATCTCTGTTAGCCGATGCAATGGAGGTATGAATATAGGTACCAGCCGCCACTGATTTACCCCCGATCACGGTATCCTTTGAGGCCAGTCTATTGCCTATTTGCAACGGGCTTTCGTAGCGAAGAATCTCTTCAACAGCCTGCGCTGTCATTGCTGGTTGTTCGACCAATAGCCGATATTGTTCAGGTGCCTGCAGCAACATTCCAACGCCGTTAGCCATCAGGCTGGTGGTTGTTTCATGGCCGGCATTAAGCAGGAAAATACAATTTTGAACCAGCTCCTCCTGGCTAAGCTTACGTCCATTGAACTCACCGAAAATCAGCGCTTCCAGTACCTCGCCCTGGCCTGCTCGTTCAGGGTTTTCTCGACGATGGTTGATCAGGTCGTTCAGCAATTCACCGAACTCGGCGACAGCAGCATCGCCATTGTTCAGCCGTTCTGCGGATACTACCGGATCCAGCGCACCCAGTATTGCCAGTGAAAAGCCACGCAATTTATGGCGATGTTCCGGTGGAACGCCAAGCATAAACGATATAACTTCCGTTGGCAGTCGCATCGCAAAGGCGGTGACAAAATCGACATCACCGGCACCATCGAGATCGTCGAGCAACGTATCGACAATACCTTCGATTAATGGCTCCATTTCAGCCAGCTTACGCGGCGTAAAGGCATGGGCAAGCAACTTGCGCACGGTGGTGTGATAGGGGGGATCGTTGAATATCAGACTGGTTGTATGGTGGGTGTAGAGCGGTCCGTCACCGAATTTTTCCGAGAATGCATCTGTTTTGTCAGACACCATAGACCGATCCGCATACACGGCGCGCACATCTTCGTAGCGGGTAAGGTATACAGAGCCATCCGGATTGTAGTGAACGGGATCATACTCACGCAGGTTTGCAAGCGTTGGATAGGGATCATCGATAAATGATTTGTCGATAGCGTTTAGATCAAACGCCGCTGCGTCATCTGGGCTCATAAGTCGGGATCGTTACTATTCAGCGTGTTGAGCGGATTGGCAGCATAATCAGTCGCTAACCAGTGTCTGTCAACCTGGCACCGGGAAGGCCTTGCCCTTTGAAACCTCTGCCCGGAGACACCAAACCTGCAATACGAAACCTGCCATACTAAAACTGCAGTACTAAAACCGCAGTACCAAAACTGCAATACCAGCGCCGGAACACCGTGGCCGGAACAGGGGTGATCCCCGCTTGTCACCTTAACTAGTTAGTCGTGGGTACCCGATACTAAACGAGTCTACAAGGTATCATCCAGCAGTGGATCGGCACACAGGTCCTCAACAACCGAATGCCACTCTACAGTAAACCACTGTCGGAACATGGCATAGGAGCGTTCAGCAGGCCATTCCTGTTCGACCTGATGCCAGTTTGCCAACTCGGATTCAAACAAGCCTTCATAGCATTGTTCTATCGTCAATTGGCCATCGTGATCCATCTGGTTTGACGGCAATAAATAAGCGGTTTGCTCTCCGTCAACCGAAGGTAACTGCCCCCCGTCGTTTACGCTGTCAGCCCAGTCCAGATAGGGCTGATTAGGTCGGACAATCACTACGCAGCGGTTAATCATCGTCTGTTGGATATGGATCGGATCTGCGACGGCTTATAACAGCAACACACAACATTGCGACGAGCAGACAACCGAGCACAGGCAGTGGAACTGAAAAGATCATGGTCTGTTAACCTTCCGACGTATGATTCTCAAACGAAATTTTGTTACCAACATCCGAACTGTGTTTTTTTGCCAAATTTTCCGCTATCCCGAGAAATTCACCATTGCTCGACGTTCCCGTCGTATGTAAAACCACACCGGTCGACAACCGCACTTTTTTCCCTGGTGCCATATGCAGCTGAAACGAATTGCGGATAAGCCTGGCAATTTGTAGCGCCCGACTCTCGTCAGCCTGTCTCAGCTCAATCACAAAGCTGTTTCCATTGCGAATTGTAAAACGGTCGTTTTCAGTGAGCTCAGCTTCGATCAGGGCCAGCCATGCAGTTGAGTCGTCGATGAAGGGTGTGTCCAAAGCGTTGCTGGTTCCGGTTTCGCTACTGGCGGTTTCGCTACTGGCGCGCTTATCGCCGGCGTTGTTACCAGTGTTGTTACCAGCGTTGTTATCGGCGTAGTTGTCGCTTCTATAGTTGTGGACGACGGTACACAGGACCGCAGACTGATTGCCCTGCGAACACGTATTCATTGCAAACTCGGTGGATTCGAATTGGCTATGTTACTGATCAGGCACTTGTGAATAAATCCGCGAACCACCTACGTGGAACACCTACATTACCGTGCTGTATGTTTCGCTTTAGATCGCGATACCACTGCGAATGGATCCGGTGTACTGTCAATAATGCAACGAGATACTGAAGTAAAACTACCCTGTTGTGACATCTGTGCCGGGTCTATCCCGTCGATGAGCATAGCTGCCCGGGGAGTAAAATGCAGCGGCTTCAACTACGACTTCAACTAGTGGGACTTCAACCAGGACTTTAACTACGACAAATCCAGACCCAGCTCCTTCACCAGTGCACGTAGCTCGGGTATGGACGCGGTTTGGGTTTTCTCCAGAATTCTGGATCGATGGTGTTCAACTGTGCGGTGGCTAATATCCAGCTCTCTGGCCATGACCTTGCTCGATGGCACCTCGCTACTCTCGACAAGCATGCGAAAGACATCGCGCTCACGATCAGTCAGACGGGCAAAACGACTGCGTATTTCACCCTCTTTTTTTGATCGTGCCCGGTCTCTGTGATCCTGTTCCAGAGCCTCCTCTATGCGCTGCAGCAGTGTTTCCGGTAGAAACGGCTTTTCCAGGAAGTCAATCGCGCCAGCGCGCAGCGCCTGCACGGACTCGGGCACGCCGCCGTGTCCAGTGATAAAGATAATGGGGATGGTAATTTGACGTTGAGCAAGCTCTGCCTGCAGTTCCAATCCGGTCATGTCCGGCATGCTGAGATCCAGCACAAGGCAACCGGGTTGATCATCGTAGCCGTCAAGGAACTCCAACGCCGATCCATACGGCTCAACATCCAGCCCGTGTTGACGCAGCGCCCGTGGCAACGCTTTTAAGATGGCCGGATCGTCGTCTACCAGAAATACAATCGGCTTGTACATGAACATAGACCTTCTTTATAGTACCCAGTTACCTGTAAACACGGTTTTCAGGCAGTACCGGGCTCGGTAGTCGTATCGTGGTCGCAGTCACGTATACCGGGAGCTTGTGGTGAATCAGCGACATCTTTATTGTACTCCAGCCAGATTGTACTCCAGCCACCAACCTGAGGACGACTTTATAGGTAAGCCACCTACGTGTACTACGTAGGTGTATCACGTAGGCACAATACACAGGTAGAGCACATAGGTAGAGCACATAGGTAGAGCACATAGGTGCACGGCGTACGAGCACGCGAGGATAGACAAAACCTTCGCAAGGACGCTTAATTACATGCATGGACTGTACGTCAACCAAACTGCGCCCCGGCAAACGAATGGCCGCGCTATGCGTGGCATCGCTGCTGCTCGCCGCAAATAATCTGGGGTACAGCTCACCTGCGCCAGGGCAATATGCTGAGCGCGTGATGTGCATTGACTCCTCGGCAATAGAGTATCCGACGATTCAGTTTAGTAAAGGTCACGTTCACCACCAGTCTTTCACTGGTGAGCGACAGGAGTCAAGTAGGAAACTATCTGATGGAGACACCGTCTTAACGGGATCAGATGGTTTTGTCAGCGTGAAGCTTTCGCAAAATCGTTATACAAATATTCAACCGTTCACCCTGATGAAAGTCGATTCCTCGCCCAACTGTAGCCAGCCAAAATCCACGTCGGAAATCATCTATTACGGCAACAACCCGTTTCTATCCGCCGTCGTGCGTGGATAAACGCGTAGCGGTACCTGCGGATGAGGTAAATGGATAACATACGCAGATAAATGGTTGCTTTTACCCCAATCGATTGATTCTTGTTTCTAATAGACAATTGCCACAGGCACTTTGCCTTCCACTGTATCGCCAATAGTACCGGCAGTAACACGCTACAGACCAACAATCGCAAAACAGACAGACCACTGCCCTTAGCATTCACTACCATTTTCTTGCTCAAACACCACTGCGCCAGCAAGCTACTCATCTCAGATGTAACAATTTTGACGCACATGGTCGTCTCGAAATGTCGTTCGTGGACTGACGAATGTACGGCTGGCGCAAAAGGTTCAACGGGCCCGCTGTGCTAGTATTACCCCTGTGCGGTGAACTGGAGAGGAACCGCGATACGAACTCACATCCGGCAGCGGAGCCTGCTTTGGAATCCACCTAATACTCAACCACGGGGTAAGCGATGATTTTCAGAAAGAAAAATGGCGATCGGATGCCGCAGCACATTGTCGATATGGCTGAAAAAGTACGTCAGAACAAAGATGGCATGAACCGACGCGAGTTTCTGGCACTAGCCAGCACGTTTGGCGCCGGCGCCGTCACTGCCTATGGCATGATCGGATTACCCGCCCCGGCGCACGCCGCAGCGCACTCCAAAAAACAGGGTGGCACCGTCCGTTTTCAGACCGAAGTACGGGCCATGAAAGACCCGCGCACCTACGACTGGTCACAAATTGCAAACTTTTCTCGCGGTTGGCTCGAGTACCTCGTGCAGTACAACAATGACGCCACCTTCGAGGGTAAGTTGGTCGAAAGCTGGGAAGTCAGCGACGATGCAAAAACTTACACTTTGAATGTGCGTAAAGGTGTCAAGTGGAACAATGGCGACGACTTTACCGCCGAAGATGTCGCACGCAACATCACCGGATGGTGCGACAAGAGCGTTGAAGGTAACTCTATGGCGGGTCGTTTCGCCACCATCATTGATGCCGACACGGAAAAAGCACTCGAAGGCGCAATCGAAGTTGTCGACTCGCATACCGTAAAACTCAACCTGCCGGCTCCGGATATTTCTCTGATCGCAGGCATGGCTGACTACCCGGCCGCTATCGTGCACAAAGACTACGACCCCGAAACTGCTGTTGATGCACCACTGGGTACCGGCCCATACATCCCCGAGAGCCTGAAGGTCGGCGAGAAAGCCGTTCTTGTGCGCAACGAAGATCATACGTGGTGGAACGAAGGCAACGGTGCCTATATGGATCGAGTTGAGTACATCGACTACGGTACAGAGCCCGCGGCGCACTTTGCCGCACTTGAGTCTGATGAAGTAGACCTAATCTACAGCGCTGAGGGGTCAGAGATCATCGAGTTGTTCGATTCTCTTGACGGCTACGACCGCAACGACATTGTGACTGCGGCGACCATCGTTATTCGCTGCAACCAGCAGGCGGAAATTGACGGCGAGAAGCCCTATGCTGATGCCCGCGTGCGTCGTGCACTGGCAATGGCGGTCGATCCGGCTGTTTGCCTGGAACTGGGTATTGGCGGCCTCGGCGTCGTTGCTGAAAACCATCATGTTGGTCCCATGCATCCTGAGTATGCAGAGCTGCCAAAGCAAAAAGTTGATCCGGAAGGCGCAAAAGCATTAATGGAAGAAGCCGGAATGGGCGACTATGAGCACGAGTTGCTTTCTATAGATGCCGGCTACCGCAAAGACACCACAGACGCTGCAGCAAACATGATGCGCAATGCCGGCCTTTCGGTAAAACGTACTGTACTACCCGGATCAACCTTCTGGAATGACTGGGTCAAGTATCCTTTCTCCTCAACCAACTGGAACCACCGTCCGCTCGGCGTACAGATTCTGGGCCTGGCCTATCGTTCCGGAGAGGCATGGAATGAAGCGGGTTTCAACAACCAGGAATTTGACGACACACTGGCAGAGGCACTGGCCACTCCCGACGTGGAGGCACGTCGTGAGATCACCGCCAAGCTCGAGAAAATCATGCAGGACGAGGGTGTCATCATTCAGCCCTACTGGAGAACGCTGACAAACTATTCCAAGAGCAGTCTGGGCGGCGCTAACCACCACATTACCTTTGAGTACTATCCTCAGGAGATGCACTGGAAAGGCTAGCCGCGTTCTGTATGAAAATTAGCAAATGCTAAATTAGTGCTTCAACGTCAAGGGCTGCCAATTGGTGGCCCTTTGCGTATCTACCCTTCAAATTTACTGACCTGATGAGCCGACTGTCATCATCAGGTCAAGCAAAGATCTCGAGATGAATACAATAAAAGCTCAACGAGGTGCCAATGCTTAGCTTTCTGCTGCGGCGAATGGGGGTGATGCTACTCACCGCATTCTGTTTGACTTTTTTCGTGTTTTTTTTAACAAACCTCGAGCCAAATCTTGAAAAGTTAGCCAAAAGCGAAGGCAACATGCGCATGACTGATGTGCAGGTGCAGTCCTGGCTGCAAAACAACGGCTATCGTCAACCTCTGATCAAGCGCTATGGAGAGTGGCTGGGCGTCGCGCCCGGCTGGACGCGCACCGAAGACAACGGACGGCAGCGTGGACGGTGTTTGCAAGGCGGGGTCGCTGCAGAGGATGCCACCAAATACTGCGGCCTGCTGCAGGGCTACTGGGGTCATTCGCTGGTGTTCAAGGAACCCATCGGCGGCATCATCGCGGAAAAACTGGGCCATACCGGCCTGCTGATGTTCTGGGTTATGGTGGTCATGGTACCGGCTGCACTGGTCATCGGTGTGCTGGCGGGCATGCGCGAAGGCAGCCGCACCGACCGATCACTGTCGACATTTTCTATTCTGACGACGTCGACCCCGGAGTACGTTTCGGGCGTCATACTGATCGTGATCTTTGCAAGCAAACTCGGTGGCCTGCGCTGGTTTAAGGGCACCGCCGCCACCGCCATGGAAAACATCACCTTCGAAAACTTCACCCTGCCGGTTATAACGCTGGCTCTGTATGGCGTTGGCTATATTGCCAGAATGACGCGTGCCTCGATGGCTGAAGTGATGACAGAGCAGTACATTCGCACCGCACGCCTCAAGGGACTTGGCTTTCCCGGCGTCGTATTGAAACACGCTCTGCGCAACGCGCTGATAGCACCTTTCACCGTTATCATGTTGCAGATACCGTGGCTACTGACTGGCGTCGTGATTGTTGAAACTCTGTTTAACTTCAAGGGTTTTGGCTGGACGCTGGTGGCAGCAGTCGGCAACAATGACATAGAACTGCTGCTCGCCTGTTCCGTGGTCGCCGTTTTTGTCGTACTCGTGACCCAGCTGATCTCCGATATTGGCTATGTCTTTCTGAATCCGCGGATCAGGATGAGCTAATCATGGACAGACTCACTGGACTGGAAATAACCACCCGTGTGCTGGCACAGTTCACCCCGGTGTGGATCGGCCTTGTCGTCATACTCACGCTGTCGGTGCTGTTTCGCAAAAAACTTGGTTTGTACGGCAAGCTGTTCTCCAGTCCCATTGGCATCGCCGGGCTGGTACTGGTGCTGTTTTGGGTATTGACCGCAATCTTCGCAGACCTGATAGCGACAATGGATCCGCTCAACCAGATTTCGGGCATGAAAAACAAAAAGCCCGGCTGGCCTGTCAGTGGCGTTGAGGGAGCCTACTATCTTTTCGGTGGTGACAACCTCGCCCGCGACGTCTTCAGTCGCGTGGTCATGGGCAGTCGCATCGTGCTGGCGATAGCACCCACTGCAACGCTGTTTGCCTTTATGGTGGGCATTACACTGGGTCTGCCGGCAGGTTTTTATGGCGGCAAGCTCGATACAGTGCTCAGCTTTCTGGCCAACATGGTACTGGCATTCCCGGTCATTCTATTGTTCTTTCTGCTGGTGACACCGGAGATTCGTTCCACCGGTGTACCGCTGGTACTGTCGGGGGTGCTGTTTCTGTTTCCTATTATCTTCTTCGTGATGCTGTTCTATTCCCGGTATCAGGAACAACCGGTAAAACTTGCGGTGCTGCTTGGTATCACACTGGTACTCGGGCTGTGGGCCTACTCGGGTCTGGCATTCAATGCCGATCCATTCGGTGTGTTTTATATGGATCCAAACCTGCTGAATATTTTTGTCGCCGTCGTGTTTGTAAATTCGCCGACCGTATTTCGAATCGTGCGAGGACTGACAATCGATATCCAGACACGTGATTACGTAGCCGCAGCGCAGACACGCGGTGAACGCCCCTGGTACATCATGTTGTGGGAGGTGCTGCCGAATGCGCGTGGTCCACTGATTGTGGATTTCTGTTTACGCATTGGCTACACCACGATTCTGCTCGGCACACTTGGATTTTTTGGCCTCGGTGTATCGCCGGAGAGTCCGGACTGGGGAATGACGATCAACGAAGGTCGCAAGTTCCTCGCGGTATATCCACACCCGGCTCTGCCACCGGCGTTCGCTTTAATGTCGCTGGTACTTGGCTTGAATCTGTTGGCCGACGGCCTTCGTGAAGAGTCGCTGCGAGACTAGCACGCGATTAGCGAAAGCATCTGTCGCCTGTGTTACGCATGTATTGAAACAACGCTGGAAAAATATGTCAGTCGAACCAATCCTTGAAATTGATAAACTGAATATCTCGTTCTTCGTCAGAGCGGGGGAAATTCCTGCCGTGATGGACTTTTCGTGCAAGGTGATGCCGGGTGAGGCGATGGGGCTGGTCGGCGAGTCAGGCTGTGGCAAGTCTACTGTTGCACTGGGCATCATGCGCGACATGGGCAACCGCGGAAAAATCGTTGGCGGCAGTATCAAGTTCCACGGCCGCGACATGGGCGACATGTCCGAGGATGAGCTGCGTGCGATCCGTGGTTCAAAAATCGCCATGATCTATCAGGAGCCAATGGCCTCGCTGAACCCTGCGATGAAAATTGGCAAACAGTTGATGGAAGTGCCGATTATTCACGACGGCGCGTCAAAAGACGTCGCCTATAAACGCGGTCTGGAAATGCTAGATGCGGTCAAGCTGCCCGACCCCGCACGTATTATGGGCGCCTACCCGCATCAGATTTCAGGAGGCCAGCAACAGAGAATAGTTATTGCGATGGCGCTGCTGTCAAAGCCTGACCTGCTGTTGCTTGACGAGCCAACCACCGCTCTGGATGTAACGGTTGAAGCGGGCATTGTTCAGCTGATCAAGGAACTCGCACGCGAAACCGGCACATCCATGTTGTTTATATCGCACAACCTCGGGCTGATCCTGGAAACCTGCGACCGCATCACCGTGATGTACTCCGGCGAGGCGGTTGAAACCGGCAGTGTTCACGAGGTATTCGATCAAATGCGTCACCCCTACACACAGGGGCTGTTTAACTCTATTCCCCTGCCCGGCGCAGATAAAAACACCCGCCCGCTGGTGTCGATCCCCGGCCAGTTGCCACTGCCTATGGACCGTCCACGTGGCTGCAACTTTGGTCCTCGATGCGCGCACTACGTCGAGGACATCTGCAATGCCGGACCGATCAGCATGCAGCCAATAGATACCGAGGGACTGCATCGCTCACGTTGTCTGCGCACCAGCGACATCGACTGGTTCGCAGACACTGAACGCCCGGTCGTCAGCAACCCTGCAGAACCCGGTGATGTGGTGCTGGACGTTCGCGATCTTAAAAAATACTACGACGTTGCCGCCAATCAGATTTTCGGCGGTGGCGATAGCCGAACGGTCAAAGCCAATGAATCGATAACACTGACCGCACGCGAATCAGAAACGGTTGCCATCGTCGGTGAATCAGGCTGCGGCAAATCAACCCTTGCGAAGGTTCTGCTTGGTCTTGAAACAGCCACTGACGGCCAGGTGATGCTCGGCGCTGTCAATATTGGCAATACCGAAGTCACAGATCGCGATACCGACACCGTGGCCTCTGTTCAAATGGTGTTCCAAAACCCTTTTGATACGTTAAACCCTAGCCACAGTGTCGGCTCGCAAATCATGCGCACACTCGAAAAATTCGACATCGGTGCGGATCAGGACGACAGACGCGAGCGCATGCTTGAACTTCTTGATCTGGTAAAACTGCCACGCGCTTTTGCCGAGCGCATGCCAAGGCAACTCTCCGGTGGACAAAAACAGCGCATCGGCGTTGCTCGTGCCTTTGCAGGACGTCCGAAGCTGGTAGTAGCCGACGAGCCGGTTTCAGCACTCGACGTGTCAGTGCAGGCGGCCGTTACCGAACTACTCATGGAAATTCAGCGCGAGTCTAAAACGACCATGTTGTTTATCAGCCACGATTTGTCTGTGGTTCGCTATATTGCTGACCGCGTGGTTGTGATGTATCTCGGGCACATTGTTGAGCAGGGCACCACCGACGATATTTTTTCCCCACCCTATCACCCGTACACCGAGGCATTGCTATCGGCTATACCCATAGCAGATACCAGTGTTAAGAAAAAACATATTGTACTTGAAGGCGATATCCCGTCAGCCATGAATCCCCCGCGCGGCTGTCCGTTTCAAACGCGCTGTCGCTACAAGGAAACCGTGGGTAAATACCTGTGCGAGACGGAAATCCCGCCTGTACGCTCTCTGGCAGATGGCCACGCTGTAAAGTGTCATATGAGTGATGCAGACTTGCAGCAGATGGAGCCGGTTATCAGCTTTGCAACAAACAAAGAAGCGTCCTGACTGCATCGGGTAGCTGACCGGGAATGAATGATCTTTTGCGAATGCAGCAATTTGACCAGCTGTTGCGATCACGACGTTAAACCGTCGTGATCGATAACATCCCTCCATGGCTATGGATAGTTTTTACCCTGCTCGCCGCTGGCTCCCAGGTAGCGCGCAACGCGATGCAACGCGGACTGACCAGTGAACTCGGCACCACGGGCGCGACCCATGTACGCTTCCTCTATGGATTGCCGTTCGCGGTTGTTTTTCTATTGGTGACCTGGTCTGTTACCGATGCACCGCCGGTTCAGTATCACTGGACTTTTTTTTCATGGCTGTTACTGGGTGCGCTGTCGCAAATCGTCGCCACTGCATGGATGCTGAGCGCAATGCAGTCGAAGTCATTTGTTGTCACCACAGCGGCAATTAAAACAGAACCCGTACAGGTAGCAGTGTTTGGCGCCGTGATGCTCAGTGAACGTATCGGCTTCGTCGGGGTAGTTGCCGTCGTGATTGCAACTGCCGGCGTTGTGATTATGTCCTGGCCACGCAGCAAAAACACCCAGAATAATAGCTCGCAGGACAGTCACTCCAGGGGCAGTCACTCCAGGAGCACCTCAATGAGCAGTAAAGACAACGCGATGGGCTGGTGGCCAATACTTGTTGGAGTGGCAGCTGGTGGTATGTTCGCGCTGTCAGCGGTGGGCTTTCGTGGCGCAATTCTCTCCTTAACCGGCGACACAACTGTTGAAGTACCGTTTTATGTGCGCGCCACAACAACACTTGCATGCGGTTTGCTGTTACAGACTATCGTCTTGTCTGCCTATCTCGCATTGCGCGAACCGCAGGTGTTGCGAGCGATTTTTCGTGCATGGCGGCCAGCCATGCTTGCAGGCCTCGCAGGTGCCGTGGCTTCGCAGTTCTGGTTTCTTGCCTTCTCTATAGAAACTGTTTCAAAAGTCAGAACGCTGGCTTTGGTCGAAGTGCTTTTCGCACAAATCATATCGCGAAAAATATTCGCCCAAAAAACCTCTGCACTGGAAGGTGTCGGTATAGCGCTGATCGTTATTGGCGTTATTGCACTGTTAAACTCATAACGGTTGCGATGCGACCTATGCATCATCCTGCAAACAGACACCGCTATATTACCAGCACGAAAACTCTTGATTACCCGTCACCGCAACACCTTGCTACAGCAGGCTTTAAGCGATTTTGTCTAAACTGCAATGCTAGTCCTGCCAGTAGACTTTGACATCGGATTTTCGGAGTGGTTATATCCTCCTTGAGAAAAGTGAATTCAGGTTCGTAATCGGTGCACCAGACTCAATACAGGTATCTCCTAAACCTGGTGCATGAACCCGACGCATGAACCCGACGAATGAACAGAAGCAGGAATCATCCATCTCGCACTCAATGTTCGAAACCAAAGGCCAGGGAAGTGCGTGTGGACATTTATTGTTTAAAATAAAGCAAGAATCGCAGTTATGTTTAGCAATGATCACGCTCGTACCGTTAACCCCCTACGGTCAAAAACAACTCGATGTCTGCCGGCAATGCCTCCCTATCTGTTAGGACTATGCCTGACAGCTCTGTCCAGTTCGCTACTGGCCGACACAGTCACTGACAGCTTTGAATGCGTGCTTGGCTCCGAAAGCAGATCCATCGAACTGACTTTCCTTGACAATGTAGGAGCCGTCCCTTGCGAGATTAGAGAAACACGAGAGGATGGCCAGTCTCGCACTTTATGGCGCGCCGACCATGATGTATCGTTTTGCCAAAGGCAAATGGATATTCATCAAAGTCGACTCAGTTCATTTGGTTGGGCCTGTCTATCAGATACTGCCGACAGACCAGCCACGGTAAGCACCAGTCTTAGCACCCGAGCGCTAAAATCCAGGGAAGCTGAATCATCATTCATCCAATCAAGTCGACCGAACTCGGTTCCTCTGACTAACAAGCCTGTCACAGGCGCGCTGGCTACTGGCTCCCCTGCTACGATTTCCCTGCAAGGCGGCACACCTCGCACGGTGAGCTTGCGCGCAGGGATTGAAGATGCGGAGATTGCAGGGCATTCGGTCCAGATAGCGCAACCGGATGGTGAAGTCATTTTGTTTCAGGACCGCCCAAGCTCAAAAACCAAAGCATCCGACAAACCGGCCCTGCCCAACGTATCATCTGGAGAGCTCAACGAAGACGACGTCAGGGAGATTGACGATTGGCTAATGTACCTGAGTGCACAATCTATGGCATCAATCCGGTCAATTATGGATGATCCGGAGTCGTTTAATGACTATCAACTGACAGAGGCCCAAAACTCCGACAATATATACAGTCGATTACAACACCGAATTGAGTTTTTGCAGTCACTGCTCAAAGAACAGTGAACAGCCACTGAGTCGCCTCCGGGGACTACCGTTATCGACTACTGGCTTTACTCAAACAATACTACCAGCTCGCACTGGCCTTTATTAAATCAGCGGCCTTTTCAGCAATCATGATCGTTGGTGCATTGGTGTTGCCCCCGACTATTGACGGCATAATTGACGCATCGACAACACGCAGGCCCTCCAGCCCGTGTACCTTCAACTGCGAGTCCACGACGGCGCTGTCATCATCACCCATCTTGCAGGTACCCACCGGATGAAAGATGGTGCCTCCGTAGCGTCCGATGTATTCTTTGAGCGCGTCTCTCGATTGCACACCTGAACCGGGATACTCCTCGGTTGCGTGCAGAACATCAAATGCAGGGGCACTGAGAATTCGGCGTGCCTCGATCAATCCGTCGGTCAAATTTTCAAGATCCTGATTCTGCGAGAAAAAACCCGGATCTATAAGCGGTGGCGCTTGTGGGTCAGTATTCGCCAGCGTGACTGATCCGCGGCTCGCCGGTCTCAGTAGTATTACTGACAGTACCCAACCACGTCCATAACCGATCATTCTGGCAGGGTGTGGACGATAGCCAGGCAACAGTATGAACTGGATGTCTGGCCGCTCAAGCGTCGATTTTGTTCGAATAAACGCTGTGCTTTCTACCATATTACTGGCTAACAAGCCGGTGCGCTTGAATGCATATTCAAAAACGGATGCGACAAGTCCCGGTACCGCCTCAACCGTTATGCCATAGGCCTGCCGATTTTTTGTTGAACACAATATCTGTATAGCGCAGTGGTCGTGCAGATTGCGCCCGACGCCTGGCAGGTGGTGAATACATTCTACATTGTGCTGCCTCAACATGTCGGTGTCTCCAATACCGGAGAGCATCAACAGCTTGGGCGAAATAAGTGCACCTGCGGACAGTATTAATTCTGCCCGTGCAGCAAAAACTTTACGCTGCCCTTTAACGGTCACCTCAATTGATCGAGCACGGCCCTGCGCAACATTAATACGGCCAGCCATTGCATTAGTTACCACACGCAGGTTGCTACGATGCCTGGCAGGTTTAAGGAATGCCTGAGCGGCAGACATCCGTCGACCATCTTTTTGCGTCACCTGAGACAACCCAAAGCCATCCTGCTCTGCAGCATTAAAGTCCGAATTACGTCGATACTGCAATTGTTCCGCAGCGCTAAAGAATGTCTCGTGCAAAGGGCTGGGCTTTTTTATATAGGTTACGTTTAGCTCGCCACCACTTCCGTGCCATTCATCGCCACCGTACTGCTCATTGTTCTCGGATTTTTTAAAGTAAGGCAATACATCAGTATATGACCAGCCCTTGTTACCTGCTGCCGCCCAGTCGTCGTAGTCCGACGGATGGCCCCGCACATACATCATGCCGTTTATTGAACTGGACCCGCCCAGTGTTTTACCACGAGGCATATAGATTTTTCGCTCCTGCATGTGAGTTTGCGGCGCACTGGCGAACTTCCAGTTGATCGACGAATCGACCATGCCTCTCATCAACCCCAACGGCACATGTATCCAGGGGTGCCAGTCCTTTGGGCCGGCCTCAAGCAGGCAAACGGTTTTTGACGGATCTTCTGATAAGCGGTTAGCCAGTGTGCAACCCGCAGAACCGCCACCCACAATAACGTAGTCAAATTGCTCGTCGAAATCGGTCATTAAACGCGCTGCTCACTGTTATGAATCGATTGTACACAGTCTCAAGCAGTTGAAGCGAATCGGCCCTTGTGCTACAAATACCGGCCTGCACAATTAATAATCCGGGCTGATTTTGTGCAGATAACCGTTGATGGAATTTTTAATCAGGCGCTCTCGATTAACGACGGTATCCAGTACTGCTCGATCAACGGCCACAGAGAGGTTCTGCGACCTGAAAAATCGCAGCTTGTAACGATCACCGCTCGCAGATCAGGAATACAGAGTATCTTTTGCCCGCCAAGCCCTTCAGCACAATACAGCCGAATAGTGTTATTGCCACGAACCCACCATTGATATCCATAACCTGCCACCTCATAGTCCGCGGGCTGGCTTTGTCCATGCAGGCTTTTGGCTTCGCTATGAGGTGTCCACATTTGTTGTATCCAGTGTGCAGACACAAGTTGCACAGACTTGTGCCTGCCGTTGTCCAGACACAGCTGCCCCAGCTTTGCCAGCGACAGTGGCGACAGTGACAAGCCCCAGCCACCGATACTAATTCCCTGCGGATCGGACTCCCATTCATACTCGGTGATACCCAGCGGAGAAAATAAGTTCTCACCTGCAAACGCTGATGCCGTTACTCCTGCAGCCTCTTCTATAATGACCGAGAGTAAATGAGATACGGCTGAATTATACTGAAACGACCCCGTCCGGCCCTGCGTGACCGGCAGGGACAATGCAAACCTGACCCAGTCTGACTGTTGCATCATACGCCCGCCCATGGGCTCCAGCCCGACGCGTGCATCCCGCCACAGAAACCCGGTTGTCATCGACAGCAAGTGGTGCAGCGTCAATTGTGATGCCGAGCTATTTCCATCGAGGTAGTGCGATCGCGTACCGAGCAGATCAGACAACGGTTGATCGACACCTGCAATGAGCCCCCGATCTACCAATATCCCCGTCAGCAACGCCACAACACTCTTGGTTACCGAGTGTATCGGAGCAATTGATACCGGTATCCGATCGTCATTATGCGAGCAGTCGTTTTTATAAGCACTGCTATTAGCCTGGTAATACCCCCGGGCGCACAGCAACGAATGATTTTGCACCATAACCAGGCTACGCAATGCTTTATAGCCGCGTGCTACCAGCGGATCTGTATCGTTCAGCATTTGTACTATTGCCGGCATCGGGGGTTCAACGTGTTGCATGGCTTTACACAACACCGTGTGTGCAGGAAATAAGGACATCGCTCCTGCACACATGTTTTACTAATTCACCGGCAAGAGGAAGCATCTTTTATCTATCAACTCATACTTGTAGTTGCGAAATAACGGTACACGTCCACTGTCTAGTACAAAAATGCCCCGATAAGCGATTGACTCGATTGTTTCAGTTTATCAGGCGCGCCACTGGCTATTAATTTACCGCCATTACGACCGCTGCCGGGTCCAAGTTCAATTAGCCAGTCACACTGTGACAGCACCCCCGGGTCATGCTCTACGACAATAACACTATTACCCAGCGATACCAGTTCCTGCAGCAACGTCATCAGCTTGCCTGTATCGTATAAACTCAAACCGGTGGTAGGCTCATCAAGCACATAGAGACAATGCATGCCTTTTTGTGACCGACCAAGCTCCCTGGCGAGCTTTACACGTTGTGCTTCACCACCGCTAAGCGTATTGGTAGGCTGACCCAATGTGATGTAATCCATTCCGGTGCGCGATACCACGTTGAACATGCGTGTTAACGGAACATCATCGGCAAATATTTCTTTAGCATCGCCGATTGACGCTGTCAACACTTCTGTCACAGAGTAACCCTTATATTTAACACTGAGAATTTCTTCCAGGTACCGTTGCCCTTTGCAGTCATCGCACGGGTACGAAACAAACGCTCCACCCAGCCACATATCAATTTGTCCATTACCACGGCACTGCGGACAGGCCCCTGCTGCGTTAAAAGAAAAATGCCCGGCGGTAAAACCGGATTGTATGGCATGATCCGTTTTTGCAAATCGACTGCGAATTCGATCCCACACGCCGAGATAAGACACAACATTCGAATTGGAGCGACGCCCGATGGGGGCCTGGGAAATCTCGATACACTTGTCGAGATGCTCAATGCCATGCAGCGAAGTGTAAACAGGCGTAGCTTTTGTCAGGCTGATTTCTGCGTTTTGATCGTCTGACTCTACAATGCTGCTTGCAACGTTAGTCTTATCCTGATTATTTTTTTCTCGCTTGTGTTTGTCCTGACTATCCAGCGTCGTATGAATGTTACTACCTGAGTTGTTTGCAGCACCAGCGTCGGCACCGCACCCCACCCGGCTTAACATTTGCGACACCAACGGTACGAGCGTGTCAGCTATCAATGAACTTTTGCCACTGCCAGACATCCCCGCAACTCCCACAAGTACACCCAGTGGAATCCTGACGGTAAGATTGTGGAGATTGTTGGTTTTTACTTCCCGTAGAACCAGCTTTGGCGAGTTTGATTTAACGTTGCGTGTGGTAACAGGGGCGCTTTGTTTAAGCTTGCCTGAAAGGCACTGCCCGGTCAGAGATTGCTTACATCGTTTTAGTCCGGCAACTGACCCCTGATAGATTACCTCACCACCGTTAGTACCTGCCAGCGGCCCGATGTCCACAACATAGTCAGCAGCTTGCAGCGACTGCGAATCATGCTCCACTACCGCTACCGTATTACCCGTTCTACTGAGTGACTTTAACCGCTCGATCAATTCGAGTTTCTCAAGTTCGTGCAATCCGGATGTGGGTTCATCGAAGATATACAGCAATGGAGCGATATCCGCTTGCAGATGCGACATTAAAAACAATCTTTGCATTTCACCACCGCTCAAAGACGGTACGGGTCGATAAGCGGTCAGGTAATCTAGCTTTACAGCAACCAACTGCGCCGCAATTGAGAGCGCTTTTTCTATCAACAAACCAGCAGCTGCACCGGTATCTGCCTTTTTGCCCGCCAACTGTCGAGCGGTGTCTGTAAGATGCTCATGTAGTTCGTCGATTGTTAACAGTCCGAGCTGCCCGATATGTTTGCCATTGACCAGAATATTTCTGGCGTCTTCACCGACTCTATATCCTTCGCAATCTGAACAAATGCACGCTTGGATAGCACCATTGACAGGCTTTCCTCTGTTAAGCCTGTGTTGTAGAAAATCAAATAATGACGCTTGCCGAATGCCCGCGGTGGTCTTGCCATAAAAAACCAGTTCCTTTACAGCTTGCGGTAAACTTTGAAACGGTGTGGTCGGATTGAGATCCAGCTTTTCCTGCAGCTTTACAATACGCTTCGCATAGGTTGTATGGGCTAACGCATTTTCATATAACTGAGACAATGTGGTCTCAGGTGTGGGCAGTAGCACAGCTAAATCAAGTTCAAATCGAATGCCCCTGCCCTGGCACGATAAACACATACCCATCGGAGAATTGAATGAAAACTGCGATGGCAATATTGCATTGGCAGACGCGTCACCACCAACGAGTGTATGCATGTGATCAGGATCGATATCACATGCAATGCCGCGATTACACTGATCTGCATACAGCATTGCCAGGTAATTCAGCAACCTTGTTTTCGTTCCAACGACAGATCGCGGGTTGGAACGGCGCACTATCCCCTGCTTGATGGCAACGGTCGGCATCAGTCCGGTTATTTCATCAAAGCCATGCTCTTCTTCAAGGCTGGTCAACACGCCGAGTGCCTGGAGATAGCTTCGTCTGCCGGCTTCGAACAAAATGTCAAATGCCAGAGTGGATTTACCAGAGCCACTCACGCCGCATACGGCGATTAACTTGCCTGTCGGTATGTCGACATCAATATTCTTCAGGTTATGCAGATAGGCATTGCGCACGCTGATTTTTTTCATATCAGGGTGTAGCCAGTCCGTGTCCTGAACTCAGGCCAAAAATATTCTATCGCTAAACAGGTGCAATTCACGTCGACTCTATAAATACAGTTATGAACACCGGCATAGTATATAACAGCTAATGCAAGGTCACAGATATCTGTTGAAACCTGCAATCGATCTCGTTGCGAGCCAGTTCCTGCCCTTTCAACGGTATTGAACGGTATTGAACGGTATTGCGAATACAACAAGCAGCCAGGCGTCACTTGTAGACACGATCTGACAGAGGAAAATCAGGATCACTTTAGATCAGATCGTATTTAAAAAATCCAGTTGATAATTAATATCAGCAGATTTGTGTTTGTCTGAAAAAGCAAGCTGTAACAGAGATTGACTCTGCTTGATACCATACCTGCGTCGGCCTAACATCAGGTCCTACACCAGACCTTATATCAGACCCTATATCAGTTCTCGGGCACATAATGACACAGTGCTTCAGCAATGCCAGGTTAGCGACGTTAGAAAAAGTCACGCGCTTAATCTGCGCGCAGTGAATCCGCGTAGTGAATCGCTGCATAGCTGGATTTTTTACGCTTGCTGAAACTCTGCAACTACACGATTACGACTGGTCATTCATAACAACCACCGACCTCGAAACAACAATCGAGCATCTGGTGTCAAAGCAAATGCGAGTAGGCATTGTTCTTTGAACGGTCTGCTTCGTCGTCTATCTCATCTACGGCCGCAAGCGAGGTTATTTGTTTTGTCGACATATACACATCAAGTTGTATGCGTTGGGAATATAAATACTGCAGCACAGACGAAACAGCGGCGAAGCATGGTTGTTCCAGAGTCAGCAACTTCAGGAGTTCACAACCATCAGGTTCTCCATCGTTCCATAGCGATATCAGCACCTGCCGGCAAATTTTCGCGTCTGCAGAATCAGACTTCGCGGTTTGGTATACAAATTCCAGATCAGATTCGAAACTCATAAAGGTACCCTCGTATAACATAGATACTTTTACTCAGTACAGAAGTACAAGCGTCACAAACCTGCCATATACCAGCTTCCAATCTAACTCACATCATGACAAGTTTAGCTTACTCAACTATCGGAGACAGCCACCAATTATTGATTACCCATATGGGTCAGTTTTCCATCAGTAGAGTCGTGCAATGGTTTGCACCGGGCCTGTCTGCAGAAACCTCTGGAACCAGAAAATCCGTATCTTATAAACAGCTTGCGCCCAATCGACATATGCTCTTGATTTTAAAAAAGTGTAAACACTGGTAACTTTGCAGCTTTCATAACATTCCATTTTTTTGAACCATTCGAGCTTTATTGCACGATTTTGTTGAATCAACTGCATAACTGTTACACCAAACACATTTTTACAATTATTCGCACAAGTTATTAACAGCAGTAAGCCTCACCAGGACTCACACAGTTTGCCCGGGTTGGTGAAATTTCGATGCAGTGGTAACAGCAGATGTTGTAGCCCCTCACAGGACACTTTGCACAGGACCTTTTGCACGGGACAGGGGCACTATCGCGTTGTCAGCTCGGGATCTTTCACCCGGTCAGGCTATTCATCGCTAACAAAAACTTTCCCACCTCTTCAACAGTGTTGTAGTGACATGCTGAAACGCGGATGCAACTGTCCTGACTCAACGGATCAAGAATATTACCCGAATAATGATCCGCCTTACGCAAGTGGGTCCTGACTCCATTGTTGTTCAGGTGCCTGACCACATCAACCGAAGGGACACCATCCAGCCAGAAGGCAACCAAACCCTCTCTGGCAGAATTCTCAACACCACCGATAATGTTTACACCGGGAATAGTCGCCAGTCCGGGCACATTTCCGGTGCCGTGCAGCATCGCATCGGTTAGTGCTTTTTCCTGCTTGTGTATCGCTTTACCCGCCGCAGTAAATTTCTCTCGACGTGTGCTGGCATCGGCATCGACCTGGCTTCCAAGCCATTCAAAGTAATCGACAACCTTCGAGAAGGTTGCGTAACTTCCGGTGTCGCGTGTACCGAGCTCCCAGTTTCCCTCTGGTCCATTTAACAGACAGTCGTGTGGCAGTGCCGCCATACGATCAGAGATCCAGGCCAGCCCATATCCGTGACGCGAGAAAACCTTATAGGGGGAAATGACATAACCGTCGATATGATAACTGGCGAGGTCGATATCGCCATGCGCTGCGTGCTGAATACCGTCGACAATGATATAGCATTCTGGCGCTACCTCTCTTATCACCTGCGCGATAGATTTAATATCAACCGCCATACCGGTCACCGGCGAGGTATGAATAATGGTCGCAACGCGAGTGTCAGGTGTAACAGACCGACTGTAGGCATCGGCGGCAATGGTACCGGTACTGTTGTCGTGTTCTACCAGCACATGCGTCTGATCCGCTATGGATGACCAGCGAGCACAGGCACTGCGAGTCGCCGGGTGTTCAAGCGTTGAACCCAGCACAACACCACCCTTGCCAGCACCCAGGCAGGCATTTGAAATGATTCGGAACAATAACTCGGTACCACTTTCTCCAGTGAAGAATTGCCCGTCCTCAGCATTCATGAAGTCTTTCATATCCTGCCGCGCTTTATCAATTACACGCACCAACTCGTGCGAAGCGGGATTGTCGCGACCCTGATTGTCAGGAATGGCAGCATACTGAGTGGAACACTCGACCACTGACTTAAGCGTGAGCGCACCACCCGCATTTTCAAAAAAGACGCGCGCGCCCTGCTCATCACATTGATCTATCGATGCAAAACGATCGCGAACCCGAGATAGAATGTCTGCTGATATTTCGGTCATGGCCTGGCCTGTTAAAAATCAAACGCCGAGTTTAGCAACTGACGCAAAAGGAAAGTACCCATTTTGAAATTCGAGTGTGCGTATTGCTGAACAACGCCGGCTATCGGTCACGAGGCAACAGGGATTTTATGCGCTCGACAAACTGTTCAATGTCGTTCAGTTCGTAAGATAGTCCAACTCGTTTGTCCGATGCGGGCTGCTTGCCGAGAGATACCCCCTTGCGCCACTCAGTGGCTGGTCTGATTGGCCGCGACTGAAATCCGCCACCGCAATTAGGGCAGACATTGTGCAGTCGCGTCTCCACACATTGTCGACAAAACGTGCACTCGTAGGAGCAGATACAAGCCTCTTGCGAATTGGCTGGCAAGTCTTTATCGCAGTATTCGCAATTAGGCTTGAGAATGAGGGGCAAAGTTGTGCCTCCTGCTGGTTCGATGAATGGATCATACCAGCGTATCATGACAGCTACAGTATCTGTTGCAGTACCGACCGACGGAACCAGAGAACGATGGCCATACCAGACAACACCGCAACGGTAGTGCTTATGCGCACCGGCGCAGAGCCACCACGGTACGCTGCTGTAGCACAACAGCTTGCCGATTCATTACACGCAGAGCAAGCGGCCATTTCGATTTCACACGTTCACACAGGCGATGAATCCCGTGTTTCAACAGTCATTGAATCCCTGCTTGCAGGCAGCCCGGCATCGACCATTACAGCAGATCAGTCCGACCCGGATCAGACCGGTCCAGAACAGTCTGGTATTGTCGAGAGCGCTGCATACAGCGACACAAATCTGCTACTGGTCATTGCACAACCGAGCCCGGAAACACAGGACAGTGAGCTCAATCTGAATCCGCACTTGCTGGAAAAAACAAGCGCTGCTGCAAAAAGTGCAAACATTCCGGTCATCAACATGTTGCTCGACCATCCCGACTTCCACACGTCGGTTGCCAGCGCCGTGGTCGAGGGTGCAGTCGAGGGTGCAGTCGAGGGTGCAGTCGAGGGTGCGACCGTTGGTCGTAAAACAGGCAGCACTGGAAGACCGCAGGGTATCACTGTGAAGATTCGCGAAAACTATCGTCAGCACGATATCGCACTCCTGACAAGACAGTGCCTTTCAAGACTGGATAAACCACTGGCGAAAAACAGTGTACTCGCGGCCTATCCGATAGCACCACAAAACCCGGGAGGCAGCGTCGCCCTGGACTCACAAACACTCATGCAAAAGCTCACGACAGAGATACCCGATTGGGAACTACAGTCACCGGCAGACAAAACCACCACGCCCGGCACGGCCGAGATCACACGGACTCTGCGCTTTCGCAGCTTTCAATCCGCAATTGGCTACATGCATCAGGTCGCTCCCGCCTGTGATGTGGCCAACCATCACCCGGGATGGGAAAACAACTGGCGGACCTTACTTATCCGGCTTACCACCTGGGATGCTGATCAACAAATCACTGATCGCGATCTGCAGCTTGCGCGCTACTTTGATCATATCTACAGCGAGTTCGGCTATAAGGCAAATTAAACTCATGGCTCTTTGAAACCCGTGGCTCTTTGAAACCCATGGCTATTTGGCTAACTGACTGATTTCAGGCAAACTGTCAACACACCTGAAGCCAGCCTATCATCGCATGAGATCAGAAATATGAAAGCTGTAGTCGTCGATGCCGTTGATGAATTTTCCGTTCAGTCTGTAGAGCTGGATCCACCAAAACATGGCGAAGTGCTGGTGCGAATGAAGGCTACCGGCGTATGCCATTCTGATCTGTCAATCATCAATGGCACTATCCCGTGGCCATACCCGACTGTTATTGGTCATGAGGGTGCCGGAATCGTCGAACAGATTGGTGACGGAGTAAGCAACGTTTCCGTTGGCGATCACGTCGCTATGTCCTTCGTTCCCAACTGCGGCGAGTGCTACTACTGCCAGAACCACGAGCCATACCTGTGCACCGTTACAAAACCCGATGGTATGCTGCTCGATGGTACCACCCGTGTACATCGCAATGGCGAGCGCGTGTCCGTAATGACTTATCTCGGTAACATGGCCGAGTATGCGGTGGTGCCATCTGTATGCGTGGTCGCGATTGATAAATCCTTTGATTTTAAAGCCGCCGCGCTGGTTGGCTGCGGTGTAACCACTGGAGTAGGTGCCGTTTTCAAAACCGCCGGCGTGGAGCCTGGCTCAACAGTCGCAGTCTTTGGCTGTGGTGGCGTTGGCCTGAACGTGATCCAGGGTGCGCGCATTGCCGGTGCCGCGCGAATTATTGCCGTAGATCTCAGTGCCGAGAAAATGGAAATAGCCAAAGCGTTCGGCGCCACAGATACCGTAACTCCCGGAGGCAACGCCGCAAAGGAAATTTTTGGCTTGACCAATGGCATCGGTGCTGACTACGCGTTCGAAGTGGTTGGCAACAGTGCGCTGGTTGAAACCTGCGTCAAATGCATCAGAAAAAACGGTACGGCAGTATTAGTGGGCATGGGTAGCGCCCAGGACAAATTCTCTGTCAACTGCATGATTCTGCCCTACATGGCCAAAACCATCAAAGGCTGCATGTACGGCAGCTGTAACTTTAAAGTGGACTTCCCGCGCTATCTGAATCTATACCAGCAAGGTAAGCTCGATCTTGATCGCCTGATCACCCGCACCTACACTATTGACGAAGCAAAACAGGCATTTGCTGATTTGGAAAATGGCAATAACGCACGTGGTGTTATTGTTTTCGACTAGAAAACATATCACACACACTCACGGGCCATGCATGTACCTGTTCTTCTACTGACACTACTAAACCCTGTTGCGAAGCTCGGTCTTGAGCACCTTACCATTCGCATTGCGCGGTAATGGTTGTAATATACAAGTAATGTAGTCTGGAACCTTGTAGTCAGCGAGTTGGCTTTGGCAATGAGCAAGTATCTTGTCCACGGTTAGTTCTTTACTTTCCAAAAATACAATGACTTCACTTTTTTCACCCAACACGGCATCAGGCCGGCCAATCGCTGCACACTCAACGACGCCCTCAATGGCAACTACAACATTTTCTATTTCAGCGCTGTAAATATTGTAGCCACCGCGGATAATCATATCCTTGCGTCGGTCGTGTAAGCGAAAGTATCCTTTGCTGTCGCGAGAACCCACATCTCCGCTTTTCCAGTAACCTTTGTTAAATTCTGAAAGCGTTTTTTCGGGGTTGTTCCAGTACCCCGGAACGACCATCGGACCACCAATCCACAGTTCCCCATGTTCTCCATCTGGAACATCCTGCCCGTCGTCATTGACAACACGAATATCCGCACAGGGAACCGCAATACCCACACTGTCTGAATGATCACTGCTGGCTTCAACAGGAAGGATGGTTGCCGGTGATGTCGACTCAGTTGACCCGTAAGCGTTGATTAATAGTAAATCCGGTAGTTTTTGCGACAACGCCTCAATGGTGGGGACTGGCATGGGCGCACCGCCAAACCCACCAATACGCCAGGCTGACAAATCGTAGTTTTCGATCTCGCTACGCAACAGACACAGGTTATACATTGCCGGGACCATAATGGTATGGGAGATTTTTTCAGTTGCAGCAATCGCCAGTGTTCCATCAGCCGCGAAAGATTCTATGATTACCGAGCAACCTGCAACCCGCAGCATTGTCAACAAAACCGCCACCACACCGGTCACATGTGAAGCCGGCACGACAAGCAACGATCGATCATTCTGATCGAGCGACATGCAACACTCGAAATGCATGCAGGAATGTACAATGTTAAAATGCGTCAGCATTGCTCCTTTAGGCAATCCGGTAGTACCAGAGGTATATAAAATAATGGCGACATCTTCTTCATTGACCTCATTGGCAACAAGAGCCTGTGCTTCTTTGCCCGCGACAGATAGATTCGCATAGTCAACTGAAGAGTTCGTGGCCCCGCCGATAGCGAATCGATGCTGTAAAACATTCAGCCTTTCTGACGCCGGCAGTCTGGCGTCTATATCGCGATCGTGAACCAGCAATGTTGCACCGCAATGATTTAAAATGTAAGTGAGTTCCGGCGTTTGTTCGCGGATGTTTATCGGAACTGCAATCGCACCGATACGCAGCACGGCTAGCAGGACGATCATAAATTCTTTTCGATTACCAATAAGCATCGCAACACGGTCGCCCGTACCGATTCCGTTTTCGGATAATCCGGCCACTAACGATGTTACCAGACCATTGAGTTGTGCATAGCTCAGACGACCATCGTTTGAAACCAGCGCTTCACCGTGTGGTTTTCGTTGTAGCGCTTCGGCAAACATTGCGTTCACGGAGGCTGGTCGGTCAGTAAAGCACTTAATCTGCCTGCTGCCGAAGTGTGTCTCTTCCCGGATACGGCTGGTGATTGAATCGGGCCACTGCATGACTATAACACCGTCGTTACTCTACTAATCTGTGCCCTTTTAACCCGTGCCTTTTTAACCCGCGCTCTTTTAACCTGTGCCCTTTTAACCCGTGCACTTCTGACTAGAGCCATATTGCATTTCTGAACTTTGATAATCAGAACCCTGAACATCAACGCCCGGTCAGTCTCGTCCATCGAGTGCGCGCCCGGAGATGATTTCACCACGTTCAATGACATACTCACGATCCATGACTGCACCGGTGTGACCCAACTCGGACTGCGCAATTAGAATTGATCGACCCTGCTGTCGTAAGGTGCTGATTACTTCTGCCAGTCGGTTGGCAAGTGCAGGGGCAACTCCCTCGAAGGGCTCGTCCAGCACCAGCAGCCTGGTACCCGCCATTAACGCTCTACCCAGCGCCACCATCTTTTGCTGACCGCCGGATAGCAGCATGGCTTTACGCTTATTCATCGGCAGTAGTTCGGGCATGAGGTCATAAATAAATTGTAAACTGCCTTGATGATCCAATCCGTCTATTACCCACGATGGCAGTAGAATATTCTCCTCTACAGTCAGCTGGGGCACCAGTCGACGATCCTCCGGCATATACCCGATACCCATGGCCGGGCGACGATGCGGCTCAAGTCCCGACACATTTTGTTCGAACAGATTCACGCTGCCGGACAGAGGTTCAATCATGCCCATAATAGTACGCAGGGTGGTGGTCTTGCCTGCACCGTTGCGCCCAACCAGGCCAATAAACTCACCGTCATCAATCGTTAGCGACAGGCCGCGTAGTATTGGTGTTTTTTGAATATTAACAACAATGTTATCGAGCTCGAGAATCATTTGGCCGTGCCCGTCACATAGCGCTGTACATTGAGATCAGATAACGCTTCCTCGGGCGTGTCATTGGCGATAATCTCACCATCGTAAAAAGCTATAATGCGCTCTGAATAACGAGTAACGATATCCATGTCATGCTCGATAAACAGTATCGTCACCTGTTCGTTTGCCAACACTTCCATCACCAGGTCCATGATTGGAAACTTCTCCTCCGCCGCTACTCCGCTGGTTGGTTCATCTAACATTACCACCCTGGGATGACCTGCTATAGCCATCGCAATATCAAGGAGTTTTCGCGATCCGGCGGATATTTCACTCATACGGTTATCACGCAGCATTGCCAGGTTGAATTTTTCCAACTCGTTCATGGCCAGATCAATATTGGCCACGGATTGCGCCCGTCGAAGGAAAGACGGTTTCCTTTCCTGTCGCACTGCAAGTGCTATCAGCATGTTTTCAAGTACTGACAGTTCCGCACAAAGCTGCGGTATCTGAAAGGAACGGCATATGCCACGGCGACTAATTGAACGCGACTCCACACCGGTAATATCTTCACCATCAAACAGAATGTGACCACTATCGGGTTTGATATAGCCTGTCACCATATTCACAAACGTGGTTTTTCCAGCACCGTTAGATCCGATGAGGCTCCAAACCGAGCCAACAGGCACTGCAATATTGATGTTTTTGGCAGCAGTAACAGCATCAAAACTTTTGTTGACGTCAACGGCCTGAATAATATGATCGCTCATGTGCCCTTTCGATCCCTGTCTCGCTTGGACAGTAGTGAGCCCAAACCGTTAGGCAACAGGAAGATGACGATTAGCAGAAAGATGCCCAGCGACATCTGCCAGGTGGTCGGAAAATACAAATTGGAGAACGAACGAACCAGTTCAAGAATAACCGAGGACACAAAAACCGCACCCACTGAATAAAACCCGGATAGAATTCCAACAAATACAAACTCGCCCGATGTAGTCCAGAAGGAATATTCAGGATCAACATGACCAATAGCCAGCGCCGCTATTACGCCGCCGGCGCCACCCAGAGCCGCCGCAAAAATGTAGGCAACTGAAATCGCACTGTTCACAGACGCGCCCAGATATTCAATTCGCAATTCGTTTTCGCGAATCCCCAGTAGAATAAGCCCGCGCTCGCTATCAAAGAATATGCGTAGTGCTGCACAACTTACAACAGTGAGAACACAGGTAAAGACGAACAAGGCAAAGCCCAGTTCGCGTCCTGATGGTTGATAATATAAAAATGTGGGCGGTGATACGTTTAGTCCGTCCGTACCGCCAATCACATTGAGTTTGGCAAGTGTGCCATAGAGAATCATTGATAGCGACAACGTCAGCATGGCAAAAAATATACCTCGATAGCTCGCCAGCAGTGGTCCAAATATGGAACTGACAATAACTGCCATTAACACACCTAACATGGTTAGCAAACCAATGTCAGTAATGCCTGTCCACTCACTCATCAGTGCTGCAACATAGGCACCGATACAGTAGTAAAGGCCCTGCCCGAATGAAACAAGACCAGCTCGCATCAAACAAATTATACCCAGTGAAACCAGCCCCTTTGCAAAAGCCATTGTCACCAGAAACATTGCCCATGCCGGCATATACAACCCGGAGATAATTAGAGCAACCAATGTAAATACCGCAGCGAAGATAATTCTACTGATACTCATATCTTGCGAGCCTGTGTTTTTTGGAACAACCCTTCGGGTCGAAATACCAAAACACTTGCCATAACAAGATAAATGATAAATAGCTCTGCTTCCGGCAGTAAATGAACTGAGGCGGCTCTTGCAATGCCTACAAATAACGCACCGATAGCAGCCCCCTCAATCGACCCCAGGCCGCCGATAATAACCACTGCAAATGCAACAATAATCACGGTGACACCGATCCCCGGCGACACCGAAATCATAGGCGCAGTCAATGCACCGCCAAGCGCCGCAAGAAAAACACCCAGCGTAAATGAAATCATAAACACCCGATTCACATTAACACCCATGGTCTGGCTCATTTCGCGATCATGAATAACCGCCAGTATCACTTTTCCCTGACGGGTTTTATTGAGCCAGAACCAGACAGAAAATCCCGCAACGATTGCCACTGCAATTACCAGAAAATCATAGGTCACATAGAAAAGCGGGCCAATCTCTACATTGCCAAGCAGGGAATAGGGTTCGGATACAAATAGCGGTGTTACGCCCCAGATTAGTTTTATGGCGTCTTCGAGTATAAGAAATACCCCATAGGTGACGAGAACAAGAACAACATGATCACGGCCATAGAAGTGTCGTAACAAACCGCGTTCAAGTAAGGGACCGATAACAAGCGCCACCGCAATCGCAGCCAGAAACATCACAAGATAGGAGCCGAACTCAAAGCTGTCTCCTCCAAACGCGAAATAGGCACCGACCGCACTTGCTGTCGCATAGGCACCCATCGCGTACAAGCTACCGTGCGCCATATTGAGAATATTGAGGACACCAAACACCAGGGTGAGCCCAACCGACACGATAAAAAGCCACGCGCCATAGATCAGTCCATCAACAAGAATAATCCCAAGAAGCTCCATCCAGATTAACCTCGCTGTTCCCGGGTGCCGGTGTAAAACCTGTACCCTGCCGTTTCATCTATTACACAGGCAATCACGCTAACTATCACAGCGGCTCTCGCTTCGTCCAGGTGCCTGCTGGCACCTGGACATGTAACTATAGAAGAGCGTCTAATCGCACGTTGCCCCTGGAAATCCTGCCTTGATCCAGTCGATGGCCTTGGTACCATCGGGCGGGTTTACACATTCGGCATCGTAGTAGACAAGATCAATGAGTTCCATTTGACCTTTATCCTTGTTCCACTGAGTTCTGCCGATGGCATTAGGCTGTATGGCCTGGTGGCCCCCTGCCAGCGCCATTTTGATATCTCCGGAAGGCGCTGTCCATTCAAGCCCTTTCATCGCAGCGGCGAGTTCTTCATCAGTTGGTTTTTTGCCACCGTTGGCATCCATCGCCTTTTCAACCGCAACTTTCAACCCGAGTAACGCTTGCCACATACGAAACGGTGCCTGTACCGGAAAAACACCATGACGTTTTTCGTACTCATCCCACAATACAGTAGTGAGTTCATCACCACGTGGTCTGGCGGCTAAACCGTTCACGCCACGCGCTCCGATAATTACGCCATCCGGCATTTTCTCGTTGAGCTGAGGAATAACATGGTCTCCTGCTGCCAGTGCTACCTGGCTGCGTTTAAACAATCCGCGAGGGACCGCCTGCAATACGAAAGCCTGCAAATCACCACCCCAGAAACTGGAATGCACAATGTCCGCTTTTGCTCTGATGAGTGCAGATATCTCAGTGCCGTACTGGCCGGCAAAGATTTTAGGAAAAAGCGCAGTTTCCGTTTTCGAGCCTGGATTAAGCTGCGCTGCAGAGGCGACAAAGTCCGCCCATGAATCCTGACCCCACGCATAGTCCTGATTAATACCGGCAATGGTGTCCATCTTCACGCCCCTGGAGGTCATATATTTCGCGAGAGAGATATTGTCCATTGCCGCATGAGCTGCGGTACGGAAGACATAGTCGTAGCTGCCTTCTTCGAAGACGCGTGGCGTTCCGCAGTCGTACAAAATGGTAAATGCTTTTAGTTCGTCAGCCACCGGTGGAATGGCCAGACAGTCACCCGACGAGACATAACCGACAACTGCGTCGACTTCTTCACGCTGCACCAGGTTACGAAACTCCTGTACCTGCTTGGTGGCCCCTCCCGCCTCATCAACCACGGTTGGCACTATCTCCATGCCGCCGAAGCCGGGTTTATCATAAGGTGCCGGTAAAACCCCGCCTTGATTGAGCAACTCAATTAAAACCTGTCCGCCATTCCATGCCGGAACACCAAAACTCTCGGCTGCACCACCCGATAGAAAGGTGATTACACCGATTTTAAATGTTTCGTCTTCTTGCGCTGCTGCCTGCATCGGCAGTCCGGCAGATACTACCGAAGTGGCGACAAGCAATCCGGCCAGCTTCAGACGAGCCTTACTAAAAGTAGTACTGTCCATATTTCCTCCTGTTGAACACTGTAGGCGCAGACTCGATTTAATTGAGTCGAACGCAGGTGTCCAAACAGTTTGCCTACTACAGAATATTTTGCAAGTGCTGTGTAATCGTCAGCACCGGCATGCGCGCGATGAGGGAGTTGCAGCAGTAGAACGCGGTTTGGCACCCAAGAATTCCGAATCATCTTTCAAGAGCCTGGGAAAGAGCTGCCGGTTTCAACAAATCCGATCTCAACAAATATGGCAGGGACAAATAGTGAAGTTACGTACAGCTCGCCCCACTGTTGAAGCCAGCCCGCTCTTGCATCAGCTAATCACTGTCCTTAAAAAAAATTTCAGCGAGCTAAAATACGCTAAGAGGATTGTCCGCAAACTTAGCCGGCAAGCATCAGTTGCCCGGCCTTTGCGTTTTTTTAATTCCGTGTCAGGGAGACATCTATCCCCGATCAGTAGCGTCGAGACCACTCATGTCGAGCCACCAGCGTCGAGCAATGGCTCGATTTTGCCAGGCTCAGGGACGGGCAATACCGTTCGCACAGTGGCTACTTTTTTGCAGCGCGGCTCAGCTCAGAACGCACGGGGGACTGCCCTCGCTCGCGATTATTAATTTTCTCAACAACATTACCGGGGGTACTGTCAATCTGTACAGACTGCATGGAGCCGGCAACACTGATTGTGCGCGTCCGACACAGTGAGAAAAGATGCCACCACCACAAATGCCAGCACGGCTTTTGTATCGCGGCACTGGAACATTAATGTTTCTTTAGAATTCCTCAGGCACTGCTATTCTTGCGCGTAAAAGAGCATACTGCGCCACCGCACCAACAACGAGAAACCGCTGGTGAAATCCACCGTAACACCGCCGCTGGCGTTATTGTCCAGCGTACTGATTCTTACCCTCAGCCACGGGCTGATGGTGGTGCTGCTGCCCGTGCATTTGAGTCTCAAGGGTGTTCAGACAGACACGATCGGATTAGTCCTGTCCCTCTACGCGATGGGTATGCTGCTGGGTGGGCTCTACACCAACGCATTGCTGATAAGAGCAGGCCACATTCGTGTGTTCGCCTGCACCGCCGCACTGGTTGCCGTCTCTATACTTGCCTGCGGACTGTCCGCCAACCCGATCCTCTGGGGTTTAATGCGCTTGCTAAACGGCTTTGCCATTTCGGTTTCTATGGCAGTCATCGACCACTGGCTTAGCCAAAGCGCAACCAAAGATACGCGCGGACAGTTACTGGCTGCCAATCAAATGGTCATCACCGGTGGTATGTTTGTTGGTCAGTTTATGTTTAATCTGGCACCGCCGGAATCAAACACCATGTTTATCGTCGGAGGCATGTTAGCCAGTCTTGCACTGGTGCCCATGGTGCTCAGTCGACGCACGGGCCCGATGGTGTCTGAGGATGACTTAATGGAGGTGAAAGATGTTTTCCAGCGCTCTCCACTGGGTATGGTCGGGTGCTTTTTTTCCGGGCTGTTGTTGTGGTCGATGTTGGGTATGTTACCCGTCTATGGCGCAGCTAAAGGCATAGCGGGTTTCGAACTTACGTTGCTCAGCGGGGCGGCAATTCTGGGCTCATTTTTAATGCAGTATCCGGTAGGCTATCTCTCTGACCGAAACGATCGTCGCACCATTACGGCCGTTTTGATATTCGTATCACTACTCGCCAGTTTGGCATCACCGATAGCGCTGAGTGTGCACTTGTGGTTGTTGTTACCGCTGGTTTCGATCAGCGCCGGGGTATTCGGTTCGCTCTACGCAATCAGTATTTCTCAAACATTTGACAACCTCAAACAGCCCGAGATGGGCGCTGCTATGGGCGCCCTGATCATTGTCTATGCAATAGGCGCTATCGTGGGCCCGCTGGCGAGTTCCAACATAATGCAAAGAGTTGGTCCGGACGCACTGTTCTACCTGCTCTGCGCGCTGCAGGTTCTGCTTTTGATCTATATTGTTTACCGCATAAGTCAGCGCGAAGCACTGCCAATAGATCAACAGGACCCGTATGTCGTGCAGGGAGCACTGGGTGGTGCGGCAGTTGAACTCGATCCTCGTACAGAGTTCAACGAGATAGAGCAGACGCTGAGTGACGGTGCTGAGATTGCAGTGGTTCTGGCTCTAACCGAGCCTGATGCGGCTATCGTATTGGCCGCTGATATCGTGGATTCCAATCCCGCAGAACTGTTGTCACTGTCATACGCAATGGCACAAATAGAAGGCGTGGACAGCAAAGAACTGATGCTTGCAATGAGTCGAATCGAACCGGAGCGACGTACCGAGATTGCCGAAGCCATTGCCAAAGCGTGGCCACAGGGCGCCACTGACATCGTTACCTGGCTGCTGGATGAAGGTGCCAGTGATGCGCACGAAGCAATTGCGGGTATGGCTCAGGCCGTTCCGGACAGAAGCTCCGAAATTATCGAAGCGGCTATCGAACAATTTAACGATATAGACGCCGAACCGTCTGTGGTGCAGGAATTTGTAGAAAGCTATGTAGAAACCATTGGAGATCATGTGGACAACCTGCGTCCCGCAGACCGGGATGACGATAATTCCAGTGAGCACATGGCGGAAGTTTATGCCGCGGTAACTGAAGTACTACCCGAACAGTCTGTTGATCTGGCGCAAAGCATGACAGAAGCTGTGCCAAGTGCCGCGCCCGAGGTCACCGAGGCACTCGTGCAGGCAGTCACCGGCGAGGACGATCAATACGACGAGCAAGCGTCCGAGGCAATTAGCCAGCACATGATTAACCTGGCAGATGCCGTTCCGGAACAGATGCAGGATATCGCAGCCACCATTGTTGAGAGCATGCCGGAAGCAGCGGACGATGTGGACGAAGCATTGCGCGAGTGGCAGCAGAGCGAGTCAAAAAACTCGCAGGAGGAATAACGGCAGCGTGACTAACGTTTTGCTCACATTGTTAATGTGGATTCAATTAATTCAGAGTGGTGCAACCAAATCATACCCTGACTACCGCGCAGACTACTGGCCATAACATTTGCACGAATGAATCGGGTTAGAGGTAAATCCGTTGTAACGTCACAAAGTGACTCCCAATTAATCTGACACTCATCTCAAATATCAATTGTGCGAAACCGGAGCCCCATTGAAGCAGGTAAGCTCCCGGTCAATTTTATTTTCGATTGCCGGCCCCCCGACAACATCGATTATCAATTACTTTCATGTATTTGCCATTTTGAGAATCATGCTACAACGGGAATTCTTGTTACTTTATGTATACATTTCCGTGAACGGATTTACACATGGTAGCGTTATGATTTAATGGTTTTTGGAACCGCGTTTTAGCACGCGAATGATTACGAGTAGAGTTTTATGCCTCCCTATTATACAGTCACTGTGGATACAGAAGAAGAATGGGACTGGGACGCAGGCTGGCCTGTAACCCGGCACTCCCTGCGCAACCTTTCCATCGCACCAGATTTTCATTCGCTTTGTCAGTCGCATGGTGCGCGAACAACCTGGTTTACAAACTGGTCGGTCATGAATGACGAAGACGCACGGGCGACAATTCTCGGCGTAACCGCAAATGAAGACGCGGAACTTGGCATGCATATCCACCCCTGGCTCACGCCACCAATATCCCCGCAAGACAACACCACAGCGCGCCTGTCGTTTTTACATAACAGTCCTGTGCCGGTGATTCACCAGAAGCTCAACACCGTCTGGCAAGTGTTTAACGCGCATGGCTGCAGACCCAAATCGTTTCGCGGCGGGCGCTATTCATGTGGTCCGGAAATTCAGAAATTCCTGCAACATCCCGAACGTGGATTTATCGCTGACGCATCAGTGGTTCCATTCACAACATGGGATGACGAGGGCGCACCCAATTATCGAGATAGGAATCTACAGCCAAATCGGCTGCAACCAGTGCAGGAAGGAGGTTCCGCTATGTGGGAAATTCCATGCACGCTGGCCTATACACGCAACAACATGGAATTTTGGGCCGACACCTTTGATCTAATCGAACACAGCTTTCTACGCCACCTCAGGCTAAACGGTATGTTGAGTTCCTCCGGCATAGTACGTCGTGTCTGGCTAAACTTTGAATGCACTCCGGCCAGTGAGATGATTGCCTTGCTGACCTTCCTTGAAAAAATCAACGTTCCCTGCGTGACATTAACCCTGCACAGCTCTTCACTAATGAAAGATGGAAACCCCTACTCGGCAACACAGAAGTCTGTGGACGACATATTTAATTGTGTTGAGCAGGTGCTTGGCTGGCTTGCCAAACACAAGTCCTATACACCTCTTACTATCGCAGAACTGGCTCAGCAACTGGAGCGTGAGTATCTCATGCAGAAAGACACCACGAGAGAATCAGCATGAAGATAATCGGTATCAGTCCACTGGATAAAGATTCAACCGTCTCATTTATGGAAGATGGCCAGGTGTTGTTTGCCTGCGGTGAAGAGAGACTCACCCGTACAAAACTGCAGGGCGGCTTTCCGACTCTAGCGATGAAGATGGGTTTTGAAAAAACCGGCTGGACAGCTGCAGATATAGATGCGGTTGCCTATGCTTTCTTCGATGCCGATGAAGAAGCACGCTTAATGCGTGAGTCCGTCGCAATCGACAAAAACTATCACAATAGTGACTGCACCAGTGCATCACTTCAGGCACTAAAAGAGCTCGATGAAAGTGGCTACAAGCCGGACCTGTCCACCCAAATTCCCGGTCTTGATGTGGAAAAAGAGGAATTCATGCCGCCGAAAGGCTTTCCGAAAAGTCAGATTTACAGTTTTTCCGCCAGCAACGCAAAAGCGGACTGGGCGTTACATAAAAAATTCTATAACTCGTGGCTCAAGCTGGCGATTGCAGATCATCAACAAATAGCCTCGGAACTTGAGCAAGGCCTCAAGTCCTTTAACCTCGAAGGAAAATTGAAACGCTTCAATCATCATGACACACACGCTGCCAACGCATTCTACTCAAGTGGCTATGATGAAGCGCTGCTAGTCACCCTGGACGGGTATGGTTCCGGTAACTGTGGCGGTGTCTATGAAGGCAACTCTGCTGGTCTAACACCATTAATCAAATTTTCATTCCCCAATTCTCTTGGACAGTTTTACGAAATGGTCACGAGTGCACTTGGTTTTAAACCGGGTAGACATGAGGGCAAGATCGTCGGGCTGGCCGCTTATGGTAATCCGGATGTACTGGGGCCGATACTACGAGATCGATTTGTCATCGAAGACGGTGACATACGCATCAGAGCAAGCATGAATTACTACTTTGCCAGAGCACTTGCGCAAAAATACGCCAAGCGCGATGTAGCCGCAGCATATCAGCATGTGCTTGAACAGGTTACCAAAGAGGTTTGCGAATACTGGGTAAATAAAACCGGGCTATCTAATGTTGCAGTATCCGGCGGAGTTAATGCCAACGTAAAACTCAATCAGCGTATTCATGAAATAGACGGGGTAGACAGTGTTTTTGTCTATCCCAATATGGGAGACGGCGGCTGTGGCACCGGTGCGGCCATGCTCGCGTTCGATAAAGGTGCACGCTCAAAGCCGGTAGATACGGTTTATCACGGGCCCTCATACACGGCCGAAGACATTGAAAAGGAACTGCAATCCGAGAATCTGCAGTACGACAAACCTTCGAACCTCGAAGAAGCAGCGGGCGCACTGCTGGCCAAAAATCACATTGTCGCCAGATTTAACGGCCGCATGGAGTATGGACCGAGAGCACTCGGTAACCGCTCGGTGTTGTACTCGGCACACGATCCGCAGGTAAACCTCTGGTTGAATCATCAGCTGGGACGAACCGAGTTCATGCCATTTGCTCCGGCTGTACTGGACAGTGAAAAGTACAATCTATTTTTGAATTGCCAGGGGTGTGAGAAAACCTCTGAGTTTATGACGATCACTTTTGATTGCACTGACGAAATGGCCGAGAAATGCCCGGCCGCAGTTCATGTAGACAAAACGGCTCGTCCGCAATTTGTGAGTGAGCGTACCAATGAGAGCTTTCACAAGATAATCAGCGCATACCACGAGCTGACAGGCGTGCCTGCGGTGATCAACACCAGCTTCAACATGCACGAAGAGCCGATTGTCTGTTCGCCGAAAGATGCCGTCAGAGCATTCCTGTTGGGTAATATCGACTATCTGGCCATTGGCGATTACCTGGTGCCGCATCCCAACCTGGACGAACTGGTCAAGGAGCGGGTAGCTCTGTAAGCTGACTTCCGGGTTTGTAAAGACGTTACCTGTGGCGTAACCCTGTGGACCGGACAAAGCCAGGGGCATCGTTGTAAGGTATCGTTTGCTAAACAGGCACATACACAAAACGTCACCTTCAGTACGGAATCGCTCTGGCGATTTCCGTACCTGAAGAGCCCCTGCACTGTTGGCCCGCTACTGTTAGCCCACTGCTGTTGGCCCGCTACTGTTGGCCCAATGCGGCGGGCGTCTACACGGTTCGCACTCTTCCTGCACCGCGCACACCACTGTGGTTAGTGACTTCTGCTTACTGACACGCTGTACAGTTTCCTCTGATGCACTCGCCGCCGGCACCTATGCTAATCTGGCAAAGCCGGGTGATCTGCCAACTGCTCTACCCACTCGACAAACAGGTAACTACCCGAATAACAGCCTGCAATAAGAACAGACAAGAGTCTCAGACATGGTTGACGATAAAAGTGCTCATAAAAGCTCTTTGAAAACAGAGATTATTGAAACCTTCGGCACGCCCTGTCAGGTGATTGACCTCGATGTAGTAGAGCGCAATATCGCACGCGCCCAGCAACGATGTGATGATGCGGGTGTGGCTAACCGGCCACATATAAAAACCCATAAATCACCGCGACTGGCAAAAATGCAGATCGCCGCCGGTGCACAAGGCATTACCTGCCAAAAGCTCGGTGAAGCCGAGGTAATGGCCAACGCTGGTATTACGGATATCATTATCGCCACCAATCTATTGGGTGCTGCTCGCTCCGGACGATTGGCGGCGTTACAAAAAATGCTGCCACTGAAAGTTTGCGCAGATAACCCGGTTACGCTCGCCGCCTATGCCGCGGCAGCAACGCAGGCCGGAAGACCACTTGATGTATTGATCGAATGCGACACAGGTCAGAAACGCGCCGGTGTCGAAACACCTGCCGAAGCACTGGAACTGGCAAGGGAGATCAACAATAACGCTATGCTAAATTTTGCTGGCTGGCTGTTCTACCCGCCGCTGGACGGCTGGCCGCAAACTGCCGTATTTTTTGAGCAGGTCAGTGCCGGGTTAACGGAACTGGGCCTGCACGCCGACATTGTATCCACCGGCGGTTCACCCAATTTTCTGCATATAGGCAAACTTCCGGGTGCCACCGAACATCGCGCCGGCACGTGTATCTTCAATGATCTCATGCAGATTGAAGCAGGAGTCGCCACACTCGAAGACTGCGCCTTCCAGGTATATTCCAGTGTTGTCAGCCGAGCCGGACCAGAGCGGGGCATCCTTGACGCCGGCTCCAAAACACTGACCTCCGACAGTGGTGGTCTGGATGGCTACGGCCGCGTACTCGAACACCCGAGCGCACGCATTCACAAGTTTGCCGAAGAACATGGGTTTCTTGACCTGAGCCACTGCAACGACAAACCCGATGTCGGCGACATCGTTCGCGTAGTCCCTAACCATGTTTGCGTCGCAGTCAATATGGTGGATCAGCTTGTCGCTGTGCGCGGTGACAAAGTCATAGAGGTAATCCCGGTAGAAGCCCGCGGGAAGCTGGTATAAGACTTTAACCTTGCGCTCTTGCTTTAGATCTGATCTTGATCTTGTTTTAGATCTTGATCTACCCGCGTTTAATCAGTTTTGAGAGTGATCGTGCAAGCGGGTCGGCGCGCCAGGGAGGTGCTACGAGCGCTGTCAGCCATGGATGGCTGTTTGCGCGGCCCGCTTGCACGATCACTCTCAAAATTCCGAAGGAAC
>CAYMVV010000046.1:0-44836 GCA_964393885.1 uncultured Granulosicoccaceae bacterium | reverse complement strand
TATACATAGCATTTCGCTAATATTTACTTGTCGCCTTATGAATAATCCAGGCTAGAGGTAATGGGGAGCACTATCTGGTGCTTGATAAAAGTATTCGCACGCAGGCAAATATAGAATTGGGTGGGTCCGTTGAACTGGAGATAAGCAAAGACAGTTCAAAAAGAGAAGTATCTATACCCGCTGATTTTAGGGAAAGTCTGTTAACTAATCAGTGTGCCAATACCTATTTTGAATCGCTGGCTTATTCCCATAAAAAAGCCTATGTTGGCTGGATAAACGATGCCAAAAAAGACGCAACAAGACAAAGAAGAATAGAAAAGGCCGTCAGTTTACTTGTTGAGAAGAAAAAATTGCGATAAACAGTGATCCACGCCAATCGATGGTGTCTGAGAATAGATTGTTGGCGTGATAGTGCCGGCGTTGCCGCAACTTTTTTTTTTGTAAATATCAGTAAGTATGCGATGCAGGAAGGCCTGCAATTTGATTTTGAGGCAGGCAGAGGTCAGCCACGGGCACTGTGAAAACAAATCTCTACGCGATATGCTCGACATTTCATGAATAATTCGGGCGCGTCTCATGAACACACAACCGTTAAGCAAGCAGTACCAGTCAGTGCACGGCAAGCAGATGGCTTACCATGATGTCGGTTCGGGTGACCCGGTTGTTTTTCTACACGGCAATCCAACATCTTCCTATTTGTGGCGAAATGTGGTGCCGCTGGTGTCAGGCACGGCGCGTTGTATTGTGCCCGACCTGATTGGGCAGGGTGATTCAGAGAAACTCGATAACCCGGGGCCTGATTCGTACACTTTTGCGGAACATCGAAAATTTCTGGACGGGTTGCTCGATCAACTGGATCTGGGAGATAACGTGGTTTTCGTTATTCACGATTGGGGGTCGGCACTCGGCTTTGACTGGGCCAACAGGCATCGGCAACGGGTGGCCGGGCTTGCCTACATGGAAGGGATTGTGCGGCCGGTTAGCTGGGATGAATGGCCTGAGAAAGCCAGAGGCATATTTCAGTCGCTGCGATCAGACAAGGGTGAGGAGATGGTGTTGCTAAAGAATCTCTTTGTCGAGGCGATTTTGCCTGCGTCTGTGCTACGTAAACTCGATGATGCGGAGATGGCCGAGTATCGGAGGCCATTTGCAACGCCGGGTGAAGATCGTCGGCCAACACTGACATGGCCGCGGCAGATACCCGTTGGAGGTGAGCCGCAGGAAGTCGTAGAGATTGTTCAGGCGTATGCAGACTGGCTAACTGTCTCGGATATACCAAAGCTGTTTATCAACGCTGATCCAGGCTCGATACTCACAGGTGCGCCCAGAGAGTTTGCTCGCAGCTGGCCAAACCAGACTGAAGTGACCGTAAAAGGCAGTCATTTCATCCAGGAGGACAGCCCGGTAGAGATTGGCGATGCGATTGCGGCCTGGCTGCCGAAAACCAGGCGCGACTGAGGATTGTGGTGCATGGTTGCCGTCAGCGACTGCCGGTCACTTGTCATCCGTCATCCGTCATCCGTCATCTGCCACTTCTGCATCGCCGCACCCGATGCCAGGAAAAGAGTGCCGGCTCGCAGGTGGCGTGTCGCATTTATCGGGTGATTGAGTGCGGCATATTGCCACTTGCTTGTCTTGCGTGTCGATTCAGGATAGATACTTCGGGGCAGGATGTATCGAAAGCCGAAACGGGCAAACAGAGCCAGTCAGTTTGCAGGGCCTCGACGGTGGTTTGTTGGTGTATAATGCTCGTTCGCAGATTTCTCCACTGGATCCACATTGAGCAAGCTTCTCAGTAGATCACCACTTAGCCCGACAGCCGATCTAAAGCGCGCTGGCCTCAAGGTTACGCTGCCTCGGTTGAAAATCCTGGAGATCCTTGAGAACGCCGAGCAGCACCATCTGAGTGCTGAAGACGTGTATAAGGCACTGCTTGCGGAAGACACCGAAATAGGTCTGGCAACGGTCTATCGCGTCTTGACCCAGTTTGAGACGGCCGGTCTGGTAACCCGGCACCGGTTTGACAGCGGCCAGGCGTTGTTTGAGCTCGACACCGGCGACAGTCACGATCACATCATTTGTATCAAGAGTGGATTGGTTGCAGAGTTCAAGGATGCAAAACTTGAAGATCGTCTTCGGGAAATTGCCGATGAACTTGGCTACGAGCTGACAGATCACAGCATTGTGCTCTACGGTGTGTACCGCGATGAGGACAATTGACAAGGATGGCGATGTGGACAAGTGCTCTCTAACAGAGTTTGGCAAACTGCTATCGAGCAGATTGCATGCTGTGGTGAGCTGTGCGACAGCGAACCGCCCGCCGGGGCGTGATCTCCTGGCTGCCTTTAATAAGTGCGAGTGATAAAGTGAGCGGGTGTCAATTGTATCTGTAGTGCTGGCGCGCGGCTTTAAAAGCAATGAAGTAATTTCGCAATGGCGACATGTGCCTGACTGATTGCATAAGGTCAGCACCATTGTTCAGTATTTTTTCCAACAGCCTTTGCTGTGATCGCAAATAAATGTACAGAGGTCTGGTTGATGGGCCAGCGTGCAATAGTTCCGCAGCCGTGGCCTCCATTTCCTTGCCGAGCGCCTGTAACTGCTGCTGAAAATAAGCAGTTAAAGCGGGGTCTTTCGCGCCGGGCTGTAATTGAGCTGGCGACAGACCGTTTGCCTCCAGTGCTGCCAGCGGAAGGCACAGTAGCCTGGCATTCACGTGATCGGGTAAATAGCGCAGGCAACGAAAGCGAGACAGCGCAACACCGGCGCGCGCAACCGGATTGTTTACTGTGTTTTCAACACCGGTAAGGGCCAGGCAGGCGACGGCGCCCGTTGACCAGTGAAAGAGCTTGTTAGCTTCGTCGGTTGAGGGACTGCCGAACTGGATCAGATCTGCATAGCCGCCCAGTACTTCCAGTAATTGCTTGCCGAGATTCTCGTTACTCGACAGCGCGGATTCAAGCAGTTGTGTGAGCGGGTGCTTGTAACTCTCTTCCGCAAGCTCAGTGCGCCACCAGTCAACTTTACGCAACGTTATTTCCGGATCGGGGCCATTGAAGGCAAGCCCGCTCCAAATTCCGATTAAAGCGGTTATACCCTTTAATCGATTGCGTGTTTCGCTGTCTGCATGCAGCACAGCATAGTAACGAGAACTGCCTGGAGGGATGGCCCGATCTATCCACTCCTGAGAAAAGCTCAGTGACGGGTGTTCAGTTGCTTTCGGTCTCCGGCTGTTTGGATTTTTCAAGTGCGTTGTCACTGGTTGGGGGTTTGCCGGTATCTGATCTCGAGTCGGTACCTCTCGAGTCGGCATTGTTCAGATTGCGGGTAATGCGTGCATTTACTTTATTCAGGATATCGAGCTTTCGATCGATGCGAAACAATATTCGTTTGTCTGTAATTCGCTCGGCAATAGTTTCGATACCTTCGGCAAGGTAGCGGCGTTTATCCTGATCAAGTACCTCAAGCGCTATAGTGTACGCCTCGTCTGTTTCTGATAGTAGTGCGGCTGGTATCTCCACGGCAGGTATTGGTGAAAGGGCGCGTAGCAGGTCGCAAACGATTGGGTACTCCAGGCGCGCGAGGTGTTGCATGCGCTGTGATTCCTGTTTTATTAAATGCAGGCGATCGGTTTCGTCAGTGTCGCGTAACGCGCGTCGCATGGCGGTGGTGATCAAATCATTTAATACAGCCAGCGCCTCTTTTTGATCATCGAGTTCGGCGCCCAGCCCGCATGCAGTGTCGTAACAGTGGTCGATTTTATTCTTGACGCCGGTGATCATTGCGCGGCTGCTTTGCTCGCCAAGACTGGTGCACTCCAGAGCCAGTTCACCGATATGCTGGTTGAACTGAGCCAACTCTAATTGGTCTCTCTGTTTGGCCCGGTTGAGTTGCTCTGCAAGCGATATTTTATCGTCGCCAAAAAAGTGGCTGTGCCTCGCTTTTCTGATGATGTGGCGCTCCCATGCGCCGGGCCATTCTGAAAATATCAGGGTAGACATTAGTGTGTTCCCATTCACTAAACACCGGTAGTATAGGCGTCTTCCACTAAACTGCAGGGCTTGGGCTACATTTTTTAACTGGCTATTCTATATGCGGTAGTTTGGTATCGATGGGCAGCGTGATATCAGCACTTTAAGTCAATCGGTTGGCGTTTGTATTTCGCAACAAATGCAACAGCTAAACGTCTGGTCGGATCTGCAGGAGTTGCAATAGAGCCTGTCAGGTGGCGCTCTATATATCTGTCTATATGCAGGACAACAGTTTATAAGAAGGACAACAGTTTATAAGAAGGACAACAGACTATAAGAAGGCCAACAGGTCCAAAGGCTGTTGCAAAATGCCGTCGGCATGCCAGGTGTCGGGGTGATCATCATCCAGACTGAGATAGCCCCAACCAGCGACATAGGTTTTCATTGCGACTGCCTGACCCGCTTCGATATCGCGTTTTGCATCGCCCACGTATATGCATGCCGCAGCGTCGACACCGGCGCGCTTACAGGCCAGGCGCATGGGGGCAGGGTGTGGTTTTGCATGTGTCGTTGTATCGGAGGCAACAATACTGCAACAACGCCTTGTTATATCCAGTGCGTCGAGCAGTTTTAGTGTTAAGCCTTCGGGCTTGTTGGTGACAATGCCCCATGGTAGTTCGGCGGCTTCTATCTTTTTCAGTAAGGTTTCAACGCCGTCAAACAAGGTGCTGAATGCAGCGATGTCGGCCTCGTATGCGGCGAGAAATTCTGCGCGCAGATCTGCCATTTCTGTGGCTGGGTCGAGTTCGGGAAAGCCAAGTTTAAGTAGCGCAATACTGCCATGTGATACCTGTTCGCGATAGCGTACTGCAGGGACTTCTTCGCGACCGTGTCGTTGCAACACTCGATTTAACGCTGCACCCATATCTGGTGCGGTATCGATCAGTGTACCGTCGAGATCAAAGAATACTGCTGCGGTATCGGTGCTGGAAATGCTGCTGTTACTGGTCTTTGTCGGCAAGGGGATGGTTCCAATCGGAGCGTGGGCTCGGCTATTCGCTTTTGGTGGAGTGCAATAGATAATTGACGGATAGATCTTTGTTGGTTCGGTACACTTTGGTCAGCGGGTTGTAATTCATGCCAGTCAGGTTGTCGACGGCCAGGTCGGCCTGTCGGCACCATCCAGCAAGTTCTGAGGGCTTGATAAAACGTTTCCACTGATGGGTGCCTTTGGGCAGTAGTTGCAGTACATACTCGGCGCCGACAATTGCAAACAGCCAGGATTTGCCATTGCGATTGAGGGTTGAAAAAAACGCTGAGCCACCGGGCTTCAGCAGTCTGCTGCACGCCTCAACAATAGCGTCGGGCTCGGGCACGTGTTCGAGCATTTCCATGCAGGTTACTACATCAAATTGACCGGCATTGGCGGCTGCAAAGTCCTCTGTCGATGCACACTGGTAGTCGACTTTCACCTCTGCCTCCGCAGCATGCAGGCGGGCGATGTCGAGCGCGGCCTCGGCCAGATCTATACCGGTAACACTGGCGCCGGCCCGTGCCATCGATTCTGAAAGTATACCGCCGCCGCAGCCCACATCGACAACCTGTTTACCCGCCAGCGGCGCATGATGCTGTATATAGTCGAGTCGCAGTGGATTGATGTCGTGAAGCGGTTTGAATTCACTCTCGCTATCCCACCAGCGACTGGCTATTTCGCTAAACTTGTCGAGTTCTTTTTGATCGATATTGTGTGACTGGTGCTGCGCGATATCGTTGTTCACTGTGCTGTTGAGTCCGCTGCCGTGTTGTTTTTTGTTGCTGTTGTTCTACCGCTTTGCATTGCATGATGCTCTGTATTGAATGATGCTCTGTATTGAATGGTGCTCTGTATTGAATGGTGCTCTGTGTTGCATGATGCTCTGCATTGCATGGTGGTTTTCAAGGCAATGCAGAGCTGCCGGCTCAGGCTTTTTTTACTATGCCTGAATTGATTCGCGCCCCCCATTCACGGGCGTTGTTAATCAGTGCCTGCTCGTCGACACGCAGGTGCTTGCCATTTTGCAGCATTTGCCTGCCTGCCACCCACACATTGGAGACATCATATCGATTGGCCGAGTAGACAATGTGTGATACCGGATTATAAACCGGTTGCAGCTCCAGCCGATTGAAATTTACGCTTGCCAGATCTGCCTGTTTGCCCACTTCAATCGAGCCGGTAACCGAGTCGACACCGATCGCTTTTGCGCCGTTTATAGTGGCCATTCGCAACACCTGTTCTGCTGACAACGCGGCAGCGTCGCCAGCCTTGTCCTTGCCACACAGCGCCGCGCTGCGCATCTCGCCGAACATGTCGAGATCATTGTTGGAGGCTACTCCGTCCGTACCAATAGCGACGTTAATGCCTGCGTCGATCATAGCGGCCACCGCAGCAGTACCGCTGGCAAGCTTCAGATTGGATTCCGGGCAGTGTAAAACACTTCCTCCGCTATTGGCGAAGGTGTCGATTTCATCGCTGGTCAACTGCGTCATGTGCACTGCAGCCAGTTGCGGGGTTAACAGGCCGAGCTCTGCCATTTTCGCCAGCGGTCTCATGTCATGGTCTTGCTGGTACTGCTCAACTTCATCGAGGGTTTCGTGCAGGTGTATGTGGATACCGATGCCGAGTTGATCGCTGAGTCGCCTTATTTTAGTCAGTGTCTCTGCCGAGACCGTATAGGGTGCGTGCGGTGCGAGCATGCAGGTCAACAGTGGTGCGTTACCGGTGCTGTCGTAAAGCTCGCGTCCCTTGCGCAGGTATTCGTCTGCGTCGCCTGCCCACGCACTCGGAAAGTCCAGAGTGATCAGGCCAATGCTTGCTCGTATGCCTATCTCGCCAGCTACCTGTGCGACTGTATCCGGAAAAAAATACATATCGTTAACGCAGGTTACGCCGCAGCGCAGGCTCTCTGCCAGAGCGAGTCGGGTGCCATCTTCTACAAAGTGCGGGTCAACGTGGAGATTTTCTGCGGGCCAGATATGGTCGGACAGCCAGGTCATCAGCGGAAGATCATCGGCGAAGCCACGAAGCAGATTCATTGCCAGATGAGTGTGAGCATTGATAAGCCCCGGCATCAACGCCTGTCCGGGTAACTCGACTGTGTTGATTTGCGGGTAGCGTTCCCGGGCATCAGGCCACGGCACAATGGCGTCGATTTGTGTGTCGTCAACGATGACAGCATGGTTTTCAAGTACACGGTTTTCACTGTCGACGCAGATTACCCATTCAGGCAGCAGTGCATAGGGTTTGTTCATCGGTTGCAGTTACTCATCAGGGACGGAAAGCGCGTTTGCATACCAGAGTGGATGACCGCTGTGGAAAGCATGGTGGAAAGTGCCGTGAAAAGCATGGAAAGCATGGAAAGCATGGTGGTAAACAGGGTTGCTCGTGCAATGCAATGATCAATGCAGTCCACCGGTCTGGTCATTCCATTTGATAACAAAAATTCACAATAGATGTCGGCGTCACCTTAGCTGTGGAGATGGCTGACGGCAAGTGGTTGTGATACGGCTGATGGCGGATCGAGCCGGGCTAATTGGTGATCAGCAATTGATGCTATGGACAGGCTCACGGCCTGCGAAGCCTTTAACCACCGGTTAACGCCGGTGAAAACAGCGCGACAAGCGCTATTTCAGTCGTGGTGTTTGAGCCACTTCGGTGGTTGGAAATCGGGCTTTTTCAGCCGGCGCTACGCTTTGTTCTGTGTGTGTTGCTGACGCCGGTTACCAGCACGACAACAGGCATTCTGATTTACCAAAACCTCTGTCTGAATGCTCCCTGTGTGGTACCATGAGTGTCTTGCGCAAGCCCCCCGCAGCCAACTCTGCAAATTGAGTCAATCTAGAGTAGAAATGTCCGATTTTGCTAAGGAAATAATACCGGTAAATCTCGAAGACGAGATGCGTCAGTCCTATCTCGATTACGCGATGAGCGTAATTGTAGGACGCGCGTTACCAGATGTTCGCGATGGATTAAAACCGGTGCATCGCCGCGTGCTTTATGCAATGAGCGAGCTCGGCAATGACTGGAACAAGGCCTACAAAAAATCCGCTCGTGTGGTCGGTGATGTCATCGGTAAATACCATCCGCACGGTGATACGGCGGTCTACGATACCATCGTTCGTATGGCGCAGCCTTTTTCCATGCGTTACATGCTGGTTGACGGTCAGGGCAATTTTGGCTCGATAGACGGAGACTCACCGGCGGCCATGCGCTACACCGAAGTTCGCATGTCTCGCATTGCGCACGAGTTGCTGGCTGATCTAGACAAGGAAACGGTCAACTTTACGGAAAACTATGACGGCTCTGAAACCGAGCCTGCTGTATTCCCCACACGAATTCCAAACCTGTTGATCAATGGCTCATCGGGAATAGCTGTTGGCATGGCGACGAACATCCCGCCACACAATATCGGTGAGGTAATTAGCGGTACGCTGGCGATGCTCGACAACCCGGATATCGAGCTGGCGGAGCTAATGGAGCATATACCGGGGCCGGATTTTCCCACCCATGGAATCATCAACGGCGCACGCGGCATACGCGAGGCCTATGCCACCGGTCGCGGCCGTGTGCATGTCCGCGCACGGGCAACTGTTGAGCACGACGAAAAGACAGGCAAAGACACCATCATTGTCACCGAGCTGCCGTATCAGGTGAACAAGGCCCGGTTACTCGAAAAGATAGCCGAGCTGGTCAAAGAGAAGAAAGTCGAGGGTATTACCGAGCTGCGCGATGAGTCAGACAAGGACGGCATGCGCATGGTCATAGAGTTGCGACGTGGTGAGCCCGGCGATGTCATGCTCAACAATCTGTATAAGCAAACTCAGCTGCAGACCGTTTTCGGTATCAATATGGTCGCGTTGATCGATGGTCAGCCGCGCCTGCTGAATCTGCAGGAAATCCTCAACGCATTTATTCGCCATCGTCGCGAAGTGGTAACGCGCCGCACGCTGTTTGACTTACGCAAGGCACGCGAGCGGGCCCATATCCTTGAGGGACTGACTGTTGCGCTGGCAAACATAGATCCGATCATCGAGTTGATCAAGGCAGCCCCCAATCCACCAGCGGCGAAGGAAAAACTGGTGGCCGGTGTCTGGGAGCCGGGCAGTGTTGTCGAGATGCTTGAGCGTGCCGGTGCCGATGCGTCCAAACCTGAAGATCTCGGCGATGAGTTCGGGCTGCTTGAGGATGGTTATCACCTCTCTCCTGCACAGGCACAGGCAATTCTCGATTTGAGATTGCATCGGTTGACTGGTCTCGAGCAGGATAAAATTCTTGCCGAGTATCGCGAAATACTCGTTCGTATCGAGGGCTTCCTGGAAATACTGCAAAGCCCCGATCGATTGAAAGAGGTCATTCGCGAAGAACTCGAAGCGGTGAAAGAACAGTATGACGATGAGCGTCGAACCAACATTATGGTTGACTACTCTGAGATGACTGTTGAGGATCTGATTTCAGACGAAGACGTGGTGGTCACACTGTCGCATGCAGGTTATGCAAAGGCACAACCGCTGTCAGACTATGCTGCACAACGTCGTGGTGGTAAAGGCAAGTCTGCAACCTCTATGAAGGATGAAGACTTCATAGACAAACTCTTTGTCGCCAGCATGCACGATACCGTGCTGTTTTTTACCAGTGTAGGTAAAGTGTACTGGAAGCGTGTGTACGAGTTGCCATTGGCCAGTCGCGGTGCACGCGGGCGTCCGATTATTAATCTGTTGCCTCTGGAAGAGGGTGAGCGGGTTAGTGCTGTACTGACGGTGCGCGAATACACAGAAGACCAGTTTGTATTTTTTGCCACCAGAAACGGTGTGGTTAAAAAGACATCACTGGTTGACTTCTCACGGCCGCGGGCAAACGGCATTATTGCCATTGATTTGCGCGTCGATGATGAGTTGATCAACGTGGCGCTCACCGATGGCAGTCGCGACATCATGCTGATCTCGAGCAACGGTCGTGCGATGCGTTTCGAAGAAGGAGCGGTTCGCAAGATGGGTCGTACCGCAGCCGGTGTGCGTGGTATACGCATGTCGGCGGAAGACTCTTTGATTGCGCTGATTGTGGTGGAAGAAGGTGACATATTAACTGCCACCGCTAATGGTTATGGCAAGCGAAGTTCAACAGAGGATTATCCTGCCAAGGGTCGTGGCGGCAAAGGTGTTATTGATATCAAAACCTCTGAGCGCAATGGGCCGGTGGTTGGCGCCGTGCAGGTTAATGATGACGACGAGGTGATGCTGATTACCAACACCGGCACCCTGATCCGTACCGCTGTCGATGGCATCAGTACGCTCGGTCGTAACACGCAGGGCGTACGCCTCATTCGCGTGTCAGAGGGTGAAAATCTGGTTCAGGTGGAACGCGTGGCTACCACCGATAAAGTTGATGACGATAGCACACCGGATGACGACAACCAGGGTACGGAAGCAGAGTCGAAGGCTCCTGCCGATGCCGAGTCCGCAGAAGATGCCGGGCCTGCAGAAGAGAAAAAAGATTCCGACAGTGGCTCCGATGAAGGCAGCGATTCGGAAGCGGGAGATCCGGAGGATGATAACGCTGGCTAGCTGGTGTGCGGTATCAAATAAGATGTGCAGACGAGAGCTTGTTTTTCTGTTGCGTCTGTTATGCCCTTGCTCAATCAAACCGTGCTCACTCAAACCTAGCTCACTTAAACCTAGCTCACTTAAATCTAGCTCAATAAAACTTGATCAATAAAAAAAATAGAGGGTAAAGCTCGCCAACCTGGCCAACACCACGCGCCGAATTTTGTCGCAAGGACAGGGGTTTGTCTTCTTGAGTGGTGTCATGCAGTGGTGTCATGCGCTTCTTCATCATTCACAGACTCAACAGCGCTATGCTCTTTATGCACAATCTTTATGCACAAAATGATATCCATCAGTGTGGTCGGTCTGCCAAGCTGTTGTGGCAGACCAGTATGATCTGATCAACTGGTGTTATCGCACCCGGTATAACCCCGTTTCAATAATTACATCTTTTTACTCTCAGCGATGACAAGTGCCAACAGCGCTCGAATCGCGATCTGACAATGAAACAACACAAAAAGAACGCTGTTAAGGGATCACTCAGTGATGTACAAAATACTGAAAATAAATAATCTTGCAGAAAGAGGACTGGAGCGATTTCCAGCCGGCAGGTATGAGCTTGGGTCGGAAATAGCCAGTCCTGATGCGATCATGCTGCGTTCACAAAAACTCCATGATATGGAGTTTGATTCAAACCTGAAAGCTGTGGGGCGCGCCGGAGCAGGCGTCAATAACATTCCCGTTGAGCGGCTTTCTGCACTGGGCGTGCCGGTGTTCAATGCACCAGGCGCGAATGCCAATGCGGTTAAAGAGCTTGTCATTGGCAGTCTGTTTTTGTCTGAACGCAATCTGCATCATGCGGTTAGTTATACGGATCAGTTGACTGCGGTTGGCGAAGCGCTGGACAAACAGGTGGAAGATGGCAAAAAGAAGTTTGTCGGCCGCGAGCTGCCGAATCGGACGCTTGGTGTTGTCGGGTTAGGCGCTATCGGTGTCGAGGTTGCGAATACCGCTGCTGCGCTGGGCATGAAAGTGATTGGGTATGATCCTGCGATTACCGTGTCAAATGCCTGGAAGCTCAGCGCTGTTATTGAAAAAGCCAACAGTGTTGACGAGTTGTTATCACGCAGTGAGTTCGTCACGTTTCATGTGCCACTGGTCGAAGCTACGCGAAATATGATCAATGAACAGCGCCTGCATTGCATGCGTGAGAATTGCGTTGTGCTTAATTTTGCACGGGCGGGTGTAGTGGATGACGATGCAATTCTAAAGGGGCTGAACAGTGGTAAAATCAAAACCTACATCACGGACTTTCCAACGCGCGAAACAATTGAGCACGAGCGGGTGATAACATTGCCGCACCTCGGTGCATCTACGGCGGAGGCAGAAGAAAATTGTGCAATTATGGTGGCGGACCAACTGCAGGAATTTCTCGAGCACGGTACGATCAGAAACTCGGTTAACTTTCCGCAGATAGAGCTAAGTCGCAAGAGCGACCATCGCCTGGCACTGATCCATCGCAACGTACCTGACATGGTGGGACAAATCTCACATCAGCTGGGTAAGTCTTCCGTTAATATCGAGCACATGATCAATGAGTCGCGTGGAGATGTGGCCTGCACACTGATCGATTCTCATCTGCGAGTGGATGAGCAAACCATGAGTGCTATCGAGGGCATCGACGGTCTGTTAAAGGCTCGGCAAATATAGACTTGTGAAAACAGGCGGTCAGGCTAAACATGACTCAGAAAATTGCCATCATCGGCACTGGATTAATCGGCGGATCGTTTGCTCTGGCCTTGCGTGACTCCGGATTGGATGTGCACATAAGTGGCTACGGGCGCAGCGAGTCTAATCTGCGGCGTGCCTGTGAGCTCGGCATCATTGATCGGTACAGCACCAGCCTGGGTGAGGCCGTTGCTGGCAGTGAGGTCATTCTGCTGGCGAGTCCTGTTGGCGCGATGGGGTCGTTGCTGGCGCAGCTCGACGATTGCATCGGTCCCGATACCATCATCACCGATGCAGGTAGCGTCAAACAATCGGTCATTGATGCTGCCAGAGCCGGGTTGACGAATCCCGCCAATTTCGTGCCGGCGCATCCCATCGCCGGCACCGAACACTCCGGTGTGGAAGCGGCATTCGCTACCCTGTACCACGACAGGCGGGTTATATTTACACCGGTTGAAGAAACCGCTGCCGGGCCTTTGGAGACAGTCAAGGAACTGTGGCGTCGCACAGGAGCCAGCATCGAGACGATGACGGCAGAACGCCACGATCAGGTTTTCGCGGCGACCAGCCACCTGCCTCATGCGCTTGCTTTTTGTCTGGTCGAAACCCTCTATCGAATGGACAAGCAAAACGAGGTACTGCGCTATGCCGCTGGTGGCTTTAGTGATTTTACCCGCATTGCCTCCAGTGATCCTGTGATGTGGAGAGACGTTTGTCTGCACAATCGCTCAGCAATACTGGCGGCGCTCGGAAATTTACAGGACGGGCTGGATGTATTGGTTGAGGCGATAGACAAGCAGGATGGCGACAAGCTGTATGAATACTTCGACATTGCCAAGCAAACCCGCGATACCAAAATCCTTGGAGCTTCAGCCAGTGCTAATCGGGAAGACCAGTTATGACCGAAAATGTTGTGGTATGCGGGCCGGGCGGCAGGGTAGCAGGTGACACCACCGTGCCGGGTGATAAATCGCAGTCACACCGGGCAGTAATTTTTGGCTCACTGGCAAATGGAACCACTCGAGTGAGCGGTTTTTTACCCGGTGAGGACAGTCTCAACACGCTGGAGGCTTTTCGCGCCATGGGGGTCAACATTGAGCGCCCTGATGAAACCTCGCTGGTAATACACGGCACTGGCATGCACGGTTTGACCGCGCCACAATCGCCTCTCTATATGGGTAATGCAGGCACTGGTATGCGGTTACTGGCTGGTGTGCTGGTGGCTCAGCAGTTCAGTTCTACGCTTACCGGTGACGAGTCGCTGTCTCGCAGACCAATGGCGCGAATCATCAACCCGCTACGGGAAATGGGCGCTTCGCTATCGGGCGACAAAGATAACCTGCCACCTCTGCAGATCAATGCTGTGCCCGGCATTGGAAGTATCGATTATCAATTGCCGATGGCCAGTGCCCAGGTCAAATCCTGTGTGCTGTTGGCCGGTCTGTATGCTGATGGTGAAGTCACCGTGACCGAGCCGGAAGTGACCCGGGATCACACAGAGCGTATGTTGCGCACCTTCGGCTACCCGGTGGACACCAATGGCGGCAGGGTGTCGTTAACTGGCGGCGGTCAGTTGCAGGCATGCGAGCTTGAGATCACAGCGGATATCTCATCGGCTGCTTTTTTGATGGTTGCTGCCTGCATTGCAGAAGATTCTGACGTTGTGCTGCGCAATGTCGGTGTGAATCCGACTCGCACCGGAGTCATTGATATCCTGCGTCTGATGGGTGCCAATATCACCCTGTTGAATGAAAGACAGGCTGGCGATGAACCGGTGGCGGATATCCAGGTTCGCTCCTCGAATTTAAAAGGCATTGAGGTACCCGAGAGGCTGGTGCCTCTGGCGATTGATGAGTTGCCTGTCGTTTTTATTGCCGCTGCCTGCGCTGAAGGGACAACTGTTATTACTGGTGCGGGTGAATTGCGAGTCAAGGAAAGCGATCGGATCGCTGCCATGGAGTCGGGCCTGCTCGCATTAGGAGTCGACGCCAGAGCGACAGATGATGGAATGATTATTCAAGGTGGTCCTTTTGGTGGGGGTACGGTCGAAACACATTTTGATCACCGTATCGCTATGTCATTTTGTGTTGCCAGTCTTCGCGCCGCAGCCCCGGTGACTATTAACGATGCGCACCACGTCGAAACGTCATTCCCCGGTTTTTTCTCTCTTTGTAAGGCGTTGGGACTAAAAATTGACGGGGAGATGCAGTGATGGCGTCACGGTTGACCATGGGTTCATCCACATCGAGTTACCCAGCCGATGGCAGATAATCTGCTCAAGATGCCCGCTGGTAAATTGACACCGGTTATTACTATTGACGGGCCCAGTGGCTCGGGTAAAGGCACCATTGCACGCAGTATTGCAGCTCAGCTGGGTTTTCATTTTTTAGACAGCGGCTCGCTGTATCGTGTGGTGGCGCTGGCGTCGATCAACCGCCGTTTGGCGGTCGATGATGTCGATGCGCTGGCAAATCTGGCGGCTACCGTGCCGGTGCAGTTCGAGGCAGGTGGTAACGCTGAGACCAGAGTGCTTCTTGGCGGACAGGATGTCAGCCGCGAACTGCGACGCGAAGAAGTGGGTGACCGGGCCTCGCGGGTAGCGGTACACACTGCGGTTCGCGATTCATTGCTCGATCGGCAGCGGCGCTGGCGTCAACCGCCGGGTCTTGTGGCTGACGGCAGAGACATGGGGACGGTGGTCTTTGCTAACGCGGAGCTAAAAATATACTTGACGGCCAGTGCAGAAATTCGTGCTCAGCGACGATATAAACAGTTGATTGAAAAGGGTATATCAGCTAACATAGAGGGCTTGCTTGAGGACATTCGTGAACGCGATCGGAGAGACACTGATCGACCAGTCGCAGCGCTCAAGCCGGCACCTGATGCAGTAATCATAGATTCAAGCAGTCTCACCATCGAACAGGTGGTCACAAAAGTGCTTGATTTATCGAAAAATAGACTATGATTCCACGCCGTGAGGTGCTTGCCCGCAAGTATCCTTTTTAGTTATACCGTATTAGGTATAACTCATTAGTTACCGTAACACCGGCCGGATCGCTGTTCGAGGTAATGGCCTGCAGTTGTTGTGTTGTTGATAGTTATGTGAGCATTTGAATAGTTGTTTCAACAGTGTTTCTGCAATGATTTTCTTCTGTTTTTTTCATCGTCGACGATTGATCGGCGTAGCCGCTGCGCCGGATCGCAGCGATTTTTCATAGCCTTGCACTGATCCGGTCAATGTGCATTGTAAATATTCCTCGGGAACCCGAAATTTAATGTCTGAATCTTTTGCTGAGATGTTTGAGGAGAGTATCTCCCAAACCCAAATGAAACCAGGTGCCATTTTATCCGGCACAGTAATAGAAATAAGCGGCGACTTCGTCATGGTTAACGCTGGCCTCAAGTCTGAGGGCGTTATCCCGGTTGAGCAATTCATGGATGAGACAGGCACTGTGTCTGTCACAGTTGGTGAGGTCGTTGAGGTTGCCCTCGACTCCGTCGAAGACGGATTCGGCGAGACCCGGCTGTCACGCGAGAAAGCCAAGCGAGCCAGAGCATGGGCACGACTTGAAAAAGCGCAGGAAACCGAAGAGATCGTTACCGGTTCGATTACGGGTAAGGTCAAGGGTGGCTTTACAGTTGAAATTGACGATATCCGTGCATTTTTGCCGGGTTCACTGGTAGACGTACGTCCGGTTCGTGACACCAGTTACCTGGAAGGCAAAGAGCTTGAATTCAAGGTCATCAAGCTGGATCGCCGCCGTAATAATGTGGTTGTTTCACGTCGAGCCGTCGTTGAGTCTGAATACAGTGCCGAGCGCGAGCAGTTGCTCGAAAGCCTGCAGGAAGGCCAGGAAGTCACCGGTATCGTCAAGAACCTGACCGACTATGGTGCGTTCCTGGACCTGGGTGGTATAGATGGACTGCTGCATATCACTGACATGGCCTGGAAGCGCGTCAAGCATCCGAGTGAAGTGGTTGAAGTGGGTCAGGAAATGAAAGTGAAGGTGCTTAAGTTCGATCGTGAGCGCAATCGCGTTTCACTCGGCCTGAAGCAACTGGGCGACGATCCGTGGATGGATCTGATTCGACGCTACCCCGAAAACACCCGCATATTCGGCAAGGTTACCAACATTGCTGACTACGGTTGCTTTGTCGAGATAGAAGAGGGTGTTGAAGGCCTCGTTCACGTATCTGAAATGGACTGGACCAATCGCAACGTCAACCCCAACAAGGTGGTTCAGCTGGGCGATGAGGTCGAGGTCATGATTCTCGATATCGACGAAGAGCGCCGAAGAATCTCGCTGGGTGTCAAGCAGTGTAAGCAAAACCCGTGGGAAGAGTTCGCAGAGAACTTCAACAAGTCCGACAAGGTATCCGGCAAGATCAAGTCAATCACCGATTTCGGTATTTTTATCGGCCTCGATGGTGGCATTGACGGGCTTATCCATCTGTCCGACCTGTCGTGGAACGATACCGGCGAGGATGCTGTTCGCAACTTCCAAAAGGGTCAGGAAATCGAAGCCGTGGTGTTGGCGGTTGACCCGGAGCGCGAGCGAATTTCGTTGGGCGTCAAACAACTCGAGCAGGATCCGTTCGGGCAGTTTGTGGCAGATAACCCCAAGGGCACAATAATTAAAGGCACCATCACAGAAGTCGATACAAAATTAGCGATGGTTAATCTTGGTGAAGGAGTCGAAGGCATACTCAGAGCGAGTGAATACTCGCGCGATCGTGTCGAAGATCTCAAGATGCATCTCAAGGAAGGCGACGAACTGGAAGCCAAGTTCATCAATATTGATCGGAAGGCCAGGGCCATTTCACTGTCGATAAAAGCTAAAGAGAATGACGAGGAAGGTGAAGCTATGCGCGATTACGCACAGTCAGCACCTGCCACGGCTACAACTCTTGGCGATCTGATGAAAGAGCAAATGGGATCACTGGACAGCGGCGAAGAAGAATCGTAGCTGCCACCCTTGTTCGTAAAAGCCGGGGTAACACTTATCCCGGCTGCTTAGATAAACATGTCGAATAACCCCGGAGTTCTGGGCCAATGACCAAATCTGATTTGATTGAAGCATTAGCCGAAAACCAATCTCACCTTGCACTGCGAGACGTCGAGTTGGCCGTCAAGGGCCTGCTTGAAAGCATGAGTAACTCTCTGTCGTCCGGAGAGCGCATCGAGATTCGTGGTTTCGGTAGCTTTAGCCTGCATTTTCGGCCTCCTCGTATGGGCCGCAACCCTAAATCTGGCGATGCGGTTGCTCTGAGTGGCAAATACGTACCTCATTTCAAGCCCGGCAAGGAGCTGAGGGAGCGCGTAAATGATGGTTTCGCAGCAAGCCTTAACAACAAAAGCGATGCCTCCAACAGCGATTCAGCCGGAATGAACGATAGCGACCGAAAGACCGGAACAAACGACTAGGAGGTTCCGCCCCGACGTAGTAGTCGCTGTCACGCGCTAACATCAGAATGAAATCTGCTCGATAGAAGATTGCAGGACTCTGCCGCAGAGCGAATATAGGTTTCGCATAGAGTCGCATAGCTGTTTGCTGCGGTTCATTTACCCCATATCACCTGTTAGGAATAAACGCCGATAATGTCGCAAGCGTTAATGCAGGTGCACGAACCGCAGGTTGCTCTGAGCGGTGCGAAGTGCTACATCTCGTCGCGGTTGAGAAATTAGGTGAAAAATTAGTTACAGGTAAAAGTAGACGCTTGCATTGTTGGATTCAGGCTGTCCCTGAATAGATGCGTGATAGCAGGCACGGTCTTTTGACTGCAACGAAAAACGCCCTGTCGATTGCACCATTGTGACAATTCTATTAGTGCATCAGAAGCACTCGGATTTGAGTATCCCTGATTGGAAAGAGCCGGGTTGCAACCAATCATTGAATTGCCTCTGTACATCTTCAGGCAAGATCGTCAGAATCCGCAAATTGTTTCCACTTTAGTTTCCACTTGGGTTCCTTAATTTAAATGGATATGCCTTGGTGGCTGATTGCGCTTGCCGCTTTTTTAGGCTGGTGCGTCGGTTACGAAAAAAGTCGCGGGTTAGTTTTCGGGTTGTTTGGTCCGCGCAAGCGAACCGATTTGGCCACGTTGCTGCCAGACCATCAGGATCGCGTCGAGAAAGACGCCGAGCTGGCCCAGCTGCTCGATCAATACGCCGCCGATGGAAATTCTCTTGAGGTGTATCTTACTCTGGGTGATGCCTTTCGACGACGCGGAGAATACTCGCGCGCCATTGGCGTTCACGAGCACTTGTTGAGCGCTGGTACCTTGAGCGAAGAACAAGTCAGACAGGTCAAACTTGAGTTGTCTCGCGATTACGCCGGCGCCGGACTGCTCGACAGGGTAGAGGCGATTCTGCGTCCGCTGGTCGATCAATATCCGGATGATCTCGAGACTCGCGCCGGTTTGTTGCGACTGTATGAAAAGCAGCAGGAGTGGCAGAGTGCAATAGATCTGGCCCGTGACAGCGATATGCCGGCCGAAGAAAAAAACGCCGTTATCGCCCAGTACTGCTGTGAAATTGCCGCTCTTTTTGAACTGGAAGACAAGCTCGACGAATCAGAGCAATGGTTAAAAAAGGCATTGAAAAGTGAAGTGACATGCAGTCGGGCCCTGCAGATGCTAGGGCGTCAGTCTATCGAGTTGAAAAACTACAATAAGGCACTGGAATACTTTCGCACGATTGAAACGCACCACCCCGAGTTTGCACCGGAAATAGCCGAATCTGTCTTTCATGCCTTGCGTGAGTCAGGTGAAAAAGACGCTATGCTTGCGCATCTCGCCTACATCAGATCGCGGCACAATAGCTACTCCGTGATCAAGCTGGCCCGAGATGCTGTAGCGGAGCTTGAGGGAGAGAAGAGCGCTGCAGCTTTCTTCGTCGAACAAATCGCTCGCAGGCCGTCGCTTCGAGGCTTACGTGACTGGGCCGAGCGCGAACTCGCCACCACCAAGTCGCGCGATAAAGACAAAATTGCGTCGATCGTCGATATGCTGCACGGAGTCACCGGTGAAAAACCGGTGTATCGATGTGAGCGATGTGGTTATCGCTGTAAGCAAATTCAATGGCGTTGCCCGGGTTGTGAAAACTGGAATTCGGTTAAGGTCATCATTGGCGCCGAGGGTGAGTGATAACCCGTTGTCGACAGATCGACTGCTTACCACCGCACTTTAAACAACAGATTGCAGACAAAAGTGGTTGACGAAAAAAAAATAATTGTTGCTCTGGACAAACCCGATCGAGAACAGGCGTTGTCGATCTGTGATCAACTGTCGCCCGAGTTGTGTCGGGTAAAGGTCGGACACGAGCTCTTTACCAGTGTCGGCCCATCGGTGATAACAGAGCTGCAACAACGGGGTTTTGAGATTTTTCTCGACCTCAAATATCACGACATACCGAACACCGTGGCCAACGCCTGCAGCATGGCTGCGGATCTGGGTGTCTGGATGATTAACGTTCATGCCAGTGGTGGCAGCCAAATGATGCAAAGCGCCCGCCGGGCGCTGGGTGAGCCGGGTGCTCAGGTCCCTCTGTTAATCGCAGTGACCGTATTAACCAGTATGGAGCATAGTGATTTACAAGAGACAGGCGTTGCTCGATCGATTGATGAGCAGGTGTTGGCTCTGACAACGTTGACTTATAATGCAGGGCTGGACGGTGTCGTTTGTTCTGCCAGAGAAGCCGCTATGCTGTCCGCGGAGTTCCCCTCAATGATTAAGGTAACGCCGGGTATTCGGCTCGCCAGTGATGACGCGAACGATCAAAAGCGTGTCACTACGCCGCAGCAAGCCATCAGTAATGGTGCGAACTACCTGGTGATTGGTCGGTCAATCACCGGTGCAGCCAATCCACTTCAGACACTCCAGACAATTGCAGCAGGCCTTGCCACTCTATGAATGCTGAAACCTCCGATGGTGCGCCGGAAAAACTCTTTATCTCTGCGCAGTCACTGCTTGAAGATTCCTGGAAACTCGGTGTCAATATACTGAAGAGCGGTTTTCACCCTAACTTTATAGTGGGGGTCTGGCGTGGCGGTACACCGGTCGGTATAGCGGTGCAGGAGATACTGGATTTTTATGGTGTGCATACTGACCATATATCTATTCGTACGTCGTCCTACAGTGGCAAGAGCCGGCTTGAAGCACCGGTGCGAGTACACGGACTTGACTACCTGATTACCAATGTCAATGCCGATGACTCGTTGCTGATTGTCGATGATGTATACGATACCGGTTTGAGTGTGCAGGGGGTTGTGCAAACCCTGACGACCAAGGCTCGGCGAAATACGCCCGAGGATATTCGTATCGCCACCCCCTATTTCAAGCCGGAAAAGAATATGACTGCGCTCACGCCTCACTATTATCTGCACGAAACGGATCGCTGGCTTGTCTTTCCGCATGAAATGGATGGCTTGAATCGGGACGAGATTCGAGACAACAAGGCTGATCTGTTACCGTTTGTCGAAGATATGGATGAGTTTTACGCCAGTAAGTCCGGCACCGGCTAGCCTGTAATCATCGAGATTTTCTAAATGATAGACCTGCGCAGTGACACAGTGACCCGTCCGACAGAATCAATGCTTGCAGCGATGGCCGAGGCCGCTGTCGGCGACGATGTCTATGGTGAAGACCCGACAGTCAACCAGCTCGAAATACTGGCGGCTGACAAGCTTGGATTTGAGTCGGCAATTTTTGCCAGCAGTGGCACACAGACAAATTTGCTGGCGTTACTGGCACACTGTCAGCGCGGTGATGAATATATTGTCGGGCAGGCAGCCCATACCTACAAGTATGAGGGCGGTGGTGCCGCGGTGCTCGGCAGTATCCAGCCACAACCCCTCGATACGCGTGCCGATGGCACGATACCGCTGGACAGTATTGAAGCGGCAATAAAACCGGATGACATTCACTTTGCCAATACCCGGCTCGTCGCACTTGAGAATACCATTGCGGGCAAGCCGTTACCGATGGAATACCTGGCAGCAGTGCGCGAGCTGGTGGACTCACGCGGATTGGCCTTACATCTGGATGGCGCGCGTGTGTTCAACGCAAGTGTTCATCATCAGGTCGATATAAAAGAGATCAGTCAGTTCTTTGATTCAGTCTCTGTATGCCTGTCCAAGGGGCTTTGCGCGCCAGTGGGTTCCGTTCTGTGTGGCAGTGCCGAGCTGATCCATTCAGCCCGACGCTGGCGCAAGGTGCTGGGTGGTGGCATGAGGCAGGCTGGCTACATTGCTGCGGCTGGTATCGTCGCACTGAATGAAAACGTTGATCGTCTGCAGGACGATCACAACAACGCGAAGCTATTGCATCGTGGTTTAACGTCGATAGACGGCTTGAATGTCGACGCGGAGTGCCTGCAAACCAATATGGTTTTCCTGCCCTGTGGAGAAGCCACCGCTGGTCGGTTGGCGACAAGCCTGAAGGAACATGACATTATCATTTCACCCGCCGCGAACACCCGTTTGGTTGTGCACAAAGATGTCTCTACTGATGACATAGAAGCCGTTGTAATGACCATCAAAAAAGTCATCCAGTAGAGGCTGCCTTGTATCGAGATACATTGATCGCACACGCAGTGGCGGCATCGTAAGGCCGCAGGCAAAATACTGCGAATCTACTCCCCGGTAACAAGAGTAGCGTAACCTGCGACGCGTTGAACTGATCGCAGGCATCTCGTGTTCTCAATGGAAAGTGATCCTGCCGCTACTATCACAGGCGACGCTGGCATGATTGATCTTGCAGAGAACACGCTGTTTTCAAGCGCAGTAATAGAAGCAAACCCGCGGATTGCAAAGTGTGCGTTTAGATCAGGCGGCGGCAAGGTGCCACTTGCCCTCCCTGAAAGCCAGCAGTGCTTTTCTGGCACGGCTGTCGTTTTCGGTCGCGATAAACCCTGTTTTAAGGAACTGATGAAAGCCCTCCAGGTTTGCGGTACTTGATTGATTCGATCGGTAAAAACCCATCGACCAGTTTTTAAAATCTCGATCGGGCGCATCGCCGCGATACAAAACCCGCGTTTCTTCATGGCGCTTATCGGCGCCTATTTTCCTGTACAGGGCTTCCACGCTGACCTTGTCGCCTTCCAGTGCCTGAATAAATGAGCCTTCATGGAAGAGCAGCATGCCCGTGATGTTAAGCGACTGATTATTTTCGCGTGCAGCGCGCAGCAGACTTTCGAGTTCTTCTTCTGTGAAGTTGTGGTTGGCGGCGCTGATATAGATCAGCTGAAACACCGGTTCCAGACTGGTTTTTGAATCCGTTCCATCGGATTTCGCATCCATATAATAAATCTCCGTTTTTCGCGACCAGTGTAACGACAGATTTTCTGTTTTCTTTAGCCTGTACTGATTAGATCACGGGTTCAGGCAGACCTTTATCTAACAAATTATTAAGTGTCTGGTTTTAGTTTTTAACGGCAGTTGTTATACCATGGCGAGTAATTCGGAGGAGAGTTGAGCCTTTTTATGGGTTTTAAACCTGCAAGTAGTGTCCTGGAAAATCTGACTGTGCTTGATCTAACCCGTGTCAGAGCCGGACCCACCTGTGTCAGGCAGTTTGCCGACTGGGGTGCAAATGTTATTAAAATAGAGGCGCCCACTGACGATAAAACCGGTGCCACAGGTATGGGCGGGGCGCGCGACGGTCCTGACTTTCAGAATCTGCATCGCAACAAACGCTCGATAACCCTGAATTTGAAGAGCGCGTCCGGTGTTGAGGTTTTCAAACGGATGGCAGCAAGCGCAGACGTCGTTGTGGAAAACTACCGGCCGCAGGTGAAGCACCGGCTCGGTATTGACTACGAGTCATTGAAGGCCGTCAATCCACGTCTGGTTTATGTGTCGATTTCCGGCTTTGGTCAGGACGGCCCTCTCGCGAATCGTCCCGGCTTTGACCAGATAGCGCAGGGTATGGGCGGCCTGATGTCTATTACTGGCGAGCAGAACCGCGGACCGATGCGGGTCGGTATCCCCATCGCCGACCTGTGTGCGGGTATATTCGCAGCCCAGGGAGCGTTGCTTGCGCTGTACGAACGAGAGCGAACCGGGGTCGGACAATGGGTGCAATCGTCGTTGTTGCAGGCTCAGGTTTTTATGCTCGATTTTCAGGCAGCGCGCTGGCTGGCTGATCAGGATGTGCCGGGGCAGGCGGGCAACAATCATCCGACTTCAATCCCGACCGGCGTGTACCGTACATCGGACGGACATATCAACATTGCCTGTGCCGGTCAGCAGATCTGGGAACGTTTAAGAGATACCTTCAATGATCAGCGGCTGCATCATGCAGACTTTGCAGATGCTCAGTCTCGCAGTGACAATCGCGACGCGTTAAATGCGATTTTGAATGAACTGACTGCGGCCAAAAGCAGTGACGAGTGGATCGCGCTTTTCAATGACCGAGGTATCCCGTCTGGCGAAATCAATACAATCGATAAGACATTCGCGTCACCTCAGGTGCAACACCTGGGTTTAGCCCGCGATATGCAAAGCCAGGAGCGCGGGCCTACTCAAGTGGTTGGCCAGCCCATCGTTATGAGTGATGCTGAATCCGCCATTGCACGGCCGCCGCCGCTTGCCGGTCAACACACTGATGAGGTACTGGCTGAGTTTGGCTATTCGCAGAACGAGATTAAACAGTTGTCACACGAGGGAGCTACCTGAATCTCTATTATTGAATTTTCCACCGACCGCCAGGCTATCATGACAGGCACGGGTACTACTCTACACAGGAATTTGAGCAATGGGTAATCCGGCGTCGAACGTTTTTCCACGGCACTGCAAGGCTCTGCCACCGCGTGTGGCAACAGGAGCCGGGGTTTATATCACTGATAACAATGGCAAACAGTACCTGGATGCCTGCGGCGGGGCGGCGGTGTCCTGCCTCGGCCACGGTAACCGTGTCGTTATCAATGCGGTCAAGCAACAGCTCGATACCATGGCCTACGCACATACCGGTTTTTTTACATCAGAGCCGGCTGAGCAACTTGCCACTATGCTGGTTGAGCGCGCGCCTTCGAATATTGATCGTGTGTATTTTGTCAGTGGTGGTTCGGAAGCGGTGGAGGCCAGTTTAAAACTCAGCCGTCAGTATTTTCTGGAGCGCGACCAATCCGACCGGGTGAATATCATTGCACGCAGGCAGAGCTACCATGGCAATACGCTGGGCGCATTGTCTGCCGGAGGTAACGAGTGGCGGCGACGCCAGTTTCAACCACTGCTAAGTAATGCAATGCATCACATCGACGCCTGCTTTGAGTATCGTGGCGCACTGGTGGATGAGTCGTCCGAAGCCTATGGTCAGCGCATGGCTAATCAACTCGAGGAAAAGATACTGCAACTCGGTGAGAACACGGTGGCAGCCTTTATAGCGGAGCCGGTTGTCGGCGCAACCCTTGGTGCCGTTGCAGCCGTTGGCGGCTACTACCGCCGCATTCGTGAAATCTGCGATCAGTACGGTGTGTTGCTTATCCTTGACGAGGTGATGTGCGGTATGGGTCGAACCGGGACACTGTTCGCCAGTGAGCAGGAGTCCATTCAACCGGATATCGTTTGTATTGCCAAAGGGCTTGGTGCTGGTGTTCAGCCGATTGGTGCAATGCTGTGCAGTGCCGACATTTACAATACTATTGAAGCTGGCAGCGGATTTTTTCAGCACGGACATACCTATCTCGGACATCCGGCGGCCTGCGCGGCTGGTGTCGCGGTGCTGCAGCAAATCGAATCGCAGGATTTACTGACTCAGGTCAAGCGTCGTGGCGCGGCGTTGCAGCAGGCCATGGCAGAGCGTTTTGGTAACCACCCGCATATTGGCGATGTGCGAGGACGTGGTTTGTTCATGGGTCTTGAGTTAGTTGCCGATCGACACACCAAACAACCGTTTGATCCTGAGCGTAAGCTTCATGCGAAATTCAAACGCTGTGCGTTTGATAACGGGCTGATGGTTTATCCCATGGGTGGAACCGTGGACGGCTTACACGGTGACCATGTGCTGATCGCTCCGCCGTTTATTGTTAACGATGCGCACTGTGATGAATTGCTCGATAAACTTGAACTGACCTTGACACAGGTGCTTGCTGCCTGACTAGGCGGACGTTCTGTATGGATCAGTCAATGGACTTTGAGGCTTGTACATCGGGTGATGCACATGAACTTGCCGAACTGCGTGCCAGAGCAATGAAGCCCGGTCTGCAGCAGGTCGGTCGTTTTGATGAAGAGCGGGTCCGATCGCGATTTCTGGATTCATTCGTACCGCAAGATACCAAAAAAGTAATGATAGAAGGTGTGCTTGTTGGTTTCTTTGCCGTGAAACATAATCGTGATCATCTCTATCTGGATCACTTGTATGTAGAGCCCGGGTTTCAGCGTCGCGGTGTTGGGCGTGCTGTGATTGACAGCGTGTTGCGACAGTCTGAACAGTTGCAACTACCCGTCAGATTGGGGGCTTTGCGACAGAGCAGTGCAAACCTTTTCTATCAAAGTCTGGGTTTTGTATCGACTCACGAGGATGCCTGTGATATTTACTACGAGTATGCTCCTAAAGCATAGATATCCGAGAATATAGATATCCGAAAGCATAGTCATCCCAAAGCATAGACATCCGAAAGCATAAACATCCAGTATGCTGTTTAAAGGGGGTACGCCGATTTACGGTGTTGTTATCTCCTTATATATTGGTCGGTTCCTCTCCTCGTCAGTGAGTTCCCCCTTGCGCAGATCTCGGGCCATGCAGGTGATAGCGCTGACTGGCAGATTGGCGATAGCGCCCTCCACATTGCGATGTACATGGCCACAGTACAAGCCGATCACAGAGGGGTAGCTTGCCAGTAGCGTGTTCAGCTTTTCTACGTCATGCCAGTTTTCAAACTGAAACGGATCGGGTATGGGTGGCACTTCGAAGGGTGTGTGATGCAGGAAAACCAGAGCCTGCTTCACGGTATCTGTTGCCAGCATTTTTTCCAGATGGGCCAGACGCTCTTCGCAGAGTTCGCCCTTGTTGCTGTGCTCATTGAGTGTGTCTAAAACAATGATTCTGGTATCGAAAGACTCGAGAGAGTACTGTATAAAACGATCAGTGTGGTTAATCGATACGCCATCGGCAAAGGTGTTTGTTAGCTCTGGCCGCTTGTCTCGATTGCCCGCTAGTACATAGTACGGGGCGTCAAGCTTGTCGATGCATGCTTTGGCGACGCGGTATTCTTCTGCCAATCCATTGTGTGTAATATCGCCTGTGTGTATAACGACATCGGGTTTAAGCGACAAATCGTTGATACACTGTATGCATACTTGCAGATCCCGGGTTCTGTCCGGGTGGTCAACAGAGATATGGCTGTCGGAAATCTGAACTATTTTCATATTAAATAAATGACAATATAGAGGTTGACCGGAGTGTAAACTGATGAGCGCGCCACAGCTGTGTTCACAGCTTGCTTTCTAACAGGCTAACAAGAGATGCCGCAGAGCCGTAACGATATGACTGATACCCGACCCAGCCTGGATGAACTGACCGCACAATTGATCGAGTTTCGAGATGCTCGTGACTGGCGGCAATTTCACTCATTGAAAGATTTAATATTGTCATTGAGCCTTGAGGCATCAGAGTTACTTGAATTGTCGCAGTGGCAGCCGGAAGCGCGTTTCGAGGAGGACGCTGCCCGTGAACCAATGCAACAGCGCTTAAAAGAAGAATGTGCTGATGTGCTGCTGTATCTGTTGTTAATTGCTGAACGTACTGGAATAGACTTGCAGGTGGCAGCGGCAGAAAAGATCACCGCCAATAATGCCAAATACCCGGTAGAAAAATCACGTGGCACATCAGCTAAATACACTGATTTGTAGTTGACTGACATCAATGAACGCTGTCCGGTCAGTATGTTGTTATGTCTGACCCTGATAGTGATCCATAAGGATCTGTGCCACCTCGGGGCGTGAAAACTCCACCGGTGGCGCAATACCTTTTCCTAGCATTTCTCGAACAGCCGTACCGGACAACAACACAAAGTCGTCCTTGCTGTGGTCAGGTGCCTCTCGCATCATCACCACTTTGTTGAGCTTTTTGGAAAAGGCGGTGTGGTCTGCCAAAAACAATTTAATTTGCAGCGAACCTTCAGGAATGGTGTCGAATATTTCCTGCGCGCCAAAGGGTTCGTAGTAGTCACCGACGCCGGCGTGGTCGCGGCCGATAATAAAATGTGTTGCACCCATGTTCTGGCGAAACACCGCATGCAGCACGGCCTCGCGCGGACCAGCGTATAACATGTCAAAGCCGTAGCCGGTTATTAGTGCCGAGTTGGCCGGAAAGTACAACTCGATCATCTTGCGTATAGAGGCATCGCGTACCGAGGCAGGGATATCTCCGGGTTTCAATTTACCGAGCAGCATATGGATAACGAGTCCGTCAGCATCGAGGCGATCCATTGCCATGTGGCAGAGTTCTTCATGTGCCCGGTGCATCGGGTTGCGCGTCTGGAAGGCGACAGTGCGTTTCCAGCCCTGTTTTTCGATGTCGTTTCTGATGTCCACCGCAGTGCGGAAAGTATCAGGAAAGTCGGTGGCAAAATAACTGAAATTCAGTACCCGAATTGGCCCTGCGAGCGCTGTGTTGCCCTGAGATAAAAAGTCCGCAACACCCGGATGTTCAGTGTCGGTGGTGCCGTATACCTGTTGTGTCAGTGTTTGCAGTTCCTGATCCGAAAACACATCGACAGACTGGATATCCTGTATTGCCAGTACCGGCGCGCCTTCAACGTTAGGATCGCGCAGTGCGACTCGCATTCCCGCTGTGATACCGGCGCTGTCCCTGACCAGATTTAATACCGGTGTCGGCCAGAAAAGTCCGCTCGCCGTGTGCATGTTTTGTCCGACCGCGATGGCGTCCGCCCGGGTCATAAAGCCCGTGAGCGGGGTGAAATAACCGCCAGCCAGCATCACTGCATTGCCTGCAGCGGCAGAGGCAATGGTTATAGATGGCAGTGATGCCGCCTCTTGTTCGAGGCGCTGCCGCTCGCTCGTATCTGCCACATACAGCGGGTTTAACTGTTCTGCACCATGCGGACTGATAAGGGTGGACTGTGGCATGGTGCGAGTTCCATTGTCGACGAGTGGGAAGTATTGCGCGGATAGTATATCGCTTGTGCAATGTGTGCCAGATACACATCATGTCCATACATGATGCCAGTCAATGTCAACAAGACATTCCCGTGTCGTTCGCTCGTGTCGTTCGCCCCTGTCGTTTGCCCGAGTCGTTCAAGAGGTATGCTTCGGTATTTCGTTTTATGTCTGCTGCGGCGCAGTGTGCACCATCATTCTTGCTCTGACTGTCTCGTGGTCAACAGTCTCGGTCAGGGCCGACCACTATTGCTCCAGGTGGCTCAGGTCCGCGAATGCCAGCCCCAGATTTTGACCGATTTGCGTGGCTTCAGCGATATTACTGCTTACGTCCTGTGGTCGGTGAGCATCGGAGTTGGCAATGACCTTGATGTCGTACTCGCGAGCCAGCTCCCAGAACGGAAGCCAGGGGTACATACAGCGCGTGCCGTCTTCAGTTTTAATTTTAGGCTTGCGCAACCCGTAACCGTTAATTTCCAGTGGTACCTGCAGCGCCGCCGCCGCGGTAAAGATGTCTCTGGATGCGCTAATGGTGTTGCTGTCCCAGCGATGATAGCAATTGCCAAACAGATCGGGATGCGCCATGAACGCGAACAAGCCAGATTCCATGGACTGGATAAAGTAGTCTGCATACGCGCGCAGACCCTCGGCGGAATCAGCACCGCCGTAGCTGCCAACCCACTCACCGTTCAGGGGGAAATAGTGTGCTGCCCCTATAAGATAATCAAACTGATATTCGCCAAGCAATGTATCTTCGAAAAAGCTGTGGTATTCAGGTGCGTATTCGCATTCGGCGCCTTTCAGGATTTTGAGATCTGAAAACGAGTTGATTGCGGTGTCTATCGCAGCGGAATAATGAGGTAATTCGCTAAACGGCATGCGGATGTTGGGCCAGCGATCATCGGGCAGGGCGGTATGATCAGAAACCCCCAGCACGTGAAGGCCTTGCTCAACAGCGGCGTGGCAGTAGTCCATTACATCGTCGGTGGCATGCTTACAACGATAGGTATGTGTGTGGTAATTTTTAGTGATGGTCATTCAATACTCGGGTGTTTACCAATTGGCTGTAAGCAGGATTCGGAACATGATCTATAAAAATTGTTGAACAGACCGGTGGAGTGTTCTCGCGGTTGCGAAAAATCGGCAACTGCTACCGAGTCGGTTACCGGGTAGAGCTCGGGCTTATGCCCATCTGCAATTTACCCAGCTCGGTCAGATCGTTAATGGTGGCTCTGCCATCGAAATCTATTTCATAGTTTTCAGCGGCGAAGTCCGGGGCGCTCGCGCCACTATAAAAACTCTCTGCCTGTCTCAGCGCATAGGTTCTGTTTTTGTTGCAGGCGGGGCTGGCGCCAATATAGATAACACTCGCATAGTCGTTACCTGTGTGCTCATTGCCTACGGCATGAACGACGTCCGGGTGCCACCACACGGTATCGCCGGGTGCCACCGTCTGGATGGGAACGATGCCTGGGGTGAGATCCGGGTGCCATTGTTCGCTTACACCCAGTGCACGACCGGGTCTGGCCAGGCACAACTCGGTTTCAGGCAGATCGTTTTGCAATGCGCGCAACAGTACATAGGATATGGCGTTGGCGATTGGCAGTAGTTCAAGGGTTCCATCACCCGGTCCTTGCTCTGTCAAGGCGGTCCAGCCCTGAAAAGTGCGGAACATCGAACTGACAGCGGGCGATGTGAATTCGCGTGTCTGTGTTCTATAGGCAGCACTCCAGGGATTGTAGCGCTCCAGTTGACCTGAAAAAATTTTCGCATAGATTTTTTGAAACGCAGGGTCAACCCATCGTTCGTAAGAACCTGCATCCATATGTGGTGACAGTCCCAGTGTCGTGTCACCGGGCGCTCTGCGACGCGTGCGATCAGCGTAGGCGTAGTCCAGATCCGGATCAAACTCGGGGCCGGCAGGTGCCGATGTGTCCCACAGATGGTTCAGAAAACGCTTGGTTGTCGCCATTGTCTCTGCCTGGCGTGCCAACACCTGCGGGCGTGACCAGTAGACTCCGAAAATTTGCGGCCTGGCGTCTTTTAAATCACCGAAGTAATTGTCCAGTCCGGCTTTTTCCTTTGAGCGTTCGATGTAGTTGTTGCTGTCCAGGTACTCACCCAGTTCAGTGTTCCAGTCATTCGCCTGTGCTTCACTAAATACCGTGCGAACAATGACACAGCCGCGTTCACGGATGGCAGCGATATCGCTGGTGCTAACCGAGTTATCGCGCAGCGATGCGTAGGAGATTTCGGGTACCACAGATCTGTGTTTTGCCTGTGCCTCGACGACTTTATCCACTGCGTGTCGCATCGAATCCCGCACGCGGGCGAAATTCTTTACGACGTCTGTGCCGGATGTCAGTTCTCGTTTTGCGTCGGCAATAAAAGGGCTGATATCAACGTCGGTATCTGCCATTGCGGGTCCTCTGTCCTGTTGGCGAGCCACAGCCTTAAAGCTCATTCCCCTTCGTTTTTGAATTCCAGCTTCAGACCCTTTGCGGTTCGATTCTGGAAGCCTTTCCAATAGTTGTGTTCAGGCTTCAGTGTACCATCCTCTTCCGCTGCCCAAACCGCGTCTTTGGAGTCTGGCACCAGATCGAGATAGGCATCCATGGATTGATCACCACGTACATGACGTGCAATGAATGCAGTCGAAAAGTGTTGCAGAATATTGTTCATGCGCGTGGTATCCCATACGGCATCGGCATAGTGCTCAAACGGTGCAAAACCGAGTTTCTCGTTCATTGACATGGATTCGGCTGGTGCCGGGTACGGTGCAGCGGCATTGTGATTGGCGTGTTCGAAGGTTAACAAATGGCGGGGCGCGCCGGTGCTCTGTTCCCATATTGCCCGTATGCCATTTTCATATCCTGAAACATCGTCCGCACTACCTGCGACAAACAGCGTGGGAATACTAACACCGCTCAATCCGTCGGCGTCCCAAAACCCGCGTTCCATACCCCACGGTGCTATTGCAACTATCGATTTAATTCGGTCATCGCGCAGTTTGTTATGACTGTCACTGCCCGCCTTGTGAATAGCCAGCGTGCCAGCCGGTGCCCCCCACGTCAGATCAACAGCTGCCTGGGTAACTCCGCCTCCCGACGTGATGACAGCACCGTAGGCTCCCATTGAATAACCGACTAAAGCGGTACTGGAAGTATCAACCATGCCTTTTAAAACGGAATCTCCATCATTCTGTCGCTGCATTTCATTCAGAACGAAAATCTGATCAAGCGAGCGGTTAACGAGTGTCGACCCGAACGCTGCCATATCGCGATAGGTTGAGTCTGTGTGGTCAATGGAGGCGACAACATAGCCTTTGGAGGCGAGGTTTTCGGCCAGGTGACTTAACAGGAAACGATTGCCGGGAAACCCGTGGGAAATGATAACGAGAGGATAGGGACCCTGTGATGTGTCCGGCTCGGCATCGCGTGAAGCCTTGCCATGCAGCTCTACTTCGGTCGTGCCGTCGCGAATGAACGCAAGCAGCGGAGTGGGATCTGCAGATTTAGACGGGTAGAAAACCTCGAGCGTCAAGCGGCGATCAGACCTGGGTAACTCGCCCGGTTCTTTGACCTGCAGTATATCTACCTGATCCTTGTTGGTGACTTCGAGTGTGGTAACGCCGATGGATTGTTTTCCATAGGCTGCCAGTTCCGGAGCGTCGGGGCGTATACCATCTATTCTATTATCAGCCCCTGCTTTGTGTGCCATAAGATGAGTTGTGAACAGTAGAAGTGCGATGGCTGCAATGTGCTGTGTTGGGCGCTGTGTTGGGCGCTGTGTTGGGCGCTGTGTTGGCATGGTGTCTCCCCCGGTTTGTCAGAATGTTCTGCCTGTGGATCAGGTTAACACTGTGAAGGGTCTGAAAACAGCGTTTGCATCGTTGGAACTATTTGTTCCCTGCAACCACGTCGGTCTGTTGGCTGCGGTATACGGCGTCAGGTCATACGGCTTCAGGTCCGCGCAAATATGCTGCAAAACTGTTTGCCCAGTGCGCGATGCCCCAGTTTGTACTCACCGAGCAGAACCCATTGCACATAGGTATTGCTGTTTGGCCCGGGCCAGTACCAATAGGTGTTGCACCACGGATATTGTTGCGGGGACTGCTCGATGCGGGTGGCCAGTGTTTGCGCAGCGGTACCTGACCATTGCCTGTGTAACACTGCGTCGCCGTTGCCAACACCACAGGTTGGTGGCAACAGGTTCAGGTTCAAATGCCCCCAGCTGTTGCTGCAGGCATTTGGCTTTTGCCAGACTTCCCAGCGGCTTTGAATGCCCTGTCGATCAATCACAAACCAGTGATGGTCGGCAATCGCACCCAGTAAGGGAATTTTTGCGGCCCATAGAAAAACTTCAATCTGCGAACCCTGCGCGTCGGTATCGGAGTCAGTGGGTATGGCACACTCGTGCGTTTCGGATGCATGTTCGGGTGCATGGTGGTGAGATGCATGAGGTGCGGGCGCACTTGCTCTATGGTTTTTGCTCACCATTTGACCACTCGTGATGTTGTGTTGGTACTAAAGCTATGCAATTGAGATTGACTATGAAATGAGCACATCCAGCGTGGGACTTTGACGACAGTCAGAGTCCGTTGACCGGTACCTTTAACACCTGATTTCCATTCTCGTCTTTTGGTATCTCGCCTGCTCGCATATTTACCTGCAGCGATGGAATAATTAACTGAGGCATTTTCAGCGTTGCATCGCGCTCGGTGCGCATTTTGATAAATGCATTTCGATCAGCGTTACCGCCGACGTGAATGTTGTTGTTGCGCTGTTCACCCACGGTGGTTTCCCACTGTATCTCGCGGCCACCGGGCCCATAGTCGTGACAAATGAACAGGCGCATTTCGTCTGGTAAAGACAGTACCTTTTGAATGGAGTCATAGAGCTGCCCGGCATCGCCACCGGGAAAGTCTACGCGAGCGGAACCGCCGTCCGGCATGAAAAGCGTGTCACCTGCAAATGCTGCGTTACCGATTACGTGAACCATGCAGGCGGGGGTGTGGCCGGGTGTGTGCATCGCGAAGCCGGTCATTGAGCCGACTGTGTAGGTATCTCCCTCATCAAACAGTGCATCGAACTGCGAACCATCGCGCTGGAAGCTGGTGCCTTCATTGAAAATTTTTCCGAACTCGTTTTGTATTCGGATAATTTCCTTGCCTATGCCTGTCTTGCCGCCCAGTGAATCCTGCAGATAGGGCGCCGCAGACAGGTGGTCAGCGTGCACATGGCTCTCGATAATCCATTCCAGCGATAAATTATTGCTGCGAATGAAATCGATGAGTTTGTCTGCCTGGGTGTAGGAAATGCGCCCGGCAGCGTAGTCAAAGTCCAGCACTGAATCGAGAATGGCGCAGGCGCGGGTAGCGGGATCAACAATAATATAGCTAATGGTATTTGTTGATTCATCAAAAAACGGCTCAACCTCTGGTCTGGTTTGCATGTCAACTGGGTAGTCGTTCACTGCTTCCTCTCATTTGCGGTTGTTGGACTGATGTCGATTTTACACGTGTTTCAGTAAGTGGGAACAGAGGACAAAGGACAGAGGGCAGGAGACAGAGGACGGTTTACACAGGACAGAGTATGCGGGAGTTGTGAGAGTCTGATTGTCTGCCCTCCATCTTCCATCTTCTGAATAGCTATATTGCAGTCTGCTGGCCCTGTCGACTGATCATCTTTGCCAACACAAATCCTGCCAGCATCGCCGGCACAAATATCAGTGTACCGGTGGCAAGGAAAGGCAGTGCGGTCAGTGCGGGGCCGGGGCAGAATCCGCTCAGGCCCCAGCCGATGCCAAATAATGCAGAGCCACCAATCAAACGCAGGTCGATGTCCTTTCTGCTCGGCCATTGGAAGCTGTCGGCCAGAAAAGGCCGGGCTTTTTTTCTTAGCCAGTAATAGCCGGGCAAAGTCACTGCGATAGCACCGCCCATCACAAAGGCAAGGCTGGGATCCCAATTGCCGAAAACATCCAGGAAGTTTTGCACCTTCAACGGATTCGCCATGCCGGAGATAAGCAAGCCGGTGCCGAAGATCAGACCGGCAATAAATACGGGAATTAAATGCATGTTCAGGCTCCTGCAACCGATCTTATGAGCGTAACTGTTACCACGCCGCACAGCAGGAAGGTAATTGTGGCTGCAATTGACCGGCTTGAAAGTCTTGAGATGCCGCACACGCCATGGCCACTGGTGCAACCATTGCCGACACCTGCACCAAGGCCAACCAGCAAGCCTGCAAGGAGCAGAACCGGCAGGCTGGTAGCGATTGTTTGCGATGGCAAAGTGCCGGTAATTATTCTGTATAGCGGGGTGGCGAGAATCAGCCCGGCAATTAGTGCAACGCTTGTGAGCACAGCTGATCGATCTGTACCTGGCGGCAACAGCTTTGAAACGACACCCGAGATACCGGCAATGCGGCCATGTGTTGCCATCAGCAAGACGGCGGCCACACCGATAAGTGCGCCACCGATGAGTGACAGCAGTGGGGTAAATTCGGTCTGCATTGCAAGGTTCCTGACGGGTTGGGATATGCGGACTATATCATATTCATTTAACTGAATGTGTTTCTGGAATACGCTCAGTGCAATTCAGTTCAATATGAACAATTGCATCTTATAGTAGATACTTGTACATTTGCCGCAGGGAGAGACGACCATGGCAAGTAATGTTGAGCTGATCGGGCTGGCAAGAGATCTGGCCGAACTTGAGCGTAATGGCAATCCCGTTCGGCTGGGCCTGATCGGTTGTGGAGAGATGGGTACGGATATCATTTCCAGGGTCGCGCACATGGACGGGATCAGCGTCGCCGCCATTGCAGAACTCGCACCTGAAAATGCCGTGGACTCTGTCGAGATGGCGTACGGCAACATCGATCGCTGTCAGATAACGTCGTCAGCAAAGGGTTTTAACCAGACCATAGATGCCGGCCGCATTGCGATAACAGAGGATGCATGCCGGGTGCTGGATCACCCGCGGGTGGATGTAATTATTGATGCAACCGGCATTCCGTCGGTCGGTGCGGATGTGGGTCTTCAGGCAATAAACAACGGCAAGCACCTGGTCATGATGAACGTTGAGGCTGACGTGTGTATTGGTCATTACCTGCGTCGCGAGGCTGACAGGCAAGGGGTTGTTTATTCGCTGGGTGCTGGTGACGAACCCTCTTCCTGTATGGAATTAATTAACTTTGTCGCGGCGATGGGGCATCCGATTGTTTGTGCCGGCAAGGGTAAAAACAATCCACTGAACATTGATGCGATTCCCGAGCAATATGCGCTGGAGGCATCGCAGCGCAACATGAACCCGCGCATGCTGGTGGAGTTCATTGACGGCTCCAAAACCATGGTTGAAATGGTTGCCATCGCCAATGCCACCGGACTGTTACCGGATAAACCGGGTATGCACGGACCAGCTGCCACACTGGACGGGTTGGCAACTACATTGATCCCGGTAGAAGACGGCGGAGTATTGAGCCGTACGGGATGTGTGGATTATTCAATAGGCAAGGGGGTGGCACCGGGTGTGTTTGTCGTAGCCGACATGAGCCACGCGAGAATACGAGAACGGATGACTGATCTCAAGTTGGGGGATGGTCCCTATTTTACCTTTCATCGTCCTTTCCATCTGACCTCACTGGAAGTTCCGCTGACCTGTGCACGAGCGATGCTTTACAACACTGCAGATATGCAACCGCTCAACCGACCGGTGGCCGAGGTGTGTGCGGTTGCCAAAAAAGATCTGGCAACTGGTGAACATCTGGATGCCATTGGTGAGCACTGCTATCGCGCCTGGTCGATGCGCTACGATGAGGCCAGCGCTCAAAATGCGACACCCTGTGGCCTGCTGTACGACGCAGTTGTACAACGCCCGGTAAAAAAAGGTGAGTTGATAACTCACGATAACGTAGCAGTGAACACCGGCAATACTATTTACGATCTGCGTCGCCGGCAAGATGCGATGTGGAGTACTCAGGAAGCTGTGCGCTAATGATTAATCTACCGTGGATGCGATCTATAACGATAGCTATAGATAACGATCTCAGTCGATTGCAATGCCTGACTCGAAAACTCACACCCTCGTTATGACACTCATATTTGGATAGCCCGCCAGTGCCACTTTCACGATCAAATAGCGAACACCTGCCATTCCTGTTTAATGAAGTCAGCAAAGACCAGCTGTCTGCTGCGTTGCTAAAAATGCATCAGATTCGATTTTTCGAAGAAGGCGCAGAAGACAGTTATACGCGTGGTTTGATCCACGGCACCATGCACTTGTCTATAGGTCAGGAAGGCAGTGCGGTGGGTGTGTGCATGATGCTTGACGACACAGACCAAATTACATCGACCCATCGTGGTCATGGTCACTGTGTCGCTAAAGGTGCGGAGTTGAAGTTAATGTTTGCCGAGTTCTTTGGCAAGGAAGAAGGCTATTGCAAAGGACGTGGCGGATCTATGCATATTGCCGATGTCAGCAAGGGCAATCTTGGCGCTAACGGCATCGTTGGTGGTGGACTGCCGATAGCTGTCGGTGCTGCACTGGCTAATAAAAAACTGAAAAATAACAAGGTAGTGGTGTGTTTCTTCGGCGACGGTGCGAGTAACGAAGGTGCTTTTCACGAGTCCCTTAATATGGCGTCAGTCTGGAATCTGCCTGTTGTGTTCGTCTGTGAAAATAATGGCTACGGCATGTCGACGTCAACTGCCAGATCAACCTCTGTTGAACATATCGCCGATCGCGCAGCCGCCTATTCAATGCCAGGTGAAATAGTCGATGGCAACGCTATTTCTGATGTCGCTGAGGTCACACGCACTGCAGTAGAGCGCGCGCGCTCGGGGAATGGTCCTTCATTAATCGAATGCAAAACCTATCGCTGGCGAGGTCATAGCAAGAGTGATAGAAATCGCTATCGCACGGTTGAAGAAATAGATAACTGGAAGAAAAAGGATCCGATCAAACGATTTGAACATCAGTTGCGTGAATTCAATATATTAACCCGGGACGAGATCAGCGCCGTGTCGATGCAGGCCAAAAAGGATGTGGAAGATGCCATTGAGTACGCCCGGGCAGGTACTGATCCTGATCCGGCCACTGTGATACGCGATGTATATACCGTCGAGCCCGGAGCAACTGTGTGAGCGCATCGGTAGAAATGAGCTATGCCGAGGCGATTCGAGATGCACTCGATATCGCGCTGGCAGCAGATGAGCGCGTGTTCCTGATGGGGGAAGACATAGGTGTGTATGGCGGTGCGTTTCAGGTAACCGGAGATCTGGTGCACAAGTACGGTGAAGATCGGGTAATGGATACACCCATCTCCGAACTGGGAGGAGCCGGTGTTGCCGTTGGCGCGGCATTGAATGGCATGAAGCCAATACTGGAGTTTCAATTTTCGGATTTTGCGGCGCTGGCACTGGAACAAATAGTTAATCAGGCGGCGAAAATTCGTTACATGCTGGGTGGGGCGGTATCTGTTCCTGTCGTCATGCGATTTCCGGCAGGATCAGGCACAGGGGCTGCGGCACAGCACAGCCAGAGTCTGGAAGCGTGGCTGGCACATGTTCCAGGTTTGAAAGTAATACAGCCTTCGACTCCGCACGACGCCAAGGGTATGTTGCTGGCAGCGCTGGAAGATCCGGACCCGGTGATGATGTTTGAACACAAGTTGTTGTACAAAATGAAAGCGTCGGTACCGACCGGTTACTACACGGTGCCAATAGGTAAAGCGTCGGTGTTGCGCTCAGGAACTGATCTTACCATTGTGGCCAGTTCCATCATGACCCACAAATCACTCGACGCGGCTGCGCAGCTGGCCGACAAAGGCGTTGAAGCGGAAGTTATAGATTTGCGCACACCACGACCAATAGACGTTGCAACGATCATTCAAAGCGTGAAGAAAACCGGCCGCTTGATCTGCGTATATGAAGGTGTCAAGACACTGGGTATCGGTGCCGAGGTTAGCGCGATGATCGCCGAGAGTGAGGCCTTTGATTTTCTGGATGCGCCAATAGTTCGGTTGGGCGGCAGCGAGAGTCCGATCCCGTATAACCCGGTTCTGGAAAAGCACGCTGTGCCGCAGACAGATCAGATATTCTCTGCAGCGCTCGAGCTTGTGGATGGCAGGCGCTAACATGCCAACAGAGGTCATCTTTCCAAAAGTCGATATGGATATGGAGTCCGGGGTTCTGTCAGAGTGGCTTTGTACCAACGGTGATACCGTAGCGGAAGGTCAGCCGATCTTTGTTATAGAAACAGATAAATCTGCCATGGAGATTGAAGCGGCCACTTCGGGTCGAATTGCAATTGGACCGGAAGCTGCCATCGGGACGCAATTCCCGGTGGGGCAGGTCATTGCCTATATCTATAAGGCGGACGAGTCGTTTGATGTGTCGACAGCTGATGGTAACGAGAGGCATTCGGGAGCGTTGTTACCAGCACAGGGCATGTCTGTGTGTGAAGTCCCAGCGCTTGAAGTCCCTGTGCGCGAAGTCTCCGAGTGCAATGTATCGCAAGCCTGTGCGGTTGATGGCGTTGTCAGAGCGAGCCCGGCGGCGCGTCGCGTTGCCGCTGAACATGGTATTGCATTGTCGCATATCAACGGATCAGCCCGAAGAGGCAGAATTGTCAAGGCGGATGTAATGGCCCGAGTGTCAGCTGGTGCTGCTGACCCCGCAGGTACTGCTCCTGCTACTGCTACTCCTACTGCAGCCGGTACAGCCGCGTCGTCTCTCGTGAGGGTGGCAGAGCAGGGCGGTGTGAACCACATGACGAGTGGGCAGCTGACCGAAAATGCCAGTGCAATGACAGCAGCTGCCAAACGAATTCCGCATTCTCAGATGAGACGAACCATCGCCTCTCGCTTGACTCATTCGGTACAGACGATCCCGTCGTATCAGGTGGTTGTTGATTGTTTTTGTGAATCGCTGTTGCAAACGTCCCGGGAGTTAAACAGCGGTTTAGCGAGTGGCCTTGTGAAAGGCAACTATCAGGGAACGGTTTCCCTAAATGTATTTTTTATAAAAGCTCTTGGAGTTGCGCTGGGCGACGTTGCGCAAGCTAACTGCCAATGGTCAGACAATGCAACAATATTGTTTGATAGTGTGGATATCGGTATGGCTGTGGCGCTGGATGGCGGCCTGATAACACCGATTATAAAGTCAGTTGAAAGTAAGTCTGTGCTCGAGTTAGCGAGTGAGACCCGCTTGCTGGTAGAGCGTGCAAAAAAAGGCAACCTCACAAGGGCTGAATATGAGGGCGGGGTTTCTACTGTATCCAATTTGGGAATGTATGGAATACCGGAGTTCACATCGATTATTAACTCGCCACAATCGTCAATTGTATCTATCGGTGCAGTCGAGCAGAGCGCCGTTGCCATCGACAATCAGTTGCAGATTAAATCTAAGTGTCGGGCGACGTTTACGTTTGACCATCGGGTGATCGATGGCGCTGTTGGAGCGCAGGTGGCCTCGCGATTCAAGGAGACAGTCGAGAACTCTGTACGAATGTTTTTGTAGGTGTCAGGGCGACCCACTGATGATCTATCGAACCGCCAGGCTGGATCAGATGCTAAAGGACAGAGGCTTTATCAGGGGCAGGGCGTGGGAGTGTGTTAAGGGTTGGTTGTAGTCAGGCAAAGGTGTCTGCGTTAGTGGTGATAGCGGGTAGTTATCATGATCAATGCCGGACATCCAGAGGGGACTTGTGGCTGAAAGCTGCATGGCAATTCATCACGGCTGAGTTTTGCCGCTGACAAACGGGCAGTACACCGGCAGTGATTCTTATCACAGAGAGGAGACGGAACAATGTCAAAGATGTCCAGGCGCAATTTTCTGAAATCCAGTGGTATTTCTACACTTGGCGCAGCGGCGGGTACCAGTGCGCTGCCTTTGTTTAATATCAGGTCGGCGCATGCGCAGGCTGAGGAAAATCCGGACGATATTCTCGCCAGAATTAATGTCGGTAACTACGTCAAGGAGGACTATCGCAAACAATACGATTTGGCAGACGATGATTTACTTTGGGATCCATCGAAGGACTGGATAAGAACTGTAGACTGGGACAAAGTCAGAGCCGAACAGTCAGGCAAAAGCGTACGGTTTGCAATAGGAGCCGCCGATCGTGAGTCTGCCGCGGATGGCCTGAAACCCTTTGAACAGCTATCCGGCATATCTGTGGAATTGGTGCCGATTCCGGATGACAGCTTGTACGATAAAGCCGTGGCGGAGTTTATTTCCGGCAATGCGAGCTTCGATGCACTGCAGTTTTTTTCACCCTGGCTGGGTGATTTTGCCGCCCCCGGGTTTTTGCACAAGCTCGATGGTTTCGCTGATAAGTGGAGTTTGCCACTGGATGATTTCTACGAAACCTATAGCAGCAACTACGGGTATTTTAATGGTGATCTGTACGGTATACCTTTCGACTGCGATATCCAGATGGTTCATCTGCGAAAGAAGTATATGGAGCAGTTGCTCGGTGGAGAAATAGATAAGGCGAGTTCGGTACCGTCCTATGATGAACTGATCCGTGTATCTGCAGAGCTCAATAAAATTGAGCCTGGTGTTGCAGGTGTGGGGCTGATGGGCGCGCGTGGATTCTGGTCCACCTACACATGGGAGCACGTTGCAGCACAGTGCGGCATGGAGCTGTTCGATAGTGACTGGAAGCCGGTGTTTAATGGCGACGCCGGTGTTCAGGGGCTGCAAATCGTTCTTGATTTGGCGAAGAATGCAGCGGAGGGCACTGCTGCTGCTGGCTGGCCGGAGAATCGTGCGGCATGGCTCGGCGGGCAACTGGCGACCAATGTGTCGTGGCAGGACAGCGGTACCCAGGCCTCGCGTCCGGATCAATCGCAAATCGTGGATGACTTTGTCACGATCTATGAGCCGCGCGTTGACGGTGGTCGCTTTGCGCCGCCAAATATCGCCGGGTCTACGTCGGTTGTTGCAGCGTCCAGTCAGAACCCCGAAGGTGCATTTCTGATGCTTGGTTTCCTGACTACCTCTTCGATCATGGCGATGAACGAAGCGAATGCCAACGGCGTCGCACCGGGTTATCGGTCAGTACTCGAGAACGAAAAGCTGCAATCTGTCTCTCAACCTGCTGAAGTCTGGGGCAAGAGTCTGGATCATGCCTGGTGTGCGCCTCGTTTGCCGGGTATGTTCGAAATGGAGCAGGCGCTTGGTAATGAAATCAACAAGGCAATCGTTGGTCAGGCATCGGCTAAAGACGCATTGGACGCCGGAGCGCAAGCGGTTGAGAGCATCATGAAAAAGCAGGGTTTTTACGGTAATAATGTTCCTGTCGATTTCGCCGCAGTGGAGCCAGGTATGTGGGTTGGCAAAGGCAAGGAATTGCCTTTTAAGGTGTAACGCTGCGCTGGCCATTGCGTGCGAGCAGTTGTAACGAGCTGCAAACAGTAGTGCAACCAGCTGACAATAGCAGTGCAGCTGGTTGCAACTGCGCAGGCTTGTGGCCAGACAAAATGTCTGGTCATTATTCGCGCCTCGCCGCCAGCATTGCGGGCTGCATAACAGGGTAGTTTTTCACTCGCTTTAAATTGGTGTTATAAGAACAAACCCATGGCATCACAGCAAACGCAAGCTCCATCTTTCAGACGCAGAAACCAGTTTATGCGTCGCGCGTTCCCCTATTTTTTAGTGGCGCCGGCAGTGTTGTATTTGATGATGATCACGCTGTACCCCGGTATCTATGCAATCTATCAAAGCTTTTTCAGTGTGACGTTCACGGCGTGGAACCCGATCGGCTTTGACAATTATACCGAACTATTTGCAGACGCCGAGTTTTGGGCTGCGCTGTGGAATACGTTTGTCATAGGCGGCATAGCATTAACACTGGAATGTACTATTGCACTGACGCTTGCCTATTTCGCCTATCGCGACCGCTTTATTCGAGGTTGGCGCATTGTCTTTCTGATGCCCATGTTATTTATGCCATCGGCAGTGGCTTACATCTGGAAGCTTGCGTTTACGGATGCGCGCGTAGTATCCGATCTGCTGATGCGTATTGGACTGGTGGAAGAAAACATCGGCTTTGTGTCCAGCGTGCCACTGGCTCGTCTAATGCTGATTGTGGCGGATGTATGGCAGTGGACACCATTTCTTTTTATTATTTTTGTTGCCGCCCTTCAGGGGCAGGATGAAGAGCTGGAGGAAGCAGCCCGACTTGATGGTGCCAGTTGGCCGGCTATATTCTGGAACATTTCATTGCCATTGATGCGGCCTGTTATTGCGATTGCGGTGATCCTGCGCGGCATTGATATCACCACCATGTTTGCCAGTGTCTACATCATGACGCAGGGTACACCGGGTGGAGCGACGGAAACGATTAGCTACTTTATCTACCGGCAAGGGTTCCGCACGTTTAATTTTGGCTATGCGTCGGCGGCGTCAGTGATAATGTTGATTGCTACCATTATTATTGCGCAGCTCGTGGTTAAACGTGCATTCCAGACGAGTAGCGACTGACATGGCGGGCAAACCCTTTCATCGCTCGCGTGGCGAAAGCAAATTACTGCGCTATGTTATTTTATTTAGCTGGTTGTTAATTTGTTTGCTGCCAATCATATGGTTTTTATCGATTGGCTTGCGACCAAGAACGGAAATTGTCACCCCGGAGCCGGTCTACTGGCCGACATTTTCGCTCGATGCCTGGCATATGATCTGGCGCGACTGGCCAATGTTTAACTTTCTCAGAAACTCTGTTGCAGCGATCTTCGGGTCCGTTGCAATCGATCTGTTATTGGGAATTCCGGCCGCCTATTCGCTGGCCCGATACAGCTACAGAGGACGGGATGATATCGGGTTTTACATTCTGTCAACGCGCATGATGGCACCGGCGATTGTCGCTATTCCGATATTTTTCCTGTTCAGAACAATGGGGCTGCTGGACAGTATATGGGCGTTGATGTTGATCTATGCGGCGATAAATCTGTCGCTGGTTACCTGGATCATCCGTTCCTATATGCTCGATATTCCCAGTGAGATAGAAGAAGCGGCGCGCACAGATGGCGCATCGGATCTGCGCATTTTGGTGTCTATTATCGTGCCCATGTGTATACCGGGCATTGTTACAGCGTCAGTGATTGCCGCAATTTTTGCGATCAATGAATTCCTTTTTACGTTGCTGATCGCGTCAACCAGCAAAGCCTATACCTTGTCTGTAGCGCTGGCCAACTTTACCGGTGGATCAGACGGGGTGATATACAACGCTATAGCTATGGTGTCGATCATAGCGTTTGTACCAGTGTTTATTCTGACAGTACTGATTCAGAGTCATTTGTCACGAGGCCTGACCATGGGGGCTGTAAAAGGTTAATCAAATGGCAGATATTGATATCAGGTCGCTGACCAAGCGCTGGGGAAACATGATCGGGGTTGACGACATCAGCCTGCGTATCAGAGACAAGGAGTTTGTTGTATTGCTTGGGCCTTCCGGCTGCGGCAAAACGACCACTATGCGAATGATTGCGGGCCTAACCGATCTCACTGACGGCGAGATATTTATCGACGGTCAAAATGTCAATGATGTTGATGCCAGAGACAGAGATGTAGCCATGGTATTTCAAGGCTACGCGCTGTACCCGAACATGACTGTATACGAGAATATTCGGTTCCCCCTGCGTATGCGCAAAGTGCCAAAGAATGACCAGGATCAGTTGATTCGCAAAGCTGCTGAAATGGTCGAGCTCGAAGAGCTGCTTGATCGCAAGCCATCCGCTTTGTCTGGCGGGCAGCGACAAAGGGCGGCACTGGCGCGGGCGCTGGTTCGCGAGCCAAGAGCATTTTTAATGGATGAGCCCTTGTCCAATCTCGATGCGAAGCTGCGCTCGTCTATGCGTGTGCAGCTAAAGCATTTGCAAAAGCGACTACAGGTGACGACAGTTTACGTGACGCACGATCAGGTCGAGGCCATGACACTGGCGGACCGTGTGGTGGTAATGAATCGGGGCAGGATTCAGCAAATCGGAACACCACACGAGATCTACCATGACCCGGACAACACGTTTGTTGCCGGTTTTATAGGCTCCCCACCAATGAATCTGGTCAACGGTACTTTATCGAATGGTGTATTTAGTTCTGCCGAGTTTTCATTGACTGGTATCGACCAGCCGGAGATAACATCAGTCACATTAGGCATAAGGCCGGAGGAACTATCTGTCCATGAAAATAAGTCCGTTGGGAATCTACAGTCTTTCGATGGTGTTCTCTACGGATTGGAGCCAATGGGGGATCAAACCATCTTAAGTGTCAGGTGCGGGGAGTCACTAATTGAAGTGAAAGAAACTCGCGAATTTATACAGGCGCTGGACACACCGGTACGTGTGTATGTCGACCCGGCCAGTTTGTGTTTTTTCGACGGAGCAGATGGCAGCCGCATACGTGGCGATCAGACTGGATAGATCGCGTGGTAGGATT
>CAYMVV010000045.1:0-45087 GCA_964393885.1 uncultured Granulosicoccaceae bacterium | reverse complement strand
ATTAAATACTAGTTAATTAAAATAATGTGTGTATATAACACTCAAAGTGGTTTAGGTGAATTGGAGTCAGAGCAGAACTCTTTAAGAACAGCCAGTATTCAGTCTGGCTGCCAATGCTGGTTGAGCAACCCAATGGATTTATTAATCCCCTCCTAAACGCCTATCTATCGTTTTGACAAAAAAACGCGAGACCCGAAGGTCTCGCATAAAGTGATTAAACAAGTCGGCTAGCGAATTCTTATTGAACCGAGTTGCGTTGGAACACCGTTGCTCCAATAGCGTGTCGTAAGCCATGTAATCGCATCGCTGTCATCGAGTAGGAGGGTTCCCTGCAATCGCGTTGCGTGACCTTCAAGAACCAGCCGGCTACTGAAGTTAGCCCATTCTCGAAGTTGCGAGAATTCAGCCTCTTTCGGGAAAAGTGCAATAAAGCGGAGTTCGTTGTCCGCGATGTCTTCTACACTCAATGCAGGCTGCAATTCTGCAATATCAAATACCCGGGATGGCAGTGCATGCACGACACCGTCAACCCAGTAACGCTGAGTGACGAGGTAGAACTCCGCACTGTTATCGATGTCCAGGAATCCGCTCAGCGTTGTGACATTGCCTTCTGCGATTACAACGCTAGCAGACCCATTCCGCCAACCGCGAATTTGACAATAGTCGGCATTGTCTGGGCATTCACCCATTACAGAAAGCTGATCCAGTGCAGTTTGATTAAACTCGATGGTAGATTCATCTATAGCTTCCTCAGCTTGCAAAGGTTCGCTGCATAGGTACTGAATTTCCTTGCTGGCAGCTGCATCCGTAAGACTAAATGTGGCCGCTGTATAGTGTCGATCGTCGCCAACCGCTCGTATGTTGAAATCGATTAAATCACCATTACAGCCAAGTTCTTCCGCGTTAACCACACTGAGAAGACTGTAATCGATCTCTAGGCTTTCAGGAGCGGGCTGATAGTTTGTCCAACGATCGGGAGAATCCGCACAGTGTCCGGAGTGAGCAAGCAGTGGTTGTAAAGCACTTGCCTCACTCGTAGGGCAACCGGTGTCGTCTAGAACCAAAGACTCAAGAAACAATCCTTCAGAATCGAACGCCAAAGGAAAAGGGCCCTTGCAGTCTGAGGCAGGGTCTGTCCATTGGTCTACAGAGCAGCTATAGCCGAATTGACCACCCCTCTGAAAAAATCCGAACAGCAGTCGGTACCCATTGGAAACATAGACATTCGTGTCGATAACCGGTGGATAGGCATTGGCAACGGTCGAAAGAATATCATCGGAATCGTAGCGACCGTAATCGATGATATTGCTCCCGCGTGTAATGGAATCCTGCGAGGCCTGGCAAATGTTGCCTTCGAAGCGTACCGGGCCAAGCTGTTGGGCTGTTTGACCATTCGGAATCTGGCTGTGGTACACCTCTCTGTTGAGAACAGCGATGCAATAGGCTGCGTCCCCACTTGATCCAGCAATAATACTGTTCAGACGCACGTCGGTGTCACTCATTAAGCGAGGCCCCCCTTGGTTCGACAATCGCACGGGGGACAACACCTCCTCTATGCGGTTGAAGCGAACTGTCAGGTTTTGATCGCCGCTACTGATCGCTTCCGGAACTTGCTGAATAATGTTGCGTTCAATTACCCCGCCACCAATGCCATCACAGTTCGGGTCAGATGGTCCGTTGCAAGTGCCCGCCACCTTGGCGTGCTTAGTTCTTACGCCGCTGGCACCGCTGGATCGCTGAGATTCATACTGATCCGGCAAGCTGATCAGATTTTCAGATACTGCGAAATCTGAGGTTCTAAAGATCATTAATGCGGCCACATTGCTGTGGCCTGGATCATTAAAGGAAATGATTCGACTCAGAATGTTGCCGACGACATCCACTTTGGAAGAACTGTGGGTACGAATACTGCCGATGTTTGAATGGCCACCAGTGTCGCTGTTTCTAAGATTGACAACAGCACTGTGTTCTATGCGAATGTTGTCGCTCCGTGTGATGCCGATACCAGCTAACGGCAGCGAACCGCGTCCCACAAGCGCATGGTGGATGACCAGGTTAGCCATTGAGAGATGAGAAGACTCATCTACTTCAATTGCAACGTTCAACGGCTTATTGACAGGGTCGTAGCCAATGACCCTGATTTTGCCCTCTTGACTTCCAGTTACATTTGAAAACTTGATGGTCTCCGAACATCCCGACCCCATCAACACTAACGACATGCCAGCGTTCAAATCATCGCCAGTGAACTCGCTTTTATTAGTCACTGTATAGTTTGAGGGAACGTCCCCAGAAGCTCCGTCACAGCTATTGACCAGTGTGGTGCCAGGGTCCAGATTTTCGGTAGACCCGTCAGCGCGTGACAGAACAAACGCACCGAGGGAGGAGTTTATAGAGAGCCTGTTGTCAGGTCCGACAACCTTATCCCCGATGGTGACAGCGGGCAGGCTCAGACTAGCGTTGTCTGCCCGGACTATCTGTGGAGCGAATTGCACGGCTATCGCCATAACAAAGACAAAGCGGTTTTTCAGGCCACCGCGGCCGTATTTGTTAAACATCTTATATTCCTCGCTAGGTTAATGAACAGAAAATCCAAAAAAAACCTGTCGAGGGTGGTCTCCGGGTTTGAACGTTGACTAAAGCGATCACACCCCTGACAGGTCGCGACATTTCTGCCGCATCGACCCACAGACACATGATTTGTGGGTGCAAACTTCAGTAAATCATAACCTTACACCCAAAAAAAACATTTTCTTGTGTATATTACCTACATAAAAAGATTTAAGGCCAGTATTTTGAATGTAAGTGCATAATTTATAAAATTAAATTACATGAAATGGCTTTGGAAAAGACTTTTGACAAAAAATTGAATAACTATCAGATTTCGCCGCTATATTCCTCAGACAAAGCACACAACCTTCCTTGAAAGAGCCAGAAAATGGTTGTTATGATTGCGTTGCGTGCAATCTTGCTGCTTTCCTTACTACCGGGTTTGGTTCTGGCAACTATCGTGAGCAAAAATGACTGCTTATTGAGGCGTCTGGTTACGCTCCTACAGTTATTGCGGGCGGTTATTTCGACGCAGCGAGAATAGCATTAGCCAGATGCGCTGAATCATATGGCGGAGAAATCAACCGTTTCCTATTTAAGTCGTGTCAACGATCGTTGAGTCCAGTTATGCAAAAGCCACACGATTCAGCAGTCGGTGCTGATTCGATATCTAGATCGAATGTTATTCGTCAGATGCTCACACCTATTGTGCGTCTGTTTATTCGTTGGGGGGTCGATTTTGTCGGGCTTACAACGTTGTTGCGCGAGGTGTATGTCGATGTTGCCAATGAGCCTGAATTTCAGATCACAGACAAAAACGGTAACAAGAAGGAAAATACAACGGCTCGTCTTTCTGTTCTGACTGGGCTGACAAGACGGGAAATAACCCGATTATTGGAGAAGAGCGATGAAGTTGGTGGTACATCAGCCTTGGAAGAGGTTGCGGATACTTCCGGTCGAATCCTTAAACTGATCGATTATTGGAAATCTGATCATAGCCGAACGGCAGGTGGTGAAGAGCTTATTTCGTATGATCAGTTTAAGGAATTAGCACGAAAAGCCGGTGGCGATGTTACGCCAAGAGCGCTACTGGATGAACTCCTAAAGCTCAAAATGATTTCAAAGCAAAAAGCCACTGATAAGAAGACGGTTCTCTACAAGCTTGACAGAGATCACTACGTACCAGAGGAACTGGATAAGAAAATAGTGGAAGCTTGTCTATCGATTTTCTGCATGGCTAATACAGTTGCCCACAACTTGCTACCGGATCTGGAAAAAGCGCATGATCAGTTTGAGCTGAAGATTCTAAAAACTGAACTTAGTTACGAGCAAGTAAAAAATCTAGAAGGTTTCCAAAAAGAATTCCGCGCAAAAGCGTGGGATTTGTTAAAAAAAACCGACGAACACTTGGCCTACGTAGAGCCGGCTGGCAGTTCCGACGATCAGTTTGCTGCAGGTGTTGGCATCTATTACACTGAATGGCGAATGAAGTGACAGGTTTACGTGGCCGAAGGGCCGCAATAGTCCTGCATTGAGTATTGTTGTTTTATTGGGGTGCTCGACCGGTATTCTGTAAATCTGCACCCCATTTAGGCCACGCTGCTGTTTCAGAAATCGTTTCGTTCACTTGCACGCCAAGCAGGCTCGTACCAGCCCGAAACACAAGAATTCCATCAGGTGTTAACGTCACAGCGTTGTTCGCATCAATGAACGTTCTGTCGTTTTCGCCAGTGAATCTCCACTTCAGGCTGCCATCTTCCATGTTCAGTGCAGTCACCGCTGAACTGTCGGTGTAAATGAAGGAGTTCTGACTTGTCAATATGGGGGTTGCGATGCCGCTATTTCGTGAAACAGTAATGCCGGTCCTAAACACCCACCTCAGGCTGCCTTCACTTGTTAGTGAGTAAATATTTCCATTGTTCGATCTAATGTAGATATTGTCTGCACTGTCTATGACAGGAGAATCCTGGAAGTAATCTGCATCTTGAATAGTGACTGCAGTATTCCAGTTTTGTCTCAACTCGGAATCACAGGAATAGACAGTTCCACCATCGGTGCCGAAAATGACGTTGTCGTTGCTATCGATAGCTGGAGATGAGCGTGAGCCCGAGTCAGGTAGGCAACTGATGTTTGCAACACGCTGTCGAGAGGGAACATCGAAAGCTAATATTCCCTGTGAACCGGTTAGTGTGTAGTAAACAATCTCTCGGCGAGATATAGCGCCTTTGGAATGTACATTACCAAAGGTGCCGATGTTCACGATCTCCGGATTAGGGAGATCTGACGAGATACCCACTTCCGAAGTGGAGGCAGGATAGACTATTTCTCCGCTTGCCAAAATTGATGGAGCAGTACGCAGCTCGCCCCCGGCATTATTCTCATAAGACGCGATTATCTCGCCATTGGTGTTTAACGCTAAAAGCCGGATGCCTTGTTCGCTATTTATTGTTTGATAGGAATACACCGTGCCAAACTGATCAATGGCAACCTGTCGGCGAGGGATGGCAGCTTCGTATTCAGGGTGCGCAGGCCAACTCTGATTATTGCCGCTGGTATCGAAAGCCAGCACTCTCATGGGAAGACCATCAAGGGGGCTGCCATTCAACACTATCAACCCGCGTTCGTTAAGTGCTGGCGACCCAACCAAGGGCCTCGAGTTGGTGAACAGGTTGCGGGGACCACCCCAAGCCAAATTAAATCCGGCCGGGTTCTGCAAACCACATTGGGTAATAAACTGGTTGGGCTCGAAGCGGATAGTGTCACCAGACTCCGGGCCAGGGACAGTGGTTGTAGCAGTGGCCAGCAACACCGACTCGGTCGCTGTCTCAAGGATGAGTTCAACCCGAACCTCCTGCCCCTCATACAGATCAAGCACAATGATCGCCGTACCGTCATCTTGCATGGTCTGCAATTGCGCGGGGCCGTTATCAATGTGAACGTACGACTGGATATTCTCTGTGCTGTCTAATTGACACTCCTCCAACACCTTAGTCATTGCGGCTTGAAAGCCGTCAACGCCAACGGCAGTTGAGCGAGACTGGTTGCAGGCGGCTAAAGCAAACGCAAAGAAGCCCGTGACAAATAGCTGAACCATTGACCACCGGGCAGACTTTATTGCAGAAGTATTCAATAGCGGCATACTGCCCGAGTTCCGATTCGTGGCATTCATTGTGGTGTTGTGATTATCGTAACCGGTCGTGTAGGTGGAGTCTCGGGTTGACTGTTGGTCGATTCGGAGTCCCCTGAGCCTCCCGACGAACCTGTCGCGCCTACCGCAATTATTAAGGTAACGACGGCCGCTCCGGTAAGAATCTTGACGAAATTGTTCCCTTTTTCGGTAGGCGCATTAGCGCCAGGAGTGATTCCACCCGACTCTAAGATAAGGAAGTTAACGGGGCTATTCTCACTTCCGTATCGTGTTGTATTACCGTGACTGTCTGTGGCTACAACATAAAGTTCAATGTTGCCTGCCTTGATTTCACGTGTAGCATTTATTTTCGATGCCTTGAAATTAAAAGTGGAAGCCTGGCGCTGGGCTGGTTTTGGCTCAAATAGAGTACCGTCCTTTTTGTCCGTTGTTTTCAAGAAAAATTGGACAGTTTTAACGTCTACGTTGTCTGTGACCGCGATGTTTAATTCAAGCGTTTCATTGGTCAGCGCGGTCACTAAATCAGAACCCAGCCTTAATTCAGGAGAGTACAAATCAAGAGGAAAGGATTGCTCGCTCGAGCGAAACAATCCACCCTCTGCGTTAACTACTTGCCAAGTACCATTCCCGTCAGTGTCAAATATGTCAATTGAAAAATATTGCCAGTCGGGGCTTGGAATGGTCGAGATTCTACTCTGGCTGTCCATCTGTGCTAGAACAATCTCAAAGTTTATGGTTGTTCTGGCGCCAGCAGGAACCGTGTCAAGTGATGTCAACGGAGCGATTTCTACGGTTTTATAACGATTTAAAAGTCGTCTTAGTGGCGTCGTCCGGGAATTATCCAGGTTTAAAAGCTCTATGATTTTCGCTTGATTCCCATCCTCAAAAGCATCCTCGATAGAACCTAGTAAAGGAATATTTCCCAAACGATTGGAGCAGTTGCTAAAACAAAATGGTGTGTACTCAAAGAATTCAAATGGCGAGGTCTCGTGATTAGGCGATTGGAGCTTGTCGGTAGCAAGTGAAACGTCTGACTTCACCCTGTCGAGCATGCTTCTGATTTCGAGGTTATCGGTACCAATACCTTTTACTAGCGCTTCGGCATAAGGGCTCAGTGGGTTTTTGGAGTCGCCTTCCCAGGCAACTCTTCCGGGACTAGCAGCGAAAGACACAATCGTGTCATTGAATACCTCTAAGTCGCTTGAAATATCAGCCAAGCCCTTGCGTATCTTGTCTTCGGGTAAACCCTCGTCCAAAGGATTTGTTCGACAAGCATCTATCATGACAATCTTGAGACCAGAAGTATTGTTTTTATTCAGGAGCTCAACAATTTTTATAACGGAAAGTGTATTTTTTGTGTTGATCAACTCTTCATTGTCTGGTGAGTCAAATCCAAGAAGAAGGTTGGAGTTGTCGTGAAAAATTCCATGGCCAGCGAAATAGACGATCGCGATCGAATTCGGTGTTAAAGATTCGGCAAATCGCTCTACTTCATCGAGTAGCTCATCATTTGTAACATTATAAAGCTCGTTAGTTTGAAAATTACGCCTGGACAATGCTGCAGCAACTGCTTGTGCGTCAGCTTCCGGCTTTTTCAGTTCGGGCAGATTGCTGTAAGTTTCGGGCAGATTGCTGTAAGTTTCGGGCAGATTGCTGTAAGTTTCGGGCAAATTGCGGTAAGTGTTGCCAATAACCAGGGCTTGAAGGTTTCGTGTGGCAGCAGCGGCTTCCAAAGAGCCTAGTACCAAGTAAATTACGCCTAAAAAAAGGTAGAGCCAAGTTCTCATGCTTGAGTTCCTGCCTAAATAATTACTATAAATCGGGGGGCCTGAGCTTTTCAAGGTGTGAGCATATTCTCTAACGAAACTAAGCCCGAATTAGTTGAAAATGGTCAGCTTGCCGAAAGTTAAGCTGTTGATTCAACAATACATATTGAGCTCTTACCTATGCATTTCAAGTGAAGTATGTGTATGTCAGTTTCCACCCTGCCGGAGCCACTTGTTTTCGGGTTAATGGATCCACACAAACAGCCGTTTTAACCTCCTTCAGAACGTGCGATTATTGACCCGTTTGTACAATATTCACAAGCATCATTTTTAACCCGAGATTGTCCGTTGGCCTAGAGTCCGGTGGCTCGGCCGTCCCTCGTAATTTGGAAGGCGCGAAGGCATAACCTATCCAGTATCACGGCCCCGAGTAATTTGTTCGAGAAAGCATCATCCCACTCGGTGAAGTCGAGATTACTGGTTTGGATAGTGGGATTCCTGTGACATAGATTCTACTGCAATTCCGATGAATTTCAGTTCTGGTGGACTCTGAGCGGCTGGTGATTTAGTCTATAATTAAACAGAATGTAAATTGATTCATGATTGTTAGTCTTTCGAGCTTTCATTCCTTGTTTCTGCGGATTGTTCCCTTATGCCTACTTAGCATCGCCATTGGATGTGCGATTCGAGGTACAGGGGGTGGTCCCGTGGATGTACCGGATGATGATAATGGGCAATCCGGCCCTGCCGGTTCGTCAAATGGATTTGACAATAGTGCACATATTTTACTGACAACGCTGCTGGTTGATAATGCGGGAGGTGCTACAGAAAATACTGGCTCAAACCAGGATTTGGGTCTGTCTCGCACACCAAATAGCAAAGGAGAAATCGACTATAGCAAATGCCCTAACTTTAGCCATATTGAGTTTCACTGTAGTGGAAAAACAGCTTGTCCGGCTTCGCAGAAATTCTTCGGTAATTGGAGTGGCCAAGCGTCAGGCGCTGTTCAAGTTGAAGTGATAATCTCTCAGTGCGGAATTAGCTATGGAGACGGCATCGCTAGCCTCCAATTGTTCGGTGCTGATGGTGTCACCATCCAAGATCGTACATACGATGAAGTTAGTCTTTCTTATCCCTTGTTCATCGAAACAGACCCTGACAAGAAAGAGAAATTTCAACTCCAGTTTGGCTTATTAAACGAATCATCGATGGTTTTTACGCTCACTCGCGATGATGGTCGACAAGTAGAAATTTACACCCTCACCCGCTCTGAGTAAATAACCTTCTATATAGAGTGCTAAGAGCAGCAAAGTACACCTGAAACTTTTCGCAACCTTTGCGTTTAACCAATAGGAAAACTACGAATCATCAGTCAATAACAAGCGAGTAATTGTTACTTTTGATAAATGCAAGATGATCGGTTGCAACTGTTTACTGTTTATCCCCCATAGCCCAATTAAAAAGGATATAGTCTCAGTGTGGTCGCTCCGGGTTTGAACGCATGGATAAGCGATCCACACCTCGCTGTGCGGGAGCCCAACCGATGAGTTGGGCTCCTTTTTAAGATAAATAGCAACGACCACGATGTAGTATTCCTTCCATTGCCAGTCCTGACTTTCGACACTCCACTTGGCAATGACACTTTCAGACATTAAAGCAGCTTTCGGGTAATCAAACATGTGCGACCACAAGAGTCGTTGTGGCTGCGATGATAAGATTCACCAAGCCGATGCACCGAGTCGTCCCATCGCGCGCGGTTATGCTGGCCCAGGGTTACCGGTCATGTGGCGATCGCCAAATTCATGGAACTTCCACCGCTGCACCGAGAGCTATGGTTAAAACTGGTGTCTGAGGCAGGTTGGAAAAAAGCGGCTGGTTTATTGTTAGGTACCACACCATCAATTAGCCAGTGAGGAAACACCGGCATGAAGAAAGATAACGTAGTCGAACTCTCAGGTCGGAGGCAGAGCTGAACACCTTCATAGAGCAGTTCGAGAATCACCGTTTAGACTATGGGTGCTCTGCGGTTGTGCGAAGCGGCTACTTGCCAGAGCGCGATCTGCAGACGGGAATTGGGCCGGTAAACAAACTATCAGCGAAACTATCAGGACAGCCACTTTAGGTAGCGAATTGTAATCCGCACAACAGAATTATAGCCAGTGGGGTTCAACAAGAAATATGTGGTGGGCGTGATAGATTAAGTCTGATGGTATGCTGGATTCGCCCGTGCCGTATCGGGCGTAAATACTAGAGGTAAGACGTAATGAGCAAAAGCATCGAACACATTTGTGGGAGCAGTATGGGTACAGGAAAAGCCAAAACCCGGAAACGAAAAGGGCCCGGCATCGATTAAACGCCAAGCCCTTGATTTGTATGGCGCGCCCGGAAGGATTCGAACCTCCGACCACCTGGTTCGAAGCCAGGTACTCTATCCAGCTGAGCTACGGGCGCTCTGTAAACACACTGTCAGAGGTGGATTTGCCACCTCCAACTACCGCTATTGTAGTTCTACTTGCCACGGATTAACAGCACGTTGTGTGTATCAAGTCGGTGCAACGACTTCCTGTCGCTGATCTCCCAGCCCTTCGATACCCAGAGTGACGATGTCGCCTGCCTTCAAATACTGCGGTGGCTTCATGCCCATTCCCACTCCCGGGGGAGTTCCGGTGGAAATAATGTCTCCGGCCTGCAGGCTCATGAATTTGGACACGTAGGCGACCAGGAAATTGACCTGATACACCATGGTCGAGGTATTTCCCTTTTGCCGGGATTCTCCATTTACGTCCAGATACATGGAAAGCTTTTGTGGATCGGGGATTTCGTCTTTGGTGACCATCCACGGGCCGACGGGACCAAAGGTGTCCGCTGACTTGCCTTTTACCCACTGGCCGGAACGATTGATCTGAAAGTCTCGCTCGGACACATCGTTGACGACACAATATCCGGCAATATGGTTAGGTGCGTCTGCCTCTTCTATGTACTTTCCGTCCTTGCCAATAACAATAGCCAGCTCCACTTCCCAATCCAGAGCGGTTGATTCTCTGGGTACTTCAATGCTGTCATTGGCACCGCAAATGGATGAGGTTGCCTTGAAAAATAAGACGGGCTCGGGCGGCACGTCGAGACCGGATTCTTCTGCGTGATCAGAGTAATTGAGCCCGATACACACCAATTTGCCCACACTGCCAACGCAGGGGCCCAGCCGTTCAGATGCACTGACCTCTGGCAAACCCGCCAGATCGAGCGCTGCAATCTTTTTGAGTTCCGCATCACCAAGGCTGTTGCCGTCGATATCCGACACATGGGCAGAGAGATCTCGAATTTTTCCATCTGAATCCATGATGGCGGGTTTTTCGTGGCCCGCAGGTCCATAGCGCAGTAGTTTCATACAATCCTCATTGGTACATTTTCCGAACAGCGGTGGAGTTTAAGTTTAACAGCGGGTGCATCGCAACGATAACAGGTGCTGGATTCTGCGGTGCACAATCGCTGGTACAAGCAATAGACCTCATCTAACGCTATTCTCTGATACTTCAGATCTCAACGGAACCGGCGGATGCCCGTGCTCTCTTCGGCAGACCAACAATTTGATTTCATCATCGTCGGAGCAGGCTCAGCGGGGTGCGTGCTGGCGAACCGATTGTCGGCAGACCCGAATAACCGGGTGTTGCTGCTCGAAGCTGGCAATCCGGACAGCAACCCCTGGATTCACGTACCGGTCGGCTACTTTAAGACCATGCACAACCCGAAGTTTGACTGGTGCTACCTGACGGATCCGGATCCGGGTATCGCCGGACGCCGGCTGCAGTGGCCCAGAGGCAAGGTGCTTGGCGGATCAAGCTCAATCAACGGCTTGTTGTATGTGCGAGGGCAACGCGAGGATTACGACCGCTGGGCGCAACTTGGCAATCAGGGGTGGGACTACGACAGCGTACTGCCCTACTTTAAAAAATCAGAAGATCAGGCGCGCGGCGAAGACAACTTTCACGGTGCCGATGGTCCGCTTAAGGTGTCTGACCTGCGCTTGCGCAGACCTATTGCCGATCACTTTATCGCCGGGGCAACCGAGTGCCAGATTCCGCTGAACGACGACTATAACGGTGAGACTCAGGAAGGCATTGGCTATTTCCAGCAGACCGCCCACAGGGGGCTACGCTGGAGCACGGCCAAGGGCTTTTTGAAGCCTGCCATGAAGCGACCCAATCTGACTGTCGTAACCGGCGCACACACCAGCCGGGTACTGTTCGACGGACGCACTGCAACCGGTATCGAGTACCTGCATAACGGCGAGAAAAAACAGGCCACTGCCACGCGTGAAGTAGTGCTGTCAGCCGGGGCCATCGGGTCACCACAGCTTTTGCAGTGCTCCGGTGTGGGCGATGGCAATCACCTGCAAAAACTGGGTATTCCGCTTGTCCATTCATTGCGCGGCGTCGGCAAAAACCTGCAGGACCACCTGCAAATAAGAGCGGTTTATAAAACTCATGAGCAAACCTTAAACGATGAGTTAAACAGTCTGCTTAAGCGCATAAAAGTCGGTATGCAATACGCACTGTTTCGCACCGGCGCACTGACGCTGGCGGCCAGTCAGGTCACTATATTTACGCGTTCATCACCCGAGGTGTCACGACCGGACATACAGTTTCATATGCAGCCACTCAGCGCCGACAAACCGGGTGACGGTGTACATCCGTTTTCCGCGTTTACCACATCCGTGTGTCAGCTCAGACCGGAGAGCCGCGGTGAAATTAATATTAAAACACCTGACTCGATGGACTACCCGTCAATCAAACCTAACTATCTGTCGACAGAGCTTGACCTGCAAACGTCAGTTAACGGTTTGAAAGTGGCCAGACGCATCGTATCAGCACCGTCAATGGCACCGCATATTATCGATGAGTACGTTCCGGGCTATGCCTACGAGTCAGATGAGGAACTGGAGCTTGCTGTACGCCAATACAGCCAGACCATCTATCACCCGGCTGGAACCTGCAAAATGGGTAGCGATGCAACCGCCGTTGTCGACGATCAGCTTCGAGTGATCGGCATTGATAAGCTCAGGGTTGCGGACGCGTCGATCATGCCGGAAATAGTGTCCGGTAATACCAACGCGCCGACTATTATGATTGCGGAAAAAGCCGCGGATATGATTCTTGAGGCTGATAATTAATTTACTATGATAGTCCATCTATAACCTGCGACAATCACCCGCACTGGTTGATCGTATACAGGGTTATAGAATAGACAGGTCACGCGTCGTTAAAACGCATTCGTATAGTTCCCGCGCCTCGCTTTGACTCTCTCCTTGACCCCCGCCTGCAGAACCAACAAGTTGAAACTCAAGAACAGTGTTTGATGCAAAGATTTCTTGTAAAGAGAATCGGTTGTCAACGCCTGCCACTATATCAATCTGGTCAAGTGCCTCGTTTCTGCGCCACTGCACCAATCCAAAACGCTCGAACCTGCCCTCGCCTGTGCGTGCCAGATAGAGTTGATCGGTAAACACTGATACTGCTGTGGTGACGCTGCAAAACCACTGTCGATCGACTTCGGTAAAAAAGAACTCGGCTATATCAAATTGATCAATCTCTGCCTGATCGTCATTTGCCAGTGAATCGTCAATAGAATCGGTCGACGAACCGGTCGATAGCTCACCGGCTTCGGGCTCACTCGTCTGATCTGGTTCGAGGACTGAATTTTCAACAATCGAATCACTGCGCTGATCATCGACTGCATCTGACTGACCGCTGCAAGCTGCGAGCAACAGCACGATACTCGGGGCCATCAACGCTGTGATCAACAGGCGCATTGGGTACTTGTTCACTGGGCAAACCCGTTCGTATGGTCATTCGAGCGTAGTACAATCCTGATATTATGCAGGCGCACATGCGAGCTTTGCGAAGTGCGTTCCTGTTACAGCAGATCTGACTCCGGCAGAGTCGGTAACCCAATCGAGAGACATGACAAAGATGGTTACTTCGATTATTCTTCTCAAGGCACAGAGAGGCGCCGTTAAGCGGTTGGCCGCAAACCTTGCCGAGCGACCTGGTATATCCGAAGTTTATTCCGTGAGTGGTAACTTTGACCTGGTCGCTATCGCCCGAGTTGAAAACAATGACGCACTGGCAGACCTGGTGACAAGTGAGCTGGCAGAAGTTGACGATATCGCGCATAGCGAAACCATGCTGGCTTTTCGCACCTACTCGAGGCATGACCTGCAATCCATGTTTTCGATCGGGATGTAGTGCTACGGGATGGTATTAAACCAGTTGCTTTGAAGATTCGTTTTACAGGCTCCGGTTTACACAGCGTACACACACTCCAGGCAATGTCTGCGTAGCATTTACACGCTGAACATCCATCTGCTGTTACAGGATGTTACACACGGCAACACATGCTTACGCCATCAAATCCGATTGGCGGTTAGTATCAACTGACCCGGGTACCGGCCCTTTGCGTAGAACTAAATGAACACGCGCTGGCCTTATGTATTGAAAGAGGGCGCGGGAGCCCCTGTGCTGAACTATAATTTTGGGCAAACCGGCGAGCACCGCTGGTGCAGCGAAATCTGGAATCCGGCTAATGAAACTTCTGGTAAAAATAATCCTGCCCGTATTGGTGCTGACGCTTTGCTTTGCTGGTGCGAGAGCCGTTATTGCCAATCGGCCTGAACCGCAAAAACGCCCACAGTTTAAAAGCACCACCAGCATAGATGCCACCCGGGTCACCACCAGCGACTACCCGGTGATCATTCACACACAGGGCGTGATCGGGGCAGCAAGAGAGGGTTCTCTGGTGCCGGAAGTTGCCGGCACAATCGTAAAGGTATCGCCCAATTTTGTCGTTGGCGGGGTGTTCGAGGCCGGTGAATTACTGGTTGAAATAGACAACCGCGACTACCAGATAGCCCTGACACTGGCGGAGGCTACTTTTGCCCAGTCAGCGGCCACACTGGAAGAGGAAAAAGCGCGTTCAGCGCAGGCAGCTGATGACTGGAAGCGGCTTGGCAGATCGGGTAATCCTTCCGCTCTGACACTCAGACAACCACAACTCGCAGCGGCAAAAGCGGTACTGGAAGGATCGCGAGCTCAGGTACAGCGTGCGCAGCTCGACCTTGATCGAACAAAAATTGTGGCGCCTTATAGAGGCACTTTACAATCGAAGTCCGCCGATCTGGGTCAGTATGTCAACAAGGGCAGCGAAATCGCTCAGCTCTATACTATCGATTCCCCCGAGGTCCGACTGCCTATCACGAACAGCCAGCTTGGCTTCATCGACCTGCCAGCCACGCCATCGACCATCAATCAGCGCAAGGTCATCCTGCACGCAAATGTTGGCGGACAGGATCAACAATGGCTGGGACGAATAGTCCGAACCGAGGGCGCGATAGACCAGTACAGCAGACAGTTGTTTGCCATTGCACAAATCGACGGCCCGGTGCAGCCCAATCAATCACCCCTGCGCATCGGTCAATATGTAACAGCGGATATCAGCGGCATCACACTCGAAGACGTTATCGTTGTACCTCGCTCGGCACTGCGTGAAGACCGCGAAGTGCTGCTGGTGGACGACCTCGGAACGCTGCAAAAACGCGATGTACAGGTCATCTGGAAAGATGAAACCGTCGCAGTCATCGAAGACGGATTAACGGCGGGTGATGTGATCAGCCTGACCTCACTCGGCACGGTCACCGACGGGTCTCGCGTCAAGGCGTCGATCGATGGCGAACTCGTCTCTTCTGAAGCCGGCGGTCAGGGTGGCGCGAACAAAGGCGGAGACATGCCCGCAGGCCAACAGGCACGCATGGAAAAACTAAAGGCCATGATCGATGCCGGTGAAGCGTTACCCGCTGATGTTCTCGAGCGCGTCAGCGCCAGAATTGCCGACGGCAAACCCGTCCCCGACTGGTTACGTACCTACGTTGAAAAAAATAACAAATAGCCACCAGCCAAACGGAGTTGCCCCATGCACGGCATGATTAACTGGTTTACCCGCAACGGTGTTGCCGCCAACCTGTTGATGGTAACCATTGTCCTGTGGGGACTGTATTCGCTGAACAACCGAATTCCGCTGGAGGTGTTTCCATCGTTCGAGCTGGACGTTGTCAACATTCAGGTACCTTTTCGCGGCGCCTCTCCTGTAGAAATTGAGGAGTCGATAAATATAAAGGTTGAAGAGGCTATTCAGGATGTAAACGGCATCAAGTCTATAACCTCAGATGCTACCGAAGGTCTGGGCTCGATCAAGGTCAGCGCAAAGCGTAACGCCGATATAGAAAAACTGCTCGATGATATCAATCAACGGGTGGATCAGATCTCAACGTTTCCAGCCGACGCCGAGCGCCCTTCTATCTATCGTTCGGAAAGCAATCGTGAAGTTATCAGCGTCATCATTGCAGGCAACCAGTCCGAAAGAACGCTGCGAGCACTCGCCACCCAAACCCGCAATGATCTGGAAAACCTGCCCAATGTATCGCAGGTCACATTGTCTGGCGTACGGGATTTCGAACTGGCGATTGAAATCAGTGAGCAAACCCTGCTCGAATACAATCTGAGCTTTGCACAGGTTGCCAATGCCATCAGAGACTCGTCTCTGGACTTGTCGGCCGGTGCCATCAGGACGGCGGGTGGCGAAGTGCTGATACGCACCGAGGGGCAGGGATACAAGGCAGATGACTTTGCCAATATCGTTATCGTAAGCAACGACAATGGCTCCCGTGTCACTCTCGCCGATATAGCGTCAATCAATGACGGGTTTGTGGAAGACTCTCTGCAACAGAGTTTTAACAACCAGCGCAGTATAGCAATTGACGTGTTCCGCTCTGGTAACCAAAGTGCTATTACCGTAGCAAACGAAGTGAAGGACTACCTCGAAGTAGCGCAGGCTAAAATGCCTGACAACGTTACCATCGGCTACTGGCGCGATCGATCACGTGTCGTCAAGGCCAGACTGGCCACACTTAACAAAAGCGCTATGCAGGGCGGCCTGCTTGTCATTCTGCTACTGGCGTTGTTCCTGCGATCATGGGTAGCGTTTTGGGTGTTTATCGGGGTGCCGGTTTCCTTTATGGGCGGGCTCGCGGTGATGCCCGAAATTGGCGTTACCATCAACCTGATCAGTCTTTTTGCTTTTATTCTGGTACTCGGTATTGTCGTCGATGATGCGATTGTCACCGGTGAGAATATCTATACCCACATGCGCCGAAACCCCGACCGCGTGCAAGCCGCCATTGACGGCACACAGGAGGTGGCCATACCGGTAACCTTTGGGGTACTGACCACCGTCGCAGCCTTTATGCCGCTGTTAATGATTGAAGGTGTCCGCGGTAAAATCTTTGCGCAAATACCATTGATTGTTATACCGGTGCTGCTGTTCTCGCTAATAGAGACCAAATTCGTGTTGCCTGCGCACATGAAGCACCTGAATTTCCACAAGCAGACAAAGCCCAATCTGTTCGCGCGTATACAACACAAAATTGCAGATGGACTGGAGTGGGCCATCCGCACACTGTATCAGCCAGCACTTGCAGCCTGCCTGAGGCAGCGCTACCTGACCGTGTCGGTTTTTGTTGGCACTGCATTAATTGTGTTCAGCCTTGTCTCGGCCGGACATGTACGATTTATCTTTTTTCCGCGCATACAAAGTGAGGTTGCCTCGGCCAGTCTGACTATGCCTACGGGCACCCCGTTTGATGTGACCCTTAAACACATTGAAACCATCAACAATGCCGCTGTGGAATTACAGAAAAAGTATGTCGATGAGTCCACCAACGAAAGCATCATTGAAAGCATCATGGCTACGGCCGGATCAGCTGGCAGCGGTGGCCCCGTATCAAACCGCGGCCGTGTTATGTTCGAAATTACCCCGCCCGAGGAGCGCACCCTTGATGTCACCAGCAGCCAGTTAATCATGGAATGGCGACGCGCCATTGGTCAGATACCCGGTGCCAAAGATATCAACTACCGCGCAGAGATCGGCCGCGGCGGATCGCCGGTAGACATTCAGTTGTCCGGACAGAATTTTGATCAGCTACGTGGTGCCGCTGCACTGATAAAAGATCGGCTCGCCACCTATCCGGGGATCGAAGACATAACCGATAGCTTCGAGAGTGGCAAACAGGAAATCAAGCTCGATATCAAACCTGCTGCCGAACAACTCGGTCTGTCACTGGCTGACCTGGCCGGACAGGTACGTCAGGCATTTTTCGGCTTTGAAGTACAGACCGTGCAACGTGATCGAGATGACGTTCGTGTCGTGGTCAGATACCCCGCCAGTGAAAGACAATCGCTGGAAAACCTGCAAACCATGAGAATACAAACAGCCAATGGTGTCGACGTACCATTTTCTGAAGTGGCGGTCGCGACCATGGGCAGAGGTTTCTCGACCATCAAGCGCGTGGACAGACGACGCACATTAAATATCACCGCAGACGCAGATAAGGAAAACACGGATCTCGAAGGCATTAAAAAGGAACTGAATGCCGATCTGCCGGAGATGCTTGAGGCGTTCCCCGGTGTGACTTTCTCACTTGAAGGGGAAGCGCGTGAGCAACGTGACTCTTTCGGCAGCTTGCGCACCGGCATCTTCTTTGTACTCGCTGTCATCTATGCGCTGCTGGCAATACCGCTTCGATCCTATGCACAACCGATTATGGTAATGCTTGTCATCCCGTTTGGGGTGGTTGGCGGCATACTGGGTCATGTCATCATGGGCATGAACCTGAGTATCATGAGCTACATGGGCATGCTGGCGTTGTCCGGCGTCGTCATTAACGACAGCCTGGTGCTGGTCGACTATGTCAACAAGAGAAGAGCGGACGGGCAAACTATATTTGATGCCGTGCGCAACGCCGGTGTCGCACGGTTTCGTGCAATCCTGCTCACTTCACTAACGACCTTCTTTGGCTTGATGCCATTGATATTCGAAAAGAGTACGCAGGCTCAGTTTCTTATACCAATGGCGGTGTCACTGGGCTTCGGCATACTGTTCGCCACAATGGTTACCCTGGTGCTCATACCGGCAAACTACATGATTCTCGAGGATCTGAAAGCGCTTTTTAGTCGAGAGAAATCCAGTGATTCACAATCAGACGGGGGCGGTATCAATGAAGCCATCGGGCAACGATCAATTTGATTATTGGTCGTCGGCCCCACTGGTGCATGTAAGTAGCTACACCAAAGCCGTTACTGCCTGAGTAATTCTTCCACCCAGGCAGGTACCAGCGTTGAAGCAAGACCTGCACGACTGTGATCAAACAGCGAGCGTGTGGCAGAGGCTTCCAGATTTAACTCAAGCGTTGCAGCACCCGCACTGGACGCCAGTTGCACAAATCCCGCTGCCGGATAAACATTGCCCGAGGTGCCAATAGATACAAACAGGTCGCACTCTTGCAGTGCTTTTTCTATACGCGGCATCTGCATAGGCATTTCACCAAACCAGACGATATGCGGTCGAAGCTGCGAAGCGATTTTGCACTGAGAGCAAATGCTCTCTGCCGTCAGGTCACCCTGTACTGAAGTGACTTCTCCACATTGCAGACAACGCTTTTTCAGTAATTCACCATGCATGTGGATTAACTGTTGACTACCTGCTCGTTCGTGCAAGTCATCGATGTTTTGCGTAACAATCAGCACCTCGCCTGCGAATTTTTGTTCAAGTTCTGCCAGCGCCAGATGGGCTGCGTTTTCCTTTATGTCTGCTGACAGTAATTGCCGACGACGATCATTATAGAACTGGTGCACCAATGCCGGATTCTTAACAAACCCCTCAGGTGAGGCGACATCTTCAATACGGTGACTGTGCCATAGACCATCCGCCGCACGAAACGTCTGGATTCCGGACTCAGCCGAGATACCCGCCCCGGTTAAAATCACCACTTTCGAGACCATTTATCTATTCCCCAAAACTATCTACGCTCCAAAACTATCTTTGCTCTAACTATCTATGCTCCAAAACAAGCGCCTGGAAATACGCATCGGAAAAGCCCCTTGGCATCTAGGAAAATCTGGCCAGTCCAAAGGGTGTAGTGTCGATTATCGGACGCGTGCCGGTGATCATCTCGGCGATAAGACGGCCTGTTATTGGCCCCATACTAAAACCCATATGACCATGGCCAAATGCCAGCCACAGGTTTGCATGACGCGTTGCCATGCCGATAACGGGCAGAGAGTCCGGCATGCAGGGCCTGCGTCCAAGCCACGGTTCGTTATCGACCTGTTGCGTAAGCGTCAGTGCCTCTTTAACCAGTGGTTCAACCAGACGTAACTGCACTGGAGTGGGTCGAGCATCCTCGGCGGCCCACTCAACGCCGGTAGTAACACGAATACCGCGTCGCATCGGCGACATCACGTAACCGGCATCAACATCATATACCGGCCGGTTGATTGGTGAGTCGCATTGATAGTGCATGTGATAGCCACGCTCAACCACCAGTGGCACTCGGTAGCCCATCGATTCCAGTAATGGCCTGGACCAGGCGCCCATACTGACGAGTACATGATCGCACTGCAGCGACCCGCCACTGGTATGCACCGTCCACTGATCGGATTGCTGTTGCAGACGAACAATGTCATCAATAACGACAGAACCACCCTGGGCGACAAAGTAATCTCCATAGTGCTGACCAACTGCACCCGGGTCACTGACCGATGCCGTATTGTTAATAAGCAGACCGCCACAAAAAATATCCTGCAACGACGGCTCCATCGCCTGCAGATCGCTGACCGATACCGAGTCAAAAGAAATTCCACACTGAGCCAACTGACACTGTTCACCGGCGCTGGCCTCGAAGGAGGTGGCACGACGAAACAGTTTCAGCCAGCCATTTTCTCGCAGGTATTGTTGCGCACCGCTGACCAGCATCAATTTTTTATGCTCATCAAGACACGCGGCAACAATGCTGTTCAGCGCTTGCACGTTCGACTGATAGGACGCTTGCCGGGAGTTACGCAAAACACCTACGCCCCAGGGTGTCATTGCCGGTAGATAGCGGTAGTGAACTCTCGCCTCAATTTTACGATTAGATAAATATCCGGGTATTTTCGTGTAGATGCCCGGTGTTGCTTCCGGAAACACGGACCCGCGACTGATGACACCCGCATTACCATAGGAGGTTTCCTGCGCGGGGCCACGCCGATCCAGCAGCGTGACCTGATAGCCGCATCGAAGCAGCTGGATTGCGCTGCAAATGCCGACAATACCTGCGCCACAGACAACAATGTGCTGGCTCATCGCAAGTCGCTGCGCAAGCGACTATTCAGACTGCAGGTCAGACTACAGGTTAAGCAACAGGTCACACCACCAGGTAAGCGATCGGTCAGACGATCATGCAAACGACCGTACGAGCAGCGACGCGTATTACGATACCGGCTATTCATTCAATGAGAGATTCGATGAGAGGTAGTGCAAGGGTAAATGACCAGGCAATACAGGATCAAATTAAACAGTACATCCGTTGCGCAAAATCATTGGTGCGTCACCTAACGCCAGCAAGCCTGTTTGGTCAAGGCATTCTCGGCACCGGCGCATTAGTCTCCACCCCACCGGGGGGCGCTGGTCGATTACACTATTTCGTGACTAGGAAGTGAGAGACCCGGGCACCGACTGTGCAAATCGTCGCCACAGAAAGTTAAGCGCATCTTTTTTACTGGGGGGAGGAGGATGACGAACATCACTCGTCTGAGCGATCCGATTGGATAAGCTGTTTGCCAACGCACCCACCAGTGAATTCCCTTTGTAACGTACACCTGAACGCTCAGTGGCAAACATACGGTTTTTATCGTCACTGCGAACGATTTGATCCAGCACCTTTCGTCCTTGCCAGGTGTCATACACCTGAACCCGTGCTGCGTTGAGCCGCATGGTCTGCAGACGCACACGTTCATAGTCCGCGGTCTGCGGGTGAGTAGAACCGGTTAACGGCTCGACTTCTGCCGGCAACTCGATTATCTCATCCAATGGTGAAATGGTGGCCAGCAACAGAAAACGGCGCTCCATTTGCGCGTGTTTGAGTTCAGCCAGCGCACCACGACTTAAATCACCTTCAAGCCGATAGCGATCAACAAAAGATTTGAAGTTTTTCCCGACTCGCTGTGATACGTATCGATAACCACTGATATTTCCGCGCAGCCTGGGATTAGCAGACAGGATGTTGCGGGCGATATCATAGGCGTGATTCGATCGCTCATAGGGTTTCAACGCCGGGGCGCCATTTGACCTGACAACAAAGCCAACCGCCAGCCCGTCCTTCGCCAACGCAGCGGCATTGTAAGATGAATGCCGAAACACAGGCGCTGAGCTTTCCGGGCGCACATTGCACGCCGCGATCGCACACACGCACAGAACCATTCCAACACTGGAAAGCTTTCGACCCAATCTGTACCATTTGTGTAACAGCATGACACAAAGACTAGACTATTTTTCAAGCTAAAACCATCAAAATTACCATCTGCACAGTAAAAATTGATGGCAAATTAGCCAATTAAGATGACCATTCATCTTAATTCAAATGGTAAGTGATACTGAAGTTGATTTGCAGTGCGGTAGGTTATGGCAAAACAAGTCCGCTGTCGCTTCAGGGCAGTCGCGTCGGGGAGCGTCAAGGAGATGGTGAAGCGGCAGTGAGTGGATACAGCAGAACAGCGGACCGCGCCGTCACAACCTGAAAACGTTATTAGGGAAGAATCAGACGAAAGCGTCAGGGGAAGGCGTTAGGAAGGTGACAGCTTGACGCGGTAAAAGATTTTTAATTAAAAAACAAAGGACCGCAGGCCTGAATCGAGCCTGCGTCCCTTGGTTCTTATTGCTGGCTCATTTTGAGCGCAAAATCAGCAGCACTAATTAAGCAGTGCCAATTTAAAAGTACCAATTTAAAAGTACCAATTTACAAATACAGGCTTTTACAGTGTGTCGTGCTTAAAAAAGGAATAAATTGGACAGATACCAAAATACACTGTTGCCAAAATGATCAGGCCTAATACCAGCCAGAGCTTCGAACCAAAAAGCCCCACCAGAAACAGCGCACCACCGGCGCCAACCCGAACGTTCTTGTCAACTGAACCCATGTTCTTGACCATGTCGGGCATTGTGAAACCCTTGCCGCCGCCCGAATCTACTTTCTTGACGTTGGTTGATTCTTCCATTTTACTCTCCTTACAGGTGCAGCAGCGATTCAGACACTGCTGTAATTAGTTAATTTGACTGAAGCGCTTTGAGATTTCCTGATTTTAAACGTTTTCGGGCATGACGCCCAATTTGTTCACCATAATTTAAGATTTGCCTTGCGCTTTGGCAATCTCGACGATAAATGGCGGACGACCAGGTAGCTGCTACAAACTTGATATCTGGCCGGGTTCGGGTTTGACTATGTCATCCCCGTCGTGTCACCCCCGTCGTCTGGCTGCAATGCGCATGCGCAGTGCGTTAAGCTTGATAAACCCTTCGGCATCGCTTTGATGATAGGCGCCTCCGTCGTCTTCAAAGGTCGCGATTTTCTCATCAAACAGGCTGTCGGCGGACTGGCGCCCGGTGACACTGATTCCTCCCTTGTAGAGCTTCAAGCGGACGTCTCCGTTAACAAACGACTGCGAGTGATCAATGGCCGCCTGCAACATCTCGCGTTCCGGACTCCACCAGTAACCGTTATAAATAACGCTGGCGTAGCGAGGCATCAACTCATCCTTCAGGTGGGCGACTTCTCGATCCAGAGTAATTGATTCGATGGCCCGGTGGGCCTTTAACATAATTGTCCCCCCGGGTGTCTCGTAACAGCCTCGGGACTTCATACCCACATACCGGTTTTCAACGATATCATCGCGACCAATGGCGTGCTGGCCACCAATACGATTGAGCTCAGTCAGCACGGCCGCAGGTGACATCGCGTTGCCATTGATTGCAACGATATCTCCGGTTTTGAATGTCAGTGTTATTTCTTCCGCCGTGTCAGGGGCATCCTCTGGTGCCACTGTCCAGCGCCACATGTCGGATTCCGCTTCGATCCACGGGTCTTCCAGCTGATCTCCCTCGTAGGAGATATGCAGCAGATTCGCATCCATTGAATAGGGCGACTTGCCATCGCGCTTCATTTCAATCGGAATCTGGCGAGACTGAGCATATTCGAGCAGTTTTTCGCGAGAATTCAGGTCCCATTCGCGCCAGGGAGAAATAACGACTACATCCGGCGACAGTGCATAGGCCCCAAGCTCAAAGCGAACCTGATCATTGCCTTTGCCCGTGGCACCATGGGAAATGGCATCTGCCCCCACCTCAGCCGCGATCTCAACCAGCCGCTTGGCGATCAACGGGCGCGCTATCGATGTTCCAAGTAAGTACTCGCCTTCATAGATGGTATTACAGCGCATCATTGGATAGACAAAATCCCGAACGAATTCCTCGCGAAGGTCTTCAATATATATTTCGTTTACCCCCAGCAACTGCGCTTTCTCACGCGCGGGTTCCACTTCCTCGCCCTGGCCGAGATCAGCTGTAAAAGTCACCACTTCGCAATTATAGGTATCTTGTAACCACCGCAGAATTACTGAGGTATCGAGCCCTCCGGAATAGGCGAGCACAACCTTTTTAACAGATGACATAGCTATCTTGTTTTCCATTAATGTTAGTTTTTTGACACGCGCATTGCTATTTGTTGCCAACAGGGGCAATTGACTACAGGCCAAGCCAGCCATTTTACACGTCATCTGCGGCCACAACGACAAACTTGGGCACTAATAACTTGATAGCCTGTCAATATGGGAGTACAAAAAGAGAGTCAAAAACTCTGCGTACTATCGCTGTAACTGTCAGCTATTGCTTCTCGCTATAGTGACTATTGCCGTCCTTAATCCGAAGATGGCATATAATCTCAGAGTGAAACACGCCAGCGCTGCGCCGGAGACACCGGTGACACCAACACCTGGCTTATGCGAATCCAGCATATCTCGCAGTGATTAACAGACTCCCATTGACCGGGTGTCCTACTTAAAGTGATGCGGAAACAACTATTATGACTAAAAAAACGGTAACGCTAACTGACCCAGACGGAAAAACTGCAGAATTCCAATTGCTGTCCGGAACCCACGGACCCGATTGTATTTCGATCAGCGATCTATACAAGCAGACCGGGTACTTCACGTATGATCCTGGCTACGGCATGACCGGTAGCTGCAAAAGTTCGATCACATTTATCAACGGAGAGGAGGGAATCCTCTTACATCGCGGTTACCCAATCGATCAACTGGCGGAAAAGAGTTCTTATCTCGAAATTTGCTATCTGCTGATGAATGGCGAACTGCCATCGGCTTCGGAATTCGAAGACTTCAGCTCCACCATAAAAAATCACACGATGGTGCACGAGAACATTCGTGACTTCATCAATGGCTTTCGATACGACGCTCACCCGATGGCCATGCTGGTTGGAACAGTAGGGGCGCTGTCCTCGTTTTACCACGATTCGCTGGACATCAATAATCCGGAGCACCGGGTTATCTCAGCGCATCGATTGATTGCCAAGCTGCCTACCATTGCATCGTACTGTTATCGGCATCATCGCGGCCTGCCGTTTATGTATCCGGACAATGAACTCAGCTACGTCGAAAACTTTCTCCAAATGATGTTTGCCGTACCGGCCCAGCAGTATCAGCAAAACCCGATTGCAGCCAAAGCACTCGAAGTGATGATGATATTGCACGCGGATCACGAGCAAAACGCCAGTACATCAACAGTGAGGCTTGCAGGCAGCTCAGGCGCTAACCCGTTTGCGTCTATCGCAGCCGGTATTGCAAGTTTGTGGGGACCTGCGCATGGTGGTGCGAACGAAGCTGTTATCAATATGCTCGACTCTATCTACAACTCTGGCGAGACCATCGAAACAACCATCGCCCGTGCCAAAGATAAAAACGATCCGTTCCGCTTGATGGGATTTGGACATCGGGTTTATAAAAACTTCGACCCCAGAGCAAAAATAATTGCAAAGCTGTGCCACGAGCTGCTCGATGAACTCGACGGCGACCAGCCAATGTTTGCACTGGCCAGAGAGCTTGAAGAAGCGACATTAAAAGATGACTATTTCAAGCAGCGCAGACTGTATCCAAATGTCGACTTTTACTCCGGCATCATCTTGCGCGCGCTGGACATTCCAATGAACATGTTCACTGTTATGTTTGCCATGGCACGCACCGTCGGCTGGATATCGCACTGGCTTGAGATGAATGAGGATCCGGAATTTAGAATTGGTCGCCCACGACAAATTTATACCGGTCACGCAATGCGCGACTACCCTTCCTGATCTTCAACCAACATCGGGCTCCTTTTGAGCACACGCTCTTGCTGCTCTTTTTACTGCCTGTTTTACTGCCTGTTTTACTGCTCTGAGGAAAGACTTGCTTCAGAGCAGTTGCTCTCACTTCAAAGTCTCAAGCCGGCGCCGTTCGCGCCGGCGGTTTTGACAAACCAATTCGCATTGCGATGACAGCTAATTAATTAGAACTGCATCACACTCCGGCAATGGCTTACCCGCATTTACATGACACCTGAGGCCAGCGGCAAGATGTCTGCACACTCGTGCTTGTGTCGTTAGCCCGACCCACCGAATTACTTCACCGCAGCTGCCTTCATCAGTTTGGTACGCCCCGGCTCAAGTGATCTGACCAAATCGGCGCTAACATCAATAAATACACTCCGATAAACAATCTGGTGCAAGTGACCAGCAGACCCCGGTTTGCAATCGCCGCATTGTAGTCCAGACACACAAGATTCGAGCAGATGCAGAGGAAAACGGTATGCAGAGTGGTTTTGTCGTTAGCAGGGAACACGCTACCGGGCTTTCTGGGTCTTCTATTGCTCGCCAATACCGCGCTGTCTCAAACCTTTGATAACTTCCGCTTTGTCGGCTTGCCAGGTGCAACTGGTGGTACGGTAACCAGTTTTTCGCTTGACGAAAATCGTGCTGGCGGATCGACCAGTAGCGATGTACGCATTGGCGAGGTGTCCTATTTCGATGCTGCCGGACTCAGCTCTGTTTTTACGCTGATAGCCAGGCCCTCAGCGGTGCTCGGTGGACAGACCACCGTGTACTCAAGCAGTGATGAGGAAGTCGAACGCCTGCAGTTGGACGAACTGCACGACATTGCCTTCTACACTGGCGAGCTTGCGCATGAGACCATCAGCGCTCCACCAAACTGGTTCCGCCTTACCTACTATCAAGGCGCCTGGAGCGGGGTGTTTCGAGTCGGTAGTCAGGTCTATTCGCTGAGTCGTCGCAATCCTTCCGATGTGGTGGAAGTCAGAACCACGCTCTCGGAAACCAGGCAGATTAACCCGACGCTTCGCACCAGCCTCAACGCGGTTTTTAGCACCGAATATTTTCAGGACGATTCAACCGAGAGTCTGGAACAACAGGTTCCGGCACTGGAATCCATTCATGTACTGGATGGGCTGCTATCTGATTCACTGGGCCTTACGTTCTTGCTGGACCAGATTATCATCGACAATGTCTTTGACACTGTCGATCTGGACACCGCCGTCGATTGGCTGGGGCAAAACCGCGACGCCTTTGCAGCGGACAACAAACTGGCAACGGTCTTTTTTGTTGATCAGCAGGACGCCAACGCAGCGCCAGGCAACACCGCCCTGGTGTCCGCCGATGATGCGGTAATCCTTCAGCCGGGCACCCCTGAATATCAGTTTGCGACGGCACACAATCTTGGCAAGATGCTGCAACTGCGGGAACAGGAAGGTACATTGCAACACTGGTCCGAGACAGGACTGACAGCTCTGCCAGCTGTACATTTGAGTCGTGAACACCAGGACGACTTTAATGCCAACCCACCCGCATCACAGCTACTCCAGGTACTGAGCAACGATCAGCCCTCTGACGATGCACCACCGCTACCACGCCCCCCTGAGTTAGACAGCACGCTGGTAGACTCGGACTCACAGGAAAGACAAGCGCCTGGTCCGCTGGACGACCCGGGCACAGCTTCTACCACCAGTGGTGGCGGATCTGCAATGTGGTTACTTCTTGTAGCACTGGTATTTTTCCGGCAACCTGCTGTGTTAGCGAGATAGCTTAAACACGGAATTTCACCTTGCTATACACAATCAAGTCAGCGCAGGCCTCTGCAACAATAAGCAGTATTGGCGCAGAGTTACAATCGCTGCGTCATCTGGCCAGTGCCGAAAATAGCTCTGATAAACAGGGGGCTGGTAACACTGGTGGTCATGAAGCAATATGGCACGGCGACCCCGCGGTATGGTCGGGACGCGCGCCTATACTGTTCCCCATTGTCGGCGCACTAAAAAACAATCAGTACACGCATGAGGGCAAAACCTTTACTTTGTCCCGACACGGTTTTGCACGCCAGGCAGAATTCACCTGCACAGCACAGTCTGCAAACAGCATAGCGCTACAGCTGCAGGCCAACCCTGATTCGCTAAGCGTTTACCCATGGGATTTTGAGCTGACCATTGGTTTTACGATAGAACAGGAAAAACTGCTGATAAGCTACCGCGTGGTTAATCGGGACACAACACCGATGCTGTTTACGGTAGGGTCGCACCCGGCCTTCGCCCTGCAACACGCACCAGATGAATACGCTATTTACTTCTCAAAAGCAGAAACGCTTAAACATCACCCACTGACTTCAGACGGGCTTTTAACGCCTGGCGTCGACTATCTTCGCAACACACAGCAACTGCCTCTGACCGAGACACTGTTCGACGACGACGCGCTTATCTTTAAAAATATACAGTCAAACGCGATCAGTTTGCACCATCGAGACAAACCCGTTGTCACGGTCAATACAGGTGGCGCCCCACATCTGGGGATATGGGCCAAGCCGGCTGCTCGCTTTGTTTGCATTGAACCCTGGTTCGGCTATAGCGACGATGCTGACGGCGGCGGCGCCCTCATCGACAAGCCACAGATGACGTCACTGCCCGAGGGTAAAGCCTTTACCTACGAGTGGGATATTCTATTGCACCAGCAGTGATCACGGGCGACACTCTCACCCGATAAACAACGCACAGCACCTACTGATACGCCGCAGTGCTGAACACAGGTCGTGCGTACTAGATTGGTGTTACGGCGGACTCACATTGATGGTGAGCGGCACCGTACTATCGGGAGACTCACCGCCGCCACCGCCACCGCCACCTCCATCACCACCGCCGCCACCTCCACCGCTGACAGCAAGTGCTGCCAGCAGACCTAACGCTACCGCCCCGAGAACCACGTACAAGGTGGTATTTCGATTACCGGTGGAAGCTGCGGGCGGTGGTGGCGCAGGCTGCTCAACTACCGGCGCGGGAGCTGGTGCCTCAAGCGTGCGAACGAGCGGGAAAAACGGGAAGCCTTTCAATACGCGATTGCCCCCGGTATCACGCGCTTCAATATAGTATTCAACCTTTTCCTGTTGCGGTGTGCTATCGACCGACGCGGTGTAATTGTCCGTTCCGGACATGGGTTGCATGGCTATCTGCTGATAGTCCTGACCGGTGGCATTGCGATAGTACAACGTGACTTCTTCCAGCCCGCGATCATCGACAACCAGCGCGCTGAATACCTGTAACTCTCCGGCAATACCAGTAACCAGCGATTCGTGATCTATTACCGGCGGATCAAAATCGATGTCATCGGTGACCGTTTGAGCCTGTGCAACGGAGAAGGCCGTTTGGCTGACAAGCAACCCACCGGCCAATACACAGCACAACAGCTTGCGCAGAAAACAAACGGCGCTGATCGTTTTACCCATTCGAATGGAAAGCGAATTCGACAAAACAGCAGCTACCAGACTCAAGCAGCTTCTCACGCAGGGATTCATGCGTTTGCACCTCACCAATGGACCATTCATCGAAACAACATGCCAGTAATCATACCGTTGTTACAATACCAAAGATTCTTCCACAAGAGTCGATAGCGCCAGCGAAAGTTACTCGGGCACTACCATTCTACTTTAGACCAGCTATATCGCTCACGCTGCAGGGCCAACGAAAAATCCCGATAGGACTGTGCAGGATAGACGATATCTCCATTGGCGAGCGCCAGCGTTTCAATACGCAGTGTGGCAGTAACGCGTTTCGGATTCAAAGCTGGCTGAATATCAACGACTTGAAGCGTAATCCGACGATAGCGGGCAAAGAGATTGTCGAGAAAGCTCATTTTCGATGGCACACCTTCCGACAATTGCAAAATCAGCGCGCTGTTTTTCCCCTCTATCGCATCTTTTAATGCGTTAAACCGTCCGGCGGCATACCTGATCTCATATTCGGTGATTGGCTGGCGGGCAAATTCCTCGGCAAGTGTGACCCGGCGATCCAGCTCGGCGAGCGCCTGATCCTCAATCTGCAATGCTCTGGCGCTCTCGAGCCAGCGCCTTGCGGACAGGTTGTCGCCGCGGGCCAACGCCGATTCCACGCTGGACAGGTAACTCGAATGTCTCTCACGTCGAGCACGCTGCCTTTTGTTGGCCTCCGCAATTCGCGTTTGCGCAAGGCGTCGTTGTTCCTGCTCATCGCGCTGCTCAGATTCGATTCGCTCAATCCCCGCCAATGCCTGCTGTCGCAACGCATCGAGCCGTACATCGGCTCGAATCGCACGGGTTTTTTCAATCTGTTGCAGCGACTCCTGGTAGCGGCCGGACGCGACCATGCTTCTGATCTCATCAATTTGCTGTTCCACTGACTGGTCGCGTTTACTCGCGTCCAGTCGAGCGGTTAAGTTGTCAGTGTCGACGCCCAGCCTCTGCAGCGACGCGATGGTTTGCCCTGCAGCTTCATTTTGCACATCATTTATTTGTTGTGTGGCACGCCGCTGGAGCTTGCTGATACCCTGTTCAACCCCCGACTGAGCTCGCAGGTTATTCGGGTGTTTTTCCAGAATTCTGCGGAATCCTCGAATTGCCGCCACCGGAATATCACTCTGTTCAAGCTCGGATTCTACTCCCGTCAACTCAGCATTCAGTTGCTGTCTGCTATCCCACTCACGATAACCCACGTTTGCCGCGATAATCACCAGACCGAGGCTCGCCGCTACACCAAACCAAAGCCCGGTTCTTCGGGTGGCGACCTTCTGCGGACGCGGTTCGCTAATCGAACCGCGTTTACGGACCAGTAGCTTGCTCGTAGATTGCTTCGTGCGTACAGTCGACGCCTCTTTTACCGCGGTATTAGCCCCAAACACGGGGTCAAACGCGGGGTCAAACGCGGGGTCAGCCCCGGTCACGAGTGTTTCTGCCACCGGCTTGTCGAGGATCTGATCTCGCGCGTGCTGCAGGCTTAGCCGCCATGCGGCAAGGGTTGCCGGTCTGTCACCTGTTTGAAAGGACAGCGCCCAGTCAATGGTTTTCAGAAAATCGGGGCTGTAGCGGCCTGCGCCAGCCTCCAGCGCCGGCCGCAATGGATCATCGCTGCCCCTGACGTGCGCCGCCAGACGACTGACCGGGCTGACCGGTGATTCCCCCGTAATGGCGAAATACAAAGTACCACCGAGCGCATAGATATCTGTCCACGGTCCGACTTCAAGACCCGCACCTGCCCCGTACTGCTCAAGTGCGGTGTATCCGGCAGACACAAAAGAGGTGTTTTCGCCGTCACTGTCCACTCGTCGAGAGGAACCAAAATCGAGCAGAACCGGGCTTCCGTTGTCGCGAATTATCAAATTTACCGGCTTGATGTCACGATGCAGATAGCCGGTTTGATGGACCTGCTCCAGCCCGTCGATGATGTTTAAAAACAAATCGATCAATTCGATCTCGCCGAGATCGCGCTGTTGCCTTACGTAGTCGCGAAACTCGACTCCCTGCTCGTATTCCATCACCAGATAAGCGGAACCGTTGGCCTCGAACACCGACATCACTCTGACAATATTGGGGTGTCGGAACTTGACCAGGGTTCTCGCTTCGCGCAGGAAGCTGTTGAGCCCTCGCTCGTATTCCTCGCGTGATCTCGCCGTAATCGGCGTAATCGTCTTCTCGGGCGAACGTTTCACCAGACTGGATGGCAAATACTCCTTCAACGCAACCAGGTGATCGAGATTGGTGTCAGTCGCCAAATAGGTAACACCGAACCCACCCTGCCCCAGCACGCGCTCAATGCGATACCAGGTGACAAAGTCCCCACTCATCAGGGAGCGTCGTGTGGAGGTGCTGCTGTTCATTGTGACGGGTGCGGAGGCCATAGGGTTACGGGCAGGATTCTCACGGTTCTGCAGTGAGCCATCAATCTCTACTCATTTTATTTGTGACTGCTTTTACCTGTCACTGCTCTTATTCGTGAATGCTCTTATTCGTGACAGCGCATGACAGAGCAATTTGCGCATCACAGTCATGACGTTATTTTAGTTTTTTCCCCATGGAATCTTAACAAACCCACAGGTTTACATCTTTAAACATTGATACACCAATCGCCTTGAGCTACAAACAATGAGACACTTGCGGATTAACTTTAACACTGAGAGTAGGCGATGGAACTATTTACCCTGGACAACCTGATCACACTGGCATTACTGACCATGCTTCAGGCCGTGCTCGGCTTCGACAATTTGCTGTACATCTCGCTCGAATCGAAGCGTGCACCTGCCCATCAGCAGGCACAGGTGCGCAAATGGGGAATCGGCATAGCGATAGTATTGCGCATTGCGTTGTTGTTTATATTGACTAACCTGATCAAATTTTTCCAGGACCCGGTGTTTGCAATGAACCTTCCCGACCTGCTGGAGTTCGAGTTTAACATTCACGCCATCATAGTGTTGCTTGGCGGTGTTTTCATTATCTACACCGCGACCAAGGAAATCCTGCACATGATGACAATTGAAGAGCAGGGTCAGGAATCAAGAAATAGTCGTTCTGCCACCACTGTAATTATCTGGATCGTACTGATGAACCTGGTATTTTCATTCGACTCGATACTCAGCGCCATCGCCTTGACAGACGTATTCGCTATTATGGCTATCGCCATTGTGATCAGCGGTATCTTGATGATCTGGCTGGCAGACCGAGTGTCCGATTTCCTCGAGAAAAACCGAATGTACGAGGTGTTGGGACTGTTTATCTTGTTTGTTGTCGGCATCATGCTGATTTCAGAGGGCGGTCATCTGGCCCACATGAAGATTTTTGGCGAGGCAATCACGCCAATGACCAAAGCCACATTCTACTTTGTCATCGTTGTGCTGGCCTGCTCGGATGTTGTGCAAAGCCGCTATCAGCGTAAATTGATGAGACAGAAAAAGGCGATGATGGGCAACTCTACGGTTTAAAGTCGCCAGAGGCGCACCGCTCAGGGTGCGCCTCTCTTTATTAATTCCTCAATCATTTCCGAAGTACACGCGCCCGGTATGCACCGCGGTATGCGTCGCGGTATGCGTTAAAGTCAGAGCTGCAGTCTGCCATAGACTACGGCCCCCGATATTCACCAGGCGTGACCACAGTTACCAGCCTGGCTACCCGCCCAACTCCACCAGAATAGAAGCGTGAATCAGCTTCAACAAAGAGAGAGGATAGGCCTGGTCAAGAGACTGAAAAAACGCCTGTGTTGAAAAGTCGTCTGTGTCCATTGCACTGAGCATTTCACTTTGCAGTTCGTCAACATCCGAGGAATCCAGTTCGAGATTTAACTGCTCCAGCACCAACTCTCCCTGACGAATTAATGCCGCCAGATGCCGATGCAACTCGTCTTCATCCACACCGCAATGAGTCGATATTTCATCGACAGACACGCCGTTCAGCGCATGCTTCAGAATTTGCTCCCTGATGGCATCAGTTGATTCCACCTCGTTGACATCGCCGTGCTTTGCATTAATTTCATCGAGAAAAATTTGTCCGTACTTTTCTAGTTTCGCAGCCCCCACACCCGAGATAGAAGCCATTGCCGACAAGGTTGCCGGTCGCTTTTCCGCCATATCCATTAATGTGGCGTCATGAAAAATCACATAGGCTGGTAACCCCTGTTCGCTGGCAAGTTGACGACGACGCTCGCGCAGTCTCTCCCACATATCATTGTGTTCAGATGACATGCCACGCTGCTTTGTGGCAGAAGATTTTTTTCGCGTTGCCGGTTTTTCCTCAACACGAAATGACACATCGACCTGTCCTTTTAGTACAGGTCGGGCGGCCTCTGTCAGACGCAGACCACCCTTACTGTTCATATCAGTAGTCAGAAAAGACCGCGCTATTATTTGTCTGAAAATACTTCGCCAGGTGTTTGCATCGTGCTCGACACCTATACCGTAAACCGACAGCTTGTCATGACCAAAACGCCGCACTCGCTCGTCGGCTTCCCCACGCAACACAGTAATCAGATAGTTTGTACCGAAACGCTGCCCGGTGCGATAGACCGCAGACAGCGCCTTGCGTACAGCGTCAGTTGCATCCCACGTCACGGGTGGCGATGAACAGGTATCGCAATTACCACACGCCGTCTGCAGATCTTCGCCAAAGTAACGCAGCAGTGTCTGTCTGCGACAATCGGTTGCCTCACACAAGCCAAGAATGGCGGTGAGTTTGTGTCGTTCTATTTGAACAACATCCTGCGATGCCTGTGAGTCGTTCAGCATTTGTTGAAAGGTAATCGCATCCTGCAGCCCGTATACCATCCACGCTGTCGAGGGCAAACCATCACGGCCGGCACGACCGGTCTCCTGGTAGTAGGATTCGATACTTTTAGGCATATCGAGGTGTGCAACAAACCTGACATCCGGTTTGTCGATCCCCATACCAAAGGCAATGGTCGCCACCATGACGACATTCTCTTCAGTGATAAAGCGATTCATGTTGGCGGATCTTTGCGCCGCTGGCATGCCTGCATGGTAGGGCAAGGCCACGATGTCTTTCTGACTGAGAAACTGCGCCGTGTCCTCGGTCTTTTTTCGTGACATGCAGTACACAATGCCCGACGCTTTTGGATACTCGGAGTGTATAAATTGCAGCAACTGGGTGCGGGGATTATTCTTCGCTTCGATACGATAGCGAATGTTGGGTCGATCAAAACTGCTGATAAATGTTTCAGCGTCCTGCAACTGCAAATGCACGCCAATGTCTTTGCGTGTGTTTTCATCAGCTGTGGCAGTTAACGCGATGCGTGGCACTTGCGGATACTTGTCTGCAAACATCGACAGTTGCGTGTACTCAGGTCGAAAGTCGTGCCCCCACTGAGACACACAGTGCGCCTCATCAATCGCAAAAAGCGCTATCTGCATGCGTGACAGCAACCTCTCGCCGTAGTCTGTCAGTAAGCGTTCTGGTGCCATATAAAGTAGATCGAGTTCCCCCTGCGTGGCCTGGTGCTCAACCAGTCGCAGCTCATCCATAGAAAGGCTTGAATTAATACAGGCGGCTCTGACACCGTTTTGCCGAAGCTGTTGCACCTGATCCTGCATTAAGGCGATTAAAGGCGAGACCACCACACCAATACCCGGACGCAGTATTGCAGGAATCTGAAAACACAGACTCTTGCCTCCGCCCGTCGGCATCAATACCAGTGCGTGACCTCCACGACAGACCCGATCAATGATCTTCTCCTGCTCGCCTCGAAAGCACTCGTACCCGAAATAAGTTTGCAAACACTCAAGTGACCGGTTGACCGCGTTAATCGAAATTTCTCCGTTCAAGATATCAGGCTGACTGTCGCTACACCCTTCGCAGCAGAATACGAGCGGGAACGCACACCCTGCGATTGTATCCGCTCACGCGTTATGCCTGCGAACAATTAACGCCGTCCGGACGCGCGCCAGTACCGCCGAATACAAGGGGATCGAATGCCACAACTTAGACAATTGTCACTGGGGATAGCGCTTGCCGCAACCATCAGTGCCTGCGGTGGCGGTGGCGGCAATGACCAGTTCTCCGCACCCGGCATCGACACCGGCAGTGTCAGCAGCCTAAGCCACGGCGCACCTTCCGGTATTCCGGCAATCGGCGCGGCACTGGCCTCAGCGCCATTGAATGATGATTTTGCAGCCGTTCGCTTTTTGCATCGCGCAAGCTTCGGCCCTCGCGATGAGGATATCGACAAGCTGCGAGACGCCGGCTACGCGAACTGGATCAACCAGCAATTGCAATTGCCACCATCGTTTCTTTTACCGCTGACGCGCGAACGCGCAGAGCCGCGCTGGGGCGAGCACGTGACCAACTGGCTTGAACTCAGTGTGCTGGCAGAAGATCAGCTACGGCAGCGAGTAGCATTTGCCTTGTCACAGTTATTCGTCGTCTCTGATCAGGACGGACTTGGTCAGCAACAAGTGGCACTGGCCAACTATTACGACATTCTGATCGCCAACAGCTTTGGCAATTACCGCGATCTGCTTGAGCAGGTAACTCTGAACCCGGTCATGGGCGAATACCTCAGCATGAAAGGCAATCAAAAAGCCGATGTTGAAAATAATATCCGTCCTGATGAAAATTTCGCACGCGAAGTCTTGCAGCTTTTTTCTATAGGGCTCGTAAAGCTCAACGCAGATGGCACCGTGCAAACTGATGCAGATGGCACACCCGTTCCAACCTATGATCAGGAAGTCGTTGAAGGCTTTGCCCGGGCCTTTACCGGATGGCATTTCAACGAGGTGGACAACTGGAATAATCCATCGGAAAAAGACTGGTTCACGCCAATGCAACCCTATCCCGAGCGTCACGAAAACGGTGAAAAATTGCTGTTGGACGGCGTTGTGCTACCCGCGGGTCAAACGATTGAAAAGGATTTACAGGACGCTCTGGATAATATCTTTAATCATCCCAACGTCGGGCCGTTTTTTAGCAAACACATGATTCGGCAACTGGTCACCAGCAATCCATCCGACCACTATGTCGAACGCGTGGCCAGAGTGTTCAATGCGGATAGCAACGGACAGCGAGGCAACATTGCGGCCGTGGTTAACGCCGTACTACTGGATGAAGAGGCGTTGCTGGGACATCAAACCAACCCGGACTCCTTTGGTAAGTTGAGAGAGCCGCTGATTCGAATGGTTGGCCTGTGGCGCGCATTCAATGCAAACCCTGGCCATCCGGAGTTCGACTACGGTTGGATAGCTGGCCGCCTGTCGCAGGGACCGCTGCAGTCGCCGAGTGTATTTAATTTTTTCTCGCCTGATTTTAGCCAAAGTGGCGCGATTCGCGACGCAGGTTTGTTGTCACCGGAATTCCAGCTGATGAATGAGAGCAGCATTATAGAAGTTACCAGCGCATTACTGGCTCACACCATCTGGATCAACACGGACTCGGGCTCAGACAACACCAGTGCACCGGTTGAATTGCGACCACTGATCGAGTTGGATGGTGACATGCAAAAGCAAATGAATTACCTGTCGCGATTGACCCTGGGGCAACCTGCCAGCGCCGGACTGCTGGAGCAGGCCAACTTTCTGGTCGAAGAGCGCGACAAAGCCGAAGCCAAGGTTCGCGCAGAGGAACTGTTGTTTCTGTTCGCAAGCTCACCCGAAGCCGCTATTCAACGCTAACCACGGGTCAGCGCTAAACACGGGTCAACACTAACCACAGGCTAGCGCCAAACACAAATTAGCGCCAACCAAGAACTCGCCAGAGGGAACAGTTTTGCACCAGTTTAATCGAAGAAAATTTCTGCAACTCGGTTGTAAAACCATTGCCGCAGCCGGATTGGCTGCCACCGCTTCTGCACGTCTTTCCCATGCGAATTCCAGTGCCGCGGGTGGTGACTACAGGGCACTGGTGTGTATTAACCTGAAAGGCGGCAATGACGGCTTCAATATGCTGGTTCCCAGAAACGGGGCTGCCTACCGGGAATACGCTAGTGACCGAGGACATCTGGCGATTAACTCGGACGATCTGATTGCCATAGACCCCCTCTCTGCCAATACAACTCCCGCCGGGTTGCACCCCAATATGGCCGCGCTAAAACCGCTATTTAACCAGGGACATCTGGGTTTCCAGGCAAACGTGGGCACACTGGTTGAACCCGTCAACGTTGAAGACGTGCGCAATAAAACCGCAACACTGCCACAGCAATTGTTTTCACATCATGATCAAACACGCCAGTGGCAGCAGCTGGATCACTTCAGTGACGCCTACTCGGGCTGGGGCGCGAGAACCACCGATCTGCTCGCCAGCCAACAGGCCAATCCTAACCTGACCGCCATTAGCCTGGACGGCAGCAACGACTGGCTCAATGGCGGCGAACAATCACCATTTAATGTGAGCGCGAATGGCATAAACAGCTATTCGGGCATGGATGATATCGACTCTAACTGGCAAGAGCCACGGCGCCAGGCATTTATTCAACTTCTACATCAGCGCTACGGCAATCTGTTTGCACAGGAATACGCAGATCTGCAGGCCAGAGCATTGGTGTTGTCCGCCAATGTTGGCGCGGCGCTGAACACACTGGGCGACCTGCAAACGCCGGTACCTGCAGACAACAATCTGGCGGCGCAGCTTGCAATGGTGGCAAAACTCATTGCGATAAAAGACGAGTTTCGCATGACCCGCCAGCTGTACTACGTCAACCTCAGTGGCTTCGATACGCACGACAACCAACTGAAGGAACAACCTGAACTTTTCAGCAAGCTCTCTGCAGCGCTCGCATTCTTCCATGAAGCACTCGGTGAAATTGGTCAGTTGAACAACGTAACAAGTTTCACCACCTCTGACTTTGGTCGCACCGTTACCAGTAACGGTGATGGCACCGATCATGGCTGGGGCAACCACCATATTGTTATGGGCGGCTCAGTCGCCGGTGCGGATATATACGGTACACTGCCACGCATCGCTGTGGATGGACCTGACGACGCGCGCAATGGTCGTATCGTACCAACAACTGCTGCCAGTCAGTACGCCGCAACATCGTTGCGCTGGTTAGGTATGAATGAAACTGAACTCGATACACTCTTGCCGACACTGCGCAACTTCGATCAGCGCGACCTCGGCTTTCTGGGGTAGCAGGCCAACGGCCTGGCGGTTCGCACGAGTGTGCTGCCAGGCACATTGACTCTTTATCTATTGATCATTTTCTTTATTCATCATTTTCTTTATTCATCATGGTGGTCTGTAAATTCAGTACCGGGACCATTTTCTTCGCTACGCTGCAGCTCCCACAAGCGTTGATATAAACCATCGCGCGCCAACAGTTGATCATGTGTCCCGGTCTCAACAACGACACCGTCATCCATAACAACGATCTGGTCTGCATCAACCACCGTCGACAGGCGATGTGCAATCACCAAAGTGGTAGCATTGCGCGAGACGCGATTGAGCGCCTCCAGTATGGCTTTCTCGGATCGACTATCCAGACTGGAAGTAGCCTCATCGAAAACAATGATACGAGGTGCTTTCAGGATGACACGACTGATGGCGAGGCGTTGTTTTTCGCCACCGGATAACTTCAGTCCTCGCTCACCGACAACCGTGTCGAGCCCGTCAGGCAATCGCGACAGTAAACCACTCAAATCAGCACTGTCTGCTGCAGCCAGAATTTCCTCTTCAGTTGCATCGGGTTTCGCATAGCCAATGTTGTAGCGAATCGTGTCATTAAATAACACCGTATCCTGCGGCACGATCCCTATACTGCGGCGCAGGCTTTGCTGCGTCGTCTCGGCAATCGACTGTCGATCAATCGAGATTGAACCACCTGATACTTCGTAGAAGCGAAACAGCAATCGAACCAGGGTCGATTTGCCAGATCCGGAAGGGCCAACGACAGCCACCTTGCTACCGGGCTCTATCGTTAAATTAACCTGCTTGAGAATCTGACGATCATCGTTATAGAAAAAATCTACATTATTGAACTGAACCCTGCCCTTATCGACCAGCAGCTCTTTGGCATCATCCCGATCGACAATCTCGGGAGTTCGATCCAGCAGTTTAATAACCAGATCCATATCTGCCAGCGAATACTGCAATTGACGGTAGACAGAGCCCAGAATACCCAACGGGATAAAAAGCTGAAGCATTAGCGCATTGATCATCACCAGGTCACCGATGGTAATCTGTCCGGAGGCAACATCACCCGCGGCCAGGATCATTATGATGGTGACGCCAATCGTTACAATCGCACCCTGACCAAAATTGAGTGCAGATAAACTAACTTGGGTTTTTAAGCCTGCAGCGCTCCAGGACTCCAGCCGCTCGTCATAGCGAGTGATTTCCATCTGTTCGTTATTAAAATACTTAACCGTCTCATAGTTAAGCAAGCTGTCCACCGCACTACCGTTGGCGGCACTATCGAACTTGTTCATTTCATGGCGAAAATTCATCCGCCACTTGCTGATTGACAAGGTAAATATGACGTAGACAGCGACCGTCGCCAGTATCACTACGATCAGAAAGGAATCGTACTGAAAAAACAGAATGCCCACGACTAAAACAAACTCAATAAACGTGGGTAAAATACTGAACACCAGCATGTTTAATACTGATGCCAGGCTGCGCGTACCACGTTCAAGATCGCGGGAAATTCCACCCGTATTTCTCTCCAGATGAAACCTGAGCGACAGTCGGTGCAGGTGCTGCAATACATCAACCGACATTTGATGCATCGCGCTATATCGAACCCGCGAAAACAATATGTCGCGCAGCTCACTGAAGAACCCGCTGATCAATCGCAGGGCACCGTAGGCCAGTAACAGTGCCATTGGCACAATGACCACCAGCTGCTCAGTGTCAATTGATGATTGCTGCAGATCCAGTCGATCAATAATGCTTTTTAGAACGAGCGGCACACAAACAACAGCCAGCTTACTCAATAGCAAACAACCAAGTGCGAGACTTACTCGTTTTCCGTAGCGCCACACATAGGGAGACAACTTGCGCAAGTTTGCAAAATCATCTCGATCTTCGTGTGGCACCTCCTGACGGGCAAAACTACGCATAAAGTTATTCTGCTGGTAAAGTAGAACGAAGTGTAACTGACTGGAAAACCAGTCAGTTGGCAGGTAATTGATGTTTGGCAGACTTTTAAACAGGCTGAATGAACATGATTACTGGTCATACGGATTTCAATACACTGTATTCAATCCTTGCGCTTCGGGTGGTTCGAATGCATTTAGACAAAGTATGGGTGACAATGTCGCAGTCAGCCACTCAATTACATGACTGGTCGCACCCTGTCTCGTGCAAACCACACCAGTTTCCTGGAATGATTGATCTACTGAGGACGCGGTCTTTTTGGCCGGCTATTACGATCCATATTCGTTTGATATGAATTGTTGATACTTGTAAAAGACACGCTCTACCAACCACGGGTCTGCAAACCACGGGTCTCCAAGCTACGGGGCTCCAAACCACGGGTCTGGGGAATCAAAGATCAGGTGAGATGCCGTCGATTTCGTGAATAATCCGTGCTCGTGTCAACCCTCATTCCAAGAGCATTCCAAGAGCAACTTAGAGAGCAAACATGGTCATCAGTTTTTATTCAAGGTCAGACAGCGACGGTGCCGTGCTTGAGGCATTACGTGCACAGCTTGCCAATACAGAGATAACTTACAATATCGAACCCTGGTCAGAAACCGCCGACCCTGCTTCGGTCATCTACACGGTAAGCTGGGGCGCACCTGACAATTTCTTTGATGGAATGAAAAACCTGCGTGCTGCCATGTCACTGGGTGCCGGTGTTGACCACTTGACAGACAACCCGGGCTTACCCGCCAATGTTCCGATTATACGGCTGAGCGACGCGGGCATGGGTGAAAAAATAGCAGAATATGTCCACTACGCAGCCCTGCAAGGGCATCGCGAGTTTGACCTCTACAGACGACAACAAAAGCAGAAAATATGGCAGCCGCTGGCTGACCGGCACGCTAGCGACTATCGAATTGGAGTTATGGGGCTGGGCGTTATCGGCACCATCATCGCCAATCGACTGCAAACGGCTGGCTATCAGGTGAGTGGATGGAAAAGAACGAGAGTTGAGAGCCCTTATCCCCTATTTATCGGGGACGCGGAGTTGGGCTCGTTCCTTAAAGAACTCGATCTGCTCGTTGCGGTTTTACCACTGACTGATCAAACGCACGGACTGTTAGACAAGCACATTTTTACACAGTTACCCAAAGGCGCGAGATTCGTCAACGTTGGTCGTGGCAAACAGGTAAACGAGGGAGACTTGTTGAACGCACTGGACAGTGGTCAGCTGACCGCCGCTGTGCTGGACGTATGCGAGACTGAACCACTACCGGCGTCCGACCCGCTTTGGTCACATGAGTCCATCACACTGACCCCGCATGTCGCAGGGCCCACACAAATCAACGAATCAGCGCGTCAAATCATCGAGTCAATCCAGACAATCGAAAGCGGTCAATGGCCAGCAGGTTTAGTTAATCGTACTGAGGGATATTAGGAGATTACGCGCCGGCGCGTGGGTGCGCTGTCGGGCTGCCAACAGGACATTCCCCGCCGGAGGCCTTCTTAGTAATTTGTTAAGTGCAAAAAAAACGGCGCCAATGGCGCCGTTTCTTCGTAGCTATGTTGCTGGTAACTAACCAGACTTAGTAACGCTCGTCGCGATACTCGGTTCGATACTCGTCACGGTACTCGCCACGATGATCATCGCGATACTCACCACGGTCGCGATATTCAACTCGCTCGCGATACTCAGGCTCACGCGCTTCAGCACGCTCGGGAGTCTTCTCGACCGGACTTGCACCCGACACGATCAAACGATACAAAATAGCACCGAGAACCGCACCAACAATTGGAGCTGCCCAAAAGACCGGCAATTGAGTTAACGCTGTGCCGTCGCCATCACCAAACAGTTTAGAAACCAGTGCAGGACCCGTGCTTCGAGCGGGGTTAACAGAGGTGTTAGACACTGGAATAGAAATCAGGTGGATCAGCGTGAGTCCCAGTCCAATGGCAATCGGAGCGAAACCGGCCGGTGCACGCTCATCTGTTGCACCCATAATGATGATCAGGAAGAAAGCAGTCATGATTACTTCCATGACAATAACAGCTTCCATAGAATATTTACCCGGAGAAGCGTCTGCGTAACCATTCGATGCCAGACTTGGCGCGGCACCGGCATTCAATGCCTCAGCCGCTGCGGTGGTACCTGCCTCTGTGACCAACCACTGCAAAACGAATGCTGCACCGATAGCACCCAGCACCTGGAAAACAATGTAAGGGATAAGGTGGCCGAAACCGAAACGACCGCCAACCCATAAACCAATCGAAACAGCTGGATTAAAATGACCGCCAGAAACGTGACCTACTGCATAGGCCATGGTCATTACGGTCAAACCGAATGCCAGCGAAACCCCCACCAGGCCGATATTGATACCTGCATCACTCGCAAAAGTGGCTGCAAATATTGCGCTGCCACACCCGCCGAGCACCAACCAGAATGTGCCGAACATTTCGGCAAGATATTTATTATGAAAATGCATTAGTGTATTTCCTTGTTTGAAAATCAGGCTCTTAAATTAACAACGTGTACTGACAGGCGAGACCCCCGGGTCTGCCAGACTTACCAAAATCGCCGGCAAGCCTCACGCCTGACCCTTCGCCGATTCTCATCCAGCAGCTAACCGAGCACAAGGCCCTTTTGGTAAACCATTGTTAACCGAACATAAAAAAAGCGTTACAAATTAAAGTGGTTATGCAGCCATATACCTATCAGGCTACCCACGAGTCTGCGTGGCAGAAGTCTGCCGATTCACGCAAAAAAGGCGAGAACCACGCAATGGTAACACGCCAGGAAATGACTGATACCAAGTTCGCGTAATTGTCATTGAGTCGTTTGCAGCTGCCCCAATTCGTTATACTCTCGCCCATGCACGCCGTGATCAGTGTGTGCATAGATACAATCGGGCCTTGCAGTACGCCCAACTGGAGGCACTGTGCCACGACTTGAACTGTACCAATCATTATGGGCAATGGATGCCGGCAGAGGCAGCCATGAGCCTGTCACGACCGAAAAGGCGTTCGAACTCGTCCGAAATGCGGGCTACACGGGTATGGCTATTAATCTGGCCGCTGCGGATCGGGATACGGCCTACAGGACACTCCCTCTATTTAAACAGTTCGAACTGGGCTGCGTTATCAACGCCTTTCCGCACAGCATGGAAGATATGCTGCCGGTACTCGAAATGGCGCGCGAATTTGACGCAAAAGTGGTCAACATCATCGCCCAGGTAATACCCAGTAGCGTCGACGAGGCGTCGCTAATGGTTCAGGACTGGATAGAGGAGGCGGAAAAAGAGGGCATCAATATAGAATTTGAAACCCACCGCAACTCAGTGACCAATGACCTGAGCTACACCACTCAGTTACTCGACGCCGTTCCAGACATGAAGCTCAGCGTTGATTTGTCGCACTACGTAGTTGATCGTGAATTCTCCCTGCCGCTTCGCAAAGAAGAGCAGGAGCTCATCGACAAAATCCTCAGACGGGCCAATGCATTTCAGGGACGCGTGGCATCCGCACAGCAAATACAGTTGCAACTGGAATTTCCGCAGCACCAAATGTGGGTAGTACAGTTCCTCGACTGGTGGGAAGCCGGCTTTCGCTATTGGAGAAAGCGCGCCGGTAACGATGACAGCCTGATCTTTCAAACAGAACTCGCTCCACCAGAGTATGCGATGACTGGTCCCGACGGTATGGAAATGTCTGATCGATGGCAGGAGTCGCTGATTATGAAAAGCTGGATTGAGGACATCTGGACCCGGCTGGAGAATGAAATTGTCGAAAAAGCGGTGTCCGTGGACAATCGTCAACCCACTGAGACAGTCAACTGACTGAAGCCTCACAAACAAAACAACCACGCTCACCACTGACCATTCTGTATGAAAGTGAGCACCTGATCGCAATAGACAAGCCCTCAGGTTTGCTGGTCCATCGAAGCGCACTGGATCGGCACGAATATAACAACGCACTGCGCCATCTTCGTGAGCAGACTGGTCACTACCTGTACCCGGTCCACCGTCTCGATAAGCCCACCTCGGGGGTTTTGCTATTTGCACTGTCCAGAGAAGCTGCCACCTGTCTGTCCGCACAGTTTGAAAACGCACTGGCGCAGAAAAACTATCTGGCTGTTGTTCGTGGTCATTGCGATGAACAGGGTACGATAGACCACGCGGTACGCGACCGCGATGCGAGAGACAAGAAACCAGCGGATGCACTTACCCGCTATGTAACTACTGCAACAATTGAACTGCCCTACCTGGTTGATCGGTATCCAACTACTCGTTACAGCCTGCTACAGGTTCAGCCCCACACCGGACGACGTCATCAGATCAGGCTACATATGAAACACATCAGTCACCCGATAGTGGGGGACACCAACTATGGCAAGACACCACACAATAAATTCTTCGCCAGTCACTACGAATGTAATCGGCTACTTCTGCACGCACACTCAATCAGCATCAAAGAACCGCACTCCGATAAGACCACAACGATTACCGCGGCCGTCAATGATGCACAGTTTTTACGCGTGCTCGGCGACCCGGCCTGGCAGTGGCAGCACAGCACCGGGGCAAGCTCTTTTACACACCAGACAGATTGCGCAATCACACCTGAACAATCCCTGCTTAAAAAAACCGATGAACACGGTTGACCCTGAACTAAACCCTGGTGTTGCACAAAATTCCGGCCCAGAACCGCTGCGCTGCGTCTTTAGCAGCATCTAAGACGCTGTACTCACTTTTTCTGAATCTCACTTAGAATGTAGGCTCAATCCAGT
>CAYMVV010000044.1:40034-45220 GCA_964393885.1 uncultured Granulosicoccaceae bacterium | reverse complement strand
GGTCAGGCTCAAACGGGTCAGGCTCAAACGGGTCAACGGGTTCCGCCATCAATTGACTGAATGGTGGAGTAAACCCGGATTGTATCTGTCGGATGGTGTCGGTTGAAATGATATGGTTCAAATGAATCCGTTCATCGCCGGTGTCGATGATGCCAGCAACCTCGTCTCCCTGAACGACCAGGCGAACCCAGGAATCTGCGACGTTCTCAATTTGTCCCTGGAAAATTGAGATGTCGTTGAGGTTGCCTTGCTGAGAACCAGTGTCATCGACTGTAACTACAGTCGTGCCAATAAAAGCGTCGCTCTGATTGAGCAACAGGGTCTCTTTGCGATTGTCCAGTTGCAAACGCATTTGATGACTGTAGTTGCTGTCGTTGATTTGCTGGATGTCGACAATCGAAATGTCGTTGTAAACACCTGCTACTGCCGCCTGTGGCGCCAGAGCACTACTGAGGATGACACCAGACAAGAGCGTCAACAGACTGATAATATTACTAATTTCTTTTACCCGGCGCATAATAGACTTGCCTCTGAACTTCAGTGCATCAGCCGCAAATTGCTGTATAAACCGCAATCTTCCGACCTGGGATCCTTCCACAGTGTAAACATAATGACAACGTCGGCGAATAAAATCAAAAAAACCCGCACGTGTAATGGTGCGGGTTTTCGGCCAATTTACCTTGTGCTCGATTTCAGCACAGGGTTTGGAGCAAGTTTACTGGGGTGAGACGCCCAGTGCACGAACAGTTGCAATATTCAGATAGTTGTCGACTGGCAGTTTTCTCGAGCGCTGGAATGAATTAACCGCACGCATGGTAGAGTCGCCAACGACCCCGTCTATGGCACCGGGATTGTGACCCGCTGACTGCAGTGCACGTTGAATCTGTGTGATACGCCCTCTGGTCATGTTGGTGTCACATAGAATTTCTCGCCATTCCATGGAGCCGTCCTTAACCAGGTTGCGCTTTGTCACAGTCGCATATTTCCCCGGAATTTTCACGCGCTTCTGTGTCGGAGGAGACACCTCGTCAGTGACGGTCACTGTTTTGTACTCGGCTGGAATCGTAACCTTGCGCGTGGATGCCGGCGTTGCTACCACGCTTTTCTCTATAGTGTTGTACACCGCTGGAATTTCAACCACCTTGGTTGTGGCCGGAGACTTCAATACGCGTTTTTTCACCGATTTGTAGGAAGCCGGTACGGTGACGAGGCACATGATTTCACCAGTAGTTTCATCAATGCGCTGAATCGGTCCGGTGCCCTTTTTCCAGGTGGTGTAGGCTGGCTTATCCAGAACCTTTTCAGTCACCGTTTCATAGGTGGGTTCGACCTGAATCAGTTTTTTGGTCGCTGCTTTGACTAACACCCTTTCTTTGACCGTTTTGTATTTCGCAGGGACAGTAACCAATTTCTCGGATGCTTCCTTTACCATCACCTGTTTTTTAACTTCGCTGTACTTGGCGGGTATGATTTCGATTCGCTCCGAAGGCTCCTGCACAAGTATTCTTTCGGTGACCGTGTCATATTTTGGGTCAACCCAGAGTCTGGTAAAACATTGGCCCGGGTTGGCGCCAGGTGGCAATAATTCGCCTGCGCCATAGTTGCTGCCCGCTGCAACCGGTGTTGCTGTACCCTGGGAAGCCTGCGCCAGTAATGCCTCACGCTTGTCCAGCTCAGCTGCTCGACGATTCAATTCTGCCTCACGAGACGCGAGTGCCTGGATGTTGTCATTACCACCCGTAACATTGCTACCACTCGATACATTGCTGGTAGAAGCGGCGTTGACGTCGGTTGCCTTATCGCCGGTCACAACATCTGTTGCGGCGCCAGCGGCGTTCTTGGCAGCACCGGTGGCGGTACCGGCAATTTTTCCAGCCGTGCCCGTTACGCCATCAGTTACTTTACCCACTGTCGAACAGGCTGACAGCGAGGTAAGCAGGATAGCCGCTGATGCCAGCGATTGGAATTTTCTAGTATTTTTCACAGTTGATACCTCGGGATTTACCAAAATAGCTCAGTTTCGGAAACAACTTAGTGTTTGACGCGATTTAGTGTTTGCCGCGATGTAAGTGCGCTAGATTGCAAGATCAACAACAATCTGGATACGCGTGGCAAAAAAACCACTTGCGGTGTGTGTGAACTAACCACACCTGCAGCCGAATGTTAAACTAATTTTACGCCTTTCGAATGCAAATTATTGTAATGAAATAATTTTCTACAAAAAATATGAGGCGATTTGCTACGCTGGAAGGTTACTGAAGATACAGGTTATTCAGCGACCGAACTTCATCTGCAGTGATAATTCGCTGATCGATTCAAAGCACACTGTCTGAAATTTACCACAATCGATACCGTCGACTGTCCATGGTCCGATCTGATGACGAATCAATCTTAGTGTTGGCAGGTTGACCGCCGCAGTCATCCTTCTGACCTGGCGATTCCTTCCTTCATTGATGACAAGCTCGAGCCAGCTTGTCGGGATCGACTGGCGCGATCGTATGGGAGGATCGCGTAACCATAGATTCGCCGGTTCATCGATTTCGCGCGCTTCAACAGCAGATGCCAAACCATCTTTCAAGGTCACGCCTTTGCGCAGATTATCAACGGCTTCGCGGGTGATATCGCCTTCTACCTGCACATAGTAAGTTTTGAGTAATTTTTGCGAAGGGTGGGCAATTTTGTGTTGCAGGCCTCCATTGTCTGTCAGTAACAACAAGCCTTCGCTGTCTTTGTCCAGGCGTCCGGCAGGATACACATTGCTGGTCGGTACCAGTTGACTGAGGTTTCTGTCCTCACCGCTAAACTGGCTAACATAGCCAAAGGGTTTGTTGAGCAGTATTAACTGTCCGCCGGACCCGTGCTTGTTGTTCGTTCGGCGCTTACTGGAGGAACGGTGCCGATTAGCTGCTGCAGTTGTCGCACTGCCTCTTTTGGTTGTCGCATTGCGTCTGTTCGAGGAACTGCGAGGGTTCATCGTAATGCGGCTCCTCATGGTGTCGCGACGACCTGCTCCAACAGTCGTTGCCATTTCTCGCGTCTAGCCGTTCCCATTTGTAAGCGTTCGAATATCGCGTCCAGCGCGTTGGCGTTTGGCCGAATACCCAGGTCGTGGCAGTTGCAATTGGTCAGGGTATCGTCCGGCCATAAACCGGTTAACTGCCGAGCCATGCGGATAGTGTCCGCATGGCTGGCCACCAGCGACGAGACACGGGGGGCTCCCCGAAATTTCATAGTGGCTACTTTTTCTACATTGGCCAGCAAATTGTCGATATTACCCCATTTGATCAGCAACCTTGCCGCAGTTGCTACTCCGACGCCGGGAACGCCCGGAATGTTGTCGACCTTGTCGCCGCAAATAGCGAGTAAGTCGGCAATTTGTTTGGGTCTGACGCCAAATCGTTTTTCCACTAAACGGGCATCGAGCCAGACATCTTTGGCGAAATCCCAAATGGCGTCGTTTTCCCCAACAAACTGGCAGAGATCTTTATCCGCACTGACAATGACTGATGCGAGATTTTGCTCACGTGCGAATCCGGCGAGTGTGCCAATGATGTCATCGGCTTCCACCTTGTTGCTGGCAAGTGCCGCAATACCTGCCGCTCGAACGAAGTCTTTGCAGTGGGCAAATTGCTTTTTCAGGTCTTCCGGTGCTTTCGGACGGTTTGCCTTGTAATCCGGGTACACCGAATTTCGGCCAGAGCTGGCCAGACTTTCATCGAATGCACAGGCCAGAAGGCTGGGCTTTCGTCTTGAAATCAGCTGATAGAGAAACTCGATAAAACCATAGGCTGCATTGGCCGGGCGGCCATCAGCATCGACAATACTTCCCGGGAGTGTATGCCAGCCTCTAAAAACATAAATGCTTGAATCGACAAGGTACAGTGCGCTTTTATCAGAGCGCGCAGCAACGGGAACGGCCACGATGGTTTGCCTTAACAGGCATCAGCCTGTGACTGATGACCGGCCAGTCAGGGGCACAGGGGCAGTGGATGAAACTGCTATTTCTTGCCGTAGCGACGCTTGAACTTGTCTACCTGTCCAGCAGAATCCAGAATCTTCTGCTTACCGGTATAAAAGGGATGGCAGGACGAGCACACTTCAACGTTCAGGTCTCGACCGAGGGTAGAGCGGGTGACGAACGCATTGCCGCAGCTGCAGGCAACGTTTACTTCGTCGTATTTTGGGTGGATATCTGCTTTCATGACAAGGTTCTCGCCGATTGACTGAATGTTGACCGGGCTATTACCACGTCATCACTCAGTATTAAATTCCAGTCAGCCCGCCAGTATAGTGTCAAAGTGTTGTAACCACAAGCCACTGTCGCGGGTTTAACCGTTTTCCTGTTGAGTCTCGACTTTGGAGATATACCCGTCAGGATCGATTTCAATGGATAAGAGCATTGGCGAGCAACATACCTGGCAATCCTCGGTGTATTGTTGCTGCTCGATTGAGCAATCAATCAATATGCCTATGCGCTCTGCACAGAAGGGGCATTCAATTTCATACTCCTCCATCTTCACGGCCTCTTTTTAATTTCAATCACATTAACGGGTGTGGTGCCAACACCTCTCTCACTGCTGCCTCGTTCCATGAACCGTTCCAACAAGGTGTCGAGAAACTTTAAACCGAGCGGGGTGGCCGCAATTCGGTGAGGGTCTCGACGCAGCAGGCCTTCCTGTTCGACGGCAATCAGTGTCTTGGTCAGCGTATGCAGAGTTTCACCGGTGCACTGCTCAAATTGCGCTGGAGTAAATCCATTGTTAAGTCGCAAGGCGTTCATCACGAACTCAAATCGAGCCTCTTCTTCAGAAACATTGTGCGAAGACTGCATGCGTTCCTTTGTGTGCGCAGTTTGCAGGTACTTCTGCGGGTGTTTGTGCTTGCTGTGGCGCACAATTAAATTATTGGCCGGGAAGCTCAATTTTGAATGAGCTCCCGCACCGATACCCAGGTAGTCGCCAAAGGTCCAGTAATTTAAATTGTGCTGGCATTGCCTGTTCGCTTGCGCATAGGCGGACACTTCATATTGCTCATAGCCCGCGTCAGCAATCAATTGCTGACCTGTGGACTGAATCGCCGCCAGTTTGTCTTCATCAGGTAATTCTGGTGGATTGGCTGCAAATAATGTGTTCGGTTCCAGTGTCAGCTGGTAGTAGGACAAATGGCTCGGGGCAAGCGCTATTGCC
>CAYMVV010000044.1:0-39934 GCA_964393885.1 uncultured Granulosicoccaceae bacterium | reverse complement strand
CTGCCAGCGGTTCCAGTTTGACGATAGCCCTGATTTTACCAAGCAGATAGTCGAGCCCCGATGCCGATATCAGACTCGGTGTGCCACCGCCAAAAAAGATGGTCTCTACCGATCGGCCCCAAATGTCCGGTGCGTGCTGCTCCAGGTCAGCCACCAGTGCGTTTAGATATTCTTGCTCGGGAATGTCACCGCGAACCGTATGAGAATTGAAGTCGCAGTAGGGGCACTTGCGTATGCACCAGGGATAGTGCACATACAAGCTGAGTGGTGGGTATTCGGTGAAATGCCTCAACGGGACCTTTGCTGCAACTGCTGTTGCAGACTCCTTATTGCCACACTGCGATGACTGACAGTGCTTTTTCGTTGCTTGCCCATCGCTGCTGCCGTCATGCCGATCTTTGGGCAATAAAAGATAGGGTCATAACCGAAGCCCCCTTCGCTTTCTATGGACTCTGTTATCCGACCCGACCAATAGCCGGTGGCAATAAGCGGTTCCGGATCATCCGCATGTTCAAGATAGGCCAGCACACAGACAAAGCGAGCGGCGCGTTGTTCTCCGGAGTAGTTTTTCAATTCAAACAGTAGCCTGGTCATGTTGTCGGAGTCGGAAGGTTTTTGATCCGATTTTGGTTCGCTATCTACGGGTGCCCCGTTTTTATAAAGAGCCTCGCCATTTATTAATGCTCCGCTGTTCATTAACGAATAGCGCGCCGAGTATATGCCTGGCGCGCCACCCAGTACCGGCACGCTAAGCCCTGAATCGTCAGCCAGCGCGGGTAAACCTGTTGCGAGGCTTGCATGTCTGGCCTTTATTAATGCGTTCTCAATAAAGGTGACTGCGGATTCATCAGCTTCGGTCACCTGAAACTCACTCTGTGGTATCAGATGAATGTCGTGAGGCGCCAGTGCTCCGGCCAGCTCGACGAGCTTGCCCTGGTTTCCGCTAGCCAATACACAGGAACGACAATCAGACATACAGTGGCTGTACCCTCAGCTATTCAACGCCTGGCGTTGCAGTTCAACGATCTCGCCGACCCCCTTGCGCGCGAGTGCAAGCATATCCTGCAGTTCGTTTTCACGAAACGCGTGGCCTTCTGCGGTGCCCTGGATTTCTATGTAACCGCCCGCTTCGTTCATGACGACATTCATATCTGTTTCGGCGTTTGAGTCTTCCGCATAGTCAAGGTCCAGCACTGGCTGACCGTTGTAGATGCCAACAGAAATTGCAGCGACCTGCCCGTGCAGAGGGCTCTTCTTTATGCTTTTTGTATTGAGCAAGTAAGTTATTGCATCACTAAGTGCCACGTACGCACCACTGATCGAAGCAGTACGAGTGCCGCCATCAGCCTGAATGACGTCGCAATCAATAGTGACTGTTTTTTCACCCAGTGCCTCCAGATCGATAATTGCTCGCAATGAGCGACCTATCAGTCGTTGTATCTCCATGCTGCGCCCGGACTGTTTACCAGCGGTGACTTCACGTCGGGATCGTGTATTAGTGGCACGTGGCAACATGCCATATTCAGCCGTTACCCATCCGCTGCCCTTGCCCTTTAGAAAAGGTGGAACTCTGTCTTCTATGCTTGCGGTGCAGATGACTTTGGTGTCACCAAATTCTGTCAGCACGGAACCTTCGGCGTGGCGAGTGAAGTGACGTGTAAAACTGATGGATCTCAGCTGATTATTCTCACGCTGGCTAGGGCGCATGTATATCCTTTGTTCTAGATGAATTGTGATTTCGTTTGATACCGCACACACTCAACGCCGCATGATACAGTGGACAGCGAGTAAAGCCGAGTCAAGAAACTCTCATTTATTAACAAGTACGGGTATAACAATCGGTGTGATTGCCGGTTTTGTCATAACCGCGTGTTTTGTATCGGGAAACTGTGGCCATGCCAAAAAGTATGACGGCGTTTAGCCGGCAGGAGGAAGTCAATCAATGGGGAACAATAGTATGGGAAATCCGGTCGGTTAACCATCGCTACCTCGACTTGTCGATTCGTATCCCCGAAGAGCTTCGCAATATTGAGCCTAAGGCTCGGGACTTGCTGAACGCGAATCTCAGTCGTGGAAAAGTAGAGGCGTCGCTTCGTTACAAGTCAGGTGATCTGGACGGTGCGGAAATCACTGTCAACGAAGCATTGATGCAGCAATTAATTAAAGCGACTCAGTCTGTACAACAGATTACCGGTGATACCGGACCACCGTCAGCGATTGAAATTTTGCGCTGGCCGGGAGTTGTAGGCCAGGCTGAAAAAGATCTCGGTCCATTGCAAAAGCAAGTGCTGGATTTATTGTCAAAGACAATTGCAGACTACCTTGATACGCGTGGTCGCGAAGGATCTAAAACAGCCACAATGCTCAGTGAGCGTTGTGATGCCATTGAGGCCATCGTCGCAAAAGTGCGCGTTTTGCGGCCGCAGGCAGTTGAACGTCAGCGCGCTAAATTGATTAGTCGTATAGAAGAACTTGAAACCGAACATGACAACGGTCGACTTGAGCAGGAACTGCTCTACATTGCGCAACGACTCGATGTCGACGAGGAGCTTGATCGATTGACAGCTCACCTGAGTGAACTGCGCGATATTCTGCAAAGAGATGAGCCGGTTGGACGAAGACTTGATTTTCTGGTGCAGGAGTTTAACCGCGAGGCAAATACGCTAAGTTCCAAGTCTGCCGACGCGGATACCACAGCATTGTCCGTTGATTTGAAAGTGCTCATTGAGCAGATGCGCGAGCAGGTTCAAAACATTGAGTAGACACTCGGGCTTGTATAAAAAAAAACTAATAAAATTCGCAAGCCACAAAACGCTGCTGTCGCGGCGCCCGGTCCGGTAAAAAAAAACCCGGTTGAATCGGTCATAACCACGTTGCCGATCATCATGTTACTCGGCGGCCTTGCGTTCTACTACTTCAATGAGCGCAGGCAGGTGGGCGGTAAAATTCTGGTCGATCAAATGCAGCAGATAAACGGTGAATTCTCTGGCATCAGTGCGCAGAGTGACAAACCGGAATCGCAGAGAATTCTCTGGATAAAGACACCGCAGCGACTGCGTGGCGGCCGTGTTGACTACCAGCAAGCTCAGCAACTCGAAGGCCTGGCCGATGGCGACCCGATAACGGTGTGGGCGGCGCCCAGGGTAGAAGGGTCAAAGACACTTTGGGTGGTTAAGGCGAGCAGTGAAGGAAAATTGCTAATCGGGGCAGAAGTAGACGCCGCAACAGCCAACCCCGTACCGACAAACGAATTATAGATGTAGATATCGCGCGCGCTACTCAGAGCCCCCTGCTATTTGTCTACCTGTGTTAGCACTGGCGATGTGATACAGGGCACCACTCGCAGCCGCAGGCCTCCGGCAGGGGAGCTACCTGACAGCGCATCGCTACCGCTCGCAGGAGCGGGTTCCCCCTAGCCCGAACTATTCATGAATTGGCGAGCATATCGCGCAGAGATTTGTTTTCACAGGGAATTTTCTTCTTGCGACGAATACTTACTGATATTTGCAAAAGAAAAAATTTGCTGTGGAATCAAAGATCAAGTGAGATGCCGTCAATTTCGTGAATAATTCGGGCTAGGCTCCTTCTTGCAGAAACAGCAGCCACTGATAACCGATAAACACCGCGAGCAGTGCCAGACCTTCAACTCGATTGATCCGACCGCCATTACCGCGCCAGGCGACACAAAACACCAGCAGGCACACGGTGAGTCCGATATGCACCACCGCGTCGCGGTTTCTGACCATCGCATCCACTTCAACCGGACCTATAACTGCTACAACCCCGAGTACCGCCAGCGCGTTGAATAAATTTGAACCAACGACGCCACCAATAGCCAGGCCAAATTCGCGACGCATAATAGAGGCGATAGTTGCTGCAAGTTCGGGCAAGCTGGTACCAATCGCGACGATGGACAGTCCGATCATCAACTCGCTAACGTTTGCCGCTCTCGCTATCTCTACAGCCCCCCAAACCAGTACGCGGGAACTGACCAGCAAGGCAATCAATGCAGCAATGGTTATGATTGATAACTTAGCCATCGGTTCCGGTGAGCTGACGTGTTCGTCAAATTCCGCTGCGAGAACGTCTTTAGGCTCTTTTTTTCCCTGCCAAATCAGCCAGCCCAGACAAAGCAGCAGCACGCCGATATAGGCGATACCATCACCGCGAGTGAGTTCAAGATCCAGCAACAAGGCAGTAGAAAAAAGCACCACACAAAGTAATAGCGGGATCTCTCTTCGCAACACGGTCGATGCAACCGGCAGAGGGATTAACAGGCTGGAAAACCCCAGAATCAGAGCAATATTGGCGATATTTGAACCAATGGCATTGCCAATAGCGAGTGCTGAATTACCACTGATAGCGGACATTACGCCGATCAGAATTTCTGGTGCCGAGGTGCCAAGGCTGACAACCGTCAAACCAATAAGTAACGGCGATAGACCGAACTGGTATGCGATTGAACTGGCGCCTTCGACAAATTTATCGGCACTGTATGCCAGCATCGAAAGGCTGACAATGATAGCGAATACCGGAATCAGCAAGCTCATGAGGACAGACTAGTCACCAGGTTCGAATGGATTGGTTGTGTGCAGTGAAGCTGCCTGATCAGGCGCCCGATCAGGCGGCGGCGGCATTTAAGGCGCGGCTGCGAAAGCCGAGGCTTGCTGCCAGTCCGGGTTGGTTGTCCGCCAGTCGCAACTCCGCACCGTGCATACGGGCAACCGCCTGCACAAGACTCAGTCCGAGGCCATTGCCGGGCGACTTGCGTTCATTTTCGAGTCGCACAAATCGCTGTAATACACGATCTCTCTCGTGTCGAGGTATGCCAGGCCCATTGTCTGTGACGGTGATGGTAAATTCATCGTCATTGCCTGATAAATAAATGCCGACAGCGCCCGTGACACGGGTGTACTTAATCGCATTGTCGAGCAGATTGGTGATTGCCTGGGCGAGTAAGTGGCGGTTTCCGTAAAACAGCGGGTTGGTGTTGATCTGTTCTATGAACATGAGATTGGCGTCTTCCGCAACCGCACTGTAGAGCTCAGCTATCTCGGTTGTCAGGTCTCCCATCTTTACATATTCCCATTCCGTCTTATCCAGGCCGGCCTCAAGCCTTGCGATGCTGAGCATCGCGTTAAACGTATGGATCATGCCATCGGTTTCGTTGATCGATGACTCAATTGTGTCTCGATATTCGTCATCGCTGCGATTTTCCAGTAGCGTGACTTCCAGACGATTACGCAATCGAGTCAGCGGGCTGCGAAGGTCATGGGCAACGTTATTGGTGACTTGCTGCATGCTCTCCATCAGGTCTTCGATTCGGGTGAGCATTTGGTTGATCTTGACTGCAATGGCATCGAACTCGTCTCTGCGCTCGGTTACCGGTATGCGCCTGGACATGGCGCCACTCATGATTTCCCCCGCTGTTTTATTCACCGACGCAATACGCCTGAGCACGCTCATACTCATCCAGATGCCGCCAAGCACGGCGAATATCAGGGTGATGATTGTGGCGCCAACAACCAGCGCAAAAGTGTAGTCGAGCAGCGCTTTCTCGTCGCTGACCTCGTGGCCGATAGTCAGCTTTAACCCGTTGGAAAACTGGGTTTGTGCAACCCGGACCGGCAGTAAGGTTCGTGGACTGTCGTCAGGCAGGTCGACAACTTCACCCATCGGCTTTGTACTGTGCGTGCGCACGGATTTGATACGCAGCGGCCATTCCTGCTCGCTGCCTTCGGTGATGTCGCTGCCCTCACTCTCCAGGTAGTAGAAGCGGCCATAGGTATCCACCTGGTTGCGTTGTTGAATGGCATCGAGCAGTTCGGTCAGTGCGCCCGATTTGTACAGGTTGACCAGAAAATCTGTCTCAAGTCGCAGCCGTGCATCGACCTGAGACTCTATTTCATCGCGCAGCGACCAGTAGATAAATCCGAGAGTGACGGCGGAGAACATGCTGAACAGCGCAGCATAGATAATGGTGAGGCGAAAGGCTGTGGTGCTAAACAGGCGTATATCCATCATCACAGACCGTTTGTACACAGACCGGTTTGGCACAGACCTTTTTTACACAGATCTTTTTTGCATCGAGGTGATCTGTCGTGGCGAGGCCTGGTTTTTTTCAAGCGCAAAGGTCATCCGTAAAAAGTACTGTGGCCCGCAATACGAGCCACATGATAGATACCCTGAATGAAACAGGGACGGTCGTCGGCGCAGGGTTAGCCTTCGACCAACTTATATCCTGCACCCCTGACGGTATGAAGCAATGGTTGTTCGAAGTCTTTGTCGATTTTGCTTCTCAGTCGACTGATCTGGACATCGATCACATTGGTTTGCGGATCGAAATGATAGTCCCATACATTTTCCAGCAACATGCTGCGGGTGACAACCTGTCCTGCATGACGCATTAGATACTCAAGCAGCCGAAACTCGCGAGGTTGCAAATTGATGTTGGCGCCGGCGCGCGTGACTTTGTGTTTCAGCAAGTCGAGTGTCAGGTCTGCAACTCGCAAGGTAGTCACTGCATTTTCAGGCTGTGCCCGGCGCGCGAGTGCCTGCAGTCGGGCGTGTAACTCAGACAGCTGGTAGGGCTTGGTCAGATAATCGTCACCGCCGGCGCGCAGGCCAGTGACCCGCTCATCGACATCATCGAGCGCACTTAAAATAAGAACCGGAGTGTTGTCACCTCCACGACGTAAATCCTCGATCATCGAAATACCATCCTTGCGAGGCATCATCCGATCAATCACCATCGCATCGTAGGCGTTGGTTTTGGCGTAACTGAGGCCAGATTCTCCATCATCTGCGTGATCGACCGCGTGGCCAATCTCGTTCAAACCCTTGACGAGATAACTCGCCGCCTCCATATCATCTTCAACTAGTAGTATGCGCATGTATTAAACTCTTACCGAAGCGGTGCGTCGACGCTGCATGGGCGCCGTAAAAAAACCTCAAAGAGGACGGCGGAGATCCAATATTGACCTCCAAATCGTGTCTCTTTGGATGAAATTCGGAAATAACGACCCGAGTGGCTGGTTCCGGTGACTATAAAGTATATTGCAACCAACTTTACACGGTAATTATTCGTCGTCCCTTGACTCAGGAGTCTGAAATGAATGCAGGTTTCAAACACCCGACCAGCGCATCGGTATCATCCCATATTGCGACGCGGTCTGCCATGGTAGGCGAGACAGTACTTCGATCCACTGTATTTTTCGTTGTGCTGGTATTGGCTACCCTCATTGGACGTGAATCTTGGGCGGTTCAGGCTATTGATCTACCAGATTTTGAGGGATTGGTGGAGGACAAAGGCCAGGCGGTGGTCAAAGTGACGGTCACCGCCACGCGCGAAACGTCATCCGAGCTCAATAGATTGCCAAACTTTAATGAAGACGAGATGCCCGAATTCTTCAAAAAGTTTTTTGAGAACCTGCCCGATAGCCCCGAGATCCCGAGAGGAAGCAACCCTGCCGCAGGCTTTGGATCCGGATTCATCCTGAGTGAGGATGGGTACATCGTCACCAACGCCCATGTGGTCAACAACGCGGCGCAGATAACAGTGGCCCTGCCAGACCGCCGGGAGTTTGATGCCGAACTCGTGGGCACGGACAAACGCACGGATGTGGCCTTGCTGAAAGTCGAAGGCAGCGGGCTGCCAACGCTGAGCCTCGGTGACTCGGATGGTTTAAAGGTGGGTCAGTGGGTGTTGGCCATCGGCTCGCCATTTGGTTTTGAATATACCGCAACACAGGGCATTGTTTCGGCATTGTCGCGTAGTCTCCCCAACGAAAACTATGTGCCCTTTATTCAGACTGATGTGGCCGTAAATCCGGGCAACTCCGGTGGTCCCCTGTTCGATCTCGAAGGCAATGTGGTCGGGGTTAACTCGCAAATTTATTCGCGTTCCGGTGGCTATATGGGGTTGTCGTTTGCAATCCCGGTTAACGTTGTACAGTCGGTTGTAGAACAACTTAAGGATCAGGGGTTTGTCAGCCGTGGCTGGCTTGGCGTGGTCATTCAGGATGTGAGCCTTGATCTGGCCAAATCATTTGGCATGGAGAACCCGAGCGGTGCACTCGTCGCACAGGTCAATCAGGGCAGCCCGGCTGCAGATGCCGGCTTAAAAACCGGCGATGTCATTCTGTCCTTTGACGGGGAATCTGTTGGTGTGTCTTCGGATCTGCCGCCACTGGTCGGCAAGACGCGTCCCGGAAATACCGTAGACGTGGAATTGCTGCGTAGCCGCAAAACGCTGACACTGCCCGTGATGATAAGAGAGCTCAGGGAAAATCAACCGGTCGCAGACGCAAAAGAGGAGTCGTCCTCGAAAGCAAAGATGCTCGGTCTGAGCCTGCGTTCAATGACTGACGATGAAATGGCGGAACGCGCCGTTGAGCATGGTTTGCTGGTGACTGAAATAGACGCCAATGGCGTGGCGGCAGCGGCTGGTGTGGCAGTTGGTGATGTTTTACTGTCCTACAACAACGCAACGATCTCCGCGCTGGTAGATCTGCGAGAGCTGATTGAGAAAAGCGACAGTGGTGAGTCGGTAGCGTTATTGATCAGCCGCGACAAAAATCCACAGTTTGTAGCACTGACACTACCGTGATGGCGCATGCAACAGGCGATCTGCGCACGCTCCTGTTTTTGGGCTTGCGCAATGCTCAGTGTGTTGATCGGGGTGTTGCTCGATTTGATGCCCGGTGTAGTAATTGGCGCAGTACAAGGTGAAGTTGCCTAACTCGCCTTCCGCAGAACGTAACAAAGTAGCCATCGGCGATGCGCTTGGATCATGGCTGGACGCGGCGAGCGAGGTGTTTGAATTTGGTAGTGGTACCGGACAGCATGCCGTGTACCTGTGTCAGCGGTTCCCACACTTGCGGTGGCAACCGACTGATCTAAAACCGAACCTCGAGACGATTAGTCTGCGTATTCAACAAGCGCGTGTCAGTAACATACTGGAGCCGATCGAGTGCGATGTGCTGGATCCAACGCTTTTCAAGGAAGGATTGGACAAGCACTTAACAGAGCGCCTGGCACAGACGAGCAATGCTTCGTCGAAAATGAAGGCTACATCGGGTGGCAGCGCTGTCGATGGCGAATACCATAAATACAGTTTTGCTTACTCTGCCAATACCGCGCACATTATGAGCATAGAAGCGGTTGAACGCATGATATCGATGGCCGCGGATATACTTCAGCCTGCCGGTTTTTTTGCCTTGTACGGTCCGTTTAAATACGGCTCACAGCACACGGCCGAAGGTAACAGCCAGTTTGATTCGATGCTCCGTGAAGAGGATCCTTCCATGGGGGTGCGCGATAAATTAGATCTGGATCGTATGGCAAAAGAAAAAGGACTGTCGCCCGTTGATGATCTGGAAATGCCGGCAAACAATCGCATTTTGATCTGGCAAAACACCGGTCAAAGCTGATTGGGGCCGTTTGTGTTCTCTTTTATTTTTTAGCCTGGATTTATTGTCAGGTTTAATGGTTTCGGGTCAGTCCACACGAGATGTCTGAACCACGTTACCGCTGTTATTTTCTCAATGCCATGCTCTTAATGCAGGGTCGAAAGCGCATTGATTATTTTACTGGCGACCTCTGCCGAGACCCATGGTTTCCAGACAGGAGAGTGCTGGAGCATAAATACCCTGACTGTTTCTTTTGTGCCCAGTTGCTTATCATATTGCGTGGCCAGCAGTGTGCTCATCAGGTCACCTGGAAACTCCCGAGCTGTCAGATAGCCGAGTGCCTCGCCCGGGACTGTCGCGGCGAGTTTGTCAGTGATAACTGTCTGTAAGTGCGAGGGACTCCATGCGGAAGGCCTGGGGTCATCGCACTCTGCAACTGGCTTTACCATACAGCCGCGCCAGTTCTTCACGCCGGCAAACTCGATACCAAAGTCGAGCTTAACCATCTGGTGTCGCCCGGTCATCACAGAGGGTGAACGGTAGTAGCCAAACCAGTTTTGCCCCTGTTCAATCGCGTTGTTTATAGAGCGGTCAAGATCAGTCTGACTAGCGGGTATCTTCTGTACCCAGCCTTTGTCTTCCATTTCGAATGCGCGGAACAGATTGGCGTTCATATGCTGGCATTGCTGATCTTTCGGACAATTGAAAAACAGACCCTGCGATGAATTCTCGCTGTCAGTAAACAACTCCGGATGTTCGAGCACATCCAGAACAGTTTTCAATTCAGGATGCTTTGCAACCGCCTCAGGGGTAATCCACCAGCCGTGTCCCGCATCGGTAATCGGGTTGATGTTAATCGACCTCAATGAATCTATGCCGTCAGGATTGTCGATCAGCTTGTCAAATTGGCTCTGCGCTGTCGCGCTCACCAGTACCGGTTTGGTGACATCAATGTCTGCTTCAGTATCACTTTCAGCACGCTCGATAGAGCAATCGAAACCCGTTTCAAGGATCAGCTCATCGATAGCGGACAACAGTTCCGTTGATTCGTCCGAGCCACCGGTCAAATGGATTGACCCACAGTTGAGTTCGGCATTGATGCCCGTTGAATTGAACAGAGCTAACAGCGCGGCAATAGCTAACCAGGCTGGCTTACAGCGGCCTGACTGTCTACGAAAGCGATTGATAAAGTTGGTTGGAGAGACTAGCAAAATCGAATTGGTGACCTGAGCAGTTTGTCTGAAAGTTGAAGCCGATGACGGCGAAGTGAGTCTTGCGATGCGACGACAGAGCGCCAGCCTGTGCTTACATTAGAGCGAAATAACAATTACATTTTATAACGCATTTGTTACATTATTATGCATACTTTCGCAAATATTATCCTCCTGGAATGTCTGACTGTTACCTGGTGTTGACACTGATCGTGCGATGAGGGTTCCCGCTTGGTGGGCGTGGTCATGCCACAGCAACTGGTACCTGGTATTTATCCCGCAGGTAGCTGACTTTTAACGCCATCGATCGCTCTTGCCCAACCTGCCAGCAAGTCATCTCTTTCAGTCGCTTGCAGTGCAGGCTGAAATTCATTGTCAAGCTGCCAGTTTGCGATCAAATCATCATGATTTTTGTAGTAGCCGCAGTGTAAGCCTGCGAGGTAAGCGGCTCCCAGCGCCGTGGTTTCTGTTTGTTGCGGGCGTTGTACCGGAATGTTGAGCACGTTAGCCAGGAATTGACAGAGCCAGTCATTGCGTACCATTCCGCCGTCTACTCTGACTGTGGTTGGTGTAACACCATCTTCTGCCATCGCGTTAAAAAGGTCGTTAGTTTGAAATGCCACAGACTCCAGTGTGGCGCGTACGATATGACTCACACCGCTGTCACGTGTCAGTCCGAACAAGGCCCCTCTGGCATCAGGGTTCCAGTGGGGTGCGCCAAGCCCGGTAAAGGCTGGCACCAGATACACCCCGTCGTTACTTTTCATTGCGCTGGCAATCTGTTGAGTCTCCTCAGCCGAATTAATAACCCCCAGTCCGTCGCGCAGCCACTGCACCGCGGCACCGGCAACAAAAATTGATCCCTCAATCGCGTAAGTCGGTTTGTCGTTGAGTTGATAGGCTGTGGTTGTCAGTAACTTGTTGTCGGATGACAGTGCCTCTCCTCCGGTGTTTAATAATACAAAGCATCCTGTGCCATAGGTGCTTTTGATCATGCCGGGTTGCAGGCAGGCCTGTCCGAAAGTGGCAGCTTGCTGATCACCTGCAACGCCACAAATTGGCAGGGATGCGTCGAGTACTTTTTGACTAATGACACCAAAATCATCGCTGCTGTTTTTGACCGACGGCAACATAGATTTTGGAATATTCAGAATTTTAAGCAGCTCTTCATCCCATTCGCGCGTATGGATGTTATAGATCAGGGTTCGCGACGCATTGGTCGCATCAGTGGCGAATACCTGGCCTTCTGTCAAACGCCAAATTAAAAATGTATCCATTGTGCCAAACAGCAGATCACCGTCTTCGGCCTTGCGGCGCGCGCCGTCAACATTTTCAAGTAACCAGCTTATTTTCGTACCGGAGAAATAAGGGTCGAGCAATAAGCCCGTTTTTCCTGTAAACGTTTGTTCGTAGCCCGCATTTTTTAGTTCTGCACAGCGCTCTGCGGTGCGTCGGTCTTGCCAGACAATCGCATGATGAATCGGCACGCCCGTGTGCCTGTCCCAAACGACTGTGGTTTCGCGCTGATTGGTAATACCGGCCGCGACCAGAGTTGCGTTTTTATCACTGGCCACTTTGATGGCGTTCCTGCACACATCGATCGTGGTCTGCCAGATCTCCTCGGCATCGTGTTCGACCCAGCCGGGCTGAGGAAAATGTTGGGTAAATTCCTTTTGTGCGGTATGAACGGATTGTCCGTTTTTCGCAAATAACATTGCCCGAGAACTGGTGGTGCCCTGATCGATACTGAGAAGCAGTTGTTCCGCCATTGGTAGGATTATCCGATGTGTAAATTTGTCGTTAGCCAATGTAACGTGAACCGGCTGTGGATGCCAAGTGGCTGAGTTTTGTCGGTGTACTGTGCCAGACCTGTGTGCCGTAGCATAAGCAAAGCGCTGGTTCGGAAAGTGGTCACAATGTCAATCCATTGCTCGTTTTGCCCATTGAAGAACCGGGTCGCTACCGATATATTCGGGTTCACTGGGGTTGTACGTGCACGGCTGGCAAACACGGGTATCTATTGCCTGTAAAAGCAGTCATTACTTCGTAAGTTGCCGTCGGGCGTTGCGCTGGCATAACCTCAATTTGTATCGTTGCAATTGCTGCCCGGAACTATCACCCGATGAAATCATTGCTATTACATGGCCTGCTGTCACTGACGATGCTTCTGCTTGCGGTAGCTCGTGCTAATGCCGGGGGATTACCTGCAAGTGTCGATGGCGAGCCGTTGCCCAGTCTGGCACCGATGCTGGAAAATACCACCGCAGCAGTCGTCAATATTGCAACCCGCGGCTACGTGCCGGCACAGTCCAATCCACTCTTTGAAGATCCCTTTTTTCGCCACTTCTTCGATGTGCCACAACGCTCACAGCGCAGGCAAACCCAGAGCCTGGGCTCCGGGGTTATCGTTGATGCCGAAGCAGGCCTTGTCATTACCAATCATCATGTGATTGATAACGCGCGCGAGATACTGGTCACATTGACGGATGGACGTGAGCTTGAGGCTGAAATTATCGGACAGGACCCGGAGGCAGATATCGCTGTTATTAGCCTTGATGCAGATAATCTGACTGAACTCAGCTGGGCTGATTCCGATAAATTGCGCGTCGGAGATTTTGTGGTCGCCATAGGTAATCCCTTCGGGCTCGGGCAAACCGTCACCTCCGGTATTGTGTCAGCTTTGGGTCGAAGCGGGCTGGGTATAGAAGAGATAGAAGATTTTATACAGACGGATGCATCTATTAACCCGGGTAACTCGGGCGGTGCATTGGTTAATCTGCGCGGGGAGTTGGTCGGCATTAATACCGCGATTGTGGGTCCCTCGGGTGGCAATGTCGGCATTGGATTCGCCATTCCGTCGAACATGGCGCGCAGTCTCATGCAACAACTGGTTGATGCAGGCGAGGTGCGACGCGGCAAGCTGGGCATTGCGTTGCAGGAGCTGACCGAAGAACTGCAGGATGTATTCGGTGTGCGCGAAGGGGTCGTCATCGCTGCTGTCGAATCGGGTACCTCTGCTGAATTGGCGGGTTTACAGAGTGCCGATGTCATTACGCAATTCGATGAGCGCCGTGTGCGGGACATTGGTGATTTGCGCAATGCCATCGGATTGCTGCAGGTTGGAGAAGAAGTCAAAATTCGCTTTTATCGCGATCGCGAGCTATACGAGACCAGCATTCGTGTTGGCGAGTCGGAAGACTCGGCTATTCGTGGCGAAGAACTGGGCGATCAATTAAGCGGTGCCGTGTTTGAAAACGCGACGACCACACGTGGCCAGCGACACGTTCGTATTTCCGAGGTGGTGCCGGGCAGTCAGATGGCGGAATATGGATTTCGTGTCGGTGACATCATTCTCTCTGCCAACAGAGTGGAGGTGAAGTCAGTAAAAGATTTGAGCACAGCAGTCGCAGCCAGAGGTGCGTCTACTTTGTTGAATATTCAGCGTGGCTCGCAAACACAAATGGTGTTGGTAGAGTAATCGGCGCGTTCATTTTTGCGCCGGTGCGTGCCCATCGGTGTTTTTTTCGACCCAGCGCTGGCTGTTGTCGGCGAGTGTTTCCTTTTTCCAGAAAGGCGCGCGGGACTTAAGTGCCTCCATCAGATATCGGCAGGCATCAAACGCAGCGGCTCGATGTGCGGACCAGCAAACCACCAGCACAATAGGGTCGCCAGGTGCAATGTCACCGACTCGATGCACAATCAATGACTCCAGCAAAGGCCATTGCTGCTGCGCGTCATTGATGATCGCCTGTAACTGGGATTCAGTCATTCCCGGATAGTGCTCCAGCGTCATCGCCTTAACATCATCATTTTCGTTGAAGTCGCGCATGGTACCGACAAAGCTGGCGGTTGCGCCAAACTCGCCAGTCGCTAATTTGCTGGTCTGAAACTGCTGAGTCAGCTGCCAGGGGTCAAATGCGGTCGGTTTGATCTGCACGTTATCGGTGTGGCTTACTGGTGTATGCTTGCCCGTTGCTGTGCCGGTTGATGCTGTGCCGGTTGATGCTGTGCCGGTTGATGTTGTGTCGGCTGAAGTCTTGCCAGCATCGACCAGATCGCCGGCGGTGTCGATTGCCACGCGGCTTTGCGCCTGTAATGGGTCAGTGCGCTTTTTTGCCATCGAACGGCTGACGGGTTCGTTGCTCAGGATCTACCCTCCGGTGACCGGTGGAAAGAACGCCACCTCATCGCCGTCGGTGACCGGATGCGTCAGACCGGCATGGGTTTGATTGACGGCGCAGACAGTGTTCTCCGGCATCGGTAAATCACCAGCGGCGATTTGCCAGACATCGGCCACGGTTGACGCTTGCGAGCTGTCAATATCCAGCTCACTTTGGTTGAGAGTTTCGCGCATACTGGCGAAAAATTTCACTTTGACGGTCATGGGTGCATTATGCCTTGCGCTTGGCTCGGTGCAATCACCGGTGCCACATTTTATTTGATATCCGGAACGACTAATGTCAGATCTTACTCACTTTAACCAGCAGGGTGACGCCCATATGGTCGATGTTGGTGACAAGCGTGTCACCCATCGAATCGCGGTTGCCGCCGGTCACATCACCATGCAAAGCAACACCCTGGCTATGATCATCCGAGGGGATCATCGCAAGGGAGATGTGCTTGGCATTGCGCGTATCGCGGCCATCATGGCCAGTAAGCGTACCAGCGATTTAATTCCCCTTTGCCATCCCATCGGGCTGACACACGTTGATGTCGAATTTGAGATCGACGAGACTGCCAGTCGTGTCGCCTGTCAGGTGCGAACCGAAACGCGCTCGCAAACCGGCGTTGAAATGGAAGCGTTGACGGCTGTGCAGGTGGCGCTGCTGACCATTTATGATATGTGTAAGGCAATTGATCGCGGTATGGAAATGAGCGGAATACGCCTGCTGGAAAAATCTGGCGGTAAGTCCGGAGACTGGAAAGTAAAAATTTAGGTAAAAGTCTTCGACTTTGATGTTTCAACCGGCGTCAAGCTGATGCACAATAGGGTGGGTTACAAATAATCCATATTCACGCACTCCTGGCCCCGCTGTACCGCAACAGTGGCTGGTCCCTCTTCTTCAGGTCGAATGAAACTGATTACACGCTTGCTGTTAGGACTGATTGCTGTGGTAGCGACCCTGTTCATGACAGCCGCGTTTGTGGTCAGCACGACCGAACTTGCCCAGCATAAAGATCGCATTCAGCAATTCGTGTTTGACCAGACTGGCCGCTCGCTGGTCATACGAGGCCGGGTTGATGCGCAGTTGTTCCCGTGGGCCGGGTTTTCTCTGCAGGATGTCAGTCTTGCCGGTACGGACGGTTTTTACACGACAAATTTCGCCAATGTCGAGCACGTCGAAGCGCGTGTGAGGTTTTTGCCGCTGCTCATTGGCAACGTCAGTATTAAACATGTGCATCTGCAGGGGCTTGAACTCGACCTTCAACGCAATCTGGAAGGCCGGACCAATTGGGACGACCTGATGTCCAACACCTCAGTGGTTGCCACCGAGGGGTCAAACGATGATGTCATTCAGGAGATCGAAGCGGGCACGCCGGTGGTGGCGGCGCTCTCAGTTGGAGAGCTTATCGTGTCTGATAGCGTTGTGCAGTGGCGCGATGAATTAGCTGAAAATGAATTTTTTCTGTCCGACTTCAGGCTGGCTGCAGGCGAGGTAACACTGACCGAGCCCTTTCCTTTTGAAACCGGGTTTGTCGTCGATGGTGTCGTCGGTTTTCCGATGTCGCAGATTGCTGCATCAGGCCTCGCTGGTATCAACCTGGCGGAGAATATTTACCGTGTCGATTCGTTTCAGGTTGACTCGGTATTGACCTTATCGAACGATGAAAGCACCGCAGACATAGCGCCGGTAACAGATGATGACGTTGGCAACGCTTCAGAACAGCAGCCGGATGATCGCAAGCTGACGACTCGATATTCCGGATCAGTTGTGGTTGATCTAAACGCGCAACGGGTTGATTTTGCACCCTTGACGCTGGATGTGGAAGGGGTGGTACTCAGTGGCGAATTACATGTGACCGATCTGATGGAGAATCCGGGAGTGTTCGGGTATGTCGCCAACGACTCGGTTGATGCCAGCGGTGTGCTGGAAGCACAGCTTGAGAAGCGCGGTGTTGCGTTGCCGGCAGCGTTTGACCGTGCACTGCTGCAAGACTTTAATCTGTCAGCCAGTTTTCAGCGCGCTGACGAAAATTTCCTGATCAACGATGTCAGACTCGGCAATCAGCACGCTGAACTTACAGGCAATTTTCAAATCGCCAATTTCCTGCGGGCGCCAGTATTAACCGGAACAATCACCAGCAATCATATCAATCCGGCTCTGTGGACCGAGGGTTTTGGATTCACACCGGTTGACAAGACGGCACTGACAAAGGCGCAAATAAGTACTGCTGTGCGTCAATCGGGCCAGTTGCTGGTATTAAACGACATCGAGTTACAACTGGATGACAGCACCATCAATGGCGACATTGAGTTTGTAAAAACTGATGAGGGACAATTTCCCGTTCGCTTCGAACTACGGGCAGACACAATCAATCTGGATCGATACTTCAATGATCGTATAGAGGCCGGTGCGCTGACGTCATTGTCTGATGAGCCCGCTAACGCGTTACCGATTGAAACCATAGATGCAATGGATGTTCAGGGTGAGTTGTCTATCACGCAGTTGCAATGGTTCGGGCTGGATTTCACAGACGTGTCACTGCCTGTTCGAATTGCCGACGGTCGGTTTGAAGGTCTGGAAGTGAAAGCCACAGCCTATAAAGGGACATGGTTTGCCTCGACAGTACTTGATGTAACGCCCGACGAGCCTTTGCTAACTGCCACAATGAGCGTCAATGCAGTCGATCTGCAAACACTGTCGGATGCGATGTTGCAACGAGAGGCTGACTTGTCGGGTACCGGCATCGTTAATATCGACCTGTTGAGTCGTGGTATGACTGTCGCGGAGCTGGTAAATCGTGCGGGTGGCGCTTTAAACGTACGCGTCACCGATGGCACTGTTGGCGGCGTTAATATCGCAAAAGATTGGGTTACTCTGCTATCCGACTACTTGGTTCCCGATACTGAAAAAGATCTTGCAAACACCGATGAAACGGACGATCTCACCTCGACAGCAAGCCAGAAGAAAACCGGGATAAACGAATTAAGCATGTCATGGGAACTCGCCGATGGACGCCTGTACAACGACGATCTGGACTTGCGCTCTGCCGGTATCAATATGAAGGGGCAAGGCAGCATCGATTTAACACAGCAATCAGTCGACTATTTGTTGCAGCTTGCTATCATCGAGGATAGCACCGACGCCGCTATTGACGACATTGACTCCATGCTGGCTCCAACCCACAACCGTATTGCCGGTTTGCAATTGCCGTTAATTGTTCGCGGGCCGGTCGAGCCGTTGATCAGTGATTTTATAGGCCAGCTCAACAAATCACTTCAGGTGCAGCTGCAAAAGCCGGATATCTTTGGTGCCACTGCTGCCGAGAGCACCGGCGCAACCTTTGATATCTCCACGATTAAAAATCGATTGGAGCAAACCTATAAAGATGCCGAGCTTGATCTGAACGTTAGGCTGGATGCGCTACGCGAAGCAGCGCAACAACAAAACAAGGCGCCATCTGTTGAGCAGGAAAAGGAGGCATCGAACAGCATCAATGAGGAGATCCAGCGCGAGACAGATCAGCTAAAAAATCGATTGCAAAATAACCTGCAAAAAGACCTTTCCAATCTTACTGAAGACTAGCGTACCGAACGTGTCATCGCCAACAAAGCACCCGTTGAACAGTCGCTCTCGATCCGCTGCAAAAAGTAATGACAATCGATTGCTGGCACCCGTGTCATCGGTGCAGCGAAAACGTTTTGCCAGTGCGGTGCTGAACTGGTTTGACGACTTTGGCCGAAAGACATTGCCATGGCAAACAGATGCGACACCCTATCGGGTATGGATCTCCGAGATCATGCTACAGCAAACCCAGGTGACCACCGTCATCCCGTATTACCAACGCTTTATGCAGTCGTTTCCCACGATTGCTGCACTGGCGCAAGCCAGCCAGGATGATGTGCTGGATCATTGGACGGGCCTTGGCTACTACGCCCGTGGTCGCAATCTGCATAAGTCTGCCCAGGTCATTGTGGAACGACACAACGGCGTGTTACCAACCACAGTTGATGAACTGGAGCAGTTGCCTGGTATTGGCAGATCAACCGCCGGGGCGATAGTCAGTCTCGGTTTGGGTCAGTGGGCGCCGATTCTTGATGGCAACGTCAAGCGGGTACTTTGTCGGCACTACACCATTGATGGCTGGTACGGGCAAGCCGCGGTGCAAAAGCAACTCTGGCGACTGTCGGAGCAATTAACCCCGCAGTCCAGGACCGGCAACTTTAATCAGGCCATGATGGATGTCGGTGCCACAGTTTGCACTCGCAGCAAACCGAACTGCACTGCCTGTCCGGTCAGTAAAACCTGTGGCGCACTGGCCATGGGTAAGCCTACCCATTGGCCTCATCGTAAACCGGTGAAGGAAAAACCCAAACGACAGTGCTGGATGATGGTTGCCATTGACAGGCACAGCAGAGAAATATTGCTTGAAAAAAGACCGCAAACCGGCATCTGGGGCGGGCTATGGAGTTTGCCGCAGTTCGACACCGCTGATGAACTGAGGCTTGCTGTCGACAATCTTGCTGGTCCTGACACACCGCTCGAAAAGCTTGGACCGATTGAGCACACCTTTACCCACTTTCAACTGACCATTCAGCCGCTGATTGCCTACGTTGACAAACCGGGCAATGACTCCATCATGGATACAGACCAGCGGGTTTGGTATAAACAGGGTGATACGCCCGGTGGTTTTGCGGCGCCAGTCGCCAAATTGCTCGAACACCTGTCGGTATCGCTGGTGTAGCGACCTGCCGCTCATTTAAAGATCTGGAAAAACAATGGCTAGAATGGTTCAGTGCGTCAAACTCGATAAAGAGGCAGAAGGCCTCGAACGACCGACTTATCCCGGAGATCTGGGCAAGCGAATTTATCAACAGGTGTCGAAGGAAGCCTGGCAGAGCTGGCTGGGCCATCAAACCATGTTAATCAACGAGTATCGCCTCACACCGGTTGATCCAAAAGCGCGAAAATTTCTTGAAGAAGAGATGGAAAAGTACTTTTTTGGCGGTGGTTCAGCCATGCCAGATGGATTTGTACCGCAAAATGACTGAAGACCGCCGCAGTGGGCTTGACTACAGCCACGCCAATAGGTCTAATACGCCGCTTGGTTTGATGTTGTTGTCTATCCGGTTCCAGTGCGTTATTGAGCAATTCCGCTAACGATCGCTGTTAGAACCAAAAACCACAGCCTGTATTGATCCAGTCTTTATATGGCCAGGTAGCTCAGTCGGTAGAGCAGGGGACTGAAAATCCCCGTGTCGGCGGTTCGATTCCGTCCCTGGCCACCATATGTAAATCCGCTAGCATCCGCTAACGTCCCAAATCCCCGTAAAATCAACGTTTCACATTCCGTTTAGGTCCGTTTACGTCTTTCGGTGTGTCGGTACATCCGCTACTATTAGCGGTATATGCGACGGTACGTGCGCTGTACCGTCGCTTTTGTACCGACAGGAGGGCGACCTGGATGAAGCTGAGTGCAACCAAAGTAAAGAATGCCAAAGCAGCGGAGAAACCCTACAAGCTGACAGATGGCGACGGAATGCACTTGTTAGTGCGACCTCTTAAAGATAAATACAAAGGTGCTTCAAAACTCTGGCGATTCGACTATCGCTTTAATGGAGTTAGAAAAACACTCGCACTTGGTCGTTACCCGGATGTATCTCTCGAAAGTGCGCGCAACAGACGCACGGAGGCCCGCAGACTATTAGCCGATGACATAGATCCGGCAGAGTCGAAAAAACGCGCTCGACAGGCTCAATGTATAGAAAACACATTTGAGGCAGTAGCACGCAGTTGGCACGTCGCTAAGAAAGCAGGCTGGGCGGAAGATACCGCCAGCGGAAAAATGCGGCGACTTGAACGCGACTTATTCCCACACCTTGGTGAGCGGCCAATTGCAGAGATAGAGCCGCCGGAATTGCTTAAGGTGCTTAGAAGGATAGAGGCGCGTGGTGCTGTGGATATTGCCAAGAAATCTAAAATCGTTGTCGGTCAGATATTTCGGTATGCCATAGCAGAGGGCAAGGCGAAAAGGGATATCACGCAGGACATTCGTGACGCGCTAAAAACACGAAAAGTGAAGCACCACGCAGCAATAACCAAACCTTCCGAAATAGCCGCGTTGTTGCGTGTGATTGAAGGATACAGCGGTGATGTGGTGACAAGAATGGCGTTGAGCTTGGCACCTCATGTGTTTGTGCGCCCTGGAGAACTCCGACATGCAGAATGGTCTGAAATTGATTTGGAAGGAAACCAGTCCTTTTCAATAGTTGATAGTCCGGCCTGGGTGATTCCGGCTGAGAAAATGAAAATGGACTCTCCGCATATAGTTCCACTATCAACGCAGGCAGTATCAATTCTCCGAGAACTGCACCCAATAACGGGGCACGGCCGGTATGTTTTCCCCGGCGTTCGATCTGCTGCCAGGCCAATGTCCGAAAACACAGTAAATGCAGCATTGAGAAGATGCGGTTATACCTCGGATGAAATGACTGGTCATGGCTTCAGGAGTATGGCGTCTACTCGGCTGTACGAGTCTAACAAGTGGCCGGGCGATGTCATCGAGCTTCAGTTAGCTCATATGGAGCGCAACAATGTGAAAGCCGCCTATAACTACGCCCAGCACCTTCCTGTTCGAGTTGAGATGATGCAATGGTGGTCGGAGTATATAGAGCGCCTTAAGTCTGGAGCTACGGTTCTCCAGTTGGCTGCAAGTGCATCGAAATGATGTGTCAGTGGAACGACTATTGTGATTGGTTTAGATCGGCGAGGGCAAAGGATGGAATTTTGAGGAGTTTTGCCAAGTATGTTTAATCCTATGGATCAGATTACATTTCTATTAGACCAAGCAAAGGGCCATCATAGTAGTAACAAGGGATTTCCAACGCGAGCGACGGCTAGACTTTTAGAAAAGCTGAAATTGGAAATAGAAAACTCCGAAGATTTAGACTGGGAGGCGAAACGTGCCTTGAAATACATACTTTCGCGGGTTGCGGTGCCTTCTATAGGACGCAAGATATTCGACAACAAAAAAAGACCCGATAGACTACTCGCCGAATTAGTTTTGAAATATCATTGTTGGGGATACCCAAATACCATTGGTAACGAAAAATCTTCATTTAATTTCGCAGTAACTGAATATAAAACCATAACTGAAATTGAAAGAACTGCGGAAACTGCAGAGAAGGCGTGGAAAAGAGCCCGCAATGAAAATAGATTAATTGAGGCCCTACCTGAAGATTTTCTTGGTACCCCACACGACGAGTTGATTGATTCCATTCGCTCGATCCGTGACCTCGGTAGCTTCAAAGAACTTGAGCATAGCCATAGGTCCACAGTCGCTGCATTCGTTGCTCACTGTGCCCAAATACGCCAATCGGAAGATGACTCTGTTGTTTTAGCTGCTTATTTTGTTCACGGTGACTACGGAAAAACTAAGACATGTCTCGGTGCATTCAGACAGGCGTGCGACGAGAACTATAGTGACCGGGAAAAGTATTTATCCTATAAGTTTCCAAATAATATTCCAGTAAATTCTGGTATTCCCAGCTATGAAGTCCGCTTTAAATCCCAATTGTAAAAATGAACTAGGGCACAGGTGGAGTTGGTAGTAGGAAATCGTACCTGTTGAGTATTGATCTGAGGCCTACGAGCAGTTGCGGAGTTTGATTTTTCACCCCTGCCAATGTGCATTTAGGGGTAAAAAACGAAAACTCACATTTTCCCTTATATTGTAGAAGACCAAAGACTACCTTTGACATTCGCAAACACACGGGTGTCAATATGAAAACTCCAGATAGATTCTTACGCTTATTTCAAATACTCGGTAGCAAGAGCAAAGCTATTGAGCCAATTATTCCGATCTGCAGTACCGCTTGGTATGAGGGGATCAACGAAGGTATTTACCCCCCGCCAATAAAATTATCCGGTGGTCGCACTAGTGTCTGGCGCGAATCTGATATTCAATCGGTAGTTGCAGGTACATACACGGTATCAGAGCGTCGAGACGAGCCAGAGGCGGTGGCTTGAGATGAGCGATTTGAACAGCGCCGGACTGGTGGGGATCAGTCCGGTAGCTGCAAAACATAATACTCAAACACGCAGCGACAGTGTACAACATATTCCGACGCAGTATGGTGTTCAAACTCCGGTTGTCGAGGGAATCGAGATACATAGAGACACTGCCGGACGTGTCAGTCTTAATTCACTGCACCGGGCAAGTGGAGCGGCAAAGCATAAGAAGCCTAGCGTCTGGCTTCGCAACCCCCAAAGTAAAGAGCTGGTCGCCGAGGTAGAGTGCCAAAGTCATTCCAGTGACTTTGAGGCGGTGAAGAAAACCAGGGGTGGTAACTCACCGGGAACTTATGTCCATGAGTTGCTTGCGCTCCGGCTGGGTCCGTCCATCGTTTCAGTTGCGTGTAAACCAAGCATTCCTGGATATATATTCAGCAGAGTCGAAATCGGTAGTTCCAGAAACGAAGGCCGAGGCGTTGAGGCTCGCAGCTTGATGAGAATCTCTGATGCCGACGGTGCAATGTGTATTAGGGACGCCGCAAAAGCACTGCAGATCCGTCCGAAGGACCTCGCCACCTGGTTACGTGATCATCGGTGGATATACAAGCAAGGCTCGAAGTGGGCGGGTTATCAGGTGCGCATAGAACAGGGTGTTCTTCACCATAAAGTTACCTCGATACCTCGTGAAAATGATGAGGACCGGTTGGTGCAGCAGGTTATGGTTACGGCCAAAGGTTTGTCTGTTATCTCACGCAGTTTCTCCGGACGCATCGCGTCCACGGAGGCATGATGAATGGCGAGGAACTATTCGACGGCCAAGGGCCGCAACGCAAGCAAACCGTTTTTTCGGTGGCCAAAAGAAGTTTTACATTCGCCCCAATACGCCGCGCTCGGGGCGTACGATGTAAAGCTTCTCAACGATCTGGGAGCATTCTACAAAGGCGACAACAACGGCGATTTGTCTGCAGCTTGGAAACTCATGTCAAAGCGAGGTTGGCGATCAAAAGGCACTTTGTCGGCATCAATAAAAAACCTCACCAACAGGGGGTTCCTATTGGTTACCCGGCAAGGTGGCAGGAATATGCCGACTCTGTTTGCCCTGACATTTCACGACATCGACGAATGCTCTGGCAAGCACACTGTTCAGCCGCAGAGAGCCCCCAATACGTGGAAAAAAAATTAGTTTTTGTGCCCGCTATGCGGGGCAATGTTACCCGCTATTCGGGTCAATCAGCACTCACTGCCCGCTATGCGGGTCAACTATTTGGCCGAAAATCGGTTCACTACCCCACTGAGTGGGTCAACCTGTGCCCGCTATGTGTACACCTTTATAGATATCTACCATGTACTACATCCAGCGCCATCATAGCCACCATACCATGGACTGCATCACCACAGGTTACGAACATAGGGCCCTTGAATACACTCGCAACGTTACTGTATCGAGCATTTATTCGCTTCCTGTCGGACATACATCGCAATGCTGGTAACCCATCCTGTCTGATTGTATTGCATCGGTTGAGGGGGATGCATGTCATCGTATGATCGGTATTCGAATTTAGAATTTGAAAAGTTGATTAGTGATGCCAGGACGCAGAACCGGCCCCCGGTACTTGAAAAGTTAGCACCGGGCCATGCAGCAGGTGGTGTCGCATGGCGCTACCTACGTGACACGTACCCGGTATTTGCTGAATGCCGGCCACTGACAGCAGGTATTGTTAAACAGATTCAGCGACCGCCATGGATGCTGAATCGAAGCCTGCAGTCTGCATTGCGTGTGCATACCAATACGGAAAAGTACCTTCGAGCGCTTGCAGCACCGGGTTCACGGCGATATTCGCTGGACGGTCTAGTGGTGGGTGATGTTTCTAATAAGCATCGTGAGAACGCCAGACAGCGGCTTGACGCTTTGTCGGGCAGGAAGAGGCAGAGAGTCGCCAATGAGGGTGCAATCAACCAACCGGCACTGAAGCCAAGGCCAGATAGGACAATCACCGCTTGCGCCGGGGAATCGCCTACGAGTTTGCCAAAACTTGTTGCCGGTGGAGGTAAGCAACCGACGGTCATAATAAGAAAGCGTCGTAAGGTGCTGACAAACAATGATTCCCACAGGTGCACGACATGAGTGCCCCGGATGCGCAGTACCGACGTATGGCGAAGGTGGTCAAAGAACTGGTGGGTGATGAACCGCCGATAAATTGGCCGCCCAAGTTATTCGAGATTCTTGAGGCTCAAATTGAGACGGATGATAGGAAGGTGGCAGCTGCTCACGCCATCAATTATCTAGTTGGCTCGGGGATGGCGCAATATTCTGCCCAAACCAAATCTGACAACAAAACTATGTATGTTGCGACTAAGGCCAATTCGGAATCCGAACCCGAGCCCAGTGTATCTACAACAGCCACAATAGAGGACATCGCTGAGTACATAGCGAGTGTTCCCGGGCTAGACAATCACGATCAGCTTAGAGCTCTATTGGCAATCGCATTGGATGAGAGCATTCGAGACAAAGATCGTATCTATGCAGCGTATGCATGTGTCAAGGCAACCGATTGGTTCAGGCAGTGCGGGACCGTGGTAGATCTTCTGCTGCTGGACGATAATGGTTTAACCGACATGGTTGCTGACCGAATTGAGGAAAGTCGTAGGTGAATATCAATTACGTTCTGCGGCAATTGGGTGTGCCGCGGGTGAAAAATTCGAGAGAGGGAAACAAGGAACGATCGCGGCGGTACCGCCAGCGCTTAAAGGACTCGAATTTAAAACGCGCGCAGCCGACGTTGCCAGTGCCGGCCGAGTTCGCTGCAGAGGTCAGGGAAGCTGGATACCAGGCTATGCAGCAAAAATATGTTGAACTGATCCTGAACAAATACGGACGGCAACGCTCATGATCAAAATCGCCATTGACGCACCAGACACCGGCGAAGAGTTGGTCGCTGCGGCACTCCAATTCCACTACCGGCAGGCCGACAGCGCTCGGATAGAGCTGTCCACCTGTCCACATGATGTGATTGACGAAATTTGCGAGGATTACATCCGGCGGTGCTGTGTGCTTGTCGATGGATTGCCATATCACCAAGCGATCGATGGTCTTGATGATGAAGTCCGAGATTTGGTGGTGCATGAGGTCGATGAGCTGGTGGAAATTGCGTGTATAGATGCGATGACTACCCGATTGATCGGGTACTTCAAATGGGACCCCACTGATGTCCCATTAGTAGTGCACTGAGGTGGCGAAATTGGAGAGATAACTGATGGTCATTTTGGCACAGCGGCCATTACCGAAAACGTGCAAAAACATAGCAAAATGGTGCATTACGAATAAGTATTTTTCAGGGGCTATCCCAGGGCATACGGGCTGGCCACGGCATGCAAATGCAGCGGCAGCGGATGGACATGGAGCGGAAGAACAATAAGCTGCGAAATGATCTAGTGCAGTTTCAGCTTGACGAAATGCAGGATAGGCAGCAGCTGCAGAAAGACATCAGTGAGGCAAAGTGGCTGCAATACACGATGAACGACGTTCGGCGTCGGTATGACTCTGGAGGGACGGTTGGTGACGATGAGATACAGTCTCTGAGAAAGCGGCAGATTGACTACTTCAATCGAGCAGGTAACACAGAAATCGGAAGGGGGAAAAGATCAGTGATTTAGTTCCTGTTGGGCAAGGGCGATTTGCAGTAGAGCTTGATGCGGACATCCCGGTGAAAGCCAAAGTGAGTTAGCCATAGAGCACGCGCGAATGTTGATCGAAGATCTTGACGACTGCACGGCTGAGGAGGCGCATCGACTGTTGTCTGGATACTTGAATGTTATGTTTCAATTTGCGCAGGGTGCGAAGTTTGTTCCGGATGCTGGAGCGTTATAGGCAAACGTTGCTGGAGCGATGACCAAGAAAATTGTAATGTTGATTGGCGGTATCAGGATTGTGCGAGCAACAATAGTAAATCGCTGATTTAGAAGCACAAGAACTGTGTGTCTTTAGAAGCATGACACAACGTCATTTTACATGAGGGGTGTTGACTCAGGCATGGTGATTAACGCAGCGGGCAAGGTGTTGCGAGCAGCCAGCCTGGCACTTCACAATCACGATCAACTGAGGATCATGACCATGCTGCACCATTGTACTCCGCCTGCCAGACACTGCTCTGCGACACATCCCATACCGGTACATGAATCAGTAAATTCCACAGATATTCAGCCCAAGAATAGCGATCAGAAGAATGGGCACTTGCCTGGAATAAATCTGTTGGCATCAGACAGTTCCACATAGCCGGACCTTTCCATTTGTACGACGAATTCGTGTATTGATCGTACGGTTACGTCGTATTTGCCTGCTGGAATATTCATGGGTTGGTGAGATAGTTTTGTGCCAACTCAGACCCGATCCTGGTTAGGGTATAAATTGGTGTGCCGTAAGAGTTATGGTCACTTATCAGCAGGTAGCGCAATCGGACCAACTCGTCCAAATCTGCATCGACAAAACGATCAGATATTTGAAATGTCTCACCTGTGCCTAAGAGTGCAAATTCGCGTAACCCATGAGGCGCCAAGCCTCGATCTTCTACTAGCCCATGGGCTCGTGTTTTTTCAATTGCCTTCAAAATTCCGATCGCCTGAGTTGACAGTAGGTGATCAGGGGCAACAATTTCAGGCAGCTTTGAAAAACCGCTGAGGCTGGATGCTATCGTGGCGACCGCTCGTTCTATGGCATTCAATTGAAACACTAAGTCGTCATGATTCATTCTGAGAATGTGATTTATCTGATCGCTCAGCTCTGTGTTCTCAGCAATAGCATCCAGAATCTTGTTGTGCTTGTTACGCGACAACCAGTCCTTAATCCCCTCCTTTTGTCCGCCTTCCCTGTGTCGACCTTCTTGAACATACACCCCAAGCACTGATACCAGACTCACCAACCCAGTTGCCAGATCCATTTGTATTAATTCTCTTTTTCTAAATTACGTTCTATGAGGCAGTCTCCTGTAGGACGCACCTACACTGGCACAACCTCAGCTGCCGACCATCCCTTGTCTGATCGCACCTGAAGGTACTCGACTTGCTGACCCTCGGACAATGTTTTGTACCCTTCACCGAGAATTGCGCGGTAGTGGACGAACACGCCACCATCGGGACCATGCAGAAATCCGAAGCCTTTTTTGTTGTCGAACCATTTAACTGTCGCGGATTGCTTGTTACTCATCGCTGGGATTACCCACTCTACTGCGTAGATAGTACATTGTGGCATATGGCACCAATAGCGACCACTGCGACATTGCCTGAATTTGACCGAATGCTGTTGATGCGTACAGTAGTTGACTCCGCCGAATCCGTAACACTGGAATTCGCCTTTCGACTTCTTGTAATGCATCGCCAGCTTCGTGCGCTCGCTGATCTGGTCGGATTCCAACTCTGTTAGTACCGCCATCATGCGGAACACCATCTTGCCGGCTGCGGTGGTTGTATCGATGCGCTCGGAAATGGAAACCAGGTCAGCGCCACGCTTTTCCAGTTGCTCGGCAATACTGATGGCATCGCGGGTGGATCGGGCCAGCCTCGACAGTGCGTAGACCCCTAACCATTTGAAAATTCTGGTATATTAGACCCCTCTTTTTAACTTGCTACTAATTTTGGGTAGAAAATACAATATCTACTGTGACGAATCATGTCACTTGGAGAATGACGGTAAGCCGGTGATGGTGCTGGGGGCGGTATGGTGCCCATTGAGTCGAGCACGGGAAATTGCTGAAAGGATAAGGGATATTAAATCGAGGAATGGATTTTCCCCGAAATTTGAAGTTAAGTGGACAAAGGTCTCTCCAGCGAAAGCCCAGCTATATCTGGATTTGATTGACTACTTTTTTGATGATGACGATCTACACTTTCGCGGTCTTATTGTCCCCAATAAATCCCTAGTGCAACACTATAAATTCGATAATCAAACGCATGATGATTGGTACTACAAAATGTACTTTTCTATGTTAAAAACAATACTTCACCCGGCTGATCACTATCGAATTTATTTGGACATAAAGGATACTCGTGGTGGTTATAAGTCAGCGAAATTACATGAAGTGCTTAGTAACAGTATGTATGATTTTTCCAGTCGAATTGTCGAGAGACTGCAGCAAGTGCAGTCGCATGAGATTGAGCAAGTTCAATTAGCAGATCTGCTGATTGGAGCAGTCTGCTACCAGAACAGACAGTTAAGCGGTAATGAGGGAAAAATCAGAGTAATCGAAAAAATAAAAAAACGAACTGGTTATAGCCTTACTAGATCAACTTTGTTGAGAGAGGAAAAATTTAATCTTTTTAGGTGGGAAGCGTCTCAGCGCTAACCTTGATTAATATGTGTATTCCTGACTGGCTTCCTGAACTAGTGTTACTCAATGACTATAGTGGGGATTGGGAGTCATACTTAGAAGCCTTATACAAGTGTTATTGTGACGAATTTCGTGACAGGGATGAAGTCTCAATTCAGGGCAAGCGTATAGGTTTACGGAAACACCCTCAGTCTTACAATAAAGATTACACGTTTTGGCACCTAATTCAGGAAGGTTCCGTAGAAGATGACCGGACACCTGATTTTCGAAGGTGCGAGAGAATTCGTTGGCCAATGGCCGTTATAAAGAACAGTGATTCAGATCAGGTAAAAGTCTGGCGCAATAAAAGAGGCAACCGAGAAAGGATCTGTTTGTTCGTCGAGGGGGCGCGCTACCTGGTTGTGCTGGATGACAGGGGCGACTACGTGCTGCCTTTGACCGCATATCCTGTTTCTAAGGAGCATAGGGTGCGGAAGTTGCTGAGGGAGTATGAGGATTATAAAAAAAAGCAGCCCTAGAAAGGCAGAAGCCGCCGCAAAAGAGCGACGGCCTCGTTACTCCTTCTACACATGGTAGATGAGCTATCTGTATTATCGGTACAAACGGGATAATATTCAATCCACAATTGCAAATTTCATTCACAACTTCGTTAGTTTTTTAAGATATTTTCGACAAACTCAGTCGATTTTACAACAAAATGTTCCCGGCCTCTCGCGAGCCATAGGAGTCGCGAGCCATAGGAGATGACTCAATATCTAAATAGGCTATCCCAAGTAAAATGACGGTACAAATGTCGGTTCAATAGTTTAATTGGGGATATAAAAACGATATTTAACAAAGGTTTGTGGTCGCTATTCGATTCCGTCCCTGGCCACCATTGTCAATTCGCACACCGTCCCTAAGTGTTTTTCTCTGCTGTAATTTTGCATTGAAGATGTGAGCTGTTGAGTCCACATGAGTTTGGTGTCGCGAACCCGGTGCTCTGCTAGCGAGCGTTATCCGCTTCTTCACTGAAAACCTGATTCAATAGTCTGACTCTCTCTTCAATCCATAACTTCACTATCGCGATCATATATCGTCCTTATATCGAGATGAGCCGGGTATAACGGCAGTCATCCGAAGAACTTTACAAGGGTTATTGGCAGACATTGAGACCACGTGCATAAAATGCATGTCTTCAATCCGTGTGCAGTAGCTGACCTCGACACCGCTACGCCGGTTATCGCGTTGCGCTTGTCTGCCTCTACTGGCTCTTGTAGACCCGAATGATGAACACGGATATTGTCACGGGTTACTTGGCTCGGATTACTTGTTACGGGCTACTCATCGATCGCACAATCATACGATCCACCCAGCGATCAGGAAGGTGCTGCAGCAGCTTTGACAATGTGGCGCCTCGTCCCAGTTCATAGTGGGTTTTGCGTTTTTTGCCTTTTAAAATCTCATCGATCAAGGTGGCGATGACCGTTGCTGGTATGGCATGCCGCTGTGCATCCTGAATAATTTTGCCGGCTTTGGCTATCATGTTGTCGTACAAACAATCAGCACAACTGGCGATGTTGTCCGACTGGTTCTTGTTCCAGATTTCGGACGCCACAGGCCCTGAGCGAATCGATACCACATCGATGCCCTGTGGCAGCAACTCGCGTCGATATATTTCGCCGAGGCTTTCTACCGCATGTTTCGATACACAGTAAGCGCCGGATACCGGCGTATTGATAATGCCGGATAGTGAGCTAATGTTGATGATTTTTCCGGGCTTGTATAGCGCTGCCATGGCTGTTCCGGTTTTGCCACGCAGCAGGGGCAGGCAAGCGTTAATGACATATCGGGTTCCGATCACATTAACTCGTAAACTCTGTTCAAATTGATCGTCATCGAGGCATTCCATTGGACCCAGAGCGGCGATACCTGCATTGTTGATTAACCCGGCAAGAGGAGTGGAGTCTAACTCCTGGGCCATTGTGCCTATTGCCTGTACCACTGCTACTGAATCTGATACATCAAAAATCAACGGGGTGAAAGTGCTGCCGAGTTCTGACTGCAAACTGGCTGCATCGTCTTGTCGTCTCACGCTGCCAAAGACCCGATAGCCCTGATTGACAAGGTACCTGGCGGTCGATTGACCAATACCGCTGGATACACCGGTGATCAGAATGGTCGGGGTGAAGGTGTGCTTATCCTCGGCCTGTTCTTTGGTCTGACCTTCGCTCTGTTCTTTGGTATGTGGTGAAGGTTGATTCATTGTTGCGAACTGTCCGGCCTTGTGGTTCTTAGCGGCGCGCTCAAACGTTCGCCTAGACGATTCTCCAGCCAGGTCATGATGCTGTTGAAGCGTTGATAGCGTGTGCGACAGATGCGTATGTATCGTTTAGCTGTTTCGCTTGTGCATATGATCATACCGCCTCCTGCCGCGATGGCCAGGGTGCCTCCGGGTATGGGGGTAACCATCGAGATCACCCCCAGTAGCAGCAGAATAGATCCTGCAATTAGTATAATAACTCTCATGGTGGCATGTTCCCTGTGGTAAGCGATGCGATGCATCCAGGTATTTAAGCAATGCGACTCATCAAGGCAATATAGGATGTGTCGGTCAGTTCAAGTGCTGCCTTATAGGAATCGCTGGCTATGCAATTTCTAAGTGCACGTTGATCTGTATGGCTGAGCAGCAGTAATTGATGCATTAAACACGGAACCTGTGTTGATTCGGTGTTGGCCTTTTTCAGGGCGAGTGTGTATTCAATACGGGCGCTGAAGGCAACACTGACATCAAGGTGCTTTGCCGCTACATGAAACCGTTCGCGTTCTTCGTCCGCTGCACCCTGATCCGTACTTGTCCAGTGATGTACCAGATAGTGTTGTGTATCTTTACCACCCCATTCGGATAATTCTACGGTGGTGGCCTTGCTCAGGCCAAAACTAAAGTGCTTAACCGCTATTTCGCGTAAAACGCTGGTGATCTGGAACAGTCGATTTGCCAGCATGCTGGTGAAGTTCTCGGCACTTGGGTACCGAACCAACAGCAATGTTTCGCGTTGATCGTGCTGCTGTCCGTAGAGCGTTTCCTGCCGGCGTCCCTTGAACAGTGGCACGCCACCAACCTTTTCTACAGAACCTGCAGCAATTGCATTGTAGAGGTTGTACAGCCACAGCGAACGTGTGTCGAACCAGTTGATCGCATGCACCGGGTGGGGATGATGATCCCAATGGTGGCGCACAGGCTGAACACGAACCTGAAGAGAGTTTGTTATCCGTGCTGTTAACTCGGGTACATCTATATCGTGTGGTGTATTTCCGGATGAGTCAGTAGACATCGAGTAAATACCGGCCAGCGTCTTTTAGCTGCTGTAGTTGTTCCCGGGCAGATGCCTCGGACAGTTGTTTGTGGGTTTGCAGTATTTTTTGCAGTGCAAGATGAACATCAGCAGCCATGTGTGTGGCATCACCGCAAATGTAAATCGTCGCGCCTTGATCCAGCCAGTAAGATACTTTTTCACCCGATTCTATCAACCGATGCTGAACATATATTTTATCTTGTTGATCTCGGGAGAATGCCAGATCGATCTGCGTTAGTGTGCCCTCTTGTAGAAAGGATTCCAGTTCCTGTTTGTACAGATAGTCCGTTGCGCGATTCGGATTGCCAAAGAACAACCAGGCTTTGCCGGCATTCGTTTTAGCTTGCTTTTGGTCGGATTGTTTGTCTGGGTTTTTACCGGCATTATTAAATCGCTGCGAGCGATGTTGCAGGAAACCACGAAACGGAGCCAAACCTGTGCCGGGTCCGATCATAATGATGGGAGTGCTCAGGGCTGTCGGCAGTTTGAAGTCGCTTGCAGGAGCCGGATAAATATGGACGTGGCCACCGACCTGTAAGCCATCGGCCAGATAGGTTGAAGCGAGTCCGGGATAATCGCGATTGCGTCGTTTTCGTCTGACCGTAGACACCGTAATGTGGATTTCATCGGGGTGCGCTAACGGACTGGAGGCAATAGAGTAGGTCCGTGGTTGCAGCGGTGTTAGCAAGGGCAACAGAGCTTCTGGCGAATCGAACAGGGTCGAGTAAGCCTGCAGCAAATCGGGCACATCCCGACCATCGATCCAGTGATCAATATCACTTTGGCGGTTAGTCGCCAAAAGCGTTTCGAGCTCTGTGATGCCAGCTGTGTCTGCGATAGCTCGCAATAGTTTACGCGAGGGTTTTACCCACTCAAACGACGTGCGTAGTTGTTGGCGAAGCGTTGAAGCTGATTGTTGAATATTTGCCGAACCTGCATCGTCAACTGCAGATTGCCACATCGGAAAACACTGGAGCAATGTATTTACCTGCTGGTCTGAATTCTCCACCAGCAGATTGACTGAATCTCCAGGCTGGTAATTCCAGTCGGCACCTTCAACGGATAACGCGTAGTGATAGACCTCCTGTACAGACGCTTCGCCGCTGAGCAATTGCTTGTCTACCAGTTCAGCTTGCCACGGGTTTCGTCGCGATATTGCATTAGTGCTGTCAGGCTCGATGTCCGGGCTGGCGAGCACTGTAGTCTGGTCGCCATAGTTGGCGAGTTCGGGTAGCGCGTTTTCCAGCCAGGCGTCAGCGGTATCCTGATAGTCAACATCGCAATCGACACGACCGGTCAGCCTCGTCGCACCCATGGCAGCAAGTTGTTGATCCCAATCCTTGCCGGCGGCACAAAAGGTGTCGTAGGACCGATCGCCTAATGCGAGCACCGCAAATCCAGTGTTTGACAATGGCGGAGCGTCGGCCAGTTGCAACCGCTGCCATAGCGACTCGGCGTTGTCCGGCATGTCCCCTTCACCATAGGTGCTGCAGATAATGAGCAGGCGTGGGCTTTCAGCCAGCGTGTCGGGGTTAGCCTGGTTCATCGGCAATACCACAGGCAGTAAACCATGTTGCTTTGCCAGTGCAGCGCTATCTCTGGCCAGAAACTCCGCATTGCCAGTGCGTGAGCCGTATAAAATCAGTAACGGTAAACCAGATTGATTTTCAGTTGCCTGATCGACAGAAGGGGTGTCGGCGATTTTTTCTACTTGTACCGGCAGACCCGAAAACGCGGCGTTGCCAGTGACCTGATCAATGTGCTGCTCATCGGTGATGTCATTGACGCTGACGCCCGGCTTGCGTAGCGCATTGGAGATTCGTGTGCCATTACCATGATGGCCAAATCCATGCGGAATGCAAATAGCACCGGGCATCATGCTGTCTGTTACTTCAGCATCCAGTTCTATGCTGCCAGTGGCAGACAGCACACGCACTGTTGCTCCGTTTTCAATGGACCGGATCGACGCATCATCGGGGTGCATCATAGCCGTGCAACGCACCTGGCGACTGGCGCTGAGTTTTCGAAATTGATGCATCCAGGAATTGTTGGTACTGACGTGCCGACGTCCGATCAGGCGCAATGGATAGGAATGATTGCTAATCGTTACCTGCGGTGTAAGTGCGGCGATGGCTTCAGTGAATATTGCTGGCGCCAGGTGAATTTTTCGATCATCTGTAAGCAGCCCCTCTGGCACGCGCGGCTGCATAGGCCCCAGATCAATGCCATGGCCCGAGTCGATAACTCGCTGCAGGCTCAAGCCGCTGAACCAGCGGCGTGGATGGCCAAGGCAGCCATAGGCCCCAAGCATTAAGCCCCAGTTTATGATCCGTCGAGGTGTTGACCACTGCAACAGTGTGCGTTTCAACAAGCCCGATTTTAAAGCCAGCTTTGTTATTAGCCGTTTGAGTATCTGCCAGTCGTACAGGCGATTGTCATCGATCGGGAACAGTGCTTCAGAAAATTTGACGTTATTGGATACAGAGATCAAATTGAAAATCACATCGTAGTGATCAATCTCAAGCCCGCATGGCGTCGGTATAATTACATCGGCATGACGGGTGGTCTCGTTGATGTAGTTGTCGATCGATACCATAAAGTCCAAAGAGGGCAGTGCCTTTTCCAGTCGCTTGCCATTGGGAGTCGACAGCACGGGATTGCCGCATACCGTCATCAGCCCGCGTATCTGGCCTGCACCCGGTGTCAGCATTTCTTCCGCCATGGTCGAGACTGGCAATTCTCCATAGAACTCGGGGAGTTGCCGTACGCGGCTGAACCATCTGGATTGATGTTTGGGTTGTTTGCGACCTCTGGCCAGTTCGATTGCCGGTTGCGGAAACATCATGCCGCCCGGTGTATCAAAATGCCCGCTGATGATATTGATCGAATTGATCAGCCAGTGACACAAACCACCGTGTTGCTGCGTGGATACCCCCATCCGCCCATACAATACCGCGCAAGGCTGATCTGCGTATTGCTGCACCAGAGAGGTAATCGATTCAGCGGAAATACCTGTACGCGCAGAGGCGACAGCTGGCGTGTAGGGCGAGGACAGTTGTTGCAGAGCTGACAATGCATCGTCATCTAAATAGGGTTGCAGTCGCGCCGTTCGTATCAGCTTGTCGCGAAACAACACATGCATAAACGCCAGTAAAAAGTAGACGTCGGTGGCTGGTTTGATAAACAGATGCTGGTCTGCCAACTCGGCAGTTTCCGTTCGACGTGGATCAATTACCACCAGTTGGCCACCGCGTTCGCCCACGCGCTGCAGGCGCTCACGGATACCGGCAGAGGTCATGATGCTACCGTTACTCGCAATCGGGTTAGCACCCATGATGATCATAAAATCTGTGCGATCAACATCTGGCACCGGAATTCTGAATTCGTGGCCAAACATGTGGTGGGCGGCAAAGTGATGCGGTAACTGATCCATGCTGGTGGCAGAAAACACATTCCTGGAGCCGATAGCCTCGGTGAGCTGTTTGATGTACAGCAACATACCAAGGTTATGCACAATCGGATTGCCGAGGTAACTGCCAATGGCATCGGCGCCGTATTCGGCTCTGATAGATTGAAATTGTTCGCAGACGAAGTCGATTGCTTCGTCCCAGCTGATTTCCATCCAGTCGTTAGCGACGCGTCGAACCGGGTAGCGCAAACGCTCCGGGTCACTATGAAGCTCCGCCAACATGGGCGCTTTGGGGCACATGCTGCCGCGACTAAAAGGGTCGCGTTTGTCCGGCGTTATCTTTATTGTGCGGTTGTGGTCTGATGTACTGCTATTGGTGTTATCTTCACTGGTGGTAACGGATACTTGCAATCCGCACATAGCCTCGCAGAGGTTACAGACGCGGAAATGGGTTTTTTCGGTCACCGTCAAACCAGGTGGCTACAGCCGGATGATCAGGCTCTGCGTGCCTGATCCAGATCGCAGGCGCGTTTATAAGGCCCCATGATAAATAACACTAAAATGCCGATGAGTAGTGCCAGCGAGATGTAGCATAACGGAATAGCGCCAGCTGTGGTGGCGCCCCGAATGCTACCGGCACCGGAAGTGGGACAGACACCTCCACCTGCGAATAATTCAGCCAATGAGCCGATGAGGGCAATGGCAGCAGCGATAGACCATCCAATGACAAAAAAATGGTGTCGACAACCGTTATGATTAATGATGACAGACAGTACCATCAACGCGTAGCCAATAAGTACCGCATAGCATACAGGCACAAAAAACACGTGAGGGCAGGGGTTGCCGGTCAGGTTTTCGTAACTGACTTTGAGTGCACCGATAAAGCCGATTGCCAACAGTGCCCAAAGGGCATAATCAACCCAGCTTCTTGTTTGTAAATTCATTATTTCATCCTCGGTATTGGCTTATCAGAAGCTAACGGTTTCGTTGTGAAAGCTACCGCTTTGCTCTGCATTGTTGCCATTGAGTCTGACAACTGAAACCTTGGTGCTCTTTTGCGATGCGAGTCCAAAAACCAGGGTATGGGATTGATCAGACAGCAGGCCCTCACCGACAACAAATGTCTGCACGAGCTGGCTTCCGTCGTCGAGTGTTACGGTAACTTCGGCACCAATAGACTCTACGACATTCGGTAATTTTACTTTTAGATAACCCTGATCACCTGCCTCGCTCAAGAAGACCTTTTGTGGGCCAAGCAAATTGATGTGAATGAGGTCAGGATAGCCGTCCTGATTGAAGTCGGCAGTCAGAGGAGTAATACCGTACTCTCGGTTGCGTACACCTACCGCTTCTCCGGCATCAATAAAAACAGTATCTTCCGCCTGCAGAAAAAAGCGTCCGTCCAGGCGCCAGAATGGCACTTTGTGCAGGGGCCAGCCTTCATAGTTTTCGGAAACCACCAGATCGTCACGGCCGTCAAGATTGAAGTCCTCAAAAATTGCTCCCCATGAAAACTCGTAGCTGGCAACCTGCGCCTTTTCTGCCGAGTCGTTGAAGGTAAAGTCACCCGTGTTTTCGAACAGGATCCAATCGGTATGAAGCGATTGCTCCTCTCGCAGATCACCGCGCACCAATGATTTGGGAACCGTGCTGCCAACGTTGGAGAAAAAGAAATCGGGCAAACCGTCGTTCTTCAAATCCGTGACCGCAATACCCATCGGGTAGGCATAATCGTCACTGCGTGGATTGGCGATATTTTCAAACTTCAGGTCGCCGAGGTTTTTCCATGTGCGTACCTGACCCGTATCATGGGCGACGATCAAATCTTCCAGTTGATCGTTGTCGACATCGACAAATACACCCATGAATGTATTGTGGTGGTAATAGAGCCCTGCGTCGGTGGTGATATTGCGAAACTTTCCGTCACCCTCATTCAGGTAAAGTGCGCTGATACCGCCGTAGTCGCGATTAAATATGGTTTCGCCCTCGACGTGCTCGCGCGCTATGTATCCGGACACGTACATGTCGAACAGGCCATCACGATTAAGGTCAGCGACAGCTGCAGACAGCGGAACGGTTTTCGGGTCCAGATCCAGTTCCAGTTTCGTACCGGTGAAGGAACCGTTGTCGTTGTCGTAAAGAAAGACACCGGATTGCCTTGTTACCAGCAGATCATTGTCGCCATCGTTATCAAAGTCGAGCGATATTGCGCTGAAGGTTTTATCGGGCGTTGTTTTGGTCCAGCCGGTTTTTTCGGTGATATCTGTGAACGTATTGTCAGCAAAGCTGAACAATGCATCTTGCTGATCGATGCCGCCTCCAAGAAAGAGTTCTTCTATGCCGTCCCCGTCTATATCGACAATGGCACCGGCCGTAAAGGGCAGTGTTTTTGTACCATCGTAAGTGGGCACGAAATCAATCGACTGCTCATTGAAAGTCGGTATTACCAGAGACTGCAGGCCATCGGTTGGGTAGCGATTAGCCCGGTCTCGCGACGTCATAAATGTTAGTGCAGCAATCAAAGCGACAACTAAAAACAGCAGAAAAAATGCTATTGCACGCAACAGTCCTGTGATACTCATCTAATGTATTACCTGATTAGTGGCTCTGTTTTCTATGGCTGTGTAAATCTGCTGATACGTGCCGTTTAGGCTGGATCGACTAGCTGGCGGGCACGTTGTTCGGGACACGCAGGGCAACGAGTACTGAAAACAGAAAAAAGATAAAAAATGCGACATTGAGAGCAATCGGCATTGTATGTTTGCCGATTTCCGGTGCAATCATGAACACAATAAAGTTTGCGATGATCAGTAGAAACGGGTTAAAAATTGCAATCCATCGCGGGTAGTGTGAGCGACCGCTAAGTGTCAGCCAGACTATGATACCGGAAAGGATGAGAGTAGTAAGTCGAATTACCTGCAACAATGTCTCGTAGCGTACTTCATAGAGCGCTATCAATTGATCAATCATATCGGATGGCGGCATCTGAACCAGCGCTGACACACTGGCTCGTGATCCGATCCAGACCGTACCCACAATAAACCCGAAACTTCCAAGAAAAAAGGCGAAAAGAGCCCAGCGTCGACTGGCGGGCTTTAGCATTAAGTAAATGTGATAGCAGCCTAGCGGGTACAGCGTTGCACCAATCACACCAAAGAAGTGGCCAATGGTTGATCGGTTATCACTGATACCCAGCATAAAGTCGTAACTGCCCTCACTGAATCGACCCAGTGCGTCGTAGTGCAGCTGGTATTCTCCTATGCCGACAAGAATGGAGGCCAGTATGCCGGCAAGTCCGGTTAACACCAGATAGTTTTGCAATGGAAAATCCCTTGAGATAATGTGCTAAGTATAGTGATCAGCGTGGTTGCTTCTAGCAGATTCAGTCCAGTATTATTGCTTAATCGTCCAGTATTGTTCAACCGTAGCCGACCCGACATGACATACCTGAATTTAAGAATCCTGGGAGCGGAAATAATTCCGGTCACCAATGACAAGGCGGCGAGTCTGGTGCTGAATAGCGACGATTGTGGTTTTCTCGTGCTGGCAATGCAAGAGGGGGTGTCCGGGTCAGTAGCTACCGGAGAGGTGGCACAGCTTCGCAAAGGCGATGTACTTGTTTTCTCGGGCAAGCGTGCAGGTTATGTGTCTCCGGCGATCGATGCCACTGATGTGGATCGAGTGCTGGGTGTCGACGAATCATCAGATGTGGCGACGCCGGTTAACGGTTTACCCCTTGAAAATGTACTCGCCATTGTGCTGAAAGTGCAGCTTTGCGAAATAATAAAGGGTGGACTGGGTGATTCATTGCCCCCCTATACGCTGCTGACGCCGTCGGAAAGCGAGAGTGCTTATATTTTGTCGATAGGTGAGCAGCTGGCAAAAATCTCCAATGATTCCAGTGACATCAATAAAGCGAAAGTAACAAGATTCACAGAGCTGCTGTTGATAGAGATACTGGATCTGTTTCTAAGCCTCGATTCAGCAGCCAGTCGTCTGCTACAAGGCGGTAAGGATCTGCGAATCAGCGCAGCTATTAAGGCAATTCATGCAAAGCCCGAATTCAACTGGAC
>CAYMVV010000043.1:9167-46024 GCA_964393885.1 uncultured Granulosicoccaceae bacterium | reverse complement strand
AAACTCAATGTAGTCCCGTACTACCGATACGGCGATGTAGGTCGTGACTTTGCGGAATATAGCCTGAAAAAGATGGAAGACCGTGTTACTTCGAGAGCGACTGCACAACACAACGCCGACAGCTAGCATTCCTCACCGGGGGTTCAGATTGACGACAAACTTTTCACCAACTTCCAGCTGGACTACTCGATAAAAACCCGCAGCTAACGCACCGCTGCGGGTTCTGGTATCACAGCGCCCGATATCAAAGCGCCTGCTATCAGAGCATTTGCAAGATCAACTGTCTTACGCAGAACCTGTCTGAGGCTGCATGTCATCACGACTGATACCGGCAACAACTACCGGCTTTTTCATTGCGTCGCGGCGGAACGGTTCACCGAGTTCCTGATTAAGGATGATCTCGATGAATGTGGTGACACCGTCTGCCTGTGCTTTACACGACTCGCGCAGCGCGTCGGTCAGCTCATCCATAGTGGACACCGTGACGCCTTTCAGCCCACACCCTTCAGCAACTTTGGCATAGCTGAGTTCAGCGTCCAGCTCGGTGCCGACAAAGTTGTTCTCATACCACAACGTGGTGTTACGCTTTTCAGCGCCCCACTGATAGTTGCGGAAAATAACCATCGTAATAGCAGGCCATTCCGGACGTCCAATCGATGACATTTCACTCATCGATATGCCGAATGCACCGTCACCGGCAAAGCCCACCACCGGCGTATCAGGGCAACCGATTTTAGCGCCTATGATTGATGGAAAGCCGTAACCACACGGACCAAACAAACCAGGTGCGAGGTACTTTCTGCCCTTTTCAAATGTTGGATAGGCATTGCCGATCGCGCAGTTATTGCCGATATCGCTGGAGATGATAACCTCCTCCGGCAAACCCATTTGAATCGCACGCCATGCCATGCGCGGAGACATACGATCCGGATCGCGCTCGCGGCTGTCCTTATTCCAGGAAGTACCGGGATCATCATCTTCATGATCCATGCTCGACAGAGCCTGCAACCAGCCAGACTTGGTGGTACGAATCAGTTCCTTTCTGTCAGTTCGGCCTGCATCACCTGCGGTGGAAGTTAGTTGAGACAACAACTTCTGCGACACAAGCTTCGCGTCACCACAGATGCCCACACTGACTTTCTTGGTAAGGCCAATGCGATCTGCATTGATATCGACCTGAATTATTTTCGCGTCTTGTGGCCAGTAGTCGATACCATAGCCAGGCAAGGTAGAAAACGGATTCAGCCTCGTACCTAACGCCAGAACAACATCTGCCTTTGAAATCAGTTCCATTGCAGCCTTGCTGCCGTTATACCCCAGTGGGCCAACGGCCATAGGATGAGAACCCGGGAACGAATCATTGTGCTGGTAACCGCAACATACCGGTGCTGACAACTTCTCTGCTAACTGGGCGCACTCACCAATGGCATCGCCGATGACCACGCCGGCACCAGATAAAATTACCGGGAATTTTGCATTCGACAGCAGCTCGGCAGCCTCGGCAATGGCACTTGCACCACCCGCTGGCGGCTCAATATGAACAACCTGTGGAAGTTCAATGTCGATGACCTGGGTCCACATATCACGAGGGACATTGATTTGTGCAGGAGCGCAGCCACGCCAGGCCTTGAGAATCACCCGGTTAAGTACCTCGGCGATCCGACTCGCATCTCGGACTTCCTCCTGATAACAGACCATCTCCCGAAACATGGCCATTTGCTCGACTTCCTGAAATCCGCCCTGCCCGATGGTCTTGTTCGCTGCCTGCGGGGTGACCAGCAACATGGGGGTGTGATTCCAGTACGCGGTCTTTATTGCTGTGACAAAACCGGTAACACCCGGTCCGTTCTGAGCGATCGCCATACCCATTTTGCCGGTAGTGCGTGTATAGCCGTCACAGATTAAACCACCGTTGGTTTCGTGAGCCACATCCCAAAACTGGATGCCAGCCTGAGGAAACAAATCCGAGATAGGCATAAAAGCCGATCCGATGATGCCGAAGGCATGTTCGATTCCATGTCTTTGAAGCACCTTTACAAAGGCCTCTTCGGTGGTCATTTTCATTGCTGTAGTCCAGTACGTAGTGGTTATCCCATCAATAATCGGTTTAACCGGACAATTTCGCAAGTGCCAGTTCGAACCCCGTCTTGTACCAGACCCTGCCCGTTGTAGACGCATTGAACGCGAATCTGATCCACGGTCTTTTCAGATGTCGCTGCGACCTGTGCTGCATTTTGTGCGGCGATTGTGTGTAAAATAACCGCGTTGTTACGTAGTTGTGAGCACAACCCACCTGATGTCCAGTGCACTTTCAACTGTCGCAATATCAATAAAACTGAAACAGCACCAACCCGTTCAATGCTCTCAGTGCAGTGCTACACAGTGCAGTCTGGTTGAGCCCGCGAGATTCACAGTGGTGCCAGATTCATGGTGGTGCGAGGACATCGCGCAGAGATTTGTTCACCGCAGCCGTGGGTAAACGATAGATCCTCTTGCGTTGAAGACCTATTGATCACTAGCAAAAGAAAACGTTTTACACAGCGCCGGACTGTGGAATCAAAGACCGAGTGAGATTCCGTCAATCCTGTAAATGATACGCCGACGGAAAATCATAAGAACCCAAGCAATGTCGCAACCCACTGCATTAATAGAAACCCGAGGCGTGTCTAAAAGCTTTGGTGCTGTGATCGCTAACCACGATATAGATTTAGCGGTATACCCTTCGCAAATTCATGCCTTGCTGGGTGAAAACGGCGCCGGTAAGTCGACCTTGATGAAAATCATTTGCGGGCTGCAGCAGCCGGATGACGGTGAGCTGTTATGGCAGGGCTCTGCCGTAGAGATTCGCAACCCGAAAGTCGCGCGTGCAATGGGCATCGGCATGGTGCACCAGCACTTTGCACTGTTTGAAGGACTTTCAGTTGCCGAGAACATCGCCTTCAGTATCGATGGCGCCGTACAGGGCAAGGCGCTCGAAGCGCAAATACTCAGTCTGGCTGACCGATTCGGACTGTCTGTGGAACCATCCAGACTGGTGTTTGAACTGTCTGCAGGCGAGCGCCAGCGTATCGAAATTCTCAGAGCGCTGTTGCTGACCCCAAAGTTGCTGATACTTGATGAGCCAACCTCAGTGCTCACCCCGCAGGAAGCAGAGCAACTGTTCAATACCATGCGCAAGCTCGCCGCTGAAGGACACGGTATTGTTTTCATCAGCCACAAGTTAAAGGAGGTGCAGTCGATCTGTGACTCCGCAACGATTCTGCGCGCCGGCAAAGTTGTTGGCAGCTGCGACCCCCGCGTCAGCAGTCCTGAATCGATCGCCGAGCTAATGCTGGGCAGCCGTGACATCGGCACACAGCGCGAGCAACGGACCTCAGGCAACACTCGATTTGAAGTCAATAAGCTGAAGCTCTTACACGGCGATCAAAGTCTGCAGATCGATTCTCTGCAGCTATCAGCCGGTGAAATCTTCGGCATTGCCGGTGTAGCAGGCAATGGACAGGAAACACTGTTTGCGGCGCTCAGTGGCGAGCTAAGCTGTGATGATCATCAGTGCATCAGGATCGACAACACAGCGGCCGGAAACAGCGGCCCGAATCAACGGCGGCAGCTAAACGCGATGTTTGTTCCCGAAGAGCGCCTGGGCCATGCCGCCGTGCCGTTCATGAATTTAATCGACAACACCTTATTAACTAATATCGCCAACGACAACATCAATCGCAAAGGACTGGTCAACCGCAAAAATCTGCATGAGATGGCGCGGGAAATCACCGCAAAGTTTGATGTCAGACACGGTGGACTGCGGCGTGCTGCAAAGAATCTGTCCGGCGGCAATCTGCAAAAGTTCGTGGTCGGCCGCGAGATACTGAAACAGCCGGGCATTCTGATTATCAACCAGCCCACCTGGGGGGTGGACGCATTATCGGCAGCCAAAATCCGTCAGGCTCTGTTGCAACTGGCTAAAGACGGCTCCGCCATATTGGTTATCAGTCAGGATCTCGACGAGTTGCTCGAAATTTCTGATCGATTGGCAGTGCTGCACCATGGCCATCTGGGACGCGCTCGCCATATAGAAGAATGGACCATTGAAACGCTGGGACTGGCGATGACTGGCAGTGAGCAGGCCGCCTGATGTTCCATCTTGAACCCAGACGCGACAGCAGCGCATGGACAAGCGTTCGCTCCGTTCTTATTGCATTGTTAATCACCACACTTACGTCAGTATTAGTGATGCTGATGATGAGCGACAGACCCGCAGAAGCCATCTGGCAGTTGCTCACCTTTCCATGGCAGGGACGTCGTATGGAAGTTCAGTTAGGACTGGTTGCTCAGCAAGCTGCCTATCTGGCCACTATAGCCATAGGTTTGTCCGTCGGCTTTCGCGCCAATGTATGGAACATTGGTGCAGAGGGGCAATTTGCAGTCGGCTCTATCGGCGCCTATACGGGTTACCTGTTATTGGGCAGCCCCGCATCAATCTGGGCGCTGCCACTGATCCTGATCGCAGGCGCGCTTGGCGGATGTCTGTGGGCGATGATTCCCGCCGTGTTGCGCATTAAATTCAACACAAACGAATTACTGACGTCGCTTATGCTGGTCTATGTTGCCAGCCACATATTAACCTATCTATGTATCGGACCATGGAAGGGTGACCCAAAGGCTGGCCAGGCAGAAACATACCCGTTGCCCGCCACCGTGCGACCCGCTGATATAATAGACGGTACCGAATTACACTACGGGTTAATTATTTTATTTATTGCCTTTTTAATATTGGCAGCCGTTCTTTTGTTTACGCTACTCGGCTATCGCCTGCGCGTGGCCCAATTCACCCCCCGCGCAGAACGCTTTGCGGGCTTCTCACCGAGCAATACCATCTGGCTGTCTTTTATTATCTCCGGTGCGATGGCAGGACTGGCCGGTGCAGTCTATATGACAGCAGAAACCGGCAAACTGATACAGGCAGAAAACTATCTGGAGAACTTTGGCTTCGCTGCCATTGTCATTGCCTTTCTGGGCCGCCTGCATCCACTTGGAATTTTGCTCGCTGCGCTATTGATTGCCTATATCAACGTCGGCGCATCCTATATACAAGCGTCACTGGGTGTAGATGACTCCGTGGCGGACCTGATTGAAGTGGTAGCACTGTTTGCTTTTCTAGGTACGGCGATGCTCGATCAATATCGCATCCGCAGAAACGTCAGCAAACCCCGCCCTGCGACAGATCCGGTAAAGATGCAACCATGACGATGCCAACGTTAGACACAAACATGGACCTGCCGTTGCAGCCAAAGCGCATTACCTGTTCAGCAATTCGTATACAGCAAATACCTGTATAAAACACGCAATACTAAATCCCGATCATGAATCCTGAAACTGTTTCCTTTCTTGTTAATCTGTTAGCGGCCGCAGTGCTGCTCGCAACACCGTTGCTACTGGCGGCACTGGGTGAACTGGTCGTAGAAAAATCCGGCGTGTTGAATCTGGGTGTCGAGGGCATGATGCTGATCGGCGCCCTGTTTGGTTATATCGCCGCCTACAACCTCCAGAGTATCACTTGCCTTGAAGAGCTGGTACCCGGCTTTTGCCAAAAAGAAGAACGGGTATTTACCACAGGAGACTACCTGTTAGCGCTTTGCAGCGCCGCACTTGCTGGCGCCATGCTGGCCGCTATTTTTGGATTACTGACCCAAGGGCTGCGCGCCAACCACGTGGCTGTAGGGCTGGGCCTGAGTATTTTGGGGGCAGGCCTCAGCAACTCGCTTGGCAGCAATTTTTTTGGCGTTAACTACACCTCGGTACAGGTTGCAGATCATCCCGAAATGTTTGGGCAGGATCTGCTGGTATGGTTTTCACTGCTGATGGTGCCGGTCATCTGGTACGTGCTGCAACGAACTCGCACCGGACTGGTCATCCGCGCTGTTGGCGAAAATCACGACAGCGCATTTGCGCTGGGTTACCACGTGCCAAGGATCCGTTTTTATTGCATACTGTTTGGCGGAGCCATGGCAGGTCTGGCCGGCGCGTTTATCGTACTGGTCCATGTCGACTGGAAAGAAGGGGTGACTGTCGGCAAGGGATGGCTGGCCCTGGCACTCATACTCTTCGGTACCTGGCGGCCGATTCGGGTACTCGCCGGAGCGTATATCTTTGGACTGTTGTGGGCTTCAGAACTTAGACTCGACAACTTGTTTCCAGACTGGCAGCTGGAGTGGAAAACAGTACTGACTACCTCTCCGTATCTATTTACCATACTGGTACTGGTACTGATATCTCGCAACCCGCGTTTAATCCGTCAAAATGCCCCCGGCTCACTTGGGAAAATTTTTAATCCACCGTCCTGACGCACAGGACTTATCCAGGAACCGCGCTCTATGAAAAAACTCTTACTCGCCACCGCACTCGCAGCCATTAGCGCACTGGGGGCTACAGCGCATAGTGCTGACGCAATCAAAGTCGGCTTTATCTATGTTGGACCGATTGGCGACCTTGGCTGGACCTATCGCCACGACATTGGTCGTCTGGCTATTGAAGAGGAATTCGGTGATCAGGTGGAAACCACCTACATCGAAAACGTACCGGAAGGTGCCGAAGCGGTAAAGGCGATCACACAACTTGCCGAAACCGGCCATGACATCATCTTTACCACTTCATTTGGATTTATGGATCCTACTAACGAGGTGGCAAAGCAATACCCGGATGTAAAGTTCGAACACGCCACCGGCTTCAAGCGCGAGTCCGACAACGTATCAACCTTTTCCGCACGCTTTTATGAAGGACGTGTGGTACAGGGTTTACTCGCTGCAAAAATGACGAAGACCAACAAGATCGGCTACATCGCATCTTTCCCGATTCCCGAAGTGGTCCGTGGCATTAACGCATTTCAAATGGAACTCGCCAAACACAACCCCGATGCCGTGGTCGATGTGAAATGGGTATTTACCTGGTTTGATCCTGCCAAAGAGGCGGAAGCAGCACAGGCATTTATCGATGCAGGCGCAGACATCATTGTGCAACATACAGACAGCCCCGCAGCAATGACCATAGCCGAGAAAACAGAGGGTGTTTATGCATTTGGCCAGGCATCCAACATGTCACGATTCGGTGCATCAAGTCACCTGATGTCCATTGTAGACAACTGGGACAGCTACTACATAGACCGGGTAAAGGCAGCTATTGATGGCACCTGGGCGCAAACTGATACCTGGTGGGGTCTGTCAAAGGATGGCCAGGGCAATGGTGTCGGCATGGTAGAACTCGCAGCATACGGGAATATCCCTGCGGAATTACAGGCCGAGGCCGAGGTCATGCAGGAAGCATTGCGCTCCGGTGAACGACACTCATTCCCGTGCCCGGTGTACCAGCAAAACGGTGAACTCGCACAGGACTGCGCAGACGGTAAAGAGCACCTGCAGGATTTCCCGACACTGGTATCCATGGACTGGTATGTCAAAGGCATCGAAGGTTCCCTGCCTAAGTGACACCAGCAACAACGATAGCGGACCGTCAGGTGTTGCCAATTAATTAACGCACCTGACGCTCCTCTGCCGAAACTCCCGCGACCACCTGCCCCTCCCCGTCCCTGCCTGGCATTGTTAAACAGGCTGCTAAAACCAGTGTTAATACTGTCCGGTTACTGGTTACAGCGCAAAATGTTTAGTTGTGCACCACGATCTTTTAGTCCATTATTTGCGTTATCGGTCCCTTTTGGGGCGGTCAGTTACATGCGACGCAACGCGGCGCATGATTCGACCGCGGGGAACCTGGTGCTGGCTGCAAATGTGAATCTTTACTGCTGTTTTAACACGGCTGTATCAACATAGCTGTATCAACACGGCTGTAGCCAAATGCCCGGACTGCCCTCGCAACTGTAAGCGGCGAGCAACTATTTCACGCCACACTCTATAACAAGAGTGAGGCAGCCACTGGTATTCACCGGGAAGGCTGAAATAGCAGCAACGACCCGCAAGTCAGGATATCCACCGATATGTCTTTTTTGTCTGCCGAACGAGGCGTTTGGTAGGGAATGATTGCGCGGATATTTCTTATCTGCCACCTTCATCACCCCTTCATCGCCCGCTGGTAGTCAATTGCCGAGTGGGCTTTGCTTGAAACTTGTTGCTAATATCATCAGCACTTATCGTTGCCGCCAGATGTGCAGGTACGACAGCGCTGTGTTGCGCCCTGAATCGCTACCGGCACAGCTGTTAGAACTGCTACTGGCGCTGCTAACGAATTCGCTTTTGGTACCAGAGCTGCAATCGCATCATAAACCCGGACCCGGTGTTACACGCCACGGCAAATCGCGATACACCATTCCAGTCATCACCCTTCTTGGCACTCTGCTACCGGCATCTGTTCTATCATCGGAAGAGCTATCAGCTGAAGAGCTATCAGCTGAAGAGATAGGTCCTATTCTTATTCTGGCGCCAGCGCAAACAAATCAGGCACCGTTTGAGATAGGAGATACTGCAGCCGGAGAATTCACCGGCTTTCGCGAAGTACTCGAAAAAGAACAACTACAGCAAAGCGGTAATTCGCTTGCTGAGGTTATCGCCTCGGAAAGCGGAATTCAGTTTAGACAAAGTGGCGGACTTGGCAGTTTTTCTACCGTATCGCTGCGTGGCTCCAGCGCGGAGCAGGTTAACGTCTATCTTGACGGTGTGTTACTTAACGAAGCCTCTGGCGGTGGAGTCAACCTCAGCGACATCGAGCTAATGCAAGCCGAAAAGGTCGAGGTTTATCGAGGAACGGTACCGGTCCAATTGGGCAACAGCGCAATCGGTGGTGCAATAAATATAACCACAGCCCGAGCCACTGGCGCTCCGGTGAGTAGCGTACTTGCGGGGTTCGGATCATTCGGCTCAAGTCGTTTTTCATCATCCTATAGTGGCAAACTTAACTGGCTAAACGACCAGCACCTGGTTGCGTCGCTTTCGCACCGTCAGAGCGAAAACGACTTCAGCTTTGTCAACGATAACGGTACTTCTTTTAATACAGCCGATGACGAAGTTCAAAGACGCAACAACGGACAGACTCGATCAACATCAGGGTTTGTTAAAACCGGCCACAAACTCAACCGTGATACTCAGGTAGAGCACGCCCTGCAGTTGCAAAGTGCACATCGCGGTATCGCTGACTGGCGCAATACAACTTTTGGCAGTGCCACCCTGGATACCGACAATGTTCAGTGGCGCACCACGCTTAAGCACACCGCAGCAACCCCCTATACAAATGAAAACAATCAAACAGAAACAGTTGACAGCTCTGGCGGCTGGTCATGGCTCTACGGCTTTCAGTTAAGCCTGAAAAACGAAATCTTTGATGATCGTGACAGCTCAATAGGAACCGGCAGTCAGATAATAGACTCCGATGCACAGGTGCTTGGCGCGCGTGGCTACTGGGAAAAAGTAAACCAGAATTCAAGTATCGCGATTAGTCTGCGCGCGCGAAGTGAATCTTTTGATTCAGTGAATAAACTACTCTCGCGCAACACCACAGAGGCACAACGATTCCGCGCAGATTCCAGTATTCAGTTTAATCGTTATTTCAACTCGCAAAAAAGCCTGTTCTCAGCAACCCTGTTCGGCTTTGCGATTAACGATGACTATGATATCGCCAACAACAATAATGCACGGGAAAACTTTTCCACCAGCACTCTGCTGCCGCAACTGGGGTTAAGCCATTCACTCACCGATCAATGGACACTGGTGAGCAATGCATCACAGCACAAACGCGCCCCGTCGTTCTTTGAGTTATTTGGCAGCCAGGGATTATTCGAGGGAAACTCGTCGCTACAAACCGAGTCATCCAACAATTTTGATATCGGGCTACGCTGGCAATCAGACCTGAGCAGCGGTATCGATACATCCATTGAAATGGCGGCATTCTACAATCGTCGCGAAAACCTGATTACCAGAGTCTATAATGCGCGGGGCATTGGACGCTCGGAGAACCTGTCTGAAGCCAAAGTCACTGGCCTGGAACTCAGCCAGCGGCTGACTTTCGACAACGGCTTTTCCGTTGACGCAAGCGTTACCGCACAGGACAGCGAAAACCTCTCCGCAATAAGTGGCTTTACTGGTAAGCAACTACCAGGTGAAAGCCGCTTTGATGGTTCGTTAAAAACAAACTGGACCAACCATCGATGGAAACTCGAGTATGAGTTTCGGTTTAATTCCGATCGATTCTACGACAGTGCCAACCTGTTACCTGCAGCCGACCAGCGTATTCACAATGCCCGTGTCCAGCGTTCATGGAAGGACTGGCGAGTGGATTTCGAGTTAAACAACATTACCGACCACAACTACGAAGACTTCAACGGCTTCGCAAAGCCGGGACGAGCAGCGTTCATCAGCCTATTTTACCAACCTAAAGCAGATTCCTGACTATGACCAACCCTTTAACAGCCAGCAAAAAAAAGCTGTTTATCATCCCTCTCCTTGCAGCAACGCTGGCACTAAGCGCTTGCGGCAGTGACGACGATGATGACGGAGCAGGCAGCGACACCAGCGGCGCTACAACCAGTGGTGAGACAACTGGTGGTGAGACAACTGGTGGTGAGACAACCGGCGGTGAGACAACCGGCGGCGATACAACCGGCGGCGATACAACCGGCGGCGATACTACCGGCGGCGATACTACTGGTGGCGATACTACCGGTGGCGATACAACCAGCGGCGATACTACCGGTGGCGATACAACTGGCGGCGATACTACCGGTGGCGATACAACCAGCGGCGATACAACCGGTGGCGATACTGGCGGTGGAACCGGAGAAGGCACCACTGGCGGAGACACCGGCACCGCCTCGACAGACAAAGCTGTCATAGTCACTGTGGCAAGCGATTTTTCAAGCTCTGCCATCGGCATCTTCGATTCATCCAGCCCCTATGAAGGACAATCTGATTTTAATCCGGGTGTGTCAGATACAATCGTTAGAACTTTCGAAGACAACTACTACGTCATACGTCGGTTCATGTCCGACAGTATCGCAAGATACGATGTCACAGACACCGCCACACCGATATTCGAATCATCAACCAACGACGAAGGCGATGAAGCTTCAAGCAACCCGCACGATCTGATCTTCGTCGATGCAAGCAAAGCCTACCTGCTGCGTTACGGAAGCCCGATCGTCTGGATCGTAAATCCATCGGCGACTGACGCAAGCCAGTTTAAAACGGGGGAACTTGATTTAAGTGCTTATGACAGCGATGGCGTACCTGAGGCGACACGTGGCGTAGTGGTTGACGGCAGGTTATTTATCTTTATGCAACGACTGACTGAGTTTGCGCCAACCGACACAGGCGTAGTCGCCGTCTTCGACACAACGACTGACTTGGAGATTGATACCGGCAGCAGTGGCGAACTTTTGGGCATCGAACTACCTGCCTTCAATCCGCTGGACATTAGCCTGGATAACGCAACTAACAGTATTTTTGTCGCCGCAGTTGGTGACTTTGGTGCATTCGATGGTTCTCGTCCTGCGGCATTCTCGGGCGGCATTGTGACCGTCGATAGCATCGACTTCAGCACCAGCTTGCTGATAGATGACACTGAAGAGACCGGTAGAATAACCGCGGTAGAAATTGTTAGTGCCAACACTGCATATATGATTACTGAAACCGGTTTTGGCAGTTCAACACTGGTCAGCTTTGACCCGAACACCGGAGCCATCAATGAAACCGGTGTCGCCGGACTTGCTGACGTAGATTTACGCGATATCACCACCGGCCCTGCAGGAAACTTATGGGTTGCAGTGGCAGATATTGCGACGCCTCGCGTGGTTATTCTGAACCCGGCTGACAACACAATCGTTTCAGAAGACATCATGCCAGCACTGAACCCGACTGGCATTGCCTTTACGCAGTAATTGCCGGTTCACTGCGACATACCATGGGCGGTACTTCTAGAACCTGCCGCCCGTGGTTGCTCCGTGGTTGCTCGCGGTTGATTGCTCCGCGGTTGATTGTCCCGTGGTTAGTTATAAGGTCTTTTATGTCGTCGCCGTCGTTTATGTTTAACACCCGGTTCAGTGCCCTGCGCTCGATTACCCGGATGGCGCTACGATTTACGCAGTTGCAAACCGCATTGGCGCATAGATCTTTGTGCCATGCTGTTGCATGCCTGCTGGCACTCAGCACGACTCACATCAACGCCCAGGCACTCGACAAAACATCAACTGACGACGGCAAGCTGCCTTCCGTTGTATCAATCAATCTGTGCGCAGATCAGCTGGTGTTGCTACTGGCCGCACCGGATCAGATTCTATCTTTATCCAATCTATCGCATCAGGAGGCAGGCTCGCATTACTTTAAGCAAGCGCGTTCCTATCCTGTGAACGAAGGACACGCCGAGCAAGTGCTTGGTCTGGAACCCGACCTGGTGATTGCAGGCCAGTACTCGAACAAATATACACTTGATCTGCTCAGAGAGACCGGGCTGCGGGTAGAAACCCTGCCAATCGCTAACGATATCGACACCATGCTCAGCAACATTCAAACAGTGTCCAGGTGGCTTGGTAAAAAAGAATCCGGCACTGCAATCGTGCAAAAATTGAACAGCCAACTACAAGCACTTAGCACACCGCCAACAGTAAAACCGGTCGCGGCAGTGTATGATCCTAATGGCTACACCAGTGGTGCCCAATCGCTACGTGGACAAATGATGGAACGATCAGGCTGGAGCAACGCTGCCGCGCTGGCGGGGATTCAACACTTTGGACAACTGTCACTGGAATCGATTATTCGACTTAAACCAGATGCACTCATCGTATCGCCCTATAGTCCGGGCACCTATTCCCGAGCACAGGCGATGAGCAAACACCCCGCCTTGCTTGCCTCCGGCGTCAATCCACATATCATTAATATACCCAGTAGAAAAACCGTATGCGCAGGCCCATGGACTATCGATGTGATAGAACAACTGCAAGCGGAACGTCTGCAGCATTTCGGCCCTGACTCGCACCATTAAATGGCGAGAGACCTCACAGCAAAGCGCTATCCTTCGTCACTGGCAATGTGTCTGTGGCTAGCTGTGCTGGTCATCGTGTTATTTATAATATCACTGGCGGTGGGACGCGAGTCGCTGCCACTGTGGTCAACTATTGGCGATCTGTGGAACGGTGACGGCGGTGTCCACTCCATCATTCTTACCCAGATAAGACTGCCGCGGGCACTGATTGCTTTAGTCGCCGGTGCCAGCCTGGGACTATGCGGAGCCGCCATGCAAGGGTTGTTGCGCAACCCATTGGCAAGCCCCGGCTTGATTGGCAGTTCCAGCGGCGCCGCTTTTTTTGCGGTGTTCACCCTGTATCTGGGAACTGCTTTTCTGTCACCCTATATACTGCCACTGGCTGGTATGGCCGGCGCACTGCTTGCCACCGCACTGGTGTATTTGCTGGCCGGGCGCACAGCATCGGTTACCACATTAATTTTGGCAGGCGTCGCCATTAACGCGATGGCAACTGCCGGAATGTCGTTGTTGCTGAATCTGGCACCGAGTCCTTATGCGGTTCGTGAACTGGTGCTGTGGACTCTGGGCGATATTACCGACCGAAGCATGAAAGATTTTTGGTTAATGCTCCCCACCACGTTGCTCGGATGGGCCATGCTGACAGGCGTCGGTGGCAAACTTGACGCATTGACACTGGGCGAACGTACCGCAATGAGCATGGGTGTTAATCCGGTTACACTGCGCTGGCGCATCTTCATTGCGGTGTCTCTGTCAGTTGGCGCTGCCGTGTCCACTACTGGCATGATCGGTTTCATTGGCCTCGTGGTTCCACACCTGTTGCGCCCGCTGGTCGGGCATCAACCTGGCCGGGTGCTGGTGACTTCGGCTTTTGGTGGAGCGGCATTGTTACTGGCCGCAGATATAGGCGTAAGACTGATTCCTGCCGACCCGCCCCTTAAGGTCGGTGTGTTAACCGCACTGGTTGGTGCGCCCTTTTTCCTCTATCTGATCATCAACAGTCGGAGGCAGTATTTTTGAGCGAGCTGACCTGCCACTGCGTGTCACTGACCCTCGGTGACAAGCAACTGGTTAACAATGTTTCCCTGCATATAGGTGGCAATGAACTGGTCGGTTTGATCGGACCCAATGGCGCTGGTAAATCAACCCTGTTGCAAATGCTGGCCGGCCTGATCAAATGCGACACTGGCACCGTACTATTGAATAAGCGTGATATTCACGCAATCAACCTGCAGGAGCGCAGCCGCAGTCTTGCGTGGGTAGAACAGAATGGTGCTGTTAACTGGCCACTTACTGTCGAGCGTATCATTAGCCTGGGCCGTCGTCCCCATCTAGGCATATGGCAAAAGCCCGGCAACGATGATCAACAGGCGATAGAACAGGCAATTATAGATACCGACTGCACAGATATACGTCATCAAAATGCAACAACGTTGTCAGGTGGTGAACGCACACGTATGTTGCTGGCCCGCGCTCTGGCCGCTCAACCCGACGTGTTACTGGCTGACGAACCAGTTGCCGCCCTTGACCTGAAGCATCAGCTGAAAGCCATGCATGTGCTGGAGAATTTTTCCAGTGCCGATCGCACCTGTCTGGTGGTACTTCACGACCTGTCTCTTGCCGCCAGATTTTGCAATCGACTATATTTAATGCATGAGGGCGCTATCGTCGCTGAGGGCACACCGGCATCGGTGCTGACTGAATCCAATCTTAAAACGGTCTACGGTGTCGAGGTACAAATGGGTGGCAGCGATCACCCGTGGATCGTTCCTGTACGAGCGTGCTGACAACTACAATGAACTCACTCATTCTGGGCGGCATAAAATCAGGTAAAACCAGACTCGCAGAACGACTGGCATCAGAGTCCGGCAAAGCGGTTGTCGTCATCGCAACCGCTGCAGTCGAATATACAGCCAATGACCCTGAAATGGCTGCACGAATTGAAAAACACAAAGCCGTCAGACCGCAACACTGGAGAGTGATTGAAGAGCCTATAGCAATCAGTGAAGTTATCCGCGGCTGCGAAAGCGACGAAATTGTGATCGTTGATTGCCTGACACTGTGGCTGACCAATCTGCTTACACAAAATGATGACGACCTGCTGAATGATCAGCGCGCACAGCTACTGAATACGCTCAAGTTAAACTCCACGGACGTCATACTGGTCAGCAATGAAACCAGCATGGGCATCATACCGTTGGGAGAACTTACCCGTCGATTTTGCGATGAAGCCGGAACACTGCATCAGCAACTGGCCGACGTAGCTGATCGCGTTACACTGTGCATCGCCGGACTACCCCATTTGCTGAAGGATAATCTCAGCGCGAAGGCCACACCCGGCAAACCAATCTAATGGACCAGCAATAACAATGACCAGCCCCAACGACAACAATGCCGCGTCGACAGCGGCCAACAGCAGTGCCGAACACAAAGCGCGCATGCAAAAAATGCAACAGCAGCAAAAAGAAAGAGTTGCAAAAGCAGACATTGAACGCGGAATCCTGATCGTCAACACAGGTGACGGCAAAGGTAAATCTTCATCCGCCTTTGGCACTGCCATACGTGCTGCCGGTCATGGCCAGAAAGTCGGTATCATGCAGTTTATCAAAGGCACATGGAAGACAGGAGAGGCCGAGAGCTTTAAGCGCTTTCCGGAAATCGAGCATCTGGTCAGCGGCGACGGGTTTACCTGGAACACACAGGATCTGGATGAAGATACCGCAAGCGCCAGACACGGGTGGCAACAAACGATAGACATGATAGAACGTTGCCGCAGCGAGCGCCCCGCTTATGACTTAATCGTGCTGGATGAATTAAACATTGCATTGCGATACGATTATCTCGATATTAATGAAGTCGTGTCCGTACTTGCCAACAAGCCCGAGAAATTGAATATCATCGTCACCGGCCGGGATGCAAAGCCTGCGTTAGTCGAAATAGCCGACACCGTCACCGACATGACCATGGTAAAGCATGCATTTGAAGCCGGAATTCGCGCACAAAAAGGCGTCGAATTTTAGACCGGAAAATTCATGACAGGTAGCAAGACAGTTAACCTGAACTTACGCACAGCGACGTACACAAATACATACACGACGACCTATACAAAGACTTATACAACAACTTATACAACAACTTACAAAACGACATACACAAAAAGGCTGGTGTGATGGCAATCCGACAGACTCGCTGGGACAATTCAGCATTTTTTAGCAACAGTGATGATCCGAAAATCGCAACGGCGGTCGAGACACTGCGCACTGATATCACTGCGTTGTCTACCCATTGCGAACAGTTTACAGCGCTTATAGATAAGCCGCCGGTCAGCGATGAGTACCCGACAATAATAGAACAGCTCGAGGAAGCGCACAGGCAACAGCTCCTGATTAGCCGCAGCCTGGGTAATACCTCGATGTTTATCCACTGTTGCCTGAGTGTGAATGCGCGTGATTCAGCAGCCAGCACCTGGCTGCCAACGCTACAGCAACTCGGCGCACAACTGAAAAACGCAACACATCCGATGTTTGGATACCTGGCACGCGCTGATGAGCAGATCATCCAGTCAATGACACAGAATTCGGTCCTTGAAGAACTGTCTTTCCAGGTACAACAGCTGCGTGAGATGGGCGATCAAATGCTGCCGGTAGAGCAGGAGCAACTGTTAACACGGATGGCAGTGACAGGCCTGCACGGATGGGGCAACCTGTATAAAAACCTGTCAGGCACGCTGCAATGCACTGTCGGTAACGAACAGCTGGGACTGGCAGCAGCGGCAAACCAGCTCAGTAACCCGCAACGTACTATTCGCGAGCAGGCGTGGCGCGGTATCAACAAAGCATGGACCGAGAACGAACAATCCGTTGCGGCCATATTGAACAATATAAATGGATGGCGAATTGAAGAGTCTGGACAGCGCTCACACACCCGCGAGTTGCACTATCTCGATAAGAGCTGTCATTCCAGCCGTATTAGTCGTGCCACATTAAACGCCATGATGGAGGCAACACATAGCAGCCGCCAAATCTCACAACGCGCCCTCGGGGCAATGGCCAAACTACATGGTGTTGAACAGTTGGGACCTTGGGATTTAATGGCGCCAGCACCGGTAAAAAGCAGTGGCTCAATCGACTTTAGCGATGCTATAGATTTGATTGCGCAGGCATTCTCCGAGTTCTCGAAACCAATGGGAGAGTTCGCTATAGAGATGGCAGAACGCGGCTGGATAGACAGTGAACAAACAGAAAATCGCAGCACGGGCGCCTACTGTGGTTCATTTGCCGAGCCACGTCAGGCCAGAATTTTTATTACCTACGACGGCACAATGACCAATGTGATTACTCTGGCACACGAACTAGGGCATGCCTGGCATAACCGCGTAATGGAAGATATTCCCGAAGCGAAAACCAATTACCCGATGACACTGGCTGAAACCGCCAGTATTTTTGCCGAAACCCTGGTTCGCGAGTCTTTGCTGAAAGCCGCCAAAGACGATAAACAACGACTGGAAATCATGTGGTCAGAAGCCGAGACCGCGGCCGCACTGATGTTAAATATACCCGCTCGCTTCGAATTCGAACAGCGACTGGTTGAAACGCGTCAGGAGAATTTTGTTACCGCAGATGCGATGAAAGATATGATGCGGGAAAGCTGGCAACTCTGGTATGAAGATTCACTAGCCGAATACGACGATATGTTCTGGGCCAGCAAACTGCACTTTTCAATATCAGGTTTCGGCTTCTACAACTATCCCTACCTGTTTGGGTACCTGTTTAGCCTTGGCATTTATGCACAAAAAGAACAGGCCGGTGGCGACTTTGAAGAGAAATATCTGGACATACTGAGAGACACAGGATCCATGACCGCTGAAACTCTCGTACAAAAACATCTGGGACAGGATATTTCCACCCCTCAGTTCTGGCTGGACAGTATCGGAATTGTTGAAAGATCGCTGCAACAGTTTGAGCAACTGGTGAGCGCAGCCTAGTCCGGGCTAGGTTTACGCACACTGCGTGTGCTTGCCATCTAGCCTATGCATATGCCATTTAGCCCATGCTTGATACAGCCATCAGGGAAAAACTAACCAGGAGCTATTCAATTTCCCTGATGCTATCACCTGCCAATAAGCCGGTTACAAATTCAGGCATTTCAAGTCCGGCTTTAACCTCTGCTTCGAGTTCAGCCTCAGCTTGCAACACCTCTGGAAGTTGGCGCAACACGTCCTCGAGCTTCGCCCGTGGCACAACCACCACGCCGTCCCTGTCACCCAAAACGATATCGCCAGATTCAACTTTCAGCCCGCCGGCTACTATACCCAGACCCGCAGTTCCAGGTCCGTTGCGCGCAGGAGAATTCGGTGTGACACCCGCCGCGTAACAAGGCAAACCAACCACATTAATACCTTCTATATCGCGAACGTAGCCATCGGTTACAGAGGCAACCACGCCGCGGTTCTTAGCCATACCAAGAACCATATCGCCAACAACAGCACAACCATCATAGCCACCGGTAGATATCACCAGAACATCACCACCAGATGCAATTTCCAGCGCTCCGAAAACCGCCAGGTTATCCGCTGGTCCGGCATCACAAGTGACCGCTACTCCACAAAACGACGGGCGATCATCGTTAATCACCTTGATGCTCGCACTCATCGCACCGTGACCACCCAGACAATCGACCACCACTCCGGTTGCCACACCGGTCAACTGATCGACCTGCGACTGTTGCGGACGCGGGAAATTGCGCTTAAGCGTTAAAAGTGGCGGATCATCTATCATGAACGAACGATTCCCTGGTACTTGTTAAAACCCTGGGTGTTGATAGCCGGAGCGCATGAAGTGTCTTCGCTTTGAAGCGACGGGCAGCACTGCGCCACCCGTAGCACTCCCTGTTACTTCTTGCGCAATACCACTTCAACGCGGCGGTTCTTGCGTCGTGCTTCAGGGGTATCGTCGATATCCAGCGGCTTTGTTTCACCAAAACCCCGAGCCGACAGTAGCGTTGGATCAATGCCGGATTGAACTTGTAAAAAGCGCACTGCTGAAGACGCGCGTGCGACCGAGAGCTCCCAGTTACTCGGATAACGTTCCAGTAAGGCACCACCAATCGGTTGATTATCCGTGTGGCCTTCGACGTCTATTTTCCAGTCCTCATAATTCGCTACGATGGTACCGACCTTGGCAAGGACTTCGCTCCCTTCCGGACTCAGAACTGAGCTACCCGCACGAAATAAATTGCCGGAGCCGATGGTAATGCCAACTGCGGAGTTGTCATCGCGAGTCATCACTTGCACATCGTCGACTTCAACCTCACTCAGGCTGCCGCTGATAGCATCCCGGACTGCAAGGATCGATTCCATTTCAGCCTGGCTCCTTTCGTCAGCCTGATCCAGTGTGAGCTTATAACCATCAGCCAAATCCGTCGCCTCTGTCACTCGTAACTCGGCCGCTGCCACTTCCTCCTGCAACTCCGCCACCTCAGCTAACGCGCCATCGCGTGCGCTGTTCAGGGCTTCAATTTCACTCTCGAGGCCGGTAATTCGATCAGTCAGTGTGGCCACTTCTGTTTGAGAACTATCAATCGATTCCTGCAGATCACTTATGGTGCCCGTCAGCTCGGATTTCTCGTCATCAAATGCCGCCGTTTGCGCCTGTGCTGCCTCGACCTGCGACACGGCCTCATCACGCTCGGCCCGTGTTTCTTCAACCGTCTGCTTGAGTGCGCTTAGTGCCTCTTCGTGTTCTCCTTTAAGTCGATCAATTTCCTTATTCAATCCATCAACATTCTTTTCAACCAGCGTTGCTTTCCGCGTGCTTTCCTCCTCTGCCTCCCTGGCCGCAGCCAGCGCCGAGGCTGCTTCTTCAGCTTCATTCCTAGCCACACCCAGTTCACTATCCAGAGAGATAATTTGTGCGGTTAGTTGATCCCGCTCTTTTCTCAGCGATCCTATTTCAGTCTGATAACGCACATTATCTGCTTCCAGCGCTGCCGTTTGTTCTGCTTGCTTGCCTGCTTCATTGGATGATAACGCCAGCTGGCTTTGCACTTCCGTCAATGAGGCGTTCAGCGCGCTCAGACGAGACTGGCTATCTTCGCTTTGAGCGTCAGCCTGCTCAAGCTTGCCAGATAACTCTGTAACCTGATCATTCATCTGGGCAACGGCTGCATTGGCTTCATCGCGCTCGGCACTCAGGGTGTTGATCGTCTCGTCGAGTTCAGCTTTCTGTTGCAGCAACTCATCGCGCTCGTCGGTAAGCTCAGTAATCTGCGCATCGCGCTCTGCAATACCAGCTTGCGCTTGCTCGTTTGCTCCTACCATCAGATCGAGCTGACTTTGCAACTCATTCGATACAGACGTCAATCGATTAATATCCGAGCTACTACTCTGTCTGGCAGTATCAAGCTTTTGCTGCAAATCCTGAAGCTGTTCATCAAATCCCTCTTGCAAAGACAGATTGGTTGCAAGCTCTGACTTAGTCGTTTCCAGCTCCTCTTCCGCAGCTGTAAGCCTGGTTTGTAAATCGCCTGAACTGTCAGATGCCATTGCCAGTTCTACGGCATATTGATCAACTTGCTCCTCAAGTTCAGCATTCGTTCCCTTTAACGCAGTGATTTCCTCCACCAACTCCTCCCGATCCTGTACCGCACCTGACAGAAGCTGCTCAGACTCGGCCTGTGTCGCAGCCAATTTGGTGTTCGATGTGGCTACTGTGTTTTCCAATTCAGTTTTCAGGCGATCAATTTCATCCTTCGACGATGCAAGTGCCGCTTCACTGGATTCCAGTTTGACCTGGTAATCAGCGTCAATTTGTTCTATCGACGCGTTAGCCGTTTCGAGCTCAGCCTGCGCTGCTGCAACATCAGCCTTGCTCGCATCCAGTTCGGCCCCGACGGTTTCTAAGTCCGCGCGGGCTGATTCGAGTTCGGCTTTAACCAAATCGGTTTGCTCATTCGCAGTGGCCACGGCCTGAGTGGCTTCAGTAACCTGTGTTTCGAGTCCGGTTTTCTGTCCGTCGCTTGCCAAAAGCGTCGCTTTCGCCTCGTCCAGCTCCACACTGAGCCGTTGCAATGCCTCACGATTGACGTTGTTTTCAGCTGTCAAACTCTCGATTTGACGCTCCAGCTCCGACACGTCCGACGGCTCTGCACTGGCAAGCTGCTGTTTGAGTTCAGCAAGTTCAGCCATAGCTGCATCTCTGGCTTTGGAAGATTCATCGAGCTGGCTCTGAAACAACCCGAGCTGCTGCGTGGCAGTGTCTCTCTCGCCGGTTATTGAGCTAAGTAACGCCGTAAGTTCAGAAGTATCCTGACCTGCGCTCTGACTCTGCTCAAGCTCACCCGATACTGCTTCAAGCTCACCGGACACCGCTTCAAGCTCACCGGACACTGTTTCAAGCTCACTGGTCGTTTCTTCAAGCTTTGTCAACGCCGCTGTTTTCTCAGCAGTCGATTCTTCAACCAGCGCTTCAAGCTCAAGTATGCGCGCTTCATTTTCAGCAATTGCAGCCTGCGAACTTTCTTTCTCAGTGGCGAGTTCTGTCTGCAGGGTCTCAACAGATGCCAATGCTTCAAGTTCACCTTCACTGGGGGTTGTCACATCCTCAGCCAGCGGAAGGGCTGCTGTGGACTGGAAATTAGCGTCGCAGTTCCTCAAGCCACCCACCACCAGCGCGCCCACCAGCAAAAATGGTAAAGCGAACCGAAACAACCACGACCAGTCGCTATCCTCTTCATGGTGTGCCATCGCTGCAGCGCTGGCCACATTGGTTCCAGGCTCATCACCAGAGCCCGCTGGTGCCCTGGGCACCCCGGGCGGGATAACATTGGCCGCTGCAGCACCCAGCATCGGAGCGCGCGTTTCCGAGGGTCCTGAAGCTGAAGCAACTGGAGCTGATGTACTTTCAGATTCGAACGAACTTGCGCTTGTTGATACCGACGGCGGTGTAGCAGGCCGCACTGAAGTTGTTGTTGATGGGGTAGTTGCTGATGGCGTAGTTGAGGATGGAGTGGTTGTGGATGGAGTGGTTGCTGATGCCGACATCGCAGGAGATGTCGAGCTCGATGATGATTGGCCTGCAACGCCATCCCTGACTTTTAGTGAGCTGACTTTTCCAGGTGCCGTTTCTGCCGATCCTGTGGATGTGGTAGCAGACGGCAATGCACCGTTTCCAAAAAACAATTGGCCTATGCCATCCGGACTGTCCAGCACGTTGCCCCGATCGATCTCGCGTTTCAGACAACCAAAAACCTCCGGTGCCAGATAACCAACGGCGCTGTCGGCTTGCTGTTGGTTTATCTCTACAGAGCTTGCCAATGACTGTGACAGCTGGTTTCTGGCGTCGTTGCCAATTAGCCCGCTGAGCGCGACGTTCCCGGCAGTAAAAGCCTCGTCAACGGTTTTCCCGGCGAAGAGCTCATCCGGGTGATCGATGAAGCTGTCATCAATATATCTGATTGACTCGTACAGCTTCCGTCTTCCGTCCTCTGTCTGCGCGACAGTGGAAAGACTCTCGGCAATGAACATGATGCCCTTATCCACCATCGGCGCCGTTCGAACACTGCCAAGAGACAGCTTGTCCTGCAGCTGTTGAACCGACGCATCGCCAATCTGCTGATAGATAGTGTCGAATAAACTCATAGAATATTATCGAGCGAAACCGCCCCTCCTTCCGTTGCTATGCGCTCGATTATATGCTGACGGCGAAGCACTTACACAGATGGCTGGTGAAACCATGTAAATGTATGGCTACAATATGCACGTATTGCGGTCATGTGCACAAAATGCGGCGATGTCTACACGTGGATTAGGCTGACACAGGACTGCACTGACCGCACCCCGGGGTACTTCCAGGGGCCAGCGCCTTGAAACTGTAAAAAAACGTATACAGCAGCGCACCGCTAAAATGAATAGACCCTGGCTTCCTCCTGGATTTCTTCATTGAGCTTCGCCGTTACCTGGGTCAGGTCAACACGCTGCCCGTCCACATGGAGGACAAATCGGTAGGATCGAATTTTTTTCAGCAATTGTGGAATAGTTTTAGGTGTTTCAATAACCGGGGCAATCACCTCTACAGGTATCGCTTTTTGCTCTACAGGTTCGTAGATCTGAGATTCGGTGATTACCGGCAAGGACTCAGTCAGCTCAGCCTTTGCGAGCAGCACCCTTGCGCCTGAGCTGCACTCGGGCAGCGCGCGAAACTGAAATTTGTGGGCCTGCTTTTCCATCCAGCTCGAGAGCGCAAACAGCATTTTGCCCCGATGCGAGGGGCCGTCGTGCATCAACACAATAGACTGTTCAGATGTTCGAGCCAATGCGTCTGAAATTGCAAATGTACTGACGGATCTTTCCCAGTCGCGAGTATCTATCGACCAGCCCACGGGAACCAAACCAAGCTGAGCGGCCAGTCGGTTAACTCGACCGTCGGTTGACCCGAATGGAGGTCGAAAACAACTCGGTGGCGGAGCGCCAGCCTGGAGAATAACTTCACTGGCGATTTGCAGTTCACTCATGACCGCGGCATCACTGATCTCGGTCAGTTTTGCATGATTGAGGGTATGGTTACCTATTGCATGGCCAGCGTAGACAATCTCGGAGATTTTATCAGGCTCGCGACGGACTCGCTCTCCGGTAACAAAAAACGTAGCGGTCGCATCGTGTTTGGCCAGTATTTGTAACACTGCATCCGTCACCCTGTCGGCGGACGGACCGTCGTCGAAAGTCAAATACACCACAGGCCTGGTATCAGCGTCCCTTGTATCAACGTGATAAACGACACTGGCAGATTGATCCGTTGATTCCGCTCTGGCAACTGTTGCTGTAGCCAATAACGCCAGCAGTAAAAGCAAGTACCGCACTGTGCCTGCCTGAAGAGCCGCACTAACCGCCCAATGACACGCATCGAACGCGACTTTGTAAATTATCTGCACCAGGTACTCTCTCGGAAACGATTCATATACGCTGAATACCCCTGGCTCGCACCACAGTCGCCCATACAACCATCGACAAACATCGCGACCAGACCAGTGAGAAATTCACCATGCGGCAGAGTTGGCCGCAAAGGTTGCCAAGTGTACAGCAATGAAGAGTCCGGCAGAAGTTACCGAGCACTCGCTAAGCCATTAAATTACCTGTCATTTTCTTTGTTTCAAAATAGATACATTTTAGTCGCTGCCTTTATACCGCTCTATAGCCTGCTCTATCATCTGCCTGGCAGCAGCACTGTCGCCCCATCCCTCAATCCGCACCCATTTGTCAGGCTCCAGATCTTTATAGTGCTCGAAAAAATGTTGAATTTGATAGCGCGTGATCTCAGGCAGGTCTGCACTCTCCTGCACGGTAACGTAGCGGCGGGAAATACTTTCGGCGGGCACAGCAATTATCTTTTCATCCTGACCTCCATCATCTTCCATGACCAGCACACCAATGGGTCGGCAGTTCATCACCGCGCCGGGTACGATTGGCCGCGTGTTGCACACCAGCACATCGATCGGATCTCCATCATCGGACAAGGTATGTGGCACAAATCCGTAATTTCCGGGATACCGCATCGGGGTATACAAGAACCGGTCAACCATTAGCGCGCCCGAATTCTTGTCAATTTCGTATTTTATAGGCTCGCCGCCGATCGGCACTTCAACAATTACGTTAACATCTTCTGGCGGATTGTTGCCGCAGGCTATTTCGTTGATATTCACAGAATTCTCTGATCGATGGACAATGAGACAGGCAAACCAGGTATGGCACAAAACGCGCCGTCATCAGCGATCCGGGTGCCTGTGCGAGAATGATCGATTTACTGCAGACGCAATATTTTGACCGGCTATAGTGTTCCATTTCGTTAAAATTGAATAACTATTCGCCTCAATTGATTGCAGGAGCCGACTGATTGCAGGAACCTAGACCTCGCACCCCACCGCCACTGCTCACTGACAACCTCCAGGCTACGATTAATCACAGCTTGGTTGTTCAATTTCAACGCCACATGTTAGCGTTGCCAACAGCTGCCTCACTGTGCGTCCAATGTCGAGACGCATCCGTCAGACCCGCACGTTGTGACTGTACGCCGCAGCGGAAGTCTGGTCCAATATGACGCAGTCTGCCGACAGTGAGTTTCTCACTGGCTTTGAATTTCGGCAAGGTTACACTTGGTTTGCGTCCCCCACATCACCCGGATTAGCGGATTGACCAGAAAAACAGTGCAAATGCCCGAGCCAACTCGCGAAGCAATTCTGCGACAGCAGGACGATAGCGAAGTCATCATCAGCTGGGTACAACTGACCATTGTTTCTATCTGGATTCTGTTGTACCTCGCCTCGCCAAAATCCTATCCCCCGGATGCACCATTTGTCTCCGTGCCGTGGGCGCTTGGTGCGTACGCGATATTCAGTGTATTTCGATTGTACCTGGCGTACCAAAGAAAGCTCACCGACCGCATATTGATTTTCTCGGTCATAGTCGATATGGCAGTGCTTATCGCTGTGCTTGTCAGCCTGCCCTTCCAGTACATGCAACCAGCATCGTTCGTGCTAAAGCTACCCACAATGATGTACATGTTTATTTTTATCGCTATCAGGGCCCTGCGATTCGAAGCACGCTATGTGCTGTGGTCTGGCGCTGTCGCATCAATCGCATGGCTGGGCGTTGTGGCATTTGCGGTAGGCAACAGCCCGACCGACTCCGGCATCACGACCAATTTTGTTGAGTACATGACCAGTAACAGTATTTTGATTGGCGCTGAAATCGACAAGTTGATCACCCTGGTTTCAGTCACCATCATCCTGGCGCTGGCCATCAGCAGGGCACGCCACCTGATGATCGAAGCCGCTTCGATCAAGGTAGCGGCAACTGATCTGTCACGCTTTGTTCCATCCGAGGTTGCACGCCGAATCACTGAAGAGGGTGGCGAATCAGCGCACGACGTGCAGACCACTGAAGCGACGATTCTCTACCTCGACGTAGAAAACTTTACCGCAATGGCTGAACGAGTCGACCCGGAACTGGTGATTAAAAGCTTAAATGAATTTTTCGCACTGGCGGTCAAGCCAATTGAAAAATACGGCGGTGCGGTGACGCAATTTCAGGGGGACGCTATTCTTGCCAGTTTCAACCTTCCGTCACCGGACTCCAGTCATGCCAGAAACGCAGTCAACGCTGCGAAAGAAATTCTACAGGCGCTTGCCGATCAAAACTTTCAGTACGGCATGGTCTATCGGATACGAATCGGCATTTCCACAGGACAGGTAACCGGTGGCCTCGTCGGTGTTACTGACCGGGTCTCCTATACGGTACACGGCGACGCGGTAAATCTGGCTGCACGACTGGAGTCACTGAATAAAACCCTGGGCACCCGTCTGTTGATATCTGCCAGAACCGCCAATCGCTTGCGAGAGGAAGATCTGTCACTGGTCGACACCATCAACATCCGAGGTCGTCAGGAGCCGGAACCGGTTTACACCCTGGTGTAACCATAACCGGACAATAACCCGAAGGCGTGTCTTTGCAATCTTTCAAGCAGTCGAGTCGACATCAAAAACCTCATCGAGTGGCGGTCGGATACCATTGAGCAGATGGTTGGTGCGCGCAGCCGTTGCAACGATGCGCAGCAGTTCTGCATGCTCTCCATCTGTCATACCGCGGGCTTTCGCCGCTGCAGTATGTGAGTGCACACAATAGTCGCACGAGTTCGCAATCGACACCGCAGCATAGATCATTTCCTTGGTCTTAAAGTCGATGAGTGTTTCACTCGCCATAACAGTGCGTAGATCAGACCAGACTTCCTCAAGCAAGGCAGGATCAAACGCCAGATAACGCCACACATTATTGATAAAGTCATTTCCGCGAGTCTGCCGTATATCATCGAAGACGGCTTTAACTCTGGGGTTCGATTCCGGATCAGCGGGTAACTTGACGGTAGACACAAACTCTCCTGAGGTAGCGCACGATTTACCGGGCCAGGTTATGTTGCAATCGATGCACTTGCCGAACCATTACACGCCGTTAAAAATACGGCGCCCGCAAGTTCGGAGGCACGTTCGAAGCGCGGCTCACAATCTTTGCAGCCAGCTTAATACCCGGGGCACGCCCAAACATAACAAACGCCAAATCATCAAACACAGCTATTACCGGTATACTTGGCGCTATGTCTATGGCAAAGGTTTCAACTATGCATGAACTGCACGGAAAAGCGGCAATCGTCACCGGTGCAAGTCGCGGAATTGGCGCAGCGACAGCTGCCCAACTGGCCAGTGCAGGCGTATCAGTGGTACTCGCTGCACGCTCTGAATCGCAGATACGCCACAACGCCGATGTTATCAGGGAAACGGGTGGCCAGGCAGAGGCAGTCACTTGTGACGTAAGCAACTACAAAGACGTACAGGCTCTGATATCTCATTGCGAGTCTACCTTTGGTCGTATCGACCTGCTGATCAACAATGCGGGCGTGATTGATCCCATTGGTCATCTGTCTACCTCCGACCCGGACACCTGGGCACACGCTGCCGATATCAACTTCAAAGGGGTTTATTTCGGTATGCGCGCAGCGCTACCCACTATGATGTCGCAGAAGAGAGGCGTGATCGTTAACGTCGGGTCCGGCGCTGCTCACAGCGCACTGGAAGGCTGGAGCCACTACTGTGCGTCCAAGGCAGCCACCCACATGCTCACCCGTTGCGCAGACAAGGAGGTAGCAGCAACCGGTGTAAGAGTTGTATCACTGAGCCCGGGAACAGTTGCCACAGAAATGCAGATTTTAATAAAAGCTTCCGGCATCAACCCGGTAAGCCAGCTTGATGTGACAGATCATATTGATCCCGAATGGCCAGCCAAAGCAATCGTTTGGCTGTGCACAGAAGACGCGGCAGAATTTGCCGGCAGTGAAGTTTCATTGCGAGAGCAAACTATTCGCGACAGGATAGGACTCAGTTGATAAAAAATGGTTAGCATCAACCGTCTGATTTGCTTTTTATCAACCGTGTCTGTACACCTGTGAGTTATAAACGTTTCGATACACCCGTGTCTTTATAACCGCGTCGTTATAACCACCTGGCTGTCAAAGCGACAACCGGCAGCACTTCGACTATAAAAATATCTGCAGCCCTGTCAGACACCTGTCTATAAGGGTTAGCTATAGAGCGGGGGTACGCCAAGCTTTTGGTGAATGGCATTACTGGTCTGTTGATCAATGTTCATACCTTTTGCCAGCTGGTCAAGGTATTGAGCTTCCTCTTTTGTATCAAGATCAATAGCCAACAGAGACATCAGATAAACTTGTTGTTCCATACCTTGAGGGATCGATCTTAGAAAGCTGTTGAGATCAGTCGGATTAGCCATCTCCTGGCGGATAAAGTTAGCTTCTTCATCGCTCATATCGCCCAGCTGGCCGGTAATCTTTTCCTGCTCTGCTGCGTCGATTTGTCCATCGGCTCGGGCAGCTATTAACATCGCTCGCAAGCATACTTCGGCTTGCTGTTCCGCAGCCGGATTAGTGGCAGGCGCCTGACCCTGCAGTGCCGAGTTCAGCAAGTCTCCGAGACCACCGCCGCCTCCGCTTTGTTGCTGGGCACCACCGCCACCGCCAAGGGAATCCAGTAAACCGCCCAAACCACCTGCGGCGCCGCCTTGTTGGCCTTGTCCGCCGCCTAATGCAGAGCCAAGTAAATCACCCAGACCACCGCCGCCTTGAGCCCCGCCGCGCTGACCACCACCTAACGCAGAGCCAAGCAGATCACCGATCCCGCCACCGCCCTGACGTTGCTGGCCGGCAGCTCCGCCGAGCAAGTCACCCAGTCCACCGCTCTGGCCCTGCTTGCCGCCAAGCGCGCTGCCGAGTAGCCCGCCAAGACCACCACCGCCGCCACCGCCTCTCATCATGCCGCCGACGCCTTTTGCGACCATTGCACCAACGGCAACTTTAGCTAACGTTCCTACTAAACTCATAAGTCTCTGTACCTTATATATTTAAATGGATTGACCCAGGTCAATAACACCTGACACCGAGATATGGTGACCGACCGAACAAACCAACGCAAGTGATGTAATAAATTGTGCCATACCGACGCTGATTGACTCTGTTAGCACCCGCTATACAGCGACGCCATCTCGTTTTATAGTCGGTCCTTGAGCAACACACTGTTACAAACAGGGGCATTCCCGAAAGCCCTGCCTCTCTGCCCTGAAACCAGCTGGTAAAATGTCTGGCACCAATCCGCAATTGACACAGCCGCCAAAGCAAACAGATGCACTGGTAATCTATCTCAACACCGAAAGAGCACAGTGGTGGAGAGACCACCTGCAAAATCTGCTACCCGCCATAGAGTGTCGGCTTTGGGACTCAGTCAATGACCCGGCCGAGGTGTTATACGCCGTAGTCTGGCGCCCCCCAACCGGATGGCTAAAACAATTTACTAACTTACAATGTATTCTGTCCATTGGCGCTGGGATTGATCACATTCTCGAAGACACCGAGCTTCCAGCGGGCGTGCCGGTGATTCGAACCACCGGTGCCGACCTGACACAACGAATGCGAGAATACGTCTGTCTGCATGTGCTGCGGCAGCACCGACGCAGTGTGGAAACCGAATTGGCGCAGCGTGAGCGACGCTGGCACAACCGGATTGTTCCAGTCGCCGGCGAACGGAACGTCGGTGTTATGGGGCTGGGCAATCTGGGCACTGCTTGCGCAACATCCCTGCTTGCACTCGGATTTAATGTAGCGGGCTGGGCGCGACAAAAACACAGCATCGACAGCATCAGGTGTTTTGCGGGCGACGCGGAGCTGTCACACTTTCTATCGACAATCGACATACTGGTTTGTCTGCTTCCACTGACACCTGCAACGAAAAATATTTTGTGTCGTTCGCTGTTCCGGCAATTGCCCACTGGCGCATCTATAATCAACGTCGGACGCGGCGCACATCTTGTCGAGGAAGATCTGCTGGATGCACTGGATAGCGGCCAGCTGTCCTTTGCCACTCTTGATGTATTCCGAACCGAACCCCTGCCTAAAGATCACCCGTTCTGGCTGCACAAGCAAATAACCGTTACCCCTCACATCGCCTCAATGATTGATCCCGACACCGGCGGCAAGGAAATCGCAGCCAACCTGACGCGCTTCATTAACAATGAGCCGATAGATGATCTGGCCAGTCGCGACGAAGGTTACTAGTGGGTTGTGCGCTTGTGCAGAGGTTTGCGGTGTTCTTGCGTAACGCTTTATGCAGATTACACCGCCACGCCACCGGCAAAAGGATGTGAAGGATCACTGATAGCGCACAACAATCCCGAATCAGGGTCACGACTGACACCGGATGGACAGGCATAGCGTTTAGGAAAAACCTGCAAGGGCTCCACGCTAACGTGTCGACATCCATTACCCTGCCCCGCGCTCTGCTCAGAACCGAACACCGAGCCCTGCTCAGTGCACTGCTCGCTACAATGCTCTCTACACTGTCGCTGTAGTTCTGCGATGACATCATCACCCAGACGTGGGTCAGCGGCCACATTGCGGTTGCCATCCACATCAAGTCTGGGCGCATTGATTGCCTGCTCCAGTGTTAACCCGAAGTCGAGCATCATTGCAGTGATCAACGTCGTACAGGGAACAATATAATTAGCGCCGCTGGCACCGAGAGAAAACAGTGATTGCCTGTCACGTGTAGCGATAACGGGACACATGTTACTGGCGTTAATGCGCTTACCACCAACCATACTGGTAGGATGCCCGGGTCGGGGATCAAAGTACGATACCGCATTGTTCATCAACACCCCTGTCGACGGCAACAGCACTCCTGATCCAAAACGATCAAGCAGTGTAAACGTTAACGCAACCATATTGCCGTGCCGATCAACTGTCGACAAGTGACTGGTGCAACCACCCACTTCGGTACTGCGCCCTATCCGCTGGTTGTGGCTGTGCCAGGCCTTGTTTAACGCCTGTGCATAGACTCCCCAGCTTGCAGCACCCGGCTCACCGGCCGCATGAGATGTATCCAGATTGTCTGCGACATAGTCAAGCGATTCAATCAAACGCGGCCCACCACTGGTTGGACCCGCTGTATGTATAGTGACGCCTCTATGCACAGTATCCAGCGTTGCCGATTGCCGCACCTGATAGCTGGATAAATCATCCAGCCCGATACAACACCCCCCATTGTTCAGATCAGTTACGAGTCTTTCACCGATGTCACCACGATATAAACTATCGGGTCCATCGACTGCCAGTGCTTTCATTGTCTCGGCGAGTGCGGGCATTTTTAACGTTTCACCCGGCTGTAGAGGGACACCCTCAGGCAGAAACAGGGATTGCGCGGCTTTGTCTTTTAGTAAAGTGCCGGCCGCTAATGCTATTTGCAGTGTGGTAAACCAATTCACCGACACCCCTTGCTCGGCCGCCAAAATTGCCGGTTGAATCAGGGTATCAAAACCAGTCGATCCGAATTGATTCAGTGCCTCGGTAAAACCCTTGATTGCTCCGGGCACAGCAATCGACCGGTAGCCCTCGCTATTGCGATTCTGTACCACACCGGGAAATCCCATGATATTCGACGGTACCAATGGATCGAGAGGATAGTCCGATGGATCGATTCCCTGCGCCAATACACCCTGAAAATCAAACACCCTTGCGCTCTGTGTAGCAGCGTCCCAAACCACCATATAACCACTGCCGCCGATACCACACATCCACGGCTCTGTAACCCCAAGCATCAATCCCGCTGCCACTGCTGCATCAATGGCATTACCACCGTTTGCCAGTACATCCGCTCCACAGGCAGCAGCTTGTACCTGTTGCGCAGCAACCACTCCACCGGTTGAACAAACTGCTTTTTTGTGTAACGCCCACTGCTCCTGTTTCAAATTAAAACCCGGATCAATTGAAGATCAGTCGACTATAGCTTTTTCTGCATCGCATACATAGTGCACGTCTGCCGTTGGTTCTTTTTCATTGAAAATTTCTGCGTCGGCACAAACGACTACCCGTCGCTTCACCATCCGTGTTTCCAGGTCAGTGTTTTGCATTAGTCCACAGCACTGCTCGAATCAACACTCGCTGTCAGCAAACCGGCATGGCGATAAAAACACGCCATTTTTTCAGCACTTTTCCCACCATTCTTCCAGATAGATCATTTTTTCGACGCTCTGGTTATGAATCGAAATTTCTAAACTATATTTATGAAGGTAAAACACACAACCTCTGCGCTGTGTGCCAACAAGGCGCCCCGGCCAGCCGCCGCGACCCTCACAGGATATATGAATTTCCAACACGCTGTAGGCTCCCTTTGGCGAATCAAGTCGCTCAACAGGCTACTCCTTGGACGAGGATTAGCGGCGATTTGCCTCCTTAATTTGCCCGTACACATTGGTCATCAAACCAGCTTGAGTGCCACTGATCTGCTGCCCGATACTATCGGGTTTCCTTTTTCCGATGCCACCTCTATCGAGCCGCTTCCGGTACAGGCGATGGCGTGGGAGGTCGACTTGCCCGGCAGTACCACCATCGGTAATACCAACACTGACAACGCTGCCACAGTAAACCGAGCGCGTTCAGACCAGACGACGGACACTTTGTCACCTGTACTGGATGACGAGCGGGCGGCTTTGACCAATGATCCCCGGCGCGACCAGCAATGGAGCTTTTTAGATACCAGTGACCACCCGGGAGCCACCGGGTTATTCGCAGCACGGGCCCGTAGTGCTGGAAATTTTCCGGTCGTCGTCGCTGTGGTTGACTCAGGACTCATGCTAGGCCACGAAGATCTTGAGGTCCTTCCCGGCTACGATTTTATCAGCGACAGCCGGGTTGCAAACGATGGCGACGCTCGAGATAGCGACCCGTCTGACCCTGGAGACTGGGTGACTGAGAAAGAAATCGAGGATGCCACCGTCAGTATCGACTGTAGCGCTACGCGCAGTAAATGGCACGGCACAGCGGTCAGCGGCATCATTGGCGCTATCAGTGATAACCAGCGAGGCATCACTGGCGGGGCACCGTCGGTTCTGCTGCTGCCGGTCAGAGTTACCGGCAAATGCGGCGGCTATATCAGAGATCTGGTTGACGGAATTCGCTGGGCAGCTGGCCTGGAAGTAGCCGGTGCACCATCGAATGATTCACCTGCAAGAGTCATCAACCTGAGTGTCGGCTTTCCCGGGGCCTGCCCTGCGCTGGTACAAAATGCAATTGACTCGGCAGTAAACGCAGGGGCCGCTGTAGTCGTTGCGGCAACCAACAGTGCCGCGTTTCTGGATACGAACCCGCAGTCACCCGCCAGTTGCGCCAACGTCACCACCGTCGGTGCGGTGCTGCGTGACGGCAGCCTTGCGCCTTACAGCGCGGTTGGCAGTCAGCTGTCGTTGATGGCGCCGGGAGGATCGGTAAACGACGGTATCATGACCACTCAGAATGCCAGCGCCACATCACCCATGCAACAAAGCAGCTATGGCTTTCACTTCGGAACGAGTATGGCGGCGGCGCACGTTACGGCAACATTCGCCACACTGCTCAGCATCGACCCGTCACTAACTAACGCCCAACTGGAACTTCTGATTCGCCGCTCGGCGATCGACTCAAACAACATCAACGGATGTCCACAGGATAGGTGTGGAACCGGCAGGCTGAATGCAAAGCGCTCTGTTGATCTGCTCCTCGATTCCTCGATAAATCAAACAGCACTCGGGCAAGCAGCAGACGATGAGGTATCGATGTCATCTGCAGTAGCGTCTGCATCATCATCAGCAACGCCAACTGTCGCTGCCGCCACTGACGAGCCAGACACGATCCTTTCTGCAGCGACAAACGGCATCGGACAGATCGACTTCTCCAGCATCGCACTGTTGTTTGGCCTGTCTCTCGCGGGTACCTGGCGACGACGGGTGTCACGGCTACAGATTTTGCGCTGAAGCAACCACTGCTGCACGCGGGCGCCTGGTTCATATCTCTCACTTGTAGCGGTTGACTCAGCTCGGGCAACTGGTCGCGACATAGCGCATTTCCCTATATACTTTGCGCCAGCAACAGTTGCCTCCAGTGGGGAAAAATTGAAAGACTTAACGCCGGCAAAAGACAGCCTCGATCCGATTGAAACAGCATCTCGGGACGAAATAAGTGCATTGCAATTAAAGAGAATGCAATGGTCTCTTGCCCATGCCTATAACAACGTACCGTTTTACCGAAAATCATTCGAGGATGCCGGTGTAGTACCCACCGACCTGAACTCCCTGGCGGATATAAGCAAATTTCCATTTACTGTTAAAAGTAATTTGCGAGATAACTACCCGTTCGATATGTTTGCCGTGCCACGAGAGCAGATCGCACGCATCCACGCTTCCTCAGGTACCACCGGCAAACCCACTGTTGTCGGTTATACCCAAACGGATATCGACAACTGGGCCACGCTGGTCGCCAGATCCATGAGAGCATCAGGAACCAAGCCCGGCGACCTGGTGCATGTTGCATACGGTTACGGGTTATTCACCGGAGGGCTCGGCGCACACTATGGCGCGGAAAAACTGGGCTGCACGGTAGTGCCCGTGTCTGGTGGCATGACTGAACGACAGGTTACACTCATACAGGATTTCAAACCGTCGACAATCATGGTTACACCCAGCTATGCACTGTCAATTGTCGACGCCTTTAATGCACAGGGTATAGATCCCAGAGACTGCTCGCTGGACGTCGGAATTTTTGGCGCCGAGCCATGGACAAACGCCATGCGGCGTGAAATAGAAGATGCGTTTGATATGCACGCAGTCGATATCTACGGCTTGTCGGAAGTGATGGGCCCTGGTGTGGCCAACGAGTGTGTAGAAACCAAAGACGGACCCACCATCTGGGAGGATCACTTCTATCCAGAGGTGGTAAATCCTGACACAGGCGAGCCTGTCGCTGATGGTGAGCCCGGCGAACTGGTTTTTACTTCGTTGACCAAGGAGGCGTTTCCTGTGATTCGCTATCGCACCCGTGATCTCACCAGGTTGCTACCCGGTACAGCGCGCAGTATGCGTCGTATGGAAAAAATCACCGGCCGCAGTGATGACATGATCATACTTCGTGGTGTCAACGTTTTTCCAACCCAGATCGAAGAACAGTTAATGCGTGTGACGACACTCTCGCCACACTTTCAACTGGAACTGACACGTGATCAAAGAATGGACTCACTGACTGTGCATACCGAGGTAGCGCAGAGCAACGACGCGGGGACTGACTCTAAAATGAAGTCATCACAGGAACTGGCTGCCATGATTAAGGACGTTGTCGGCGTCAGTGTAAAAGTTGAAGTGGGTGATGTCGGCGCAGTGCCACGCAGTCAGGGCAAGGCAGTTAGACTGATAGACAATCGACCCTCAAGCACCTGACCTGCCCACGCTGCTCACATGCGGTAGGCAAGCCGACGCTACTGCCCGTGCCCTGAGGTACCTTTGTGTCGATTATTTTCGCTGCATATGGAAGCTGTTGCATATGGAGCTGTGCGCAGTAAACGACAGCGCATCGCCGGCCAAAGCGCAATAGGTTAGACGGCGATAGCCGGTTCTCTGTCTTGCTCTCTCTCCACAGCAGCCACGCGACGATAGGTTACTGGCGGGATTCCGACATTCGCAGTAAAAAACCGGGAGAAACTGGCTGGTGAAGAAAAACCCAGCTCGTGACCAATGGTGTTTACCGGTAGATTTGAATCGGTCAAACGCTCGATGGCGGCATCTATTTTAAGTGTGTTCTGGTACACACTGGGCGTGACTCCGACCTGTTCGCGAAAGAGCTTGTAAAAATGTGGTCTCGACAGACCTACTTCACTGGCAATGTACTCCGGCGGCACATCGTCTTTCAGATAGTGGTGTATCAGACGCAGTGCTTTGCCAATCCGCTGATCAGCTACCGGATTCAGACTGTCAGCGGTCGAAGGTCTGTTGACGCCGGCTGACTGCTGAAGACAGGCTTGGGTAAGATGGTAGAGGCGCAGTGCCAGCATCTCCTGCGAGCTCGGCTCGCAAATAAGTTCACTGACCTGCAACAACAGACTGTCTATCTCAGGGGTTCTTTTAAACGCATTGTTAAAAAAGCGCAGGGGCTGATCTGCCCCTCCCATCTCCTTGAGCCAGGCGGGCCTGATATACATCACCAGAATCCAGGTCGCACCACCATTGCGCCCAAACTCACCGGAATGCGGCTGCAGCGGATTAACCGCCAACACATTTTCGGTGTCCATTGGATAAACGCTGTCATTGATCTTTGCGTAAGCCGGTTCACCGCTTATGAAGAACAACAAATGGCTTTCGAGGTGTGCATGTGTAGGCAAAGACCTGTTTAGGTGGTATAGCCCACAGCGACCGTAGGCGCCGTGGTGTACTGCAACTGCATCACTCATAAGTACCCCTGTTTAAATGATGTAAAGCAACCAGTTCTTAAGTATTCCAGGATATAATTGTAATTGGATGTAGCCCACTGCGTTTATCGAACGCTCACTGGCCTATCACCCTTATTTTTTTACCTTGCACAATTCTACGCTTCGATTCGCGTTATCGATATCACCCATTGGTATTAGTTTTACATCCGCTTACGCAGGAAGCCTCGAGCCGGATCACATCTCAAGGCTTGAGAAGATGTAAAGCCCGGGAGTCTGCGCAACGGAACTACCACTGCAGTGTGATGTGACCATTCTACCTTGACAGACTGATCAGATGTTAAATCAACAAACAGTTATTAGATGGTTACTGAAGGGCTGTTTCGATCTATACACACAGACATTTTTGGTACCTGCCCCGCCACAGTATCGATAACAAGTGGGTTGATCGAATATCGAAAATTATAAACGAAAATAATAAATAAGGACGCGTTGGCAGCATACATTTTATGATCAATCGGTTTAATCAACTTCAAAGCGAACCGATCGTGATAGCT
>CAYMVV010000043.1:0-9067 GCA_964393885.1 uncultured Granulosicoccaceae bacterium | reverse complement strand
ACATTTTATGATCAATCGGTTTAATCAACTTCAAAGCGAACCGATCGTGATAGCTGGCTGCAGGATCACTTATACAGGTTGAACATTCGTCCCAAGGCCAATCCTGTGTAAAGAATAGCTCAATGCAAGCCAATACAATCCTGCCCGTACAAATGCCGTGGCAGGCATAACACTGAAGTATAAATATGAATTTCAAATGGCATCGACAGAACTACTGCTGCATAACAGGTAGCAGCAGACATGGCAGTGATGAAAACTATCATCCTTTGTCAAAAATTTCTTCTACTGAATGTTCGTCTGCATTGTCAGTCTCGCTATCACTCTGATTACGAGTCGATACAGGTGTTGCAATCCTGCCTAAATCGATACTGGCCCAAAGTGGTGCTACCGTCATTAGGCTGGCAAACACTGCCCCGCCACGCAGAGCCCACGCCAATGCACCAACTGTTACACTCAATGACACTCCGACCACGGATTCTTCCGCCAGCCGGTAACGAGCGCCTGTTTGCGACTCCGCATCCCTCAGATCATCGTCCAACTGGCTCAGACCGTTCAGAAAACCTTCATTGCTCGCCACTTCTCTGACAGTGGGCAGTTTAACCTCAAGCACTAACTCAATGGTCGCACTGCTGACGGTATTTAGCTCGTCAGCATCGAAAGTTGTCTCTGCCAATTGGTTATGCTGCAAGACTTCGAGCGTATCTGTTTCTTCAGACCTTACTCGCACCTGGTTTGTATCGGTTTGCACACTTCTCAATACCTCGAGTACTGATACCTGATCCTGCTCCTCTGTTCCCTCAGACGCCGGACTGCCAAAAATGTCAGCAGACTGTTCAAATTGTCGTTCTACAGACTCCACTCCTTCTTCCGTCTGGCTGGTCGGATTAGGAGCGGGGCTGGGCTCGGGTTCAGGCTCGAGCTCCGTTGGCGGTGTGGGCTGCGCCAAAGGCGGCTGAACAGCAAAGACCGCCTCAAGCGGAGGCTCAATACTGATTGAGACTGTCGCAATGGTGAAAACACCGTCTTCATTGGTAACCCGATATCTAAACTCATCCAACAGGATTCGCGAACCATCATGCATGTATTCAAACGTACCATCGGCGTTTAGTTCAACGGTACCGTGCTGAGGAGGTACTTCCAGCGCGACAGTGAATCGACTGTCATCAAACAGCCTGTCCTGATTTAACCCGCTGAAGCCTGAAGCCAGCAGATCGCCTTGCATTGAATCAAAGTCCTCGCCAAAACTCAATTCGAGTAAGTCATTATCTACCTCCGGAGCGGGATCAATCACCTCAGTCACAACGAAATTAAAATCGCCGCTGACCGGCTGCGATCCGTCTTCTCCACCATCTCTCAGGGTTACCCGGAATGCATCAGCTGATGTTTCGGATTCATCGTGAATATAACTTAGCAGCTCGTCGACAATCGCCTGCAGAGTGAAAGTGTCCCCCACGCCAAGCGCCGCGCCATCCAGCAACAGTGCGCCGTTCTGCGGCAAGCGCGTGATGGTCAGCGTCAGCTCCATTGGGTCAGGATCATCTGCATCCGCGCCAAAAAGCATCTCATCTGTTATTACAATCTCATTGCCTTCAGCTACGGTCGCACCTTCCGAGAGCAGTAACGGCGCATCATTGACCCCCGGTAAATCAAAGCTAATAAAGTTCGGCGTCGGATCGATATCGACACCGCCGTTATCGGTACCGGCATCATCGTGTACCATGAAACCAAGACCGTTATACCCGGTGCCAGTTTCATTCTCCGGAGGTATATAGATCAGTCCACCCGCGTCAATATCAGCGGTGCTAACCACCTGCCCTACGTTGGCGGCAACTCCGTTGACCAACAATGTACCTGCCTCTGGTAAAGAGTAAATAGTGATAGCGCTAAATTGATGATTATTGTCTGTGGCCTGACTACTATCTATTGCATCGCTAAAACCAAAATCTTCCCGAACAAAGGTGTGTGGAGTGTCTTCATTGGTGGTGACAGTGTTATTTTCTCCGGATGGGGCATCGTTTACCGCAACCACCTCGATATCAAGCTGATTGCTATCGAGCGAGATATTCTCGATTAACAGTGACCCTGCATTACTGTCGTTACCGCTGTCCTGCACTCTAAATCGCAACTGATCATTGCCATGCACATCGCTGTCAGGTCGGTACACCAGCAAGCCCGCCACAATGTCGGCTTCCGCGATAAACTGCCCGACCACAACTTCAACGCTTTCGTCTTCGCTAATACCATTGGCATCAGTTTCAACACTGCGCAGAATCAGTGTGCCGGCACCCGGCAATTGATCAATGAAAACACCAACCAGATCATCGGCATCGTTTATGTCACTGAATCCAAAATCACTGACCTGCAAGACATAATCACTGTCTTCAAGTGTCGCAATCTGTCCATCCTGCCCGGCGGGCGCATCGCTCACTGGCGACACATTGATAGCCAGCTGGCGAGCTATCGGATCGGTGTTGTCACCCGGTTGCAAATTGTCATCCTGCACCTGAAACAGAAAACGACTGTAATCGATGCCGTTCTCATTGGCAGCAGCAAGATATTGAAATTCACCATTGTCGATCGATGTCACACTGACTACATCACCTACAGACACCGCATTGCCGTTAACTGTTAATTGCCCTCTATCCGGCAGGCTGCTAATCAACACACCAGCCAGTGTGTCTGTCGCATCAAAGGTATCGACAAATCCAAAATCAGCAGCACTAAATATGAAAGGCACATCCTCATCAGTGACAACAGTCCTGTCCTGACCTGTTGGCGCATCGTTTACGGCGGTTACGTCGATGGTCAGCGTGTTTGCACTAACCGCGGTATCGACCCCGGGTAGCCCGCCATCATCAGTGACCACGAAACTGATTCGGCTGTGTGCTATGCCGTGGGTTTGAGGATCAGGGCTAAAGACCAGATTACCGCTGGCTATATCAGTGCTGGTAATCTGTTGCCCGCTCACAACGGCCAGCCCGCCCAGTGCCAGCGTGCCATTAACGGGCAAACCAACAATCTCGATACTTTGTAATTGATCGCCGTCAGCTACATCGCTGTAGCCCAGATCGGCTGTTTGAATCACATAGTCAGTATCCTCAGCGGTGGTAACGGTTAAATCCTCACCTTGCGGTGCATCATTGATGCTGAGTACATCTATAACCAGGGTATTGGCTATCGCATCCAGATCTACTCCGCCGTTACTGGTGCCTCCATCATCCTGCACCTGAAAATCGAATTGCGCATAAGCCAGTCCACGACCGTTTTCATCCGGAGTGTATAGCAGCAAACCGGCATTGATATCAGCAATACTTACCGTCGTTCCCGCGAGCACCGGGATACCGGAGAGACTCAATGTACCAGCCGCCGGAAGCGTGCTGATTAACACACCATTTAACGAATTACTGTCAAAGAAATCGTCGTTAACATCGGTAAATCCGAAGTTACTGGCCAACAGAACCAATGACTGATCTTCATTGGTTTGTAACGTGGCATCACTGCCAGAAGGTTCGTCGTTAACACTGATTACATCAATGCGAACACTACCAAGATCAACCGATGTACCACCGCCTGCACCCGTGTTGCCGTTGTCGTTTATTTGCAGACGCAGGCTGTCCGCACCCACGCCGTTAACCTGACTGACAGGGCTATAGCTGAGCGCTGTGGTGGAATTGAGCCAGCTATTCAACGCATCGAGGCTACCACTGATAACCACCTCGGTACCCGGATTGCCATCGATCACCAGACCACCCGTATTTACTGCCTGTAGTAATCCGCCGGTGCCGGTGGTGAGTGTCAGGGTTAGGTTATCCCCAGCACCTCCGGCATCAAAATCCCCGAGCTCAACGCTACTGAGATTGATCGTGCCGGTGGTATCCTCCACAACCAGCTGACTCAAAGGCACACTGCCACTGTTAAATGGATTGTCGTTTACCGCCTGTACGTCTATATTACGGCTAACTGTGTTGGAATCGAGCTCACCATCGTTAATAGTAATCGAGATTGTTCGGGGCAAAACACTTGGGTCATCTGCACTGTTTACGTAACTTACGCTGCGCAGCGCGCTCTGAAATTCCGCCACAGTGGCCGGTCCGGTCAAGGTCAGGGTACCGTTGCTGTTATCAAATATAGCCGTGATGTTTGCCGTATCGGTAAATATCAGACTATCTTCTGCAGCACTGTAGTTGGCACTGATGCTAATGGTGGCTAATTCAATCAATGAGTCATCAGTGTCATCAACGGTAATAGCGCTACTCAACAACGCCGCCCCCTGATTTTCCGTGTAGGCAATCGAGGTGACCTCAAGATCTACCAGCGTCGGCGCGTCGTTCACAGCCGCAAGAGTAATCACTCGAGACAACACATTGGAATCCAGCTCACCGTCGTTTACGACGAACGAGACAGTGCGATCTCCAGTGTTCGGATTATCGCTGGTATTTTCATAGGTTACACTGCGCAACGCTGCCTCATAAGCGGCAACGCTGTCAGTTCCAGTCAGGGTTAACTCGCCAGTAGCGACGTTCCAGCTACCGCTAATAGTCGCCGTATCAACGAAGGACAGAACATCTTCAACCGGCAGATAGCCGTTAGCGATAGACACGACAGCACTTTCCAGATCGGTGTCGTCTAGATCATCCAGACTGAGACTGGCTGTTACTGTTACCTCGCCGGCGTTCTCGGTGTACGGCAATACAGCGGTTTCAATTCCATCCTGCCGCGGCGCATCGTTAATCGGCGTTATATCGATTGTGCGCGATACCAGACTGGAATCCAGCTCGCCGTCATTGACCGCAAAGAGGACTGTGCGACTGCCAGAATCAGGATTGTCGCTAGTATTCTGATAGGTCACAGAGCGCAGTGCCGCCTGATAGGCCGCCACTGAATCGCTGCCAGTCAGAACCAGCTGTCCGGTTGCAACATCCCAGACACTCGTTATATTTGGCGTATCGCTAAACGCCAGCACATCCTCACCTGGTCGATACCCTGTGCCGATAGTGACCACAGCGCCCTCCAGTTGAGTATCGTCGAGGTCGGCCAGATTCAGGCTCGATGTTATCGTCAGTGCACCGTCATTCTCCGTGTATCCCAGTACTGCGGATTCAATTCCGCTTTGCTGTGGAGGATCATTGACAGGGGTGAGATCAATGCTGCGCGACAAGATATTCGAATCAAGTTCGCCATCGTTGACTACAAAGGCAATTGTACGACTGTTCGCGTCCGGATCGTCACTCACATTCTCATAGGTCACTGCACGCAGCGCCGCCTGATAGGCGGCAATCGTATCGCTACCGGTCAGCTCCAGTTGCCCTGTAGCCGGGTCCCAGATCGCCGTAATAGTGGCGGTATTATTGAACCCGAGAATGTCCTCGCCGGCAACGTAACCTGACCCGACGGTGACTGTGGCACTTTCCAGATGAGTATCGTCCAGCTCCGCTAACACCAGGCTCGACGTTATGGCTACAGCACCATCGTTTTCGGTATAACTCAAGGCAGACGCTTCAATAGCACTTTGCTGCGGTGCATCATTGACTGCAGTAATGACCAGGTTGCGGTTTTGGCCGTTCGACTCCAGCTCACCATCGTTTACAACAAAACTGATCGTACGTATGTCTGTGTCAGGGTTATCACTGGTATTTTGATAACTGACCGTGCGTAAGGCGGCTTCATAGGCGGCGATAGTAGCAGTACCTGTCAGGGTTAACTCCCCGGTTGCTACGTTCCAGCTACCGCTGATGCCAGCGGTATCAATAAAAGACAAAACGTCCTCAGTGGACTGGTAACCTGCCGTAATAGACACCACCGCACCTTCAAGATGCGTATCATCAAGCTCGGCCACGCTTAGATCCGAGGTAATTGCCGTCGCGCTGCTGTTTTCGACATAGCTGACTGCGAACGATTCAATCGCTGACAGTTGCGGCGCATCATTGACCGCGGTCAGATCAATACTTCGCGACAGACTACTGGAATCCAGCTCTCCGTCGCTGACCACAAAGCTAACACTTCTACCCGCTGTGTTCGGGTTGTCGCTGGTATTTTCATAGCTGACCGCACGCAACGCCGCTTGATAGGCTGCCACGGAATCAGTACCTGACAGTGTCAGCTGTCCAGTGGACGCATTCCAGACGCCGGTAATCGTGGCAGTATCAGCAAACACCAGACGATCTTCACCCGGCTGATAACCACTGCCAATGGTGATCACCGCCCCTTCAAGATTGGTATCGTCCAGGTCGGCCAGTGCGATACTCGCAGTAAGGGCAACCGCACCATCGTTTTCCGTATAACTTAAAACAGTACCTTCGATAGCCGATTGCTCAGGCACATCGTTAACCGCGATTATATCGACATCACGCGATTGCACAGTAGAGCTCAGGTCACCATCATTAACCACAAAGTCTATAGTACGAGTACTGGTATCAGGATTGTCGCTGTTGTTCGCGTAGGTGACCGAACGCAATGCAGCCTGATACGCTTCCAGTGTATCGCTACCTGTTAGTGTTAATTCACCCGTTGCTTCATTCCAGATACCCGTAATTGAGGCGGTATCGGTAAATGCCAGCGTGTCTTCACCCGCCTGGTAATTTCCGGAGATACTGATCGTTGCGGATTCCAGATTGATATCATCGAAATCGTTCAACGTCAGCGAGCTGGTAACCACCCGGGCACCATCATTTTCTGTGTATGAGAGTGCGCTGGCTTCGATCGACGATTGTACCGGTGCATCATTACTTACTGATACATCAATATTGCGCGTCAGCGTGTTAGAATCTGCATCTCCATCATTGACCAAAAACGACACCGTGCGACTAGCCGCGCTCGGATTGTCACTGGTGTTTTCATAGCTTACCGACTGCAGCGCCGCCTGGTAGGCTGCAACCGAATCGCTGCCGGTTAATGTCAACACACCGTTTACCGCATCCCAGCTGCCCACGATATTGGTAGTGTTAGTAAACGACAGCACATCCTCACCCTGGATGTAATTGCTACTTATCGAAACGGTTGCCGACTCAAGATCGGTATCGTCTATATCATTCAGCGCAAGGCTATTGGTAATCGTCACGGGACCATCGTCCTCGCTGTAGGCGAGTGCTGATCCCTCAATCGCGGTTTGCGTCGGTGCGTCGTTAACCGGTGACACAACAACATGAAGGTCGAAACTTTCACTCGGCGGCGTCAGACTACTGGCCCAGGCCAGTACGTTACCGGTCAGAATATCGTTAGGAGTGACAATCGCCCCGCCGCCTGTGAGATTCTCCCGAAACAAGCCACCGTCAGAGGAAAACAGAATATGGCCGGCGCCGTGCGCCCGCATTACCAGCGTCGGCGTGTTAAGCACAGAGTTTTCAGCGATCACCACATCGCCCGGCGCAAGGGACAATGGATCAAAGTACCCTGCCGAACCAAACGTCTCGATAGCACCACCCAAGGGGCCCACCTGGCCGAAAGGCCCGTCAATTATAGGGTTCTGCGTATCGGTAACAGCCCAGTTTTCCACACCGGCGTTAACAACACTTAAGCCGTAGCCGGAGGAAACCGGGTCAAACATGCTGCCATCGGCGAGTGAGATCAACACACCACCAGCCTGAACCCAGGCATCTATCGCTGCGAACTCGGCCGCTGTAATAGTGTTGTCAGAAACCGGCCCGATAAACAGTGTGCTGCCCTGCGCCAGGTAGCCAGCATCTATGGTGGTCGTAGTGCCAATAATTGACAAACTGTTAGGCACGGTTCCGGACGGACCGAAATTGGCAGCGGACGCTGCAATTTCATTAGCTTCTGGCAGACTGCCACCACCAATAGTGATGTCGGTCTCCTCACCACCCAATAGTGAAATCGAGGAGTTACCGCCATTCAAATAAAAGCTGAAGGTGACAAGTGGCTCACCATTCTGATCTGCTGGCGGCACATAGATGAGCTGTCCACCGTCAAGTTGAGCCCTGCTAATCTCAGTGTCGATCGCCACGGCACTGCCATTCAACAGCAAATCGCCATTGGCAGGCAATGCCGTGATAGTTATCGAGTCAATACCGTCGACCGGAAAGCCACTGGCGGAAAAGTCAGTTGCACTAAAAACATACGATGTGTCTTCATCGGTGGTGACGTTACCACTGTTCGAGTCCGCTAAAAATACCGAGATGCTCGACGTGCTGCTCGCTTGTCCCCCATCACCATCGTTGATCGTCAGATCAATCACACGCGTGCCCAACGTGGTACTGGTGGATGAATACGTCAGCTCGTGTAACACGCTATCGATCCTGGCTAACGTGGCGTCGTTATTGAAGTTAACCGTCAATCCACTGTTGCTGACTCCGGACAGTGTACCGATATCGGTACCGCTTACGCTGACAACCGATCCATTGGTAAAACCCGCAGACAGTGAAATCAGGCCACTGGTAGCAACACCCAAACTCTCGTTCGCATCAAATCCGGAACCCGTCAACGTTAACGAGCCACCCGAGAAGTCAGTGGCATTATCGGGATCCGTCACAGCTGCAGGTACCCCGGCATCCAGGGAGTAGACGGTACCATCATTGATTGAGAATATCGTATCACCGGACAGACTGGACAGTTGCGGTGCATCATTGACAGGTGAAATCGTAATCGACTCTACTGCGTTAACACTGCCACCATCACCATCAGTCAGTGTAATCTGAAAGTCTCTGGTAGCAAGTGGATCATCCGACAAGTGTTCAAAATCAATATGTCGCAGAACAGCCTGAACCGCATCGATATCGGCCGCAGCGTTGAAGCTGATCACCAGCGGTATCGAACCCTCAGTACCGCCCGAATAAGTACCAACCTGAACGCCTTCATACAGGACATCAGTTGTGGTTTTACTGACCTGACCTGCACCGGTACCGGTCGACGCTATCGACAACCGATCCAGAATGTGGACGTTTGTGGTTAACATGGCAGTCAGCGACCCGCCATCGAAGTCAGCGGAGTCAACATCACTGACTGTTGCACTCGACGCCAGCAATACCGGCAAATCGTTCTCTGTATAGGTAACCGTGCCCGACAGTGTGGCAACCGGATTATCATTGGTGGCCGCAATATTGATCGTTTGCGA
>CAYMVV010000042.1:0-46818 GCA_964393885.1 uncultured Granulosicoccaceae bacterium | reverse complement strand
CCGGGAAGGATGCAGGTGGTGGTCCCGGGAAGGATGCAGGTGGTGATCCCGGGAAGGGTACAGGTAGTGATCCCGGGAAGGATATGACTGGTAAGTAACTTGTAGTCCGGACTGGCCGACAGATCCGCTATGACCAGCGCGGAGCTGTTGAAGTCTGTGGCTGAGCCACATGATACAACAACTAAGCACAATCAATTAAGCTTAGTTGACTTAGCTTAGCTGAAAATCTACACTCCAGCGAATGAAAACCCCATCAGAATCACAGGTTTACAGACTGCTGGCCGAGCTGAATCCATGGTGGCAAGGAGGTAAACCGCGCTATCTCGACCTGCCCCGGCGCGCCTGGTTTGCACCATTCGAAAAACTGGCCAGCGATTTAAGGGTGCATCGAGCCATCGTTTTGCTGGGCGCCCGGCGTGTAGGCAAAACCGTCATGCTGCATCAGTTGATGGGTTCACTGCTTGAGAGTGGGGTTTCGCCCGAGCAGGTGTTGTACGCCTCCATCGAGCAACCCCTGCTGCTGAGTTTTTCGCTTGCCGAAATTGTCGAGCTACATCTGGCTCGGCACCCGCAGAAAGATGACACCCTTTATATTCTATTTGATGAAGTGCAATACCAGCGTGACTGGGATATTCAGCTTAAAGCACTGGTGGATTTGAAACCTGGATTGCGATTTATTGTCACTGGCTCTGCAGGGGCCGCACTCAGTGCTGGCAGCCGGGAATCCGGAGCGGGTCGTTTTAGTAATTTCTATCTGCCAGCCCTGCTGTTTCACGAGTATTTGGAATTGTCTGGCAATACGAGCTACCTGACTATAGAAAATACAGAGAGCTACATTACTGGACTAAACCGGTTGTTTATCGACTACATAAATTACGGCGCCTACCCCGAAGCGGCAACCAATGAAGCAGTTCAGGCACACATTCAACAATACGTCACTACCGATGTAATAGAAAAGGTATTGTTGCGAGATCTGCCATCACTCTACGGGATTGAAGACACCAGAGAGCTAAACAGTCTGTTCAGTATGCTTGCATTTAATACAGCTCAGGAGGTCTCCCCGGAAGGATTATCAAAACACTCCGGCGTGTCTAAAGCAACACTACTACGTTATATTGATTACCTTGAGAATGCTTTTCTGATTAGACGTATTTTTCGGGTAGACCGCAACGCCACACAATTTAAAAGGCAAACACACTTTAAAGTATTTCTGCAAAACCCGGCTATGTATGCGGCCTTATTTGGCAAACTCACCACCACCGACTCGGGTTTTGGTCATCTGGCAGAAACATCAGTATTAAGTCACTGGATGCAATTGGACAAAGCCGCAAAAAGCACCTATTACGCGCGCTGGAAAGGTGGAGAAGTTGATCTGGTGTCTATGCAACAGGGCGCTGCAAAGCCTGTTGTCGCCGTCGAGATTAAATGGTCAGACCTTGCCGCAAACGACAAACGCGAAATCGGCGGTGCATTGGAGCTCTGCGCGCACAAAAACCTGTCCCGATTATGGGTGACAACAAAAACAATCACGGCGGACAAAAACATAGATGGCATTGACATACTATTCAGACCCACCAGTCTTTGCTGTCTGCAGTGGGGCCAGAGAATCGTCAAAATACTGAACGACAAAGAGGACTGGTCGTTTCCGGTGTAGGCTATTACCAGCTCTTAGGTTACTTCCACAGAACTACTGGAAAAACACTCACACATACTGACCTGCTATCTCTACTGGATTCCCTCGCTCCAGAAATTCCCTGAACTCCTCTGAGATTCTACTGTCCGCTGCAACCTGCCTCCAGAAGTCCTTTGCCATTTCTATAACATCCGCTATTACAGGATGATCTTTAAGAACGTTTAACCTGCTGTGAAGCGCATTAAGCCTGAACTCGTAGGGCCTTACTTCATTACCCACCGGTCGAAACCCCATTGAGCACATATCATAAGCAGGCAACAATCGAAATAGATTACCTTCCATTCCTAAACTTAGATTCCCCAGATGCATGTCAGTGTTATTTATCAAGTAGCCAAATTCCCATAGCACCAATGCGTCCAGAAGATGATCTCCCGGTATCAAATCCATTTGATACAACTTACGCAAGGCCACAGGCCAGTTAGTACCATCGCCAGTAAATTCCGAGTCAATTGACTGCATCGATATCATGGACGAACGGCCGTGTGCACCTACCCTGTCAAACCGTTGAGACTCAAGAAATAGACGCCCGCCAAGTTCTATTAACTCGGTCTGCGCTGCAGGAAAATTCCTGTTCTGCAATGCCACTGTGGCCTGGTGTTCGGTTACCAGTATATCTTTCCAGCGACAAGCAATCGGATCGTCTCCAACTGGTGAGAACTTGACGATTACGTGTGAATTACGCTCCTTGCTAAATACAGTGAACTTGGGTTGCTCCCCTCCGGCAGATGAACCGGCTATCTGCCCATCAAGAGTCCCCTGAGCCAGATCGGGGTAGTCACCGCGAGAATAGATTTGCGGATTACGACGCAATCGGTAAATTCCCGCCTCGCCAACAATCATATTGCCAGGAAGATCGTCACCATTTGCGACAAGATATTTTCCGATGTGAATGGTTTTCCAGTCTCGGGGATCGCGTGGAAAATCGGAGGATCGCCCTGCCAGCTCCTGCGCAATTTGACGACCCATAAACCCCTGCGGTTTCAAATCCTGCAAGTAGTATGGTAAGTCTGCGAAATATCCACTTCCAGACTCGCCTTTTAGCATTGCAGGCGAGTTCGGCATACACTCAACAAAATAACCACCATGAGTCAATGGCCGTATTTCGGCAACCTTTGAATTGTTGCCGTACACATCGATCAGGTACAACGGTACGCGATCACCTACACCAAATGCGTTGCGCGTGAGCGCATACAACGGCGCTCGACCTCCGGGGATCCGGACAACGGTATCGCCCAACTGATTGATCTGCTTCGAAATCGCCGGCTGACTTAAACCGGTCAGACGCTGCAATTCCTTTGACGTAGCCACTCCCCGGGCCAGGTATTCGCTTACTGACGGATTTTCTCGCCCCACTCGTTTCACCACCTACTTCTCGAATAGATATCGTAATACTTAAAAGGACTTTTAAAGCATATGATTCAATAATTTATTACTCAATAGTGATATATAGACGAATAGCGTAATCCGGCACAAAATACGACAAAAACAACTAAATGAGCGCCCGCTACTGGCTTTGTAGCCACGAAACCAACCTGCGCATTTCTGGGAAAGTCTGCGACTTTTGACTTTACTTTGTTGAGATTCCGCACTCAACGGAAAAATAATCAATACAATCAATAATTTACACACTTCCTGCCGAACTGCCCCTGTAGTAAAAGGACAATCCGCGCTATCTCGACCTGCCTCGGCGCACCTGACTTGCACCGTTCAAAAAATGAGCAGCGAGTTAAGAGGGAGCAGCGAGCCATAATTTCGCCGGGCGCCAGACATGCGGCAAAACCTTCCGACTGCAGCTGCTCGGCGCTCGCAGAATAAAGGCACCCTCAGATTAGAGCGCCCATCGGCACACCAAATCCGACAACGCCAGCACGCTATGCTTTACAGTCTCGCCGCGTCTGGCTTATTCATTAAGCTGGTGAGCAGTGCAGCTGCCTCCTTTACTTCCAGTTCGTCTGCCTGAGGTCCAGTCCGTCCAGCGCATCCGACAACTGCGAGCTACTTAATATGCCACCCACTCAAAGGAATTAGACTATCCAACGGGATTCAATTTTTTATGTATCATTGCCCCGTCAGTTCAGACATCTCTTTAGTATTCACGTAAGTTTTTTCCTTTTGACAGATTGAAAGATACCTGGCAAAGGCGACAGCAGCCTTGCTGATTTCGGCCGGGCTTTTGGCCTGTTTACATCAATACTCCTGAAGATCGGCCGCTATACCTGACCCATGGCAAGACATCTCTGATGCTACGGGTGTATCCCGGATCTGCCCGCCCCTCCCTTAAGCAGATATACCCTGTAGATAACTATGATTTCTATCCCCGAATCAAGCCTAAAAGCTCATGCGTTTATCTGTCATGTACTTTTACTTGTCATGATCGCTGCACTGGCACCATTTCAAGTTACAGCACAAGAAGTCGAACCGATACGCGGTATGTATATCGATGGTAGCGATCTGATCATTGGCCATGAAAAGGCCGAACAGGATTTGCAGCAATTTGTCGAGGACAACGGTATTACCTATGTTGTTTTTTATATCAGAGATACCGACGTCGTACGATTGGGCCCGGAAATCAGTGACCTCATTAACACCCTAAAATCAGAAAATGGCGTTCTGCAGGTTGGAGCCACCACCGGACCAAAATCACAGGTTATCGTTGATCACAACAACGCCTATTCCGGTAAATTTGATGTCATAAACCTGGAACTGGAGTATTGGGGAGAGAAACAAGGCACCCCGGAGCGACTGGTTTCATTTGCCGACTTTACCGACAAGCTCGATATAATGAACGAGATTGCAGCGGGTAATGATCTAAAAGTCGAAGCCTACATTGGCTGGGTAACACCGGAAGAAATGGCCGAAATTGTAGTGCGCCTTGACCGCTTGCTCATTCATACCTATGTGAGCCGACCGGAGAGCACTTACGGTTATGGCCGCAGTCGATTCGAAATGATATCGGATCTGAAATCTGATGTTGAAGTTATGCCAATCTATAGCCTCGAAAAAACGGAGCGCCATATCGAAGGCGCTGCAGTCTTTATGGGGCAATGGACGCTTGATAATAGCCCGAATAAGTCTGACTATGATTTTCTTGAAGCCTTTGAGCTGGCAGAGTCAGTTTTTGATACCAGTCACCGCACGAACCAGGCGGCAACACCAAATTTCGATGTTAACTTTGTTGGACATCACTATTTTGTCTTTTCAAATATAGTGAACATACCACCAGATCCATCGATGCAATCACCGGCACTGCAACACATCGTAGTTGAGGGAAGCGATGCAACCCCGATAGATTTTGTCATGAGCGCAACAGATGTGAATCTGCAAGGGGCTGAGTGGTATCAGACTGGATCGGGTTTCATCGGTACTGCCAGGTTCAATAATGACTCCACTAATGCAATGACAATTAACTCCGCCGCTCCCTATACACTGGCTGTCATTCCTTATGATAGCGGTTTGTACGGCCGTCCCGGGCTGTATGCGAAAGAGGCTATTACATGGGAGGTCCTTGCGCAGAATACACTTCCAACCGCAGTTGCGGCACTCCCGCAAAATCTAACCATCGAAATAGAGCCGGGCACCACGCAAACCTTTATACATAATGCAACAGATATTGACGGCAATCTTTTTGCCGCAGACTGGTACAGCAGCGGCTACCTTGGTCGAAGCCACATTTCCGGAGACAGTGCCACAACCAGTCGTGAAATTCAGTTTAACGATGTCGGCACATTTACCGTTATGGTGGATTTGTTTGACCGAGCTGTGTATATGCCAGCCAACGAGATCAGGCAGAATAAAGTAACCCGTAGTGTAGAGTGGACAGTAAACGTCCGTGAAGCCTCAGGGCCCCGAATTACACCCGAGAGTACAGACACAGACACGGACAGCGGCGGCGATGAAGCAACGGCCGGCCCTGACAGTCCTGATGGCTCCGAAAACCCTGACATCCCTGACAGTCCCCCTGGCCCTGAAACCGACGAAAACCCTGAAGCCAACGAGAGCCCTGAACGTGACGAAGGCTCCGAAAACAACGAAAGACCTGCAGGGTCAGCAAGTCCCGAATCGACAGACACGGAAGATTCATTCGGATCAAACAGTCACGCTTACTACGACCGTGACCGGGATGGCGTTCCCGCCTGGATTGATGACAACGACTACAACGCCGAAATTGGCGATGAGAACAATGCCATTGAGCCCTACTTCGACCCTGATGGTGACGGCAGTTTATCGTTTACCGGGAACGCGGAGCAGACTCGCGACACAGACGGCGATCTGGTCCCGGATTCAATCGAGCTCTTCAATGGTACCGACCTGAACGATTCACTTAGTTTTATCGACTCTGACAATGACGGGCTGCCCGACTATGCGGATTCCGATGATGACAATGACGGTATACCGGACTTCATCGAAGGCGATGCTGACATTGACGGTGACGGCATTCCGAATCGCTTCGACACCGATAGTGACGGCGACGGGGCAAGCGATGCTTCTGAAGGTGCCGCCGACGTAGATGGAAATTCGCTACCGAACTTTATCGATAGTGCCACCGTGTCTTCTACACCGGTTAACGATCGGGACAACGACGGTATAGCTGATGAGGTAGAGGGAATGCTCGATCGTGATTCAGACGGTCTTCCCAATTACCTTGATATCGACAGCGACGCCGATGGCATTTTAGACCTCGATGAAACCAACGCTGATCATGATGCCGATGGCATTGCAAATTATCTTGATGACGACAGCGATGGTGATTTGATCAGCGATCTTATCGAAGGCAATGCTGATACCAATGACGATGGAATACCCGATTTTCTCCAATCTAACAGCAGCAACAGAACTGACGCCACCGGAGACGAAACAGCATCAAACACCCGGGTGAGCAGCGGTGGCTGCACAATCGGTAGCGGAAAAGGAAAAATCGACCCAATGCTACCGCTTCTATTTATAGTCGCTTCCTTCATTCTGTGGCGAAGGCGTTTGCAAGTTCAACCGTAGATGTTGTCGACCCGAGCTCGACTCATATAAATTCATATCCGACAGTTGTTACGTATATCCGCTGGAGAAATCCGGGTGAGCTCACAGCACTTCCGTGTCGATAATCAGATCTGCGTTTAGACCGGTCCAATGTGCGCTTCTCTATTAATCTGTTGCGGTCAGGCAAAACTGAATCATCTGAACCAGGGGCACGTTAGCGGCTCGCGTGCGAAACCCTTCTGGCCACAACCATAATTATTCTATTTGGGTTTGAACTTGCGGGAATAGTACAAACATTCTGAACATAAAGTACGATGCCTGCCGCGGGGCACAAAGTGCATCCACGATGCCGTAGATTTTGATAACCTGTCTATTCAAAAACCACCTGATTCCCGAGGATACATGGATATAACACTTTATCATTCCCCCGGCGCCTGCTCGATGGCAACCTATATTTCGCTCCTCGAGGCAAACGCTGAGTTCGACGTAAAGATCATTAGCCTGAAAAAGGGCCAACAAGAGAGCCCGGAATACGCCGCCATCAATCCGAAGAAAAAGGTGCCTTTCCTGATCATCAATGGAAAGGGGTTGAGTGAAAACGTCGCGATACAGTCATGGATTGCCGAAACTTATCCTGATGCCAGATTAATCCCGTCGGATAGCTGGAACCAAAAACGTGCCCTCTCGTATATGGGGTGGTTTGGCGCTGGCATTCATCAACACCTTACCCGCCACTACAAACCAGCTAAATTCTGCACTAATGCTGATGGACATGACGATATACGAACCAAAGCAAAGGCGATGTATATGGAACAGCTGGAACTGGTTGAAGCAGAGTTAACAGACAGAACCTGGTTCTTTGATCACTACACGGTTTGTGACGCTTACTTTTTCTGGATATATAACCGCGGAGAAGGTGAAGGTTTTGATCTCACAGGCTTCAAGCATTGTACCGCTCACAGTAATCGCATGCGTGAGCGCGAAAGTGTACAAAAAGTGCTGGCTCATACAGCTAGTTGATCAGATTGATTTCTTTTATTCGCAATTTCTTAGGTCAACCGTGCCGCCAGACTAAGGCATCGGTACTGCACTAGGCTATTTTCTTCAATAGTTCAGGAAACAGGTCGACGTAGTATTCGGGAACAATGCCATATTCTGATTGTTTGTTTACTCCATACTTGCGGCCGGCCTTTGAAAATTGCTTCGACTTGCGATCCTCGCTTGATGCGGAGGGCGATGACACTTCCTCGAGTATCCCCAGCTCGATAAGCTTGCGATTTGCCTTGACGGCACTAAGCGGTGCATCGTGACGCTTTAGCAGGTTGGTGATGGGAGTAGTCTCCTCGGAGTGAACATTCATTGTGTTAGCTCCTCGGATCGAGAGTAATTTTCGAGCCCGTTCCCTGATATGTTTGTCTTTATCTGAAGCGAGCTTGATTAATATCTCGCCCGGCAAGTCGCTGCCACCCCAGTACTCGACAAAGGCTTCGCCCTCTGCGATGTCGTCGGTGAGTTCATCGCGGTAGAACAAACACTCCCTGACCAGCGCGCTGGCGTCCAGGGCCAGATCCATAAGTATCTTGCCGGTGATGGCAGGATTTCGCGCCATACGCGATCGCACGATCTCATTACCTTTTTCTGCCGCGAATGCGATCTGCTCATCAGTTGGACGCTGACACTCCATGAAATCAGCCAACGGGTTGTTGAATTCGGCGCTGTAATCCAATTGCTGGCAGGTCTCAAACAGCAACGCCTGAAGGCTGCGGTCTTCAAAAACTGTGATATGCAGCATCTTGCAGAGCGCCGTTACCTTTAATGCAGTCAGGGTGCACTGTTGGGTTTCGACCGGAAGTAACGCCAACTGCTCCCCGAGTACAATAGCAATACTCGGGTCCATCTGGACCAGGGTCTGCAGCTGAGATTGTGAAAAACCGGCCCGACAGATACTGGATTGTTCTAACCAATTGCAGCGGTGTTGTTGAACCAGATCAATAAACAGTTCGGCGCAGCGCAGTTGTACATGTACATCGGCCGGATTCCCGACATTCGATAGCAACCACTGGGCATCCTGTTTGGTAAGCCCTTTAAACTGAGCCAGATTGGCCAGCCAGTGCGGCTTCTGACCGGACCGACGTACCTCGTGAAGCAAAGCATCAAAAACGTCTCTCGTTTCCACCCTCAACGCCACGCTACCGATTACACCTGACAGTTTTCCGGTGCGCCAGGCCTGCTCAACAATCGGTGCATCAGCCATTCGGATAGCGGCACCCAACAATTGAGAGTTTTTGGCATTGCACTCATCGAACATAATCTTTTCCAGCATCGGCTGGATAATTTGCGATTGATCAGCTGTTAGTGTTTGCGTACGGAGGGTCATTAATGCCGCAATCACAACTTGAGCGGAAGTATCAGCAAGCAACCCAGTCAGCATATCAGCCGGTGCATAACTGTTTCCCGCTGCAGCCGCTCGAACAGGGGCTAGCTTGTCTGCTCCTAGTTGTGCCAGTACGATACTGTCTCGTGTGCTGGTGGCAAGCTGCAATCGCTGAGCCTTGTTTCCACCTACCGATACTCCGCTAGAAGTCTGTGCCGTCGGCTTTTTGCTGCCACTTCGTCGTGCAGCCGCTCGCACTGTTGCGTCGGAATCCTTGCGTAATCTCTCCAGTACCGACGCTGGCAGATCTTCGCGTTTTGCCAGCTGTTTTCGCACCGCTGGTGATTTGTACAATAATATCTCGGCTACGAAGCGTCCGGTTTTATCACTGCCAAATTCAGCAAGCTTGCGCAAGGTGGCTGGATTGCCGTTGACGGCTATATAGTCACGTGAATAGGCCTGGACACTGTCACACACGACTGAAGCACGCAACACAGGGGAGTCCAGCCAACGGGCTGCCGAATTGGATAGATGCGCTTGTGCGGTATTGTCTTTTAAACGCTTGATCAATGCGGAATCCGAATATAGATCTCGATGCGGAAAGTCCAGATTTTCAATAAAGGCCAGTTGATATTTCGGGTTGCTTTTAAGGTCTTTTGGCAGGTAAGTGCCGAAGATCTCCGCCAGTGGTTTAGGGCAGCGTGGATGACGTGCTATTGCCTTTGAAACACACAGTTCCGGTGCCAGTTTGTAAAGCTCGCGTAATCGCCTGCCCGGCGTAGAAGGGTTCAATGCCTCTTTTAGTGAAAGCTCCCAAAAGGTGTCGGCAGACCGTGTTTCGATTATTCCCGCGATGACGGACTCGCTGTCAAGATGACGCGCCGCAAGTGCCACTCGTACTTCGTTGTCATTGGTTTTTTCAAGTATTGACAGTGCGATGTCCTCATCCATGATACGACTGTCCGCGACATGCCTGAGCACATCCAGATCGTCCGAGTCTGCCAGTACGCGAATATGTTCGGGATTACGACTCCTGCTACCAACTGGCGCGCGCGACCAGTCCGACGATCCGTTCATTAGCGCGTCGAACACCTTTTGGGTCGCTTTTCTGTGTAGAGCGGCGGCATAGCGCACGATGGGCTGAGGATGATTTGCCAATTCGACAAGGACACCGACTGACGAATTTTTATCAACCGATTTCTGCAAATCTTGTAACAGCGACGAATCTATCGGTTGGCTTGCGACGGATTCCTCAACCAGCTTTACGACGCTTGCGATACCGCTGGCGCGTAATTTTGCATATATATCAGCAGGAAGCTTTGCTCTGGCGGCGAGTGCTTTTTTAACAGCCAGACTCTCATCGCAAGCAAGCAGTTTAAGGTGGTCTGTATCGGTTGAGTGTCGTGCGGCACACAGCCTGCACGTTTCATTTTGGTGGCTGACAAATACGGCGGCAACGCGTTTTTCTGCACCGTCAAAAAGCTCCGGCAATTGCTGGCTACCCATTTTACTGATCGCCGCGCTGATCAATTCATCAGGCAGTGACCGGAAAATCTGAGCAGGCAAATCATCACCCCGCTCAGCCTTAAAATACTTCGCCTGAAGCACGTGTTCTTTAATGCCTGTTTCCTGGTATCGGGTCAGGTGTCGCTCCCATCTGTCCTCGTCGTTATCTAGAAACTGCAGGTTACGCACGGCGAGCGCTGCACAGTCTTGCCCTACCCAGTCCGGCAAGTACGTTTGCGCAAACAGCAACGGCTCATTCGGACAGTTCGCATGGTTCAATACGGTAGCCCGGGTGGCAGTGTCGATTTGTCTGCACCAAAAGAAGACTTCATGAAGAAAACTCTCGCCTGCTTCCTCTGCCTGAATACTCTGCACAATCTCTTCGGCCGTGAGTTGCTGCATTTTCTGACAAAACAGGGAGGTTCTTTCCTGCGCGCTACGCAGTTTCTTACATCGGTACTCTGCAGTGGTCAGTTTTTTTTCTTTCATTTTTATTCACTGATTGTAGGTAGGCCAGCTAAATGAGCCGCGAGGCTGGTGCTTACCGTTATATGAAATTGCCCGCTGTCAGCCACAGCCGCCGAACCCGAAAGTGTTAGGTGATCTATTTGCTCCAGAGTCAGGTATGCAGACAGCCGTACCCCAGGGCACATCCGACACCGGTATACCATCGTCAACCAACAACCAGAGCGTGGGGTAAGCAGGTGCCTTGCCGGGAAAGTCACCATACCCATCGGTGAAGTACACGAGGCAGTCCGGCTGCTCGATCAGGCTAAGATCTGCAACCGCGTCAAACAAAGGAATAAACGATGTACCGCCCCCTCCCGTTGGCGCAACCCGCTGTTGCGCGCTCAGGTCGTAAGGGCCGATAACGTCAGCGTCGCAGTAGTAAAGCCTGATCTGGACATCAGCATGTAACTGCTGTATTTCCGCAAGCTCACGCATGAATATGCCAAGTTGTTTTGGCGTGATGGAACCAGAGGTGTCGATTGCCACCACCATAGCAAGGGAGTCGACACTGAGTTCCTCCAGGTATTGGCCACGATGGATGTGGCGCTGATCAAACTCACTGAAGTCTGACTGGCGCCGCGAGACGAACCTCCATAGCTCCTTGCGCCAGTCAACCCGGCTGAGTTGCAGACGCTCAAACTCGCGCTTCAATGCCCCCGGCAGCACACCCTGGTCCTTGTTAGCTGCTGCGGCAACATTTGCCTGCACTACCGCACCTTCCCAATAGGTCGCTTCTGCCTTTAAGTCACGCTCGGTTCCAGTTTCTGCAGCCGTCTCGAGATCGTTGTGGGCGCTATAAAACCGAAGACAGGAATTGTCTACCAGGGACTGGCTGGTGCTATCTGAACTGATGTCGTCAGACGAGCCCACGCTGGTGTCTTGCGATGGCGCTTCCCGGCTTGCCTGTTGCTGCGCAACCGCTTGCAGTCCAGAGTCTGCTGGCTGTTCGTGAGGTGACTCACGCGTACTATCTGGTGCCTGAGTCTGAGGCAGCGTTTCCTCAGCCTCGCGCAGTAATTCTTTGTATACCTGCTCCACGCTGTGTTTAGTAAACCGGTCGTCCCAGGCAGTGCGTGGTGCAACCGGCCAACTGATTGATTGACGGATGATATGGTTAATGACGATGTCGGCTGCCAGGTTCCATACCTCTGCATCGCGCGTCAGCCGTCGCTTGTCATGCTGCAGTGCCAAATGCATTACCTGATGTAGCAAGTAGCTGTACGCTTCATCATCGCTAAGGTCGAGGATGAACCCCGGATTAACCCGCACTTCCCTGCCGATGGTTTGCGCCACCTCGATACCGTCATCGACAACGAACTTGCTGAACATGGCAATACAGGCAAAAAAAGGATTCGCCTTGCTGAGCCTTATAACAAACTTACTCCACAAATTGTTTACAGCACTTTGTTGTTGCACGTTAACTTCCCGGCTCAACGCTACAGCGCGTTACGCTACGAGCTTTATAAACGAGTTGATAAACTCAAGTGCTGCTTTATTCTTTACAACGGCATTGGCAAATGCGTTGTAGAGACCGCGTTCACGCAGTTGCGGAAACAGATCGCTCGCCAATAACTGTACCCATTCCGGCGCTGCGTTTTCTGCCGTCCAGATAAACCCGTGCTCGGCCTGACGAGCAGTGTTTGCATGGGCCACCAGGGCAGTAACTGTGGCGTAGGCAATCGAAGGCTCCGAGGGGAATTTGATTTTAGACTTGCCTTTGACAATAGTTTCGATATCGGGCAACTGATCCTTAAGCCTGTAATAGGCATTAAATTCCATCGCCACACCAGACCCAACTGCCGCCTCAATCGGCAACTGTGCAGACAATAGTGATGAAGCCATTTCCCAGGTTCGTGGCGACGGCCATGCGCTGCTATTGGTATCCGGATTGTGCAGCAGATCAGGCTTGTAAGATAAAAAGCCGATGACTGCCTCATGGAGCTTATTACTGTACGCGTACTGCTTGAAGTCATCGAGTGAGATATCTACTTCAAGATGTAAGAAGCGGTTGGTTAATGGTGCGGGCATTTCATAGACTGCCGCGCGATCAGCAGCGCTGTTGCCGGCGGCCCAGGTAAACCAACCATCGGGTAGTTGGTAGTCGCCAACCTGACGATCCAGAATCAACTGCTGCGCCACTCCCTGCAACGCTGGCGGAGCCATATTGATCTCATCCAGAAAAAGGATGCCGCAACCGTCCTGTGGCAAAAATGACGGCGGTGCCCAGCGCGTCACACCATCCACCGGCACTGGCACTCCGCGCAGATCGCTTGGCATAAGTTGGCTCAACCGAACATCAACAAACTGCATGTCCTGGCCGCTGGCCACTTGCCGTACAATACTGGACTTACCAATCCCTGGTTTACCCCAAAGCATAATTGCATACTGCACATCATTAGAGACAATACACTGCAGATACTCTTGTAGTTCTTTTGGTCCCACCGTTACATCTCTGTGACATTTTTACCGCCTTCCTAACGGCGACCTGCATATTTGCTTGAGTGTGGTTTGACGGGAATACAGCAAACGCCTGCCTTTGAAGCCGTGTATTGTGCATGCAGTCAGATCAGAATGGCATATTGAGGATTTATCCTTCGGCTGGCGTGTCTCCGGAAGGCGCAGGACGACGAGCAGTGGCACAAACTGACACAACATTCGGGGGTAGCTTTAAACACTGATCAGTACGGTACCCAAACTATGGAAGGTGTGCGTAAGGTTAAGCGGGTTACCTGTGAATAACCGGTAAGTCTGACAGTGAGACGTTGTTTTAGATGATTGCTTCCTGCAGTCATCTTCTGTACTTCAGATAATCAAAGTGACAAGCAATTGGACTAACCCGGAGGTTAGTCCACAGCAGCCAGAAGAAGGCGCGCCATACGACAACAATCAAATATCGTAATTGACCCGCCCTCTTATTTTTACAACCTCCCTTACTCTTTATTCCTGCCTTGGGCTATTCGCCCGTCGAAACGTCAATTTCGACGTTTCCAGGTAAGTGAAGTAACAAGCCTGTTCTAACGAAATAGCCTGGCAAATGTCTCGTGACTGGAAATAATTTCGATCAATGACATAACACTGCTATCCCCTGCCATCCATTGATCAACAATTGAATTGATCACAAGCTTGTCTTCACTGGTGTCAGATTCCAGTAAGTTACGTCGCATTGCATGTCGATACCATAAGTTAGCAAAACAGGTGTGAGCCTGACGGCTTGCGCCGATAATCTGGCCAAGATCTGCAACATTACTGACCGTTCCACTCACATCACCGATCGGGTACAGCTCAAACGACGACCCAAGCCAGTCGTCTCCGGGATTGTACAGTGAATCTGTCCCATCAAAGCGCTGCATAGCGGCACCATAGTTATCGAAGATCTGGTGACAGGTAGCACAAGGCTGCTTGGTGTGCTGTTCAAATATTTCTACGGGATCTACGATGTCTCCTTCAAGTGCGGTGTCTGGTATGTCGTTAGGCAGTATTCCGCACAGCAGATCTGCAACAATAAACTCACCCCGATTTATAAAACTGGGGACCGGGGGGTTGGTATGCGATTGCACAACACCTTGCAGACCAAGGGCGCCGAAAGGCTCAAAACTCACGCTGGCGCCCTGTCCATCAACTGCAGCGTTGTTAACCGCAACGGTTGAGGTATAAAGATCAGAGAAAGGCCGTCTTTGCTGGATCCAGTCTTCGATAAAGGTTTCTGTCTCTGTAATTGATGCAGCATCAGTCAATAGAGGATCAAAACCCAGCCAGCTGGCAACTATTTTTTCAACGATGGCAGAGCTTTCTTCGTCCGCAAGGAGCCGCAGGGCCTGGTTGCTTCTTTCTTCCGGAGCACTCAACAGCCCATTGGAAGCAGCTGTTTCAAGCTCTGCATCAGGCCTGGTTCCAGCAATAAAGAAAGCCAGGCGATTTGCAATTTCCTGTTCAGTTAGCGGGCGTTCATCATTGCTCTCTTCATCTGCAATACCGGTTTCATAGATTGTGGCAAACTTCGGTGACAGCGCGACAAACTGAACTACGGATTGATAACGCAGCACCAGTCGTTCGAGCTCGCTAACGTCCAGTGAGGCATTGTCAAATGCTTCAAGCAGGTCATCCAGTGCGTTGATATCGGCTTCATTTGCCTGCCCGCGAAACCCTCGATCAAGATAGGCGAGGCCCCTTTCACGGATACAGTCGTGATGGGACATAGTGATATCGCTACACAAAATACGGTTATTGAACCTGTCAAGGTCCAACGGGTTTCTACCGCCACCAACCAGACGCAAGTTAGCGGCCTCGGTAGCAGCGGCCAGGAACGTGCTGAAAGCAATCTGGCTTAGCTGTTGGCTATCCGCAGTACTGACCAGCCCTCCCTGCTCAAATTCTGCTGATAGAGGTGCGTTTTCTCTTAGAAGTTCTGGTTTATCATCTTCCAGTTCGACCAAATCACTCAGCACAGCATAGTATTCATCATTGGTTAGTCGGGTAACTACCGAGAATAACTCACTGGGTGCTAATGTCGGATCCGGTAATTCTTCGGCCAGAGTGCGAAGATAGGCTGCAATATTGGTAGCACATTCCGCATCACATAGCGTTGGATCAAACTGCGGCATGAACATTTCGATGTAAGCAGGCAAGGTATATTCTTCACTGCCCCGGCTGATGGTGTCCGCAAGTAGATCAATAGGGGTTGGTGATTGAGCATCAATGCCGTGGCAATTTACACAACTCAACTCAGCAGATTCAAATAGCGCTCTACCTGCCACACTGTCACCGGTTTCGGTGGTACCCGTGTCACTGTCGTCTGGTTCGTTATCGCCAGTGTCGCGATCACCTGCGTCAGTGGTGTCTGTATCACCACTATTTGTGTCACCACCATTTATTGTTGTGGAGCCTGAACCACAAGAAATCAGGAACAATGCAGCAACGCATATCATAAAACGTTTCATGCCTATGCTCCTAAAGTTTCATTAAGGATTTTACTGATTGGCCCACCATTGAGGGACTCTCCTTTGTACTCATCCCCCTGATAACCACCAAAGCGGGTTGCAGGCACACCTACAGCCTGGGCAAGCGTTGTCCATAATTCATTGTCCGAATTTTCACTGCATTCCAGGTGTCGGCCTCGTGCCACATTGGTATTGCTGCCCGATAGCATGAAATGATAGTACGGAACATTAGTCCTGTGCGTGGGTGCGGCCATTGCCTGATGATAAAAAATGACCGTATTGTCCATCATCATGGCACCGGAACCATCGAGTTCAGGCGTTATTTTGAGGCGATCAGCCAGACGTGCTATTTCAGCTATCTGGTATTGCATTACTACACCCTGAGCTGCTCCGGCGTTGTCGGTGCTTGCGTGAGAAAGACTGTGGTGGGTTCGACTTGAAAGTAACGCATTTGCATCCTCGCCAATACGGTCCGTAGCATCAATCCAGGGATGCCGACCCGCATCGTACCCTAGTGCTATGGATGAAGTAAGACCACAGGAAAACAGATCGTAGACAGCATTAAACATTTGAGGAACGCCGATTTCGCCTGCATCATTATTGGACACATTTTCCGGCGTCAGGTCACCGCATTGTAAGCCTCCACGAAGCTCAAGCTCCCTGGCGATCGTATCGATTGATGCATGGTAGGCATCCAGTACAGTCGCTGCATTAGCTTGCACAAGTTCAGGCGCTATTAATCCAATCTGGTTGCGGACCTGTTCGGCGACAATTTGTTGTGCTTTGAGACTTTGCGTATCGGTTGCGCCAAATAAAGTGCTGTAGATAGCTTCAGGGGTATCAATAGAGGTGGCTCTTAAACCGTTGTCATCATAAGTATAAGGGTTTCTGCCCAGAGACAAGCTGTTATAAACGCTTTTGGTTGACGCCCTGGCATTTAACTCATTGCCAATGTAATTGTGGATTGAAGGATGTGCACAAACAGTATCGGCAGTACGCACATTACCGGTTACCCGGCTGCCAGTCAGTGTGTAGGAATTGACTTGAGCATGCGACACTCCGCCACCCAGCCAATTTCTGCTTCGCATTGGAACACCCGATATAACCGATAAATCATCAAGATGACGAGCCAGCGGATTCAGAATCCAGCCAAGATGCTCTTCTGTCAAATCATAGTCGCTGCCTTCGTCTGTAATCCAGGGTACGGTGGTGACTGGTGAATCTGTGCGCTCTCCATGACGGCCATAAAGGTCAACAAAAATCAGTACGCGTTTTGATTCAGTGCCAGTATCAGCCTGAACCAGATTTCTGGCGGCAAGCCACGGCAATGCGATACCGGCTGTTGCCAGTTTTAGAACATCTCTTCGTTTTAAATTCATATGATTTTGCCCTCAACCGCCTGTACTGCCTGGCTGCCTGTTGCTGTGTTTATTGGTATTAACTAAGGCAGAATAATGCTGCCGATGAAAATCACTACAGCGAATACGTTGGGTAAATAATGGCCCCGTAGATAAACAACCCGTTCAAGGCCATCTACTCACACTGCTCTGCTATCAGAAAAAGAAACGCTGACCGAGTCCGGGATCAGTCAGACCGCTGCACGTATGGTCTGTTGGCTGGTTATTCTCAGCAATCTTGAAGAAGATGAGCAACTACTTGTTTCTGTTGATCAAATGTCCAGCCCGAGATTTCATAACCTCGGTTTAAACGGGGTTACGAGCCATAAGTTACAAGCCGCACCTACAAGCATGGTTCCCGGACAGCCTTTTCGCACCTGGCATTTTGTATGATACGCCTGATTAAAACAGCAATTGTGAAAAAAAAGCGGAAGCCTAACACTGCAGAAATCGAACTCAGCACCTTTGTTCCACTACATTGTTCCTCTGTAAATCAGGGATGATGTAGCAATCTGTGTTTTTTATTTTCAGTGACTATGGAATGAGCTTACGCTTATCACCGTCTAACGGTCTACCGAAAGTATCGGCAAAATCACACGAAAGTTTTGCCCGGGTCAAGTATTCGACAAAAGAAGAACCGTGGTCCACATGCAACCCGGTGGGGAGACCTTCTGCTGGAAGCTTACCGACAGACGGACAGAGAAATTGACTACTCAATGGGCAGGCAGATTTCAGTAAGCAGATCTGTTTGGGCTGTGTCTAACGGTGAGTTTAAGTAGATCTCGCTACAGGGTTGATCTCGCACCGAAGCATCTGCGGATGGCAACCACTTGTAGTAAAGCCATTCATAGCCCTGATCCAACAGTACGTATGGTCCCTGATGAGTAAGAACAGCAAATTTTCCAGCCGGGTATTCATAGACCTCCAGCCCATGCGGAACCTCTACCTCCGGTGACATTACTATCCCTGCGAAACTTCTGAGTTCCGGCTCATCTGTACAGTCAGGGTCAGCAAGATACAAACCTGTCATTTGCGGGTTTTGCGGCATGATTCCGGCCACTGAACATTGCGCTACTACACTTTCAAATGTAACGCCAATGGTCATAAAGTCACCCAGGTGCCAGGCACCAAGCAACCGCACTGCAGGTTTGTGTTTTATGTCCACCGTCTGCTTTTTTACAGCAGTAGTTTCTTGCAGGTCTTCAGTAGGTAACACCTCTGATTGCGTATCTCGAAACCTACCGGGTGATATACCGTAGAACTGTTTGAACGTACGGGTAAAGGAGTGAATTTCCGGGTATCCAACCGACGCACCAATGTTTACCAACGAAGAATCTGTTCTCAACAGTGCCGCCGCAGCGTTGTGCATGCGACAACGCTTGACAGTAGCAGCCGCTGACTCACCTGTGATAGCTTTGTAGATCCGATGCCAATGATAGGGTGACAAGTGTGCGACATCAGCCAGCCTGTCACTGGTCAGCGACTCACCCGGGTTGTTGTGAATATATTCAATCACTGTCCGGATTCGTGTTTGGTATCTCGACCAGTTGGTAGCTCCATCATTCACACTGAGTCGACCTTACCTATTGCTTTTGTTCTCGAACAAAGGCGCGCATGACTACCCCCAAAAACATCGACGCGCCAGCTACCGAGACTCATCAGGTGCAAACATCTCCAGTATCTGAGCCTCTGTCATGCGCTGGCGCGACTCATCATCAGCAAACCGGTACCAACCGGGGGCGCCGTCAACATAGACTTCGTGTTCAAACCTGAGAATGCTCTGATCGTCAACTGTGCCGGCAGAGAGAATATACTCGCCATCCGGTACCTCAGGCCTTGGCTTCAGATGATAGTAAAGATTCGAGCCACAGCTCTTGCAGAAACCGCGAGTTGCCCATTCAGAAGACTGGTACTCTGCTATCTGCTCTGCACCGTGGAATTCGACCTCGCCCTGTGCGTGTGCAGACATAAACGGCCCGGCGCTCCATTTTCTGCACATGCTGCAGTGACATGCACCTGCACCGGATTTGAGCTTTGCACTGTACCTAACAGCGCCACACAAACAACTGCCTGTTGCGTCAATTGCTTTGCCAGTCATCATGCCCTCTTCAATTGGTGTTGCCCGACTGAGACTCTATTGAAACACGATGTGGATTAACAAATCCTGCTGTCTTTGGTGTTGAAGTTTTCGCATTGTCGCCGTGGAATCCGTTTTTCCATTTGTATCGCCAGACGATACACGAAAGGCGATACACGCAAGCACTCGGGCTTTATTCACAGCAAATAAGACAACTTTGCCAAGGGCTTACAAGCACACATGCAGTAAAAGCCACGGCCGGATTTCAGCATTCAAGTTTGCCCAAATGGTTCGCAAACTGGCTCGCACACCTTACTCCAAAGTCCGTTGGCAGCAAGGCCGGTTGCCGGCTGCCACCAAACTCAATTCCCAACCGCATTGAAGCGATTAACTTACCGTAGGTAAGATAGTGCGGTATGCCCTGCATAATGAAGGACAACGTGGGTAGCAGATCTGCGTAGAGTTTATCTGCGTCATCCTGTGCACCGTTTACAAATGTACGATAGATGGCACTGGTCTTATCAACTGTTTCAAGCGCCGGTATGAGTCCTTGCGCACCTGCTCTCAAGTTATCCGGCAACTCTAAACCACAGCGACCGTTAAATACCATCACACTGTCTTTTAATGCATCTGCTACAAGCTGTAGAGCAACCGCCGAACATTCGAGTTTTGCAATCGCAAAATTGTTGTGGCGCTTTGCCAGAGCGATCAATGCATCATCACTGAGGCCAAACCCGAGAAACTCCGGTGCGTTTTGAATACCTACGCGGCACTGCACCGAGCCAATAACCTTTGAAAAAAATCGAACCAGCCTTGACTCATCATGATACTGATCAGTGTCTGTAACCGGCGGCTGTAACAATAGCGCACTGGCACCTGCATCCGCCGCACGCTGCGCAAAATCAATTTGCACCTCGGGTGTGCTGCCAAAAACAGTTACAAATAACGGCACGCGCCCCGCCACATACTGACTGACGACATCAAGCACCTGAATACGCTCGTCTGCTGATAGCCTGGAGACTTCCGTGCCGAGACCCAAAATAGCTATCCCGGTTGCATCAGTTGCAAGCACAGCATCTATCTGCTTTCTGAACGCATCCATACGCAGTCGACCCTGACCATCAAAAAATGCGTACAGCATCGGGTATATGCCCGCGCTTAATGGTTGTGACATGTTATTCCACCCAGTACGTTGTATTTCATCTACCAAACTGATGACTTGATCGCGTTCGAATCATTTGACGCTGCGACCAGCAGTTTTAGGGGCAATTCTCTAGATAGCGCGATCTTTACGCCCCAAACATGAACCGATAACAGCAAAAAAACAATATTGGACGGTCTCGTATGTAGACAATTCAACTCCCCCTATTCTGACCAAAAGCATCTTGGTATACCAAATACCCTTGACAGGTATATCAATTAACTGGCTAAATGAAAGCTCAACAAGAATTTGTTGAATAAAAATGGAGGAGGAATTATGAACATCGCGAAATCTCGCAATGTGCTGGTGGCGTGCGTCTCGGCCTCAGCTCTGCTGGCAGCGTCTCAGTTTGTGGTGGCTGAAGACTTTCCGAGCAAAACAATTGAAGTGGTCACCCATGCCGGTGCCGGTGGCGGTACAGACGTCACTACCCGCATGATGATGCTTCGCGCCAGACGCGAGCTTCAACAGGACATGGTCATTGTCAACAAAAAAGGCGGCGGCGGTGCAGCAGCCCTGGAGCACTACAAAACCCTCGAGCCCGACGGCTACACCATACTGACATTCACGGTTGGGCACGCTGCGGTAATGGCAAAAGGCAAAGGTGGCATGACGATCGATGAGTTGCGTCCTCTCGCTCGCGGCACCGATGATCCACAAATCCTGATGACCAAGTGCGGCACCTACGCAGATGCTGAAGATTTCGTCGCAAAGCAAAAAGAAGCCCCCATCACCTACGGTGTGACACACCTGGGCAACATTGATGATGTCTCTGCTTTTATGTTTGCCAAAAAAGGCGGTATGCAAACGCCCAAGATGCTGCCATTCGATGGTGGTGGTGAACTGGCAACACAGCTTGTTGCAGGTGCAGTTGATGCAGGCGTGCTAAACCTTGCTGAAGCCACGGCACAGATTGACGCCGGTGAGATCTGCCCTACCGTGGTACTTGCCGATGAGCGTATGGCAAAGATCGCTGATGTGCCCACAGCCAAGGAACTCGGTATACCGGTAAGCTTTTCAACCGTACGTGGCTTTGCAGTACATGCAGACACGCCACCCGAAGTTGCAAAAAAGCTCGAAGACGCTTTGGTGACTTCAATGAACCATACCGTCTACCAGGGCTTTTTAACCTCGGTCGGCCTTGACTCCACTTCTGTCGCGGGCTCCGATGTCTGGGGTGCACAAGTGGAAACCACAGTAAAAGAGATGGAGTCCGCGCTTAAAGAACTGGGCTTTATTGAATAGACCGGTAACACGGTTTCAGTAAGAGAGTTCCTCCTACTCTAAAATGGCAACCCTGCCGAGCCGGGGTTGCCACTCTCTACCCTGGTGTTGCATAAAATTTCGAGTTCAGAAGCTTATAGAGCGGTATATAAGGCGCTGCACGGAATTTTTACTGGATTGAGCCTAGTCATTCTAAGTGAGATTCAGAAAAAACGAGTAAAGCGCCTTAGATGCTGCTATAGAAGCAGCGCAGCGGTTCTGGGCCGGAATTTTTTGCAACACCAGGGTCTACTGGCTGCACAATGTCTTTACACTCTGAGCGACGTAATCCCGAATCCTGGCTGGTAGCGCTGGTTATCATCGCCTTCTGTGTTGCCGCTATCTGGCTCAGCCTGTCATTCGAAAAAATGCCACCGATACTCAAACGCGGCATTCAACCGTCTGAATTTCCGCAGCTTGTCTGTGTGTTTATTATTCTTTTAACCGGCTACATGATCTGGCGCGACCCGGTAACTGTGGTCGAGCCGATGGGTAAGAAGACCCCCGGCACCATTGTTCTCATGGCACTTTTTGTCGGCCTCTGTTCTATTGATCTTTTCATCGCACTGGGCCTGTTTGCAGTAGCGCTTAGTGTGTACTGGGGAGAACGCAGACTGGTACTCCTGGCCACTGTCGGTCTGGTGGTTCCGGTGGCGATATTCTTTTTGTTTGATCTGGTGTTCAAGATCCGCTTTCCACGCGGCGTACTCACGAATATGTGGTACGGATAGCAGATATGGAAGCCTCACTGCAGGGTCTGCTAACGCTTGCCGACCCGGGCCTTCTGATGCTACTGGTGTTTGCAACGCTGGGTGGCGTCGTCATTGGCGCACTGCCCGGTCTCAACGCCACTACCGGTGCCGCATTGCTGTTGCCCTTTACATTAACGATGGAAGCGGTACCTGCCATTTCAGTACTGACAGCAATCTATTGCTCTGCAACATTTGCCGGTGCCATAACCGCTATATTGATCAACACACCGGGCACCTCGGCCAGTGCAACAACCTGTCTGGACGGTTATCCACTGGCGCAGCGCGGTGAAGCGGGCCGTGCACTGGGACTTGCTGTTGTCTCCTCTACCATTGGTGGCGTAATAAGTATTATTTGCCTGATGATCGCCGCACCGCTTCTGGCTCGAGCGGCCTATCAATTCTCTCCACCGGAATACTTCGCACTGACCTTATTCGGCTTATCGATGCTTGCCACCATTGGCGATGGTTCACCGGTCAAGAATCTGATATCCGGTGGACTTGGTGTTTTTCTGGCACTTGTCGGGGTGGACAACCTCACCACAGTAGAACGCTTTACGTTCAGTTCGCACGAACTCTACGACGGTATCGGGTTCGTGCCGGTGATGATCGGTATATTTGGTATTTCAGAACTGTTGATACAGTCAAACGCACTGGACACGGTACGCGAAAGAATCGTGATGAAATCCGTCAAGCTGCCGAGCAAAGCAGACTATGCAAAGGTCTGGAAGACCATACTGCGCTCAACCGGTATCGGCACTTTCATCGGTATACTACCGGCTGAAGGTGCAACAGTTGCCTCGATGATCGGCTACAACGAAGCCAGACGCTGGTCCAAAACACCGGAGGAATTCGGCAAGGGTGCAATAGAAGGCATCACCGGTTCCGAAGCGGCCAATAATGCAGCGACCGGCGGCGCGATGGTGCCAACACTGGCACTCGGTATTCCCGGCAGTGCCACGGCCGCTGTGATTCTGGCCGGGCTGGTAGTACACGGCGTAAGACCCGGACCGACGATGTTTACCGAACAGGCCAACTTCGCCTACGCAATATTCTGGTCAATGATGTTTGTGAACCTGCTGTTTCTGATCATTGGCTTGTATGGCGCCAAGGTATTCGCACGAATAACTCTGGTTCCAACACAAATACTCTGGCCATGCGTATTTTTGTTTTCAGTTGTCGGCGCCTATGCACTGGAACAATCCATGTTCGACGTATGGGTTGCACTGATCGCCGGTATACTTGGCTATTTTATGCGTCGCTATGGCTTTTCTGTTGTGCCGCTTGCTATCGGGCTGATACTTGGTGGCATGCTGGAGCAGCGCTTTGGCCAGTCCATGGTAATGCTGGATGAAAAATGGTGGCTGATGGCCACACGACCGTTAACACTGGTGTTTTTAATCCTGACTTTGCTTGCGCTTTTCGGCTCATCAATCTGGAAGCGATTTACAAAAAATACTATACCGCTATGACTAAAATAAAAGCAGTACGCACTAAGCTGTACGAATGGACCGGCCCCACGGTGCCACCGCAGGCAAACTTCTGCACCAATGCATCAGACCCGCTGCCGGAAATGGGTTCAGCCGGTCGTGACAATATGGGCTCTTTCCGTTTTCATCAGTGGCTGGTCTGCGAAGTAGAAGCAGATGACGGTACCGTTGGTTTGGGTAATGCTGCACTCTGCCCGCCTTTAATTAAAGAAGCCATAGACACCTACCTTGCTCCGCTTGTAACAGGGCACGACCCGCACGACATCGCCTATCTGTGGGAAAAAATGTATCGCATCACCCATGCCTGGGGCCGCAAGGGCGTGGGCATGACCGCCATATCAGCTGTTGATATTGCCTTGTGGGACCTGCTTGGCAAGCTATCTGGCAAGCCCGTTTTCAAACTGCTTGGCGGTCGCACAAAAGACGCTATCCCGTGTTACTACTCCAAGCTCTATGCAGATGACACGGACAAAATGCAAAGCGAAGCACAGCAATGGCTCGACAAGGGCTTCAGCATGTTTAAATCCCGCTTTGGCTTTGGCCCCAAAGATGGCACACGCGGTGTCAAAGAGAATATAAAGCGCGTTGAAGCTGTACGGGAAGTCGTCGGCTATGACAGTGATCTAATGCTCGAAGCCTATATGGGCTGGAACCTCGACTACGCCAAACGGATCATTCCAAAACTTGTCAAATACGAGCCACGCTGGCTGGAAGAACCGGTCATCGCAGATGACATTGCAGGGTATGCAGAACTGAATGCCGGGCCAATTCCCATCTCAGGTGGTGAACACGAATTTTCACTGCTGGGTATTAAACAGTTGCTTGATGCCAAAGCCGTCAGCGTCATTCAATATGACACCAATCGGGTTGGCGGTATTACAGCGGCACAAAAAATCAATGCGCTGGCGGAAGCCTTTCAGGTACCGGTGATTCCACACGCCGGACAAATGCATAACTACCACCTGACTATGGCTAATTTTAACTGCCCGATGAGTGAATGGTTCCCGGTCTATGACGTCGAGATAGGCAACGAACTTTTCTACTACATATTCAAGGGCGATCCGGAAGCGGACGACGGTTACCTGCAACTTGATGATAACCTGCCCGGTCTCGGTATCGAGCTGGCTACAGAGCACTTTGATAACTTCAAAATCACTCAATAGATACCGTTCACCCGCGATAGAGTACCCGCGATAGAGTACCCGCGATAAAGTATTAGCACTTAAACAAAACACATGCATAGCAGATAATGAAAGCAGAGATCACAACACCTGCACTGGCTCGCGAGTTTAAACCGCTGGATCGCAAAAGCCTTGCCGAGCGTGTCGCCGACGAACTGCGCGATCTGGTGCTACTGGAAAAACTTAATCCCGGTGCTGCCATCCCCGAGAGAGAAACCGCCGAGGCGCTCGGTATCAGCCGCACCCCGTTGCGTGAATCCCTGCGCATACTCGCCGCTGAGGGACTCATCGAGATTGAACCCAACAAGCCGCCAAGAGTCGCCAACCCGTCTCTGGACGAGATAGAAAGTTTGTTGCAGGTACAAGGCGCACTTGAAGGGCTTGCCGGTGCACTGGCGTGTACCTATGCCACCGATGAGGAGATCGCAGATATCAGGCAAATGGAAACCTCAATGCGTGAGTCATCCAGGGCCAATCGTGGTACCGATTCACTGGAATTTTTTCAACTCGATATGACATTCCACGAGGCCATAGTCACCGCGTCAGGCAACACAGCGCTTCAATCCACCCACCGCAACTACAATGGCCGTTTGTGGCGAGCACGATTTATCTCATCACGATTGCAGGTAAATCGGGCCGGTACCCTAAACCAGCACGCCGATATAGTAACAGCGCTTGAAGCGCGTAATGCAGACGCCTGCTCCGCTGCTCTGCAGAAACATCTGGCCACCGGCTACGACAACATAAAAAGCGTTTTTAACGACCATCAAACAGAAGTTACAGATGAAAAACTCTAAACCCGTCATTGCAATAGTACAGGGAGACCCGGCCGGCATTGGCTCTGAGTTGCTGGTAAAGCTTTTACTGGATGAGGAAGTTCGGGAGCGCGCCAATATCGCAGTCATCGGCGCACCTTCGGTATTCGAACGTGGTGAGTCTATTGTCGACAAAAGTATTCCACGAACTCACGTCAGTGAATTCAACACCAACTTTTCAAGCGAGGCCGCACAGCATATTGATTTAGAGATCGAAGGCATTGAGGAGGTTCCAATAGCCCGGGTCAGTGCTGCCGGAGGTAAGTCATCGCTGAACGGACTTAGACTCGCATTTGAGCTGTCACAGCAACAAGCCATCGATGGTATTTGCTTTATGCCGTTCAACAAAGAGAGCATGCATCTGGGTGGCAACAAATTTATGGATGAGATCGGTTTCGCCAGAGACTTTTTCGGCATCGATACCGCTGCCAGCGAATTTAACATCGCTCATGGTATGTGGAATGGTCGGGTCACATCCCATGTCGCTATGAAAGATGTTCCTTCCCTGCTGACAACAGAACGAATCTGTCAGTCCATTGAACTCGCTAACAGCACACTAAAGATGGCGGGCTATGAGCGACCCAGAATTGTCGTTGCAGCCTATAACCCGCACGCCGGTGACAACGGACTGATGGGGCGCGAAGAACTCGACATTATCCAGCCTGCCGTAAAAATCATGCAGGAAAGACAAATGAAAGTATCCGGACCGTTTCCGTCTGACACACTCTGGCTGAAAGTCAGAGACGGTGAATATGATGTGGTGGTCACCATGTATCATGACCAGGGTCAGATAGCTATCAAATTACTCGGCTTTGATGAAGGTGTTTCGTTACTGGCCGGTTTGCCGGTTCCGGTTACCACACCGGCACACGGTACCGCGTTTGATATAGCCGGTACCAACACTGCCAATCTTACTCCCGCGAGGAATGCGTTTATGATGTGTTGTGATTTGGCAGAAGGATTATCCGAGACTGGCGGGTGGTATCAGGCAGGACAGTAAATCAACCGCTAAATTAGCAGAGCATTCATTTTGTCTGTATGAGATCCGCAGCCTAACGACAGAAGCGCTCTATACCCGTCGCTCAATACCCTTAATCATAGTTACCTCGAATTCACTGAGGGTTGCTCTTTTTGTGCCGTAGAAGCGCCATCAGTTTTCTGTCTCTTTTGGCTTGTGCCTGTGGAATCTCTGTTACAGGGATAGTTTGCTCGAACTCGCCCAGCAGCTTTTCTTCGACAGTTTTTTCCCAGTCACTACTATCGTATGGACCAAGCCCAAAGCCGTCATACATGCCTCCGTATCGCTCCACATACTGCGCCATTCCTTTTGGCGCGTTCAGATGGATAGTCTGCATTGGCCCCATAAACGACCACCGCATTCCCAGCCCGTGTGAAATCGCTTTGTCCAGATCGGTACCTGACACAATACCTTCTGTCACGAGCTTGAAAGCCTCTGCGAGCAATGCACCCTGCAAGCGATTGACTACAAAACCTTCGACTTCCCGGTTAAGAACAATGGTTTCCCTGCCGCATTTGATCAGGAGTTCTTTGACTGTCGATACTATGCCCGGGTCGGTCCATTCGGAGGGCACGATTTCGACCGCCGGAATGAGATGTGGCGGATTAATCGGATGCACGACAAGACAACGGTCTCGTCCGCTGATATTTGCACTGTAGCTTGACGCTTTAATCCCCGATGTAGAACTGCCAATGGGTACCCCTGCTGTAACCAGCTTATCCAGTGAGTCTGTCAGATCGCGTTTTAAATCGACCTGTTCAGGACCGCTTTCCTGCACATAGACAGCGCCGTCCACTGCACTTTCGAGGGTGTTGGCAAAACTGATTCGATTAAACACCTGTGCCGCTTGCGAGGCGTCGATGAGATCAAACTCAACGAGATCGGCAATGCGTGTTTCGATTGACCGGAGCGCTTGTTCGCTCACATCTGGTGACGCGTCATACATCGCCACCTCGTATCCGTACTGCGCAAATACAGTGGCCCAACTCTGACCAATGAGACCACAGCCTATAGTCGAAATTTTCGCCATTGTTATTCTCTTGATTTTCCGCTCAGGGCGCTCAGGGTGCTGGTTTGAAGAATGAATAACCGGGTTTTCAGGCAACAGATTAAAAGGCCACCATATCACCACCCTTCAGCGACAGTATTTCCCTTGCTTCGTCCGGTGTAGCAACCGACAGGCCGAGGCCTTCTATCACCTGGCGAATTTTCTGCACCTGAACAGCATTGGATGTGGCGAGTTCTCCGCGTCCGGCCCAGAGGCTGTCTTCGAGGCCGACTCTAACGTTGCCACCCAGGGCGGCGGCCTGTGTGGCGATACGCAACTGGTTTGCACCGGCACCCAGTACCGACCAGCGATAGTCTGAACCAAACAGTCGATCAGCCGTACGCTTCATGTGCAGCACATCTTCCGGGTGCGGTCCGATTCCACCCAGTAAGCCGAATACTGACTGCACAAAAAACGGCGCCTTTACCAGGCCGCGATCTGCAAAGTGCGCAAGATTATAGAGATGGGAGATGTCGTAGCATTCAAACTCAAAGCGGGTTCCATTGCCATAACAGGTTTCCAGTACATACTCGATATCCTGAAACGAATTACGAAAAACCAGATCCCGCGACCCTTCCAGATGGGCCTGCTCCCAATCGAACTTAAATTCCTTGTATCGGTTTAACATCGGGTACAACCCGAAGTTCATCGACCCCATGTTAAGCGACGCGACTTCCGGCTGAAAGGTTGAGGCAGGCAGAACACGTTCCTGAACGCTCATATACGGACTGCCACCGGTGGTGATATTGACCACTGCGTCGGTGCTTTGTTTTATACGCGGAAGAAACGCCTTGAATCCTTCGGGCGTTTGATCCGGCTGCCCCGTGTCGGGGTTGCGCGCATGCAGGTGCAAAATTGCAGCACCGGCTTCTGCAGCCGCAATGGCCTCGTGAGCTATCTCGGTTGCTGTCACCGGCAGATAAGGCGACATGGACGGCGTATGGATTGCACCGGTCACGGCACAGGTGATGATGACTTTACCCGTCTGTGTGCTGGATTGTGTCATATTATGTTCTTTCTATTGTTGGGTTCGCAGGTATTGGTTTCGTATTGGTCTGGTTCGTGTGGATCGGGTTCGAATTGGTTGGGTTCGTAGCTGCTGGATTAGTGGAAAATCTTACGACAACATTGTCACGCCATCAGACATCGCCTTGAGCTTGGCATAGGCGATATCAGGATCGACCGCACCAAAGCCTGCAAAAGTGCCAAAGCCACAGTCAGAACCTGCAATCACTCTGTCTGCCCCGATGATATCGATAAACCGCTGAACTCTCTGTGCGACAAGCTTCGGGTGTTCAATAAAGTTGGTGGTGGTATCAACCACACCGGGGATTAAAACCTTGTTATCGGGAATCTCCGAGCGACGCTGCTGAAACACTTCCCACTCGTGTGCATGTCGAGGGTTGGAGGTTTCAAATAACAGATACTGCGCGTCGGCTGACATCAGAGTCGAAAATACCTTGTCCATATCAATGTCGCAGCAGTGCGGCCCTTCGTAGTTACCCCAACAGATATGTATTCTGACTTTCTCTGCCGGTACATCGCTCAGCGCATAATTTAACGCTTCTACATGCGAGTTGGCGATCTTCAGGAACTCATCGTCTGACAAGTCGCTAAACAGCATGTGACGTGAGAGCGCAAGATCGGGGCAGTCCAGTTGCAGGTCGAGGCCGGACTTAACAATGGTCTCGTATTCTTCTTTCATCGCATCGGCTAGAGCGGTGAGATACTCCTCACGCGTTGAATAGAAGTCGTTTTGTAAAAACAGGGAAATCACACCGGGGCTTGCGGCATTCATAAAGCCACGCTCTACCTTGTGCTCCTGCATGGCGGATTTTAAATTGGTGATGTCCTTGAGTAGCTCTTCCTGCCCTTTAGATTTTACTTCACCCACGCACATAGGTCTTGCGTATTGCGGAGTGCCCCCACCGTCGGCCAGACGCTGCAGAAACGTCGGGAACATTTTAAGGTCTGCAGGGGCGTTGCGTGGTGAATCACCACCAAAGCCTGTATAGCGATCTTTAACATAAGTAGCATAACTGATCTTTGATGTTTCACCATCGGAGACTATGTCGACCCCTGCGTCTTTTTGCCTGCGCACGGTCTCGGAGACTGCAGATTTCATACAGGCATCGAATGCCGCCTGGTCGTATTGTTTTTCCTGTTCACGGGCAAAGATAAAGTCTACAACTTCCTGACTACGTGGCAGGGAGCCAACGTGGGTTGTTTTTATAGTGGTCATGAATGACCTCCTGTAAATCCCTGAGTTAATCCGGCGGGTGCATCGTTCGATCGTACGCGATACAGACTTGCCTCACCCGCCATCGCCGGTGAAAAACTGCGGGACAGGTTTGGTGGAATCCACACAGTGTCACCGGGAGCAAGTATTTGTTCGGAGTGTCCATCAAAGTTAAAGGTCCAGTGTCCGCGCATGACCATAAACACTTCTTGTCCGTCGAATTGATAAGGGCCTGTGCTTTGGGAGCTGGCTGATAAGAAGTGGCAATCAAAACCGGGCTGATCCTGAATGATCGCGCCCTCACCAATAACATGCGCAGGCTGTCTGTCTGACAATGCCATTAAATCCCAGTAGCGTGCAACATACTTACTGACGACTTCAGTGGTAGTGGGCTCCGGAAACTTTTTCAGTTCTTCACTGCTGAGCATTGGCATGGGTTTTACGCCATCCGGGAGTTGTTCGTTCTTTTTGGTATCGATCAACTTACCGGTTTCTGCGAGCACCAAACCGTGGTCCGCAGCATCTTCGATAACATGAGGTGCCCAGATAACACCACCGCCTGCATCATCCCCACCGAGTATCGCCATAACCATACCGTAGTCGGTACCAATATTTTCAAAGCCTCTAAAAATACCAGTGGGGATATTAAAAATATCACCTTCTTCAAGTGTAACTTCTCCAGCAGTACCATGTAGGCCCCAGAAAAAACGCCACTTACCTTTGAGTACAAAAAATACCTCGGCAGTTCTGTGTGAGTGCATTGAATTTCTGCACTTTGGCGGTTGACCTGCAGCACCAATATTAAAACCGGGTGTTTGCTTTATATGTACATGTTGATCAGGGCTTTCACTAACACCACCACCAATGATGGTAAAGTTTTCTTTTTGGTCCGAGCCAGGTGTGTGGGCATCGATAAATGCGGTTTTACACGGGATCAACTCACCGTAGCGAACTATTTGAACCTGACTCATGAGTATATCTGCCTCAACCGGTATGCAGCAGAATCTGTTTCCAGATTGCCGTCTCATCGAATAGTGTGTACTCACGTCGCAGTGTCACCGGAGATGCGCCGAGGCTGCCGAATTCTGCATGGGTAATACCCATAATATAAATCTCGGCACCGGTGGGTTTACCGAATACACCTGCCTCACTGTGAGTACCGCTTATACTCCAACGCACTGCAGCACGTGCCGGTAGTGTCGGATCCTCACGACCAATCTGATGGTGAACTTCAAACTTAAGCGGACTGAGCGATCCGGTGATACTAGCCCAGAAAGCATGCGCGGCTTCAGCGCCGTGCTGGGTACGAAAACCGGGGTACTCCAGATGTGCCGCTCGATCGTAGTCGGACGAGAAGACCTGATGATCACCAGAGCTAATTCGTTTAAGAATATCCGCAAGCTGTTGACCCCATCGATTATCATTGCCCTTGCCCTGATACGGCCCGCTAACATCATTGGCAGGAAAAGGCATTACAGGACTAGCTCCCTCGGTTTCGATTTGGGTACGGGTATAGTCTTTGGGATCAATACCAAGTTGCCGGACAATCGCCGCCTGATCACGAATCAGCCATTCATCATCAATGGTGTTGTTCTTTGCATGGCAGTCTGCAATAACCCGATACTTGAGTTGAGTGCCGGTGGCTTTGCCATAAACACCATCGTTGCTGTGTGTTGCGGTACTGAGTATTCGGTGCGAGCTTAATAATCCGTCTTCAGGTGTGCCACACCAGATCACGTCCTCGCCCAGCAGTTGTCGGTCGGGGAATTCCTCAAGTGTTGCGTTTGTTGCATCTATAACAGTCTGATTGCCAACCACGACAGATGTTGGTGAGCGTACGATGATTTCGGGTGCGTAGTAATGATTGAGTGTATCTACACCACGCTGCTCCCAGATCTCATGGGTAATACCAAGAATATAATCAGGGAAGTCTTTAAATTTCGAGTCGAAGCCTTGCATGAAATTGTTCCTGATCAGGTATTCGACGGTACAGGTGGTACTTCGTCGCCACGGTCATACTTCTCCCAGCCCTGTCCATTAAACACATCAACCCCCAGCTGCGCTAGCACAGATGCAAAGTCGACCGACACCGGGTTATCGTGAATACGGCCGTCTTTTATGTGCCAGAAATCCATATAGGGAATGGTGACTCGCTTACCAGTTGCAGGAATGCCCATAAACTCGCCGGAGTGTGTGGCTTCAATATGGCCAAAGCAGGAAGCCCACTCGCCATCGGCCAGAAACTTCTCGGTGATGTATTCGCGCTCGGTGAATGCAGCTCGCAGTGGTAATTGCCAGTTGGCACGAAATTCCTGCAGTGAATTTTTCAATCCGCAACCGTAGTTACCGCGCCAGACGAAGTCCTCGGTGAAGTAGCGCGCCATATTATTCTCGCCAGCTGCGAGTCCTGCCTCCATGGCTTTCACTGCTGCCAGTGTTTCTGCAGACTGACGGGCGTGCTCTTCTGGAGAAGAATCGTTGCTATTCATTACTGGTTTCCTTTGCTTCTTTAACACACAGCGATAACATGCAGCAATCTAACCAGGCTGTAAATCTAAAGATCGACAAACGCGCCGTTAAAAACGTTGTCCGCTGTTGTAATCATATAAGTGGCAGATTCCCGGTGGAATTCGGGCATGCACCACCTCTCCTATATCTACACGAAAATCTTTTGCAGTTTTGACCGACACCAGTGCACCGCCTATACGCATGGTGACCATGGTTGCCTCGCCAAGCAGTTCAACAGAGTAGGCTGGTGCAACAGCATTACCATGCTCACTCACAATAGCAGCATCTTCTGCACGAAAACCCAGTGTCACATCTCCGCTGAAATCGGTCGGTAATCCGTTAATGGTGATATCCTGGCTTCTGAATACGCCCTGATGCAAATCACCATTGATAAGGTTCATGGCAGGCGATCCGATAAAACCTGCAACAAATGTATTGATCGGATTTTCATAGATTGCCGTTGGTGTATCTACCTGCTGAACGATACCGTTATTCATAACCACCACTTTATCGGCCAGCGTCATGGCTTCTATTTGATCATGCGTTACGTATATAGTGGTGGTAGCCAAAGAGTGCTGCAGGTATTTTATTTGCGCTCTGGTTGAGACCCGCAATTTAGCATCGAGGTTCGACAAAGGTTCATCCATCAGAAATACCGTGGGCTCTCTGACAATGGCCCTTGCCAGTGCAACCCTTTGTCTTTGTCCACCGGAAAGCTCAGCAGGCTTTCGGTGTAAAAAATCTGTGAGCTCCACCATTTCCGCCGCGCGCATTACACGCTCACGATGAGTATGCTTATCTACCTTTCGAACCTTCAACGGGAAACGTATGTTTTCATACACCGTCATATTCGGATAAAGGCCGTAGCTTTGAAAGACCATTGCCACATCACGGTCTTTTGGCTCCAGCTTGTTGACCATCCGCTCACCGATATAGATCTCTCCGCTGGTCACCGCTTCAAGACCTGCAACCATGCGCATGGTGGTGGTTTTGCCACAACCCGAGGGGCCAAGTAAAACCAGAAATTCCCGATCGGCAATATCCAGATCCAGGGAGTCAACGCCAACAAAACTGCCCCATCTCTTACTGATATTCTTTAGTCTGATTTCAGCCATCACTTATCCCTTTACTGCACCGGCGGTGAGGCCACTGACAATTTGCCGCTGGAAGAATAACACCAGTATGAACAATGGCGCGGTGGCAGAAACCACTGCCGCAACTGCAAACATAACGTTACCCTGAACCTGTGTGGTGCCTAAAAAGCTACCTATCTTCGGCACCATTGTCTGGTTATCCTGACTTAACAACATTGTGGTAATTGCAAAGTCGTTGTATGCCAGTAAAAAACTAAATAACCCGGTAGTAATTACTCCTGGCCACATGACCGGTACGATGACATGCCGGAAGGCCTGAAAACGGGTACAACCGTCTACCAGAGCACTTTCATCAAGATCTTTCGGTATGTTCAAAAAGAACGAATGCAGCATCCATAACGTAAAGGGCTGATTAATTGCCACCAGAACTACAATGGTGGTAGGCAAAATACCCCAGATATTCAACTCAAAAAATGGCAGAAGATACCCGGACACCAAGGTGATGTGAGGCATTGCCCTGAACACCAGGGCGGCGATTAGAATCCAGAACGTATAGCGAAACCCTGACCGTGATAGCGCATAGCCCCCGAGCGTACCCAGCGTCAGAGAGATGATCACCACAAAAGTGGTCACGATCATGGTGTTAAGCGCTGCTCGCCAGAACTCCTCCTGAACCCAGGCGCCATAGTAACCCGCACCGGTAAAAGCACTGCCGGTTTCAGCGATTGTGCGCTCTCCACTTAGTGCGAACGTCCAGTCCAGTTTGGAGAAGAAATCTGCCTCTACTTTGAATGATCCCCACAGTGTCCAAAGAAATGGAAACGCTGCGAGAACAATCCAGACGATCAAAAATGCGCTCAACAACAGACGTATCAGCGGAGATGTTTTACCGTATTGAGTCGTAGACTGTGATGTCATCAAGTCACTACTCTGCTGTATTGACGCCAGGTTCGAATGAGCACCGGCATAAGTAAAATGCAGACGCCAAGGATTGTTAGCAAAGAGGTGGCTGCTGCTGAGCCGAACAACTGTTGTTGTCCAAACAGGTCGTTAAAGATTATCCAGGATAACGATGTGGCGCTCGCAGACGCATTGAACCCGACTATTGGCTCAAACACCCTGAAGTTATCCATCAACTGTATCAGGCCGACAAAAGTCACCAGTGGCGCTAAATGAGGCAATATCACATACCGAATCTGCTCCCAGCGACTGGCACCATCTATCATGGCTGACTCGAGTGTATCCTGCGGTACTGTTTGTAGTCCTGCGTAGAAAACCACAAACGCAAACGGTGCCGAGTGCCATACCCCGTACACGAGCAACATGATCCAGGTGAGTGATGGCGATGCTTTGAGCGATAGATCAGGATCGTTAAAGACACGTTGAATTGCAGAGCCGAGAACCCCGTTTGCATCGACCATCCAAAACAATACTAACGAACCGATCAGTGGCGTCACTATCATTGGCAACAACGATACAAATATTGCAGAGCCACGCAGAATCTTCGGGATGGAATTAACCGCAAGTGCAATCATAAAACCAAGCACAATCACCAGCGGTGTCACAACAAAGGTGTACACCAGAGTAAACGAGAGCGCTTTGTAGAACGGCAGATTATACAAACCGCGAATAAAGGAGAAAAAGCTGTCTCGCTGCTGCCACTGTAGTTTGACCAAATCAATTGCCAGATGATTACGGTTTAAGTAAGTTTCAAAGCCTATAAATTTACCGAGCGGCTCAGCTTCCTTCAGCTTAGCTGTGGCTTCAGCATCAACCCGCATTTCAGTTGCACAGTTAAATGGCCCGCAGGTCTCAACCTCTTCCATCACCTTGGGGTGTTCAATATGCACCGACTGAATCACAACCGATGCAATAGGCACCGCAATAAACAACAGCATCGCTAAAGCAGATGGCAGAATGAACCAGAAAAACGTCCTGTGCGGCATAGTATTTTTTGTGCTACCGGAGTCAGGCAGGGAGTGATACACCCCCTGCCCTGTCACGTTTTTACTTAAGGAATCCCGCTTCTTTGGCTTTAGCTACGTATGCAGCTTCAATATCTGCAAGTGCTGTTTCAGCGTCTTCGTTACCCTGAAGAAAATCAGCAAGTTCATCCCCGGCAGCACCGTGCAATGCGCCCATGTATGGCACCATCGGATACGGTTTTGCACCGGCGGCAGCTGTTTCCGCAACGCCGACTGCTGCGGCACCGGGCGTGTAACCATCGATCAGCCACACTGCTTCGTCAGCGTTATCATTAGCTACGTCCGAAGATATGCCATTCATCATAGCGATGAACGTCGCCTCAGCATCTTCATCACTGGTGTTGGTAGATATCGCAAAACCGTCCCACCAGAGGGTTGTTGCAGGGGTTGAGCCTTCGCCCAGCACAGGTGCCGCGGTAAACATGGTTGAAGAAGTCACTTCATCAGTAGAACCTTCATCATCCAGTACCGCGGCAGTACGCGACCCCCAAAGATTAGAAAGCGCTACATTACCGGCTTCCCACTCAGCCTGTACAACATTAGAGTCAAAGGTCAGGTAATCCGGATTCATGTATTCCGTCAGTGACTTGAGCATGTTCAGTGTTGCAACACCGTGCTCGTTGTTAATGTCGAGTTCTGCGGAACCGGGTTTAAATAAACTTCCACCCGTACCCATATACATATTGATGAATTCTTCGCCCAGATTCCATCCGGCCATAAACGTACCGGCATAAGGATAGTCAACCAGGCCTTTGTCTTTGATCGCTTTGGAGGCGCTAAGTACTTCTTCATAGCTTGTGGGAACATCCACACCTGCCGCATCAAGAATATCTTTGCGATAGAACAAATGCTGTGCGTTGGCCATAAAGGCAACAGCCATCACCTTGCCGTCAACAGTGATCAGCTGATTCTTCTTTAATCCAGCGCCATGTTTGGCTACCAGATCATCAAGCGGCTTAACCAATCCGTCGTTCATCAACGTTACCAGCACACCGTTGTTGACGATAACAGAGCTGTACTCTGCAGGATCTGCAGTCAACGCTGCAATCATCACTTCCTTATAGTCTTTATTGTGGTTCTTCGAGAATGCCACATCGCCGCCAGCACATTTCTCGGCCGCGTCTACCACTGCGTGCAGTGCCGGAAAATCATTTCCGAGGATGCTCACTGTGCCTTTTTCAATTCCGCAACCCGCCTCAGCCTGAGCTGTTCCCGCAAAGGCGAGCAGCAGTGAACCGGCAAGCAGTGTGTTCTTAAATGAAATCATCAATGGTCTCCTTAGTCAGCGCGATAGGAATAAATACGCTGCTGACCTGATAATGACGAACATCGAGTGCCGGCGCAATATGGCAATGCACAGAGCATCGTTTTTGTTAATGCTGCGTTACAGAGTATTCTAATTGCGACCAAACCACAGACTTGTGCGCACCGATTCGTCCGATATCGACCGCCACGGCTCGAGAACGGGCTGATTTAAACCCTGGTGTTGCATAAAATTTCGAGTTCAGAAGCCTATAGAGCGGTATATAAGGCGCTGCACGGAATTTTTACTGGATTGAGCCTAGCCTGGATTATTCACAAGGCGACAAGTAAATATTAGCGAAACGCTATGTATACAGTTCCAAACCACTTTTTCGGCACCTTTTTCAAAATAGCAGTGTGTCTATTCGACGCCAGAGGAAATCTGGCGTCACATCTCGGCCCATCCTCCTCGGCACGTGGCGGGCCACGTTTCTCAGACGATTGGCCGACCTGTTTAGCCAGATTCCCTCTGGACGCCGAATCCTCATGAATAATCCAAGCTAGTCATTCTAAGTGAGATTCAGAAAAAGTGAGTACAGCGTCTTAGATGCTGCTATAGAGGCAGCGCAGCGGTTCTGGGCCGCAATTTTATGCAACACCAGGGTAAACTCAACGCTTGCATTTATTTTTCACAGCATGCCATAGTCACACTCAGTATTAAGTTGAACTCGCCCGGGCAGTAGTCACTGTCAAAATCGCACACGGTGTGTATGTCGTTTCAAGCAGAAAAACAATGCGTGCTGGATTACTATGCGGCGCTGTCGAGTGACGCAGACCCCGCAGCGGCGATGGCCAGGTACACGGTAGATGACTACCTGTGGCGAGGCTTTCATCCGTTCGGGGAACTCAATCAGTCAGATGTCAGCAATCAGTTCTGGCAGCCACTCAAAACGTCCCTCACCAGCCTGCAAAGACGTCAGGACATATTTTTTGCCGGTCGCAATGAGATAGATAACTTTGATTCGGTGTGGGTGGTATCAATGGGGCACTTAACGGGCTTGTTTGATCAACCCTGGCTCGATATACAGCCAACCGGCAAAATCGCCATGCTGCGTTACTGTGAGTTCAATCGAGTGGCTGACGGCAAAATTGCAGAGACAGCCATGTACTTTGATATCCCCCACTTTATGGTGCAGGCGGGTTATCAACCGTTCCCGAATCAAAACGCTGCGCATCTGGTGCAACCGGGGCCGCAAACTCATACAGGCTTGCTATTTGAAGAACAGGAGACAGCGGTCGGCGAGGCGACCCTTGCGGTGATCAATCGCATGATCTCCGATCTTGGTCAATGGCAAAGCGCGTTGCCGCTTGAGGAGGAGTTACGTCTTACCTGGCATGAAGACATGCTGTGGTGGGGGCCTGAGGGAGTCGGGGCAACCTATACGATTCCACGCTATGCGAAACAACACTCGGCACCTTTTCGAGCGGCATTTACCGACAGAAGTAAAACCCGACACATCTGTCGCACAGCAGAGGGGCACTATGGCGGCTTTTTTGGCTGGCCAAATTTTACCGCTACATTGAGCGGTTCATTTACCGGCTTCGAACCAACCCACCGCACTGGTGAGTTTCGGGTTATAGATATCTATAGAAGAGATGGTGACAAGCTCGCCGAAAACTGGGTGTTTATTGACTTGCTGCATTTTTGGAAACAGCAGGGTATTGATCTGTTGGAGGATCTTACGCGGGGTTAACTACGGTGTTCATTCTAGGATAAATGCCCGCTTTCAATCGAATTGCCGTTTCTATCGAGTGTGACAGGTCATCATGCGCCGCCCGAGCGTTAAATGGAATTTATCGGGGTGATCTATGGTCGGAGTAGTCCGGTTCAGCGGCTGTTCGAGTCAGAATAGCAAACTCGACCACTCAATGGCCACCGACAATGGCCACCCTGGCGACATACAGCTCTGCGCAGCTGTGCCACTCTGCTACCCTCTAACTACCCGGACTTTAACGAAGATACCCAGCATGAAATCATCACTGTTACCGATTGCACTCGCGACCACCATCCTGAGTGGCTGCGGATCTGATGACAGCCCCACGCCAATCACCGAGGACACCGTTGAACTGTCCGACTACGGTGTCATCCGTGTCGATCACGATACCAACACACAGCAAACCCGTTTGGATGCGGTATTCTGCGAACTGGCCTCACCCACCAGAGCGGAGAGCATCGATGAAGAGTTTCTGCCTGAATCTGATAGCTGCGTGGTCTCTAATAGCGGCCCGAGCATCAACAGCGATGTAACCCCACTGCTATGCAGTGCTGCACTGCCGGCACAATCAATCAGCGCTGGTGAAAACCTGACATTCAGTTCAAGTGCCGGCACCTTCGCAGATCTGGCGCAGGAAATTTCCATTGACAACATTACTTACACGACGACCAGTCCACTACCGCGGCCACCTGCCGGTCTGACGCTGGATATACCGGGTGATACATTCCCGTCATTCTCGTCGGTTGAGATTCCGGATTTACAGGACCTCGAGATCCGTACACCGGAGTCTGGCGAGCCGCTTCGCAGCGATACGAGACTAAGATGGAATGCCGCATCAGACGGTTCTGATTCTCGCTTATTACTGAGCGCCTCGGATGCAGATGTGACCGTGACTTGCTCACTGGCCGACGACGGATCGTTCAGTTTTTCGGACGCCACTCAGGCAGAGCTTGGTGACCTGTTTGCTGCCAGCTCACTTACTGTTCGACGGCAAAATTTTACCAGCCCGACGCGTGGCGACAGTGGGCTGGTTATTATTACTTCCATACAATAAGAGCGGGCTACGGAATGATGTGTGTCATTTCCTGCAATATGACGCCACGCTTGGTTGTTTGCCGATAGGCTATGGCGGTACCAACCTCTGGTGACAACCACCAGGTTCTTGTACCCCACCGCTCCTTGCAGGTTAACTTGTGAACATCGTGCTCACCGGTGACTGTGCGGATTCGAAGGCTTGGCAGGACCTCACAAGTACGTTTGGATTTCCATGCCCTGCTGAACAGATTGCTGGTCCCTCTGATGCTCCAGGTAAAATTTGCACCCACGGTTAGAGGCCAGATTACGCCCTTGGAAAAACTGACATCGGCTTTGCCGGTACTCGGGCAGTCCGACCATGTGCTCGCCGGCGCAAAGCCTTTTACGGGCCGTGTCCATTTGCAACCATCTGTGCGTTCATAGCTGGCGGTTGTCTCATCGCCGGCGACTTTTTCCATGTATCCGGGCTTACCATCGCTATCCACATAGTGCCATTGCCAGCCGATGTTGCGCTCCCCCGGTCCGTCCATAGGAGCCAGCGGGTCGATAGTTGCCAACTCGTCCAGCGCCAAAACGGGCTGTAGCAATGCTACAGCCGACAGCAAAACAAAGGCTAGCTGAAACAGACGGGGCAATAAAAATGATTTTTGCGTGATCACGGTAGCAGGCAATGACTGATTGACTTGTCTGTTAGTACTCGATTCCAAAGACAGGTTCCCTCGATTTATCCATGACTCCTGACAGGCGTTGAAACTTGTACTAATTCAACAGGCACTCCCGAGAGCGGAAGTGCCTGTACCAGTAAGAGCCTATACAAGTAAGGACCTATACAAGCAAGAGCCTGTACAAACAGAATAGTCGAGCATTGCGTCCCGTGCCACTGCCAGCAGTTACTGCGCTACTGTCTGCGGAAGTTTGCCAAACGCATATTTAGTTCTGTTCAGGATGTCTTTCGGTGTGTAACTGTCACCACTGCCGCGTAAAACAATGACAGCCGCTGCGGCAATAAAAGCAAACTCGCGCTTAAACCCGTTAAGATTGGCAATGAGTGATTTCTCAAAGTTGAGTTTGGTAAATACAAACCACAGCATCACTGCCACAACAATAGCGGACACTTCACGGGTACGAATTCCAACGACTAACAATACACCCAGAACGAACAACAGCGGCTGATAGGTTGCAAATGTTGCGATCTGGGCATAACCGCCAAACATACCCCCGATAACAAGCGGGGCTGCGAGAGACAGTCTTAAAAGCAGACCCAGATTATTCCAGTTGGCGTTTTCCGTATTTACGCCATTTTTTAGCAACAAGCTATCAGCACTCATTCTTCCAGAGCCAAGCAACAGTAATACAAACATAAAGCCGGAGAGCGCGATATCTCTCATCTGCACAAACATCGCCGGTGAGGTATAGGTACTTACTGTGGTTTCAACACCCGGCGTCGTTACTACTGGCAGAGAAAACACGAATGTCCATAACAAAAAGGCGTAAAAAAGGGCCAGCGGTCGTACCATAAGACCTGCTATAAGTGCTATTCCGCTTATCAACTCGAAAGTGGAAAGAGTGGTCAGGAAGCCCCATGGGGTTAACCACGATCCACTGGAAAACAAAAAGTCCATAAAGAACTCGTTGATATAACCTTTGCCACCAGTATAGCTTCCAACGATACCTGCCATACGCTCCGGGTCGAACAGTTGAGATAGCTTGTTGTATCCGCCGATAACGAATACCAGTCCAAGACCAATACGCAGGATACTCGCAGTCGATTTATTGTCGATTGCTATGTCGTTCAGTTTTTTTAGCATATGCCATTTTCCTAAAGTAAGAGAATATTTTTATGGTGAGAAGGAGTGAGGAAAACGGCTCAAGTTGAAACATGATTGCGGCAATGTGTAGTGAATAAAATTCAATATTGTATTCACATGATGCGTTTGGCGACGGTAGATTGACAGACTGGAAGTCATGAATAATGAGGGGCTTGTGTACCATTTAAAAACTGGCCGTAAGACGGGTACCCGAGGCAGGTAAATCAGCTTATGCGTTATAAAATTGAATGTTCTTTTTTAGATAAATGTGATAACACGCAATCATCAGTAATTGTAGGTGACCTGTTTCGGTAACATTTTTGTCGGCCACCGGTATAACCGGGTATGAAAGCGATTTTCCCCAACTATCTGTCTAAGGACATCACGGAGCTGCAGTCAGACGACCCCGAGGTGTTTGGGCGATTCGTCAAGAACCATTAAACACTGGTTTTCAGCTTTTTAGGTCGCATGGGGTTTTCGCAGACTGAAGCGGAAGATCTGGCACAAGACACATTTCTGCGAGTCTGGCAGCACCGACATTCCTATCAGCCAGATCAGGCAAAAGTATCAACATGGCTCTGTACGATCACACGTAATATCGCTCTCAACCACATTGAAAAGAGAGGCCGTCGACCTGCAGTATCAAGTGAGGAGCCCGCTTCGATTACCGCGTCGGACTCCGCATCAAACCCGGAATATCAAACCGTACTACAGCAGGACATTGAGCGACTCAATCACACCCTGCATGCACTCAATGCGGATGAACGCAGCGCCATTGCGTTGCACTATGCAGACGAACTGTCAACACGAGATGCAGCACAGGTGATGGGTTGCAGTGCCGGCGCTTTTAGAACCCGTTTGACACGGGCCAGAAAAAAACTGCAAAACATCTGGAATTCAAAAACTGATTCAGGCAATTCATCGTCATGAAAAAGCAACTATCAGCGGAACATAAACTGGATGCACTGCTTGGCAGTAGCACCGTAAACGCCCCGGAAAACTTTAGTGATCAGGTGGTGGCACGAATATCGACGCAAGCGCAAAGTAAGAACACGGTCGAACCCGCCGAACTGATCGTACCTCGAACATCCACCACACCACTATGGCAATGGCTCACACTGGGTACCGCTGGCCTTGCAGGCATTTTTCAGGTGATCAGCTTTGTATTTGGTATATGGGCAGCAACAACAGCCGGCTAGAGGCGGGAGCTACAAATAGTGAAAAACATAACACAGCAGCCAGAAACAGATTTGCCAACGATGGGTAACAGCGATCAAAAAATCACACCTCGAAACCCGTTGTTCGCCGCTGTCATGTCGGCGATATTGCCGGGGTTCGGACAGCTCTATAACGGTCAGGTCAATAAATCTCTCTGGATCTTTATAACTTTTTGCCTGATTGCTCTTCCATTGACTGTCATCATCGCGTTATACCTGCCAGTGTGGATGACGGTATTCGCACTGGCTGCCGGTGTAATAATCCCGATTATGATTTGGGTTTACGGAATCATTGATGCATGGCGCAATGCACGCAAGCTGGCAAACTATCAACTGAAACCCTGGCAAACCAGTGCCATGTACACAGTGGTATTCCTGGTGTGCAGTATGTTGATTTTACCCAGCACGATATTCTGGATACGCGATAATCAGGTGAGAGCATTTCATACCCCCAGCGGCAGTATGATTCCAACAGTACAACGCGGAGATATGATATTTGCCGACATGTGGTACAACTGCCCGTTGTGCCGCAGCTCGGTGTCACGCGGCGATGTATCAGTTTTCGTCTACCCGAATAATCGCAGCCACTACTATATAAAACGCATTTTGGGCCTGCCGGGCGACAATATAAAAATATCCGCTGAAGGTGTTTCTATCAACGGTGAATTACTGGGGCAAAGAACCACGACCAACCAGGGCGAAGTGACCGAATCCTACAACGGCAAGTCATGGCAGGTCATATGGGATGTCAACGAGAAGGTAGAGGATTACGAGGTCACTGTGACACCCGGACACGCCTTTGTACTAGGCGATAACCGCTCCAAAAGTAGCGACTCGCGGGAGTTTGGAATGGTGCCACTAGGCGATATTGTTGGATTATCTCGACAGGTCTGGTTTTCAAGAGGGCCTGACGGTATCCGATGGTCACGAATAGGCAAGTCCCTGCAACCCCGATAGCGCCATGACTCTGCGGATCTACTACGTTCAAATTACCCGACAGATGTCGACGTGAGCATAGAGTTTTTGTTGAGGCGGAAAAATCGATCAACTTAGCCACCTCTGGCGCGCTTCAATAGATGCCAAAAAAGCCGGGGTGCACGGAATTTCAACGTTTCAAGTTCAAACCAGATCACGGATTGCACATTCCAGCACAGGTACCGAGCTTCAACAAATAGCTCTGGTATACTACAATTGAGTCTCGTCGACTTTCTTTTTACTGCCGTTCGATCTGCGTACGATCGCGATTTAAGCTATTGAAACACACAGAAATGAGCGCATTAAAATCAACGCAACAGTGATAATTATCCGGAGACACCAATGGAAAACTGCAATTTGTGTGACGAGCCTACCCACAATCTGGTGAAAGACATTGAAACCAGTGTAATAAACATGATCAGAGAACACAGGCCGGAGTGGGTTGAGGCAGATGGCTCTTGCGAAAAATGCATTTCCTACTACGAGAATCTGGATAAGCTGATCGTGCAGGATGACTAGCCTGATCGACTAGCTGTTTCCAAATTGCTGTTTCCGATACAAGCAGATACACACAAAACGCAACGCATGCGCAATGAGCCATTGGCACACTTGTGAGTTCAAGACGTGGCCAGTGGCTGACGGTATTTCATTGGACACAGTGTGCAAATGAAGCGTATTACAGGTGACCGGCTTGCGAGTGAAACCTTGCAAGTGAAACCTTAGAAGTGAAGCAAAGGCAGTCACGTGACTAGAATTTTGTGTAGCCACCATCAATGATAAATTGCTCACCGGTAGTGTAACTCGACGCATCACTCATCAAATACACCGCAATGCCTCCAAAATCTTCTATGGTACCCCATCGCCGTGCGGGTATACGTGGCATCACATTACTAGAGAATCGCTCGTCCGCCATTGCTCGCGCTGTCATATCTGTCTCGATCCAGCCAGGTAAGATCGAATTGACACGTATCTGGTATCTGGCCAGCTCGACTGCCAATGCACGCACATAGGATGTAACTGCCCCTTTAGATGCACCATAGTGACTGTTACGCGCCGCACCTTCTACCGCAGCAGTACTGGCAGTGGCAATCAATGAACCACCGGCGCCTTGCTGCTGCATGACTTTGGCCGCCTCTCTAAAAGTATAAAAAACCCCGTCGACATTGACGCGTTGCACTCGCCGAAACTCTTCTACTGACATGTCAGCAATCGGCACCGGAGCGGACGACACCCCGGCGTTGGCGAAACAGGCATCCAGCCCACCCAGCGCTTTTACTGTGGTAGCAAGCGACTCCCGCACCGTCTGTTCATTGCCAACGTCACAGACAAATCCATGAACAACGCCACCCTCGACCTGCAGTTCATCTACTGCCGCCGCGGTTTTCTGCGGATTTGAGCCCCAAATCGCTACATCGGCACCCGCTTGTAACAATGCTCTGGCCATGCCCAGACCAATGCCCCCGTTACCACCGGTAACCAGCGCTTTGCGTCCAGTGAGATCAAATGGTTTGTACATGGAAATTTCCTGTAATTTCTGTATCCATGTTATACCCCTATTCGAAACAAATCTCCCGTTCGGCAATTACGCCGCGACAGGCAACCCGGATTACAACTCTGATGAGAATGACATGACTGCTGCCACACTGACCTATTTCTACGGCCGCGGACGCGCTGAAACGACTCGATGGATGCTTGCCGCTACAGATGTTGATTTCAGAAATAACGCAATTAGAACCCCGCAGGAGTTAGCTGCATTGCGAGAAAGTGGAAAGCTGCCTTTCGATCAGATGCCGCTGCTGGAGATTGATGGCCATCGCCTGAGCCAGTCTTCTGCGATGGTCCGCTACCTGGCTCGGCGTGGCAATCTATACGGAAACAACGTTACCGACGCAATGTGGTGTGACCTTGTTTCAGGTGTCGCCGCAGACTTTGCTGAAGTGGCCATTCAGGCCGCCTTTAAACCGGATGCAGCTACCGCTGTCGGATCTATGGAGGCTTGTTTCCTGAAGTTTGGTCCGCGATTCGAGTCTCGAATTGCACAACAGGGATCAGGGTTTTGCGCTGCTGACAGTATGACCTTTGCCGATGTGGTATTGGCGGAGGCACTGAGTTCTTATCTTGAATGGTGCCCTGATTTACTTTCCAACAAACCACATTTGAGTGCTCTGTATGACACAGTCACCAACCATAGAGGTGTTGCGAGCTATCTTGCGTCAAACCTTCGGTATCCCCAACCGGGAGATGAGTATGTGATTGCTGTCGCACAGGTTCTGCAACGCGCCCTGCCACCACACATGCCGAATCCGGATCGGTTCCTGACTCGGTAGTCCCGATGTGCAAACATTTAGTCAATCCACAACACTCTATTTCAAAGACAAAACTTACACGCGACGATTACCGGTGGGCTGTTCTACTTACCCAGTTCATTATTTGCCCTGAGCAGACTTATGAACAAAAGGCTACGCACAGGATCAAACGAGGCTCCGCCAACTGGCCTTAGCGCGCAACAACGCACCGATCATCGCCATGGCGGATTCTTCTGGCAACAGCTATTGCGTTTTATTTAGTGCCTTTGAAGCTACTCGCACTACGCCGGAGTCGAATAGCTCCAAGATTACACCGTGTTGGTCCCGCCCGTAGCAGTCATGCGGATTGCAAGCAATTTGGTTGCAAACGCAGTGAGACACACTGAGTCTGGCCGTGTTTCTGT
>CAYMVV010000041.1:41650-47131 GCA_964393885.1 uncultured Granulosicoccaceae bacterium | reverse complement strand
ACGGGCAGATTTTCTATCGTCACAATGGCAGCAATATTCCACAGGACGAGTTTACCTACACGATAATGGACACTGAGGGCGCAGTATCTAATGTTGCCACGGTATCCATTACCGTTAACCCGTCTGATAACCTCCTGCCGTTTGCAACCAGTGATCGGATCACTATCGATCAGGGCGAAACTGTATTAGTTGACGTGCTCGCCAACGATACAGATCCGGATGGTGAGATCGACAGGGACAGTGTTACGTCTGTAACTTTACCAAGCAGAGGCACACTGCTGCTTGATACTGATGGTAATGTCTTAATTGAAGATGGTGTTTTTAGCTACACTCAGGATCAAACCGTTGATTTTAATCGGGATGGCATCGCCACTGATCAGTTCGATTACAACGTCGCTGACACTGAAGGCGGGGCTCGAAACGGGCGTGTATTTATTACCATTGTTCAAACCGAGAATCTGCCGCCGCTTGCTGTTAACGACACTCCCACGGTAGTTGCGAACGGCGAAATAACCATAAACGTCATTGGTAACGATTCCGACGTCAACGGCGATGAGACAATCGTTGCAAGCTCAGTAACAATCGATCAACAGCCTGCTGGTGGCACCGCAGTACCTCAGGGCGATGGTACTGTCTTGTATACCAATGTCGATAACACTATTTCTCGAGATACGTTCAGTTACACAGTTGCCGATGAGGACGGTGCTGTGTCAAATGTTGCGACGGTCACCGTCACGATCACCGTAGACGGGAATCCAGTCAATAGCCTCGCCGCTTTCCATCGTGATGGACAAACATTCCTTACCTGGAATGAATCGAGTCCACTGGACGGCTACCACATGTATCGCCATGTCGAACCGATCACCGAAAGCAATCTGGCGTCGGCAATTCAAATCACCAGTAAATGGGGACCACTCGATAGCGATACCTCGGTGAATATTCACGGCGGTCCTAACGTCCCGGATCATTTTGTAATTGATGATCTTGGCGAAGCACTCAGCGACAGCACCGGTCTGTTTGTCTATACCACGCAACCCGGTGATTCAAGTCAGGCTTACTACGCGGTGACCAGTGTGAGCAATGGCGAAGAATTGATATCTTCAATCATGGCGCTGACTACACCGGTAAGCGAGACAGTGTCAGATCCACGGGACGTGCTGACAGTTTCAGTTAATCAGGGAAAAGGCAGAATCTACACACAGTACATGGACTACAGCAACTGGAACCCGACCTTTAATGGCTACGCCTATCCCTACACGGTGACGCTTCCTGCTGAATACGATCCGACACAGTCGTATCCACTGGCAATAGAGCCTCACGCGTTCTCGGAGCAATTCCAGTTCCGCGTCGAGTCCCCGTTCGAACGGAACACCATAATGATTTATCCGTCCGACCCTGGTCGTCAAAGTGGAGCGATACATTCCTGGTGGTACGGCTATGCTGCGGAACACAACTATAAGGTCGATGGAATGATTCCATCCAGTGGCCCGATTGCCAACTTTACAGAACAACGTGTGATGCGTGCGGTCGATGAGGTCATTACGAACAGTGATTTCAATGTTAATGAAAATCTTATTCATGCCTTTGGAAATTCAATGGGTGCGTCAGGTGCCCTGGCCCTGGGGATGCGCTACGGCTCGCTACTGTCAGGAATTTTTGCCAGCCAGCCAATGACTGACTATTCCACCAGCCCGATCTTTCAGGAGCAATTGGTACAACTGTGGGGGGTGCAGTCTGACAATCTACCGATTAAAAATGGTGGACCTCACAGTGAGGACATCAGCATCTATGGAGTAGATGGTTTTGTGGATGTAGGGGTGTGGGACTGGATGGACCATCAGAAGCAACTGGTTGAGCGCCGCGGCGATACCTTCGCGTACTTAATGACATCGCATGGTAAAAGAGATACAACCATTGACTGGCAAACCCAGGGCAGGCCGACGATCCAGGCTTTTACCTCTGCAAACACCGGTTTCTCAGCAGAATATGCAGGTGAGGACGGACACGCCTGGACAGGGTTTAGTGCAGTGGTAAGTTCACTTTTCGGTCTTCGCTTCGATGATGAACGCGATTGGAGATACCCTCTGAATTTAAGCTACCCGGCCATTCAAAATGCAAGCGGATCGGGCCCCGTTACACCCGCAGATACGGGTGATGATTTCTACAATCTGAATATCGAGTGGGCGACACCGCAAACACCGTTTGACGCAAGCATTGTAGATCTGCCGAATCACTACGAGATAAGCCTGAGAACCATAACCGCAGGCGGCGTAGCTGCAGTGCCACAAACTGTGGACATCACACCGCGTCGAACCCAACAGTTTGACGTGAACGCCGGCCAGCAATGTACCTGGACCACCAGCGACAACAATGGTGTTCAGGCCGATGGCTCGGGTACCGTCACAGTGGATGAAGACTCTCTCGTTACTGTTTCCGGCATTACAATCACGCCAAACAATGGCACTCGATTGTTTATTGACTGTACATAACAGCGGTATCGCCGGACTTTCAAGCACAGGCACCCCGCAGAGTCGGGGTAGACATGGAAACCCACAGACCTATTGTGCCCAGGACATGGGTTCCATCGGTTCAAACCGGCTGTGGATTTTGTGCGGGCAGCCGTTGTGCATCGGGCTCTCTATCGCCAGAACAACCTCATTGACATGCAGGCAAAATTTCGCTGACAGTCGGCACTCTCGTTGTTGCTCTATTGCTTCTGCCATATCCGCTACACCGCGTGCAAAATCCATTTGCGTTGTGCCCTTGTAGCGGTGTTTGTAATCCGTTCTTTTGGCCGGTGGACATTTCTTCGGGCCAAGACGAAACAACTTTGTTACCAGCGGATATTTTTCCGCCCACAATGCCAGTCTGGTACGTCGCATTAAGGTGACGGGGCTGCCGTAGTTCCAGCATTCGTTGGTGGAGAGAATCCCGTCATCCCCCATTATTCGCAGGCTGTGATCATGTGGTGCGACAATACTGCAGGTCAGTCTGGCCACCACACCATTTTCGAATTGCATGCACACGACAGAGAAATCAGGAGCGTTATTGTCCATTGGCACATCCGTTTCCTTGTCTTCAATGAGGCAAGCTGCAAATGGCGTAACACTTTGCACCGGCCCGAAAAAAGCAGCCAGCCAGGTCACGTAGTAGCCGGCATGTTCCAGAGTACAGCCAACTTCGAATTCATCTTTATACGGCCAGGGTGTTCCAGACTCGCTCACCCACTTGCGATATCGCATACGATGCACAAGACCATCATCCAGCTCGGCATATACCAGCCGAACTTTACCAATGCTTTCCTGCCGTAGTTGTTGCCAAATAGTTTGTGCGCTTTCACTCAATACACTGCAGGGAGCGCCTGACAAGTGCAATCCTTTCTCTTCGGCCAGATCTACGAGTTCCCGGGCTTCCTGCATATCCATCGACAGCGGTTTCTCGGAATACACATGCTTGCCTGCAGCAAGGCTCGCCTTCGAGAGTTCATAGTGACTACTGGGATTGGTCAGGTTAAGTACTATTTGAACATCTTCATCTGCAAGCAACTGTTCCATTGAAGCATACTCGGACAATGAGTAGTGTTTGGCAAAACGTGCCTGCCTTTGCTTGTCACGATCAAGAACACCCTTAACCTTCAGATGGGGGTAGTTAGGCAGGGTCGTCATATAAAAATCTGCGACAAAACCGCAGCCAACAATTGCTAATTGCATATTCTAAACTCTCCGGTGCAGCGGAAAAAATATCTGGTCTCGGACGCTGTTGAAAAGCTTGCGACGTGCGATGGCAGTTTACTCGCCCGCATACTGCAAGCCCCATTGTTGCCTGACTTCGTCCATCACCTTTAGCACACCCAGAGTTTCATCCAGCGGCATTATCTCGCTCTCCAGCTTGCCGTCCTTTAGGCATTGATTTACAGCGGCAACCTGATAGTTATAGCCGTTACCCACAAACGGAATCACTCTTGTTCCCATGGCGCCGGAGATTGGCGTCAGATAGCTTTCCACACGCAGTGCAAGCTTTTGCAGTACAGGAGATTGCTGAATAATCTTTTTTATTTTCGAAGGCGTACCAGATGCATCAGCGACAGGCTTTACAAGAGAGTGTTTACTCACTTGTATTTTGTGCGGCCTGTAAACCGGAGATTCTATTCTAATCGAACCTTTTGAGCCGACGACTACCGCTTCCGGCGCTAACTCATATCTGATAGAAGATCGCAGCGTTGAAATTTGGCCGCCAGCATGTTTGAGAACAATCGTGGATGTTTCGTCTACCCCAGATTCACCGATATTTGCGGTGGCCAAAATCTCAACAGGTGCTCCAAACAATAGGTAAGACAATGAAACCGTGTAGACGCCAAGGTCGAGTAGTGCACCACCGGCTAAATCAGGATCAAAGACGCGACCGGCGGGGTTAAATTCGAACGGTACTCCGAAATCCGCTCGCAACACACCGGGCTCACCGATCGTGTCATTTTCCAGCAGTTCGGTCATCTGCCGTATAGCGGGTATAAAGCGCATCCACATTGCTTCCATGCAAAAAAGATTTTTCCTGCGAGCTAACTCAATGACTTCCCGGGCTTGTTTGGCGTTAATTGTAAATGGCTTTTCACACAGAACCGACTTACCTGCCTCCAGCGCCATGACACAGTGATCGTGATGAACATGATGCGGAGTCGCAATATAGACTACATCGATATCCGGCTCAGCCAGAAGTGCTTCAAACGAACCATAATGTCGCGAAATACTATGTTGTTTGGAAAACTCTTCCGCCTTGGTCTTACTACGCGCGCCAACAGCGCATAGCTGCGCATCGTCAACATAAGCTAATCCGGCTGCAAATTGATGAGCAATCTGTCCGGTTCCAAGGATGCCCCAGCGAATTACCTCCTTCATTTTATTATCAGACCTGTCGATGAATTTAATGTAAATACAATCTAGTTTTTCTTACTGGATTGAGTGCTAACAACAACGTACAGTCGATTTCTTGCCAGTGCCGCGAAGGCCATTGTCGTTTGATCAGTGAGTTTGTTGTTTGATACTTACTTTCATATACACTTTGCCCCGTGTGTCAGACCCGTGTGTCAGACCCGTGTGTCAGACCCGTGTTTCACACCCGCGTTAAGACTCGTGTTAATAGCAGGCAAGACTCTCTGCCGTTGTCTTATGGCTACTTACTGGCTAACATCTCCTGAAACAACTCGGTGTAATCCTGCGCCATACGCTTTCCAGAGAACTTGTCCAGTACAAAAGCCCGTCCCGCAACCGATATTTGGTTAGCAAAAGCGCTGTCATAGAGAATTTTTTCCCAATAGTCAGCCAGTGCCTGTTTATCTCCCAGCGGGGCCAGTAGGCCGGTTTCACCGTGTGTAATCAGTTGATCAACACCGGGTATATCGTAGGCGGCCGCAGGAACTCCCATTGCCATCGCCTCCATAAGGCAGCGAGGAATACCTTCGAGAGTTGATGTGATAACAAAAATGTC
>CAYMVV010000041.1:0-41550 GCA_964393885.1 uncultured Granulosicoccaceae bacterium | reverse complement strand
CCTCCATAAGGCAGCGAGGAATACCTTCGAGAGTTGATGTGATAACAAAAATGTCAAAAGTCTTCAGCCACTCCAGGCGATTGTCCTGGAAGCCTAGAAATTTCACAGATGCCCCGGACTCCAGTTGGTCCGCGTAGTGTTTTAGTTCTTCTCGCTGCTCACCATCGCCTAGTAAAACGAGTTCCAGTTTTCCATGTTTGCTGTACAGCGTTTCGAACACATCCAGTATATCGAACACGTTTTTGCGACGAGTGATCTGCCCGATAAAGCCGACACGCTTGACGGTTTCGTCTTTTTCAACAGATCTTTTTTCAACAGAGCCTTTTTCAACGGAGCTGGTGGCGCTGGTTCGGATGACCTCTACTTCGTCCAGGTCAACACCGTTACGTATATACCTTATCTTACTTTTCGCCACGCCGAAGCCCTCAACATCCAGACACAGCTGTTCTGATAGCGGGGCTACTACGTCAAACCACTTAAAAAATTTATTTCCAATGTTGTAGTACGTTCTTAGCTTCCAATCGCTAACGTCAACAAAGCCATGCGGCGTTGTCAGCGCGCGGATACCTGTTAGACGCGCAACGATCAACCCTAAAATATCGGACTTATAACCATGGCTATGGATAATGTCTATTTTTCGGGATTTTACCAACTTGCACAATTTATAAATAACGAAAAAATCAAAGCGGCTTTTCATCGCCACCTCTATTACCTCTTTACCAAGAGCTCGATAGTGCCGGGCTATTTCCTGATTGTCGCTGTTCGGCTCGACTGTAATTGCCAACCCGCAATTAACCACTTCGTCGTCCAGGTTTTTCGCCAACGCCAGTATCCATCGTTCTGCACCATAAAATCCATCAGGACAGGTAAACTGAAGTACGTTGATCGTTTTTTTCATAGAATGAAGACTGCTTTAAACACGCATTGGTGGACAGTTCCCCCGGAAGATAGAAAGCCCGGGTTCGATTGTGCACTGCGATTTGTTTTAATCGTGTGTTGATTTCTACTGCTTAATTACCAGTAAGCTGACAGGCGCAGGTACGTCTTTTCCGCTTGATTGCCGCCAGCACAGGATGCGAGGTGCCATGGCAGTCGAGGCTGAAAACGAAAGTTGCCATCTAAAGCGCGTCAACGACGTAGACGAGCCGTTCAACCAGCATTGCAAAAGACGAAATACCACGATCAATAGCTATTGGTAAATTCCGCACAGCGGTCGCAATTACTATACCGTTGCTATTATCTCAACGCCGACCGCAACCATGCCGGCAACCACGACCGCAGCAATTGTGCTGACAACTGTATGATCACGTCCGGTAACAGCAATACAAAACATCACGGTTTAAACGACCGAACGTAATCTTTTAGTGCCACGATCTCCGCCTCCGACAGAATACTCTTCCAGGGCGGCATGGCCGGACTTTGCCCGACAGCCGCACCGCCTTCTCTGATCGCGACGAGGATTTCGTCGTCGCTTCGCCATTGATGGAATTCAGGGCTTTGGAAACTGGGTACCCAGGCCCCCAATTTATCTGAATCTGGTCCGTCTGCCGCTCCCTCTGGCCCGTGGCATCTTGCGCAGTTGGTGTTATACAAAGATTTTGCTTCGGCGATGTTTATCGGGGCTCCGGTATTGCTCGCCAGTCCAACTGCATCGGATGAGAATTTTTCGTCGCCATCCACCAATCGAAAAATCAGACCAGTTGGTGCATTAAGTTTACCCAGAGCGGTTACCAGCAACTCTCCGTCGGGGCCGTTGACCAACGACGTAATTCCGGCCTGTGCAACAAGAGGGCTGCGGGTAATACGTTTCACCTGGTCAACAGGTTCGCCGGTGGCAGGCAGTGAGAAGATCTCGCCAGAGTAGTTGTCACCGAAAAGGTACTGTCCCTGCAATTCCGGAAACTCTGCACCGTGGTAGACTGAACCTCCAATTGCGGCTCGTAAAAGTGCCGTGTGCTCATAGGTGTAAACCGGTGCCAGTTCTTCACCTGCCAGGTTCTCCGGTCGAGAGGTTTTCGTAGCGGCATTACCTTCGAGGAATGGAAACTGATAGTTTCCGCCTTTGACAATTTGATTGACCTCTTCCCAAATTGTGGAGCCTACTTCTCCGGCCCACAAGTTTCCGGTTTGTGAGTCAAAAGAAATGCGGAACGGGTTGCGAAGACCATGAGCCCAAAATTCTTCAAGCGCGTCCGTTTGCCCGACGTAAGGGTTGTCGTTAGGAATATAGTAGTTGGCGGACTTGCCATCCTTTGGCTGGCGAGGTGGCGGGTGACTGATATCCCCGCCGGTCTCATCAACATCCAGCCTGAGTATCCCGCCCACGAGTGCGCAATCAATTCGCTGATGGCAGTCATTCATAGAAGCCTCCCCGACAGAGAGGTATAAAAAGCCATCGGGACCAAATTCAACGCCGCCGCCGTTGTGATAACCATCGTTATTGCGATTTTGCTCTATTAATATCAGTTCACTGGCCGTGCGAGACTCTGGATCCGGCAGTGATAAATCAAAGCGACTCAGGTAATTGGTCTGGGACTCCTCCAGATACGATGTGTAGAACAGGTAGAGGAAGGGCTTGCCACCATCGGAAGCGTCATTGAATTGAGGATGGAAATCGAAGCCCAGAGCGCCATTCTCAGTTTCTACGTACCCTACAGCTGCCGAGTGGTCCAGCAAGAGAGTCTTGTTAGTGCCATCAGGGTAGTCAGCACTGTAGACACTGCCTGATCGTTCCAATACATAAATAGTGTCATCGTCACCGGGAGCAAACCTGACCATGATCGGTTGCAGGAACGTGGCGTCTGCCAGAATCGGTTTCAGCTGATACGGGTAGTCGTGTGCGATATTGGCTGATATGCGTTTTTCGGTTATCCAGTTTGCGAAATTCCGATCTGCCAGAAACTGCCGTGCAAGAACCAACGGGCTAAGTGCAAACACCAGAACTGCCCAGACTGGTGGCTTTTTCAATAACCCAAACAGATCCTTTATCAAGATCCAGAGCCGGGCACCAGCTCCTGATCTTTCAGCAGCGCCCAGTACCAGGTAGGTAATTGCAAACAGAACAATGCATATGAGGCTGGTATCGAGCAATAATTCAGGACTGAAATTCACGGTAGTGAAGACAAACAGGTACAACGAAGCGGCCACAATGCCCACCATCAGGACATAGACCTCCTGGGCTGTGCGACGCGAGGTGGAAAAAACCCCCCAGCCGAGTAGCAGGCGGCCAATCAGAAATGCCACGCCACAAAAGAACAGAAATACCTTGAGATTAGTCAAAATATCAGCGGTGCTAAAATCAACCAGAGGCAGATAAAGCAACCAATCTGGTATCAGACGATAGTTGTCAGCTAAATAACTGCCGAGCAATACTGAAAGCGCAACCAGTACCAACTGCAGCACCAGCCTCCAGGCGTATGACATTAAATTTCCTGCATTTGTGTGTTTGATCAACTTGTTGTTCCGAACTCTGCTATCCAAACGACTGAGTAAACGTGACTAACCCTGTAGCGATGGCTGTTCTTGCGGGCAGCAAACGCATGCGCTCTCAATAGGTTCTCGCCGCGGCGAGGAGACACACAGAATTGGCGACGAAGTTTCTGGCCATCATCGCGACGGCCGTCAGGGTAATTGTCGAACCGCAAATAATACCACTACAAAGTACTCACTCAACTATGGGGCCAAAAAATGAATGAATCTTACACATTGCTCGACAGACGAGATCGCACGAACGTTCTCATTGCGAAGCTCCACGAAGATATGATCTCTATTCTTTAATCGCGTAGATAGTCTAATCCTCAGTTTATTTTCTCCACCAGCCGCCATTCTGATAAAGAAACACCGTAGTAAAGTTGTTAGATTACGGGTCAGTTTTCGTGAACAATCGCGTCGAATAGTTTTACATAATTTACAGTGTCCATTTTTACAGGCGGGTAAAACCATCACGGGAGTAGATCTTCTATTTACGGATGAGCTCCTGTTGACCAACCGGCTTCGGGAATCAATATTCATGAGAGTTAGCAACTGGCTGCCTGGTTTGGTAGCGGACGACGCTGCGACCCACTGTGCAAAAACGATACTCGTGAAATTTGCCAGTCAGTCGTTTTTTAGATGATTGAGCAACTAAATTAAGATGTGTTGGTAGCGAAATTTATAACTGAGCGACCATAAATGAACCTTTATGTATTCTTCACAGATTACCTGTTGGGGGGAAAGCCGGGGCATCAGCAAAACTGGCTGAAATATGGGGTGCGGCAAGGTTACAATGCAAGGGTATCACGGGTTTTGTAAGGTGTTGATTGTTATTTCCAACGTTGGCGTAAGGAACAGATTTTTTTGTCAAGCTCCCGGTTGTCTTGGTCTTGGCAGCGTGTCTCTCGAAAACAGTTTGGGCTGCCATGTGGCAGAGCAAGGTGGCAGAGCAAGGTGGCAGAGCAACGTGGCAGAGCAAGGTGGCAGAGCAAGGTGGTAGTGCAAAGTGGTAGTGCAAGGTGGCAGAGCAAGGTGGTAGTGCAAAGTGGTAGTGCAAACTGATTGTGGCGTGGTTTTTTCATCTACTTGTCTGGTCGTAGTTAGAGACAACGATCAAACCAGGATCAATACATCAGTTCTAAGGCCAAAATTGGCGAATGCCACCTTGATATGACTGTGTCGATGGAAAGTATTTGCTCGCGAGCAGTGTTCATATTTCTGGTCAATAAGACTCCGTGATTTCCCGTATATCTCAGTGTCGGTGTTTCAGCGTTGGTGAAGGGGGCAGGGTGGCACCATTGAAAATGCAAAAAAACTGAGGATGGCCTGGATTGGTAGTAGTGCTCGTGTGACGGCCAATGCAGGAAAAAAAGTGTAATTGCCGCCGGAACGGTGATTGTGAATCCGGTTGATGATTTTTCGGTAGATAGCGGCAATTCGGCAATACTGCTTGAGAAACGTCAATGAAATATCCTAGCTCTCAAATACTGCAGTAACCGAATTGTGTTAAAAACAATATCAAAAAATATATTTTCGAATTACGTCGGAATCGCGGGCGCGATAATCATTGCGTTTATGCTGTCGCCGTTTCTGGTTCATTCTTTAGGTGATACCAGGTATGGCGTGTGGTCAGTCGTATCGGCGTTGACGGGATATATGGCTTTGCTGGACCTCGGGGTCAGTTCAGCGATGGCCAAGTACGTTTCGAAGTTCAAGGCGCTCAAGGATTATCGCTCGCTAAATCAGGTGTTAGCGTCCGGCTTGGTAATAATGCTAAGCGCGGGGACGATACTGCTACTCCTCAGCCCATTACTGGCCTCTGCGGTTGTCAGCTTCTTTAAATTTGATGGACAGTTGGGAGAGTCAGTCCGACTGCTGGTTATCGTTGGCTCTGTCGACATTGCGATATTCGTATCGACCGGGATTCTGGTTGGAGCATTCTTTGGCTTTCAGCGATACGAAATAATCAATGCTGTCAATTTGTTAGTGGCGATTTTCAAAGCGATTCTATTTTATCTGGTTTTGACTAATGGCTACGATCTGGTTGCCATGGGGCTGGTATCGCTCGCTGGAAATATCATGGCAGCCTGTGCACTGTATATCGCGATAAAGAAGGTGGAGCCGCAGGTTGATATAAAGTTAAGCAACTCAAGCAGGAAAACACTTAGAAGTATTTTTAATTTCAGCAAATTTACTTTTTTGTCGATGGTTGCGATGCAACTGGTGTACTACAGCGACGCATTTGTCATCGGGTATTTCTTATCGGCTGCTGCGATCACCTACTATACGATACCCTGGAGCCTGGGAGAGTATACCAATAAATTGACACTGGCGATCGCCCAGACGTTTGTGCCCGTATTTAGTGAGCAGGACGCGACCACAGGTGACAAGGCCATCTACAGTACCTACGTAACCGGTACAAAGTTCATGCTTACGGTTTCCAATCTACTGTGTATCGGTATGCTTGCTGTAGGTGATTACTTTGTCGCCCTCTGGATGGGGCCAACCTATGCGGAAAAGTGTTCTGTCATACTGGCAATCATGTTTTTTACCCAGCTAATAAAAGGTCCACAATTGCTGAGCTATTCGATTCTGCTTGGCACCGCAAGGCATAAACTATTCTCCTACTTCAACATTGGATTTTCGTTTTTGAATCTGATCCTGAGTATTATATTGATCCAGAGATATGGACTGGTTGGAGTGGCGGTAGCGACAGCGTTTACACAAATTTCGTTTTACGGGGTGATTACACCCATATTGACCAGTCGAGTGATTGGGTCGAATCTGATCGCGTATTTCAAGGATACTTATCTTCGAATAGTCCCGTCCAGTTTGTTGCTGTACCTCGCCCTGGTGTATCTTGCGAATTACAGCACACCTGATTCCTACTTCTCCCTGCTGACTCAGGCCCTGTGCGCCACCACTATCTATCTGGTGTCAATATATTGGGTGCTGCTCAATGGTAGCGAGCGCGAATTTATATCGTCCCGGGTTGGGGATTTTATCGGGAGGCTGAATAAATCGAGGGCGTAATGAGTGCCGGTGTTATCCGGCTGCAACTTTGCGTCCGCGCCAGCGACCACTGGCATAGATCGTTTTGATTGAGAGGTATGATTATGGCAATACACTTGACGGCGTTAAACGGAGTGTCGTATTGCTTCAATAAGCTTGAGGTATGTGGTCGCCCCCGACAAAAGCTGCCACATAAAATATCATGGACTGTGATAACCGTACCGACATCTTAAGATGATTTCGATTATCTTAGGACGGGTAGCAGCAGTTTGTTTTATTGCGCAGAGGCAGGCGGGTGTGAAAGTGTGTTAATCCATCTGCTTGCGTATAGCCTTGGTGTTACAGTACTGCCCTCACTGATCATCGCAGAAGAACCTGGCCTGGTTGTCTACAACAAGGCATTTGCGTAGTTGTTTGGTTTGCGTGTGATCAGTATTATCTTATTGTATTCAGTTCTAACTAAGGCCATATAGTGTGAACAAAGAGCCGTTTTTTATCGTGGGCGTTGGTAGGTCTGGTACCACCATGCTCAGACTAATGTTGACTAGTCATCCAAATATTGCTGTTCCATACGAATCTCATTTTTTAACAAAATATCATGAGTGTATAGATAGCTATGGCGCGCTTGACCAACGCGAGAATCTGGAGAAGCTGTTGCGCGATATTCTTGCAGAAGAGCTTCTTCTGAGTTGGGATCATGAATTTGATTTCGACGAAATAATAAGCGAAATAGCAACCCCTGTCACTCTGGGGTCAGTTTTCGATGCGATTTACCTGAACTATGCACGCGCCAAAGGTAAAGTGCGATGGGGAGATAAGTCAGATTATCTCGACAGAATGCACGTTGTGAATGATATTTTTTCGGACGCCAAGTTCATTCATATTGTTCGAGACGGACGCGATGTAGTGAATTCTGTGTTAAAGCTCCCGTGGGGGCCAAAAGATATTCTGGCCGGAGCCGAGTGGTGGAGCGACCATGTAAAGATGGCACAAATCGTTGGTCGGGTACTGGGGAAAAGCCGCTATCATGTCGTTAAATATGAGGATCTTGTGGCGAATCCGGAGTTGGAGTTGACCAAAGTTTGTGAATTTCTGGGTGAAGACTACTCGGAAGATATGTTGAACTATCACAAGACTGCAAAGGAACTCATTCCAGAACAACGCAGAGCACAACACCACAACACTGACGGGCCTCCCAAGACAGATCGATGCTATGCCTGGAAGAAGGAAATGTGTGCGGCCTATCAAGGTTTTTTCAACAGAGTTTGTGATTCGACTTTAAACGAACTTGGTTACGAAATTCCCGAAGCGGAAATTTCAAACCTGCAGTTCAAGAAACTGAAAATAAAATCATACCTCAAGCGGTCTCTTAGTTTTTCATAGGCACATCTGTCCCGGCGAGTGCTGCGTTTTGTCGCGCAGCAAACAGGCAATCCTGGCCGGGAGCCTTCATTTTTGAAAAGCAAGACCGTGGGAGCGAGGTTATTTTTTCAACAAATCGCGAATCTCACGCAACAATTCGACGTCTTCGGCGGGTTTTTCGTGTTCATTTTCGTTAGTCTTCTTCATGTTGTTGATGAATCTTAGCAACATGAAAATAACAAATGCGATGATGATGAAGTCGATAATTGATTGAATAAATGCGCCGTATCCGATCGCTGCCTCTCCCACTTTTATTGACAGATTCGAAAAATCGACGCCTCCCATTAGCATGCCCACGACGGGCATGATGACGCTGTCAACCAGTGCGCTGACAACCTTACCGGTTGCCGCTCCGATGATAATACCGACGGCCATGTCGATCATATTCCCTTTCAACGCAAATTCTTTAAATTCGGATACCATGCCCATTGACTGCACTCGCTGGAATTCGGTGAGTCAATGCTATTTCATCTCCACTGTCGCAAAAAACACAATAGAGAAAGTAATCCCGGCGTCCTGCGCAGTGGTTGGTTAGCGACTCTCATCCCGGGGCAGCCCGCTGGCTTTTCAAAAATCAGAATCCCGTCGCTCACAAATTGTCACGAGGGCGAATATTTCTGTGATAATTAAATCCCCGTTATCGGATGATCAAATTAGTTGAGCAAAAAATACCGGCACCTTCGGCGCGATGAATTGTTGCAATTTCGAAAACTGACTGTGTTTTTCACGCTCAAGGTGGCGCGTTCAAAGGGACGAGTTGCTTTACTTCTCAAGATCTTAGGCTGACTAAGTCGAACGGGGAATTCGAGATTGTGAATACTGAATGATAAAATTGTATGTAACATTGTTAGAATCGTATTTGCACGACTTTTTGAAACCCTTAACATTGGCTCGGGATTTATCGACGAATCTTGGTCTCTCGGAGGACAACATGAAAGTACTACGTAAATCTGCCCTTGCGCTGGCACTCGGAGTTGCAACCGCAACTACAGCATCAGCACAGGAGCTAACAATCGCGATCGTGAATAACGGTCACATGATCAACATGCAGAAGGTTGCAGAAGCATACACAGAAGATACTGGCGTAAAACTGAATTGGGTTTCGCTGGAGGAAGGTGTGTTGCGTGAGCAGGTAACTTCTGACACAGCAACTGGTGGTGGTGAGTATGACATCATCAACATCGGTATGCAGGAAGCGCCAATCTGGGGCGCAGCTGGCTGGATCGAGCCACTGAACTTCGGTGATAGCTACGATGTGGACGACATTCTGCCTGCAATGCGAGCCGGTCTGTCTCACGAAGGTACGCTGTACGCAGCACCGTTTTACGGTGAGTCCTCCATGGTTATGTACCGCAAGGACCTGACCGATGCTGCCGGCGTTACTATTAAGGACAACGATTCCTGGGATAACGTCAAAGCAGCGGCTGCAGCCATTCACAAGCCCGACGAAGGCATCTACGGCGCATGTTTGCGCGGTAAGCCAGGCTGGGGCGACAACGGTGCGTTTATCACCACTGTTGCCAACTCATTTGGCGCAGCGTGGTTTGACAAAGACTTCAAACCTCAGCTCGATTCTAAAGAGTGGAACGATGCGGTCACTTTCTATGTTGATCTGCTGAGCAACTATGGTCCTCCCGGGTCAGAAGGTAACTCTTTCAACGAAATCCTGGCACTCTACAACGAAGGCAAATGCGGTCTGTGGATCGATGCTACTATCGCCGCTTCCTTCCTCGAGGTAGACGGTGTGGCATATGCACAGTCTCCTAATGCCGGCAACCCTGTTGGTGCAAACTGGCTCTGGGCCTGGGCAATGGCAATACCAGCCGGATCGCCAAATGCTGAAGAGTCGCAAAAGTTCATTGAATGGGCGACTTCAAAAGAGTACGTACAGGCAGTTGGCAACCATCCTGACTTCGGTTGGGGTTCTGTACCGACTGGTCAGCGAGCTTCAACATACGCCATCCCTGAGTTCCAGGAAGCTGCCGGTTTTGCTGCTGCTGAAATGGCGGCTATTGAGTCTGCTGCGCCTGAACCAACTGATCTGAAGCCGTACCAGGGCGTTCAGTTTGTTGCTATCCCTGAGTTCCCGGAGATTGGTGGAGCATTTGGTCAGGAAATGGCAGCCGCTCTTTCTGGTGCGAAGTCGGTTGAAGACGCACTGGCAGCTGCGCAGGAAGCGGCTGACGCAATCATGAGAGAAGCTGGTTACTATTAATTCCGAGTAGTACCCGGAAAGGCTCGGCGGAACTCGCTGAGCCTTTTTTACAAATGGAACTCTCGGGGCAGCACATGCTTCAATTGAATGTTTTTTTGTAGATGGAGTTCTCAAGCACCTTACATTACTTCGACTATTAGCTATCTTTAAGCTAATCGCTCCCACCGATTTGCAGGGTTTAAAGAGCTATGTCAAAAAGAACACTTCCCCGTTTACTACAAACTCCAGCTGTCGTGCTTTTGCTGCTTTGGATGTTAGTTCCTCTCAGCATGACGCTTTATTTCTCCTTCATTCGCTATGTTCTGAACAGTTTTCGCAGGCCTGAATGGACGACGCCCAGCTTCAGTAATTGGCGTGGGTTTGGAAACTATGAGTACGTGTTGTTCAGCGCCAAAGATTTTTGGTTTGCGGTACAAAACAGTCTTTTCATCGTAGTAAGTATTCTTGTTCTGACGGTTATTTTTGGCCTGGCTTTGGCCATGCTGGTGAATCGATCGTTTCCGGGCCGCGGCATTGTGCGTGTACTGCTTATTTCACCTTTCTTTGTCATGCCTGCAGTGAATGCAGTACTGTGGATCAACATGATCCTCGATCCGGTGCTCGGTCTTAATGGTCTCGCTGTCGATGGCATAAACTCGCTGGTAAACGGCCTGCGGGATTTTCCGGTGCTGGGTGCGTTTTTCTCATTGTGGCCAGAGTTTGAGCCGATATCCTTCCGCGCCACGCAAACCTCCGCCTATGCGGTGATTATGATGGTGACGTGGCAATGGACGCCATTTGCCGTACTGATTTTCATGACCTCGTTGCAGTCTGAAGACGAGCAACAAAAAGAAGCCGCTATCCTTGATGGTGCAAACGCCTGGTCGCGCTTTCGCAATTTAACAATACCGCATCTGGCCAGACCGATCGCAATCGTGGTAATGATCCAGTCGATTTTTCATCTGTCCCTGTACGCTGAGATCGAAATCGTGAGTCGAGGTAACGGCAACAAAAACCTGCCTTATCTGATCGGTGAGTTCACCTCAAACAATATTGGTGCTGCCAGTGCCACTGGCATTTTTGCAGTGATACTTGCGAACATTGTGGCAATCTTTCTATTGCGCATGGTCGGCAAGAGCATGATGGATTAGCCTACACTATTATGAACGGTTCACCCTGCAACCGGATGCACTGCAACCAGTTAGCCCTGCAACCAGAAGCCCTGCAAACAGATAGCCTCTCGGCGGTTCATCAGGCGGTTGCAAGGATGGGCAGTAAGCAGGTTATAGAAATGGAGCACACCTTATGAGGTTATCTATGAGATCAGCAAGCCCGAAAAAATTGACTGTTGTTTTCTCTCTAACGAATGAAGTGGGCTGATCATGGCAGCTGTCGCGCAATCATCCAGGTTTGGCAATATATTCTGGCCCGTTTTGGCATGGGTCGTCGCACTTATATTTTTCTTCCCCATATTCTGGATGGTGTTTACCAGCTTCAAAACGGATGCTGATGCGGTAAAACCCGAGTTTTTGTTCTCTTTTACGCCAACGCTAGAGAACTATACCAATATGACCGCAAACTACGATTACTGGCGCTTTGCTATTAATTCGGTTATCACATCTACTTTCGCCACCGCATTTGCGTTGATTGTCGGTGTGCCAGCGGCCTACGCCATGGCCTTTAATCCAAGCCGTCACACCAAGGATGTGCTTGTCTGGATGCTGTCGACGAAAATGTTACCAGCCGCTGCTGTGCTATATCCCATGACTTTTTTAACCAAGAATTACCTACAGATTTTTGATACGCATTTTCTGATTATTCTGGTGCTCTCCCTTATAAATTTACCCATCGTGATCTGGATGCTCTTCACTTATTTTAAGGAAATTCCGAAGGAGATCATTGAAGCAGGCAAAATGGATGGTGTCAGCACATGGGGTGAAATCAAGGATATCCTGATCCCACTCGCCTGGGGAGGCGTGGCATCAACTGCCTTGCTATGTTTTATCTTCTGCTGGAACGAAGCCTACTGGACAGTACGCCTGACGACCACGGAAGCGGCCACACTGTCGAAGTTGATAGAAGGCAATCGAGCGCCCGAAGGGCTGTTTTTTGGTCGATTGTCAGCCGTTTCAACGGCAGCGGTAGGGCCTATCGTAGTACTCGGCTGGTTTTGCCAAAAACAGCTGGTCCGCGGCCTGACGTTTGGAGCGGTTAAATGAGGGGTATCGTTCTGAACTTGAACGGTACCGGGACTCGTCGATGAACTGTAGCGATGAGTCTCTGAGCTAGCACTATGTCGATTATTGAACCTGAAATCGAAAAGGTCGATCGAAGCTCGCGCTCCATTCGCTACCTTCAACACGGTTGGCCCACCGATTTATGCCGATGGCACGCCCACGAAGAGTATGAGTTGCACTTAGTTGTCGAGACACGAGGGAAAGTTTTTGTAGGGGACTATATTGGCGACTTTAAGGCCGGAGATTTGTTCATGACTGGCCCGAATCTGCCGCACAACTGGATCACTGATAAAGTTTGGTCGGAACCGGTTGAAATTCGCGACATGCTGATACAGTTCAGTCACCGTAGTGTGGAGAAACTGGCTGAAGGATTCCCGGAATTTTCACAGGTACTCAAGCTGTTGCAGCTTGCACAATCCGGCGTCTATTTTGAAGGGTTCAATGCAACCTTTGCACGCGGGCATATGGAATCCATTCGCGACAACAAGGGAGCGGAACGAATTCTCGCTTTTGTGCGTTTTCTGGTCCGACTCAACGAACACGCAGAGAAGAAGACGCTATCGATCACGAAGCTAATTCAACCCGAAGGTGGCAGTAAACAGGCGCGGATTGCACAGGTAGTGGACCATGTTACACGGAATTTTTTTGAAGCATTCTCGGTTGCGCGCGCCGCGGAGATGGCGAATATGACAGAGATAACTTTTAGCAGAAATTTTCAGGCAGCAACCGGGCATGGTTTTGTGGATTTTTTAAACCGGATTCGTGTAGGGCAGGCGTGCGGGATGCTCTACGCTTCCGATGACCAAATCACGTCGATCGCACAGGAAGCCGGGTTTAAAAACCTAGCCAACTTCAATCGGCATTTCCTTAAAGTAACGGGAATGACACCTTCCGAGTACCGGGAAACTGCTCGTAAAGATCTTACGCCAGGGCGCGAGGTCTTATCATGAATAAAGCGGATTCTGAGCAGATTTCTGTGGCTGATATTGCGGCTACCAGCTATGAACGCGCCGCATGTCGAACGGGCGTTGTGCATTTAGGTTTTGGAGCGTTTCATAGATCACATCAGGCCGTCTATATTGATGACTATATGGATATGTCCGGTGATTTGCGCTGGGGTATTGCCGCGGTAAATTTGCGTAAGTCGGAGGCTGCGCACTTTAAAGCTGCGGAGCAGGACATTACGACCCACGACGGGTACTTTGTGAAGTCCTATTCAGCGGATGGCAGTGTGGACATGCGTCGCGTGCGCAGCCATGTAAGGTTTGCAGACTGGAGCGTTGAGCAGATTGAAGCGGAGGCGTTGTTGTCTCTTCCATCGGTTCATCTGGTTACAATTACAGTGACAGAAAGCGGCTATTACACTGATCCTAACGGCAACCTGAATCTCGCCGACCCGACCATCAAGGCCGAGGTGTCGGGCGAGACAGCGGAAAGCGTCTATGCGTATTTGCGTGCAGCCCTGGTCAAACGTGCTGCAACAAGCAATGCACCATTGACCATAGCGTGCTGTGACAATATACGTCAGAACGGTAAAATGCTGGAGCGCAACCTTGTGGCATATCTCAAGGCTTGCGAGCAACCGGAACTGGTGACCTGGGTTGAAAATAACGTTGCCTTTCCATGTTCGATGGTAGATCGAATAACCCCGCGAAGTCCTGCAGAACTCAGTGATGAACTCTCTGCACTGATCGGCAAACAGGTAACCTCTCCCGTGATGGCGGAGGATTTTTCTCAATGGGTGTTGCAATCCAAAGCGAAGGCAGACATGCCCGAGCTGGCGAAAGTCGGTGTCACAGTTACCGCTGACGTAGACCCTTATGAAGAAACAAAAATCAGGGTACTCAACGGCGGCCACACAGCACTTGCGTATCTGGCAGCACTGGAGGGTGTAAAAACCTTTGACGCTGCCATGCGTGAATCACACCTGTTTGAACATTTCCAGAGTTTTGAAAATAAAGAAGTGCTTCCAGCCCTGACGCTCGAATTGCCATTTTCGAAAGCTGACTATCTGCAAGATATCATTCAACGTTTCAACAATGTAGCCATTGGTGACACCGTCGCGAGGATATGTGCTGATGGCATGGTTAAGTTTCCAATTTTTATTCGCCCCACGCTGGAGAGTTGCCTGAAGCAAGGAATACTGCCAGTTTATTCGATTCGCAGTATAGCCAGCTGGTATGTCTTTGCACTGCACGTCGATGCGGGCAAGATCGGGTTCGACTATGTTGAGCCGGGTTGGAAGGAACTAAAAGCAATGTTAGGTACAGATGCATTCATCACTAATCGTCAACTATGGGGCGACCTGCCTGTGACCCATCCCGAATTCGCCGATACTTTACGACAGGAAATTGTAGATATGGAGTCAAAATGGCCAGTCTAACGCTACGCGATGTACGTAAAAGCTATGGCGATACCCAGGTTATGCATGGTGTTGACCTGGATATAGTGGATGGTGAATTCGTAGTCTTTGTTGGGCCATCCGGCTGCGGAAAGTCAACCTTGCTGCGCATGATAGCCGGCCTGGAAGAAATTTCTGACGGCTCTGTTTCTATTGGGGACAGAGAAGTGAATGATATAGCGGCTTCGAAGCGTGGCGTAGCGATGGTGTTTCAGACCTACGCGCTTTATCCGCATATGACTGTCTACAAAAACATGGCATTCGGCCTCAAGCAAGCTAAAACCGATCCCGCCGAAATAGACCGACGCGTAAGAGACGCTGCAGAAATTTTGCAGATCACTGATTACCTCGATCGCAGTCCGCGTAATCTTTCTGGAGGACAGCGGCAACGGGTTGCGATTGGCCGCGCCATCGTACGTGATCCGGAAGTGTTCCTGTTCGACGAACCGCTTTCAAATCTGGATGCCGCACTGCGCGTTCAAACCCGTCTGGAAATTGCACGCCTGCATGAGCGCCTGAAGACCACAATGATTTATGTAACGCACGATCAGGTCGAGGCAATGACGCTTGCCGATAAAATTGTGGTGCTGCGAGACGGTCGCATAGAGCAAGTCGGGTCACCCATCGAACTCTATGAGCGCCCGGAAAACGAGTTTGTCGCTCAGTTTATCGGCAGCCCCAAGATGAATTTTTTCAAGAGTGCGGATCTTGTGGCCAACAGTGGCGCGCTACTTGGCCGAGACGTCCCGGCTGATCTGCAGGTCGGGTTGCGCCCTGAACATCTGGTCGTGACCGATCCCGCATCTGCGGTAGTGGAGGGCACTCTGGAGCTTGTCGAAAATCTGGGAGAGTACGCCCTGGTTCATTTGCTCACAGCGACAAACGTTGAGTTTATTGCCAAAACAGAAAAGCCACCACAAGTGCCCAAGGGCTCGACGATCGGTTTTGGGGTCAGGCCTGAGCTGGCACATTTTTTTAGCATTGAATCTGGCCAGCGTGTGGGCTGATATCCCCTATACGCAGCGTGTAAATGCAGCGTGTAATTAATGGTAAGTACGCAGGTTCCGCTGCATTGGCTGGCCAAAAGATCGGTTTTGCAGTAGATCTTAATAGCCGAACAGACTATCGATCCTGCTTCATCAGGTCGTGGCAGACTAACTGGTTTGTTATTGTTTGTGCCTTGTATGCGAGAGGCACCCCGTGATCCCCGGTGTTAAAGCCCTTGGTTTTGCAAGCCCGGGTGTTGTGATACACGGTGTTGTGATACACGGTGTCGGGGATGACACATCTGTGGTGTGCGCATCACACCTGGAGAGACCAGGTTTGTGAGGCGTTTGAAGATCCTTCTGCTGTCCGCATACGATGCAAGCAGTCATCGCTATTGGCATCAGCTGCTCACACAGCGATTGACCGATTTTGACTGGACCGTTCTCTCTCTGCCTGATCGGCATTTTTACTGGCGTATGCGCAGTAATGCCCTGACCTATGCATTGCTGCATCGCGAGGCCTTGCTGGCAGACTATGATTTAATTCTTGCAACATCAATGGTAGATCTGTGTGGATTGCGCGGATTGTTGCCGTCGATTGGTCGAATACCCACCGTGCTCTATTTTCACGAAAACCAGTTTGCCTATCCGGTGCGCAAGGCCAGCAGCAATATCATTAACTCGCAACTGGTGAGTGTCTACTCGTCACTTTGTGCAGACCGTGTTTTGTTTAATTCCAGCTATAACCGACAGTCCTATCTGGATGGCGGCAATGAGTTGTTTAGAAAAATGCCGGATGGTGTTCCTGAAAATGCGATGGCGGACGTCGAAGGTATCAGCGAGGTACTACCGGTTCCGATTCTGCCAGCACCGGTGCGCCTCGCTGCGGACTCGAATAACCGGTCGTCCGATCGAGTGCTGGAAATCGTCTGGAACCATCGGTGGGAGTACGATAAACAGCCGGAGGTGTTCTTTGCAGCGATGGAGCTTCTACAATGCCACGGTGTTGATTTTGTGCTGCATGTGATGGGACAGTCATTCAGAGAAATACCACCGTGCTTTAGTCAGGCGAAAGATACTTTTGGCGAGCGTATAGTGACCTGGGGCTATCAGCCGCGAGATGCGTACCTGACAGTATTACAGAAGGCGGATATCGTGGTGTCGTGCGCTGCGCATGATTTTCAGGGGCTGGGCATGCTGGAGGCGATTAGCCATGGCTGTGTGCCGGTTGCACCTGCGAGAGTGGCGTATGTGGAATATGTACCCGGCGCACTTTTATATCAATGCGAAGCAGGTGACAGCTCAGAGCCGACTGTAGTGTATGAGAAGATCGCTTCGCTTTTGCAGGGCGAGTGGCCATCAGCGCCGGACGTTACTTACTATTATGCGGAGAATCTGCTGGAACAATACAGGCAACTTATACTGGACACAGTATCACCAGATACCGCCCACTAATAAGAGCGTGGCATGCCCAGTACATGTTCAGCCACATAGCTTAGTATCAGGTTCGTAGAGATCGGGGCTACCTGATACAGACGCGCCTCGCGAAACTTTCGTTCAACATCATACTCTTCAGCAAAGCCGAAGCCACCGAAAGTTTGTACGCAGGCCTCTGCGGCGGCCCATGATGCATCTGCGGCCAGTAACTTCGCAAGGTTTGCCTCTTCGCCCGGGTTTTGTCCAGCTTCATACAAACGGATGGCTTCCTTCAGCATAAGCTCCGCGGCTCGCATTTCACTGTAGGCCTTTGCGATAGGAAATTGTATACCCTGATTTTGACCGATTGGTCGATCGAACACCGTGCGCTCTGCTGCATAGGCAGATGACTTTTCTATAAACCATTTGGCGTCTCCAATACACTCTGCGGCTATAAGAATGCGTTCTGCATTCATTCCAGACAATATGTAGCGAAAGCCTTTGCCTTCTTCGCCTACCAGACTGTCGGCCGAAACTGGCATGTCATCAAAGAACAGTTCTGTGGTTGCGTGATTCATCATCGTCCTGATAGGACGGATGGTCAGTGACTTGTTCACAACGCTGCGCATATCAACCAGAAAGACAGAGAGCCCATCGGTCTTTTTTACAACTTCTTTGCGTGGTGTGGTTCGGGCCAGTAACAACAACAGGTCAGAATGCTCTGCACGCGAGGTCCAGATTTTCTGTCCATTGACGAGGTACTGATCGCCATCGCGAACAGCAGTGGTACGCAGCGAGGTGGTGTCAGTGCCAGAGGTGGGCTCGGTCACACCAAATGCCTGTAGTCGCAGGCTGCCGTTGGCGATACCGGGCAGGACAGCTTGCTTTTGCTGATCGCTGCCATGTCGTAGTACTGTCCCCATGGTATACATTTGCGCATGGCACGCAGCGGCATTACAACCGGCGCGGTGAATTTCTTCGAGTATTGCAGCCCCGGCCGACAGCGGCAAACTCAAGCCACCGTATTCCTCGGGGATGAGCGCAGACAAATAGCCGGCTTCAGTGAGTGCAGTAACAAACTCTGCTGGATAGACCTGATCGCGATCGCATCGCTGCCAGTACTCCCCCGGAAAGTCGCCACAGAGTTTGGCTACGGCGTCGCGAATCTCCGGATGGTCGAGTTCGTATTTCATGGTTGTTGATTCGCGGCTGTTAATACGTAGCTTTTGATACGTAGCTGTTAATTCATGGGAATATGTGGTGCTACTGCGAGCTTACATCAATCGCTTGTGGAAACACGCCTGCTTTCATCACCATGCCGGGGATAGTTTTCTCCAGACAGTGTTCAACAAAGTTTGCAGCGCTGATAGCGGCATCTATATTAACCCCGGTTTTAATACCCGCGCGTTCAAACATATAAACAATATCTTCGGTGGCGATATTTCCGGTTGCTCTTGGTGCAAACGGACAACCCCCGACGCCCCCGAAGCTTGAATCCAGTGCCGCGACGCCGGACTGCACTCCAGCCCAGGCATTGGCTATACCGGTGTTGCGAGTATTGTGCAAATGCAGACGTAAAGGTATGTCCGGGTATAGTTCTCGTATTGCTGTGATCCGTTCGGTTATGTCAACCGGTGTGGCAACACCAATGGTGTCTGCTATTGCCAGTTCAAACGGATTGGCCTCCATACAGCCTTTTACAACCTCGATAAAACGATCAATCGATACTTCACCCTCGAAAGGGCAACCAAAGGACGCCGCTATGGTTACACCAACGCCAACCGGTGTGGTGACTTCGCCTGCAAGGTCGTTAAACATGCGGATCAGAGAGTCTGTGTCTGTGCCCTGGTTTCTCTGAGCAAAGGTGTCAGTGGCGACGACCACAAAATTAACCTCGTCGAGCTCGGCGTTGCAGGCTCTTTCAAAGCCGCGGCGGTTCAGTGCCAGGCCGATATATTTACAGTCGGTGTCACGGCGCAGTTCGGCGCACACTTCGTCGGCGTCTGCCATCTGGGGTACCCGCTTCGGGTTGACGAAACTGGTCACTTCAATGCGCGATACGCCTGCATCGACAGCGCGGTTAATCAATGCAAGTTTGTTTTCTGTTGACAGTAGCTTTTTTTCATTTTGTATACCGTCTCTGGGCGAAACTTCAATAATTTCGACGCTTTTCTGCATGATCCGGGTCCGAGGCGTTTAATTTGTGTACAGAACCTTATAAGATGTTGTAGCGATTCGCAATTGGCAGTCGCTTTTGTACAGCGAGGATGCAAGGCCACCGAAATGATGCAACACTGCTACAGATCCGACCAGACGCCCGCTGACGGCAGTGCGGTAACGGCGGCGCACCTGACAGGCCACTATCAGATTTGCGGGTATTGAGATGAGACAGCAGCAGGCCGGGCCATTGTGTGGCCAGTTTATGGCGGGTTTGCGTGCCAGGGTAATTCAATGCGAACCCCCCGGTTTTGACGGCCTTATGCGTCAGCGGGGTCGAGAGAAGCACCATGGGAGGTCTTTGTTGTGGCCATTCTTTGCTCGAATCAAAAACAAAAAAAAGCTGACGCCAGATCTGCGCATTGCAGAAAGACAGGAGCGTGTCGACCTGTTACAGCCGTCCGGTACGAAATGCAATCGTTACCATGCGCTTGACGTCTTTTAATGAAACGACAGACTCTCAGTGTTGAATCACCAGTTGTCAACGGGCATTGTGCCGGTGATATAGATCTGGCGGGTGGAACTGTGATCGCGATAGCACAGACTGGCAGCCAGTGAATCACGGGCCATTCGATCAATTCCTGTTGCTGGAAGATGCAGCACACATACTATCCATTGATGCCTCCGTTCTCCGTCGAGCAATCGCCTGTGGTGTTGTGCCTATTCGTCGCGATAACAAGGGTAGAATTCGTGTTCATCGCAAGGAAGTGCCAGACAACTTGCCTGAGCAATTGTCTCGTGCCGAGATTGTGCCGGAGCTGCAAATAGAAGCGCATGCTGATGAGATAACCAGTCTGACCGAAAAGCTCAACGAATCAAACGTCTACAAGGCGAGACTCGAAAATCTGCTGGAACAGCAAAGTCAGGCGCTCGATAGATCGTCGGTTCTGCTGGATGCACAGGAAAACGCATCGACAAGTCCATTGCCTGATGATTCGGCTGCCAATGCTAATGGATCACTGTCAGTTACATCACTCGATGAGGCCAATGTTCGACTGCAAAAACAACAGGCGGAAATCAGCAAGCTGTCTGATTTGTTGAACCGGGCATTTAATGCAATTGAACAGCGTGAACAACTTGTTGCATCCGAGACCGGTCAGTTAACCGGCACCGCTGACAAAGCAATGCAATTGCTGGACAGAGCAATAAGTGATGGTGAGAAATCCAGTTCTGAAGCAAGCCGGCTCAATGAGCTGATGACACAGGCAATCAATAGCAGTGGCCGACTGGAACGCGAAATTGATCAACGTAATGCGATGATCGACAACCAGCACAGTTTAATGGAACGACTGGTTAAGCTATCCGAGAGATCCGTTGATACGGTGCAGGGGACGGCCGCTGCGGATGGCCAGGTACCAAAACGCAAGTTATCTTTTTGGCAACGGCTGTGGCGTGGCAGGAAGGGAATATGAGTTTAACTGACTACTACGCTGGTTACTGCGCTGGTTACTGCGCTGGTTACTGCGCTGGTTACTGCGTTGGTTACTGCGTTGCTGATTGCCGATTCAAACCGATCCGGCGGGTTTACCGCTACACTGGAATTCGCTGCTTCACAATTACTATATACAACTGGTTTCAATATGCATTCAGGTGAATCACATGTCTAACACCGATGAGATGATCCGCCGTTACGAGGAGCAACTCGCCAGGTTTGAAGAGCGTTTGACTCGCATGGAAAGTGGCATGAAGCCGTTCCAGAATAAGGAACAGCTGCGAGGTTCGGGTTCGGCAATCGGCTTGAGGCTCGGGGTGGATGTAGGCGGTACCTTTACCGACCTGTTATTGCTCGATGAAAAGAACGGCCGCACCTACACAGCTAAAGTGCCATCGACACCAGCGGACAGTTCTATAGGTGTGTTAAACGGCGTAGAAAAAATCTGCCGTGAAGCAAACATTAACACGCATGACATCACCGAAGTGATGCATGGCACCACGGTCGCCACTAATACAGTTTTAACAAAAGCCGGTGCCATAGTGGGCCTGGTCACGACCAAAGGTTATCGCGATGTACTGCAGATTGCCCGCTCCTATGTGCCCGGCGGGCTGGGTGGCTGGGTGATCTGGAATAAAACTTTACCGCTGGCGCCACTTGAATTCACGATAGAGGCGGATGAACGTATTGGTGCTAAAGGTGAAGTGCTGGATTCCCTTGACGAGTATGCCATCCGTCGGGAACTCGAGTCCTTGTTGGGAAAGGGCATCGAAGCGCTGACCATTGCACTGTTTAACAGCTACGCCAATGATGCACACGAACAGCGTATTGCGGCCATTGCCCGCGAGATCGCTCCGGGTATCCCGGTATCGACCTCGGCTTCAATTATGCCTGAGATGTATGAGTACGAACGTACCGAGACCACGGTTGTTAATTCGTATGTTCGACCGGTGGTGTCCAGATATGTCAGCAATCTGCAGTCCGAACTTAAGGCCCGCATGGGCGACAACGTGATGCTGCAGATACTGCGCTCTGATGGTGGATTGTCATCGGCACAAGCGGCGATGGATCAACCGGTAAACCTGTTAATGTCAGGTCCGGCCGGTGGCGTGTCAGGTGCGTTATGGGTGGCAAGACGAGCAGGCTATAAAGATCTGTTAACGTTTGATATGGGCGGTACATCAACAGATGTAGCGCTTATTCAAAACGGCGTTGCACGCACCAGACGAGAAACACGCGTCGGCGATGTCACAGTCAGAGCGCCATCGATTGACGTCAGAACAGTCGGTGCTGGTGGAGGTTCTATTGCCTATGTGCCCGAGTTAACCAAAGCACTGCGTGTCGGGCCGCAATCCGCAGGTGCTGATCCCGGACCCGCGGCGTACAGTAAAGGGGGCGAGGAGCCGACAGTTACCGATGCTAACGTTGTTCTTGGCTATCTGCCGTCAGATGCAAGGCTTGGCGGTGATATGAACATATCGCGCGACGCAGCAGTAGCGACGGTAAAAAAAGTAGCCGATGGACTGGGTGTTGATCTCGAGACCGCGGCCGAAGGTATCATAAAAATCGTTAACGAAAACATGTGTGGTGCACTGCGGCTGGTATCGGTAGAGCAGGGTTATGATCCACGTGATTTCGCATTGATAGGATTCGGAGGCGCCGGTCCGTTGCATGTAAATGCCTTGTCGCGGCTCATCAATGCATGGCCGGCTATTATCCCGCCGGGGCCCGGCGTGTTATGTGCCTACGGCGATGCCACGACCCGCCTGCGCAACGAGTCGAGCCAAACCTACGTTACTCCAATCAACGGAACCAGTGACAGCGAGATTCGCGACATGTTGCAACGCATGCAACAGGATGCTGCCGAATCCCTGTCATCTGAAGGTGTTTCGATGACTGAGCAGGAGACGCTGTATGAAATTGATATTCGATACATCGGTCAGGGCATGAAGTTGACCGTGAACATGACGCCGGAACAATTCAATATAGAGGGACTCGCCGGTGTCACCAGTCGCTTTGATCAGGAACACGAACAGCTGTTTACATTTGCACTCGATGCAGAACACGAACTGGTTGGTTTGCGTGCGGTAGTGCAGGGTGCAGAAAAGGCGTTTGTCAGTCCGGACCGTGGAACTGGTGGCAGCGATTGTTCTGCCGCAATGGTGCAGGCGACAAAGATCTACTCAGATGGTAAATGGTGTGACGGTTATATTTATGATCGATCAAAACTGCAACCAAACAATCGCATTGTCGGGCCTGCGATAGTCACGGAGATGGACAGCACGTCGGTGATACTGCCCGACCATGTAGGTGTGGTTGACAGTGTGGGCAATATTATCATCTGGCCTGAAAGCCATGCCAGCGCGGTATAACGCGCAGTTTACAGCCGAGCGGTAACTGGATAGCACGTAACTCGAGAGTACTATGACTGCACAAATTATTCAGACAAATGATACGCCATTTAACCGGGTTGCCGTCGATCCCATAACGCTCGACATAGTTGAAAATGCACTGCGAAACGCGCGTAACGAAATGGACGCAGTGCTGTTTCGTACCGCTATGTCGCCAGGTATTCGTGAGCAACACGATGCCTTTCCGCTGATAGCCAACGAAGAGGGTAAAATGGTTGTCGGGCAGTTTGGCTCCTTTCTATACGGCTTTATGGAAGGCTACGAAGGCACCATTGAAGATGGTGATGTGTTTATCACCAACGACCCTTATTCCTGCGATGGTGCGGTCAGTCACCTGAATGACTGGCTGTTGATGATGCCGATTTTTCACGATGGCCGACTGGTCAGCTGGGCTGCCATGTTTGGACACATGACAGATGTGGGCGGCAAGGTGCCGGGCTCGTTGCCAACCGATGCAAAAATGATATACGAAGAAGGCATAGTTATACCGCCTGTTAAAATCTATCGTGGCGGCGAGCTGGCTGATGAGTTGTTAAATCTGCTCTTACACAATACGCGAATGCCCGAGTGGAACAAGTCGGATTTCTACGCGATCATCGCAGCGTTGCGCCTGGCCGAACGACGCGTACGCGAAAACATAGAGCGATTCGGGGTCGACAGCTATATCTCTGCGATGCAAGACATGCTCGATCGCAACAAGGTGGCGATGGGTGCGATCATTCAGATGATCATTCCTGAACAAAAGTCTTACTTCGAAGACTGGATTGATGATGATGGTATGGGCAATGGTCCGTACAAAATAGCCTGTACGCTGTGGCGCGAGGGTGACATAGCCTATTTTGATTTTACCGGCTCTGATCCGCAGTCCTTTTCATCAATCAACTTTTTGCTGAATGAAGAAATGTTCAAGATGTTTTTTGGCGCCTTTACGATTAACCTGTTTGATCCGCAGATTCTGTTTAACGATGGATTCTACGATCTGCTCGACGTTCACATTCCACCGGGCTGTATTCTAAAACCGAAAAAACCGGCGGCGCTCAGTTGTCGCACACATATGTTAGGTCGTATTTTTGATTTGATGGGCGGCTTACTCGGACAGGGCGCCCCTGAAGCACTCAATGCCGCGGGCTTTAGTGACAGTCCTCATTTTATGTACTCGGGTTTCGATCGTAACGGTAAGTGGTATCAATTGTTCCAGATTGGTTTCGGTGGCATACCAGGGCGGCCCGCTGGTGATGGCCCTGATGGTCACTCACTGTGGCCTGCATTCACTAATGTGCCCAATGAGTTTCTGGAGGCTTACTTCCCTCTGCGCATTCGCGAGTATGCAACGATTATCGATTCAGGTGGGGCCGGTTTGCATCGTGGTGGCAATGGCATCAGGATCGCCTATGAGATGCTTGAGCCCGGTGAGTTTTCCATACACGATGATCGCTGGCTCACTTATCCGTGGGGTGTTAATGGTGGTCTGCCGGGTATGCGATCCACCAAACGTCTGGTACGTACCAGCGGTGTTGAAGAAAATATACCATCCAAATGCGATCGTATTCAGGTCGAACCCGGAGATATACTCTACTTCGATACCTGGGGTGGGGGAGGCTGGGGTAATCCGCTTGAACGCGACGCACAGCTCGTGGTGGCGGATGTTGCAAGAAAACTGGTTAGTGAACAGGGTGCTCGGCGCTATGGCGTCGTCGTTAGTAACGGGCAACTCGACGTTGCTGCAACGGACAGACTGCGTACACAAATGGCCGCCAACAGCGCCGGGCCGGCTCTGTTTGATCGCGGCTTTGAATCGATAGAAGAGCTCAAGCAACGCTGCGAGGCAGAAACCGGATTCCCGCCGCCGGTGGCCCCTGTGTTTCGTCAGCAATATGAAAAAGCAGCGTCGTGATGGTTGAGAATCTACACGATAACTATGCGCGTGCGAAATATCACAGTGCCCAGTCGTGGGGACAGCGACCGGCTCTGGTGCTCATTGACTTTGCCCAGGCCTACTACGATCCTGACCAGCCGTTGTTTGGCGGAGAGGGCTGCCAGACTGCATTGAACAATGCTGCGAAGCTGGCACCAATAGCCCGCAAGGCAGGCATTCCGGTGATCTTTACCGAGGTGAAGTACATACCCGGAGGTGCTGATGGCGGTGCGTTCTATAGCAAGGTGCCAGCACTCAGCTGTTTTGATGCCGGCACCGATTCACAACGGCTGGCAGATGGCCTATCGATGGAGCCGGATGATATTTTAATTACCAAGCAGTACCCGAGTGCATTTTTTGGCACCTCGCTTGACGCCACATTGCGCTGGTTGCAAGTAGATACACTATTACTGACAGGGGTGACGACATCAGGGTGCGTCAGAGCCAGTTGTATCGACAGTATCTCCTTTGGATTTGTAACACTCGTGGTATCCGATGCAGTTGGCGACCGGGCACAGGGGCCACATGACGCCAACCTGTACGACATGAGTGCGAAGTATGCAGACCTCCTTACCACAGAGGAGGCAATGACTTACCTGCAATCGATTAGTAGTAGTGCGCAGGCATAGCGTTATTGATTTACCGCTATGTATCGAAGAGCAAAGTACCGAAGAGCAAACATTGACAACTAATTACAAAACACCACTGAGGACGCACCATGAAACCATCAAGATTTCCTGACCTTGCATTGAAATTAACAGCATCGCTTGCGATTGGTCTGTTTGCCATCAACGCGCAGGCTGACATTGAAGACGCAAAGGCTTTGCTCGACAAACACAGCCAGCTGCCAACCTTCGAGGCACCCGGTGAGGCGTTTGATGCGAAAGCCTGTATGGCAGATAAGTCGATGTTTGTGATCCCGTTAACCAATGCGAACCCGTTTAACGCCGCAATCAGTCAGGGCTTCGTTGATGCAGCCGAGATTGTCGGCTTTGAATTGCGCGACTGGGAAACACAAATGGACCCTGCCGGCTGGATTCAGGGCATTAACACAGCGGTTGCAGAGAAGTTCTCGCTGATCGATATGCAGGGTGGATTACCACCGGAGTTTCTGGTGCCGCAAATAACAGAGGCGCGAGCGGCAGGTGTCAAGGTAACTGCAACCCATAACTATGATGCGACCACCCAGCAGATACCCGAATTCCTCGACAATGGCGCCAACACCGACTACGTAACCGTGGGACAAATTATTGCAGCATGGGCCATTGTACAGACGGAGGGTAAAGTCAACGCACTGGTACTTGGACCCGATGAAATCACACCGACAGCGCCGCTGCGCGATGCGATCATCGATTATCTGAAGGATAACTGCCCGGATTGTAAATCAACCTATATCAATGTACCGGTAAACGACTGGGCGACCAAAACGCAACCAGCGGTACAAAATGCACTGCTGGCTGATCCTTCAATTAACTACGTATTACCGGTTTACGATTCACTGTCACAGTTTATTGTGCCCGCCATCCAGATCGCAAACTCCAAAGCAAAGATAGTCTCATACAACGGAACCCCCTTTGTGCTTGACATGATGCGTGAGGGAGATATCGTCGAAATGAATGTTGGTGAAAGTCTTGGCTGGGTTGGCATGGCTGGCACTGATGCAAATATGCGTCTGCTCTGCGGACTTGAAAAAGTCACTCAACTAAATACACCGGCTTATATATTCACCGACGAGAACGTCGCAACAGCGGGAAATCCGGCAACCTTTAACGACGGCTATGGTGATGTCCACATCGAAGGTTTCAAAAAGCTGTGGGGTATCGAGTAGAACTATGTTGATTGCCCGCCCGTGTTGCATAACCCTGCGCCAACAACGAAGCACCAACGACCAGAAATTTATTAATCCGGTGTCAGCTGTTTCGATTGGTATGTCGGTTTGTAACTGGCATGTATTTATGCAGGCTATGAGTCGTGTGACCGTTATCGAGTTATTCAGATAACGGTGTCATCAGTCAACAACATGCACGGCGACAACAGGGCAGCCACAGCACTCGACATCAAACACTTAAGCAAACGCTTTGGTGGCGCGCTTGCGCTTGATGATGTATCGCTGTCGATCAAGTGCGGTGAAGTACACGGCCTGCTTGGGTCCAATGGCTCGGGCAAGTCGACTTTGATTAAGGTATTGTCAGGGTTCCACACACCTGAATCAGGTGCTGAAATATCACTGTACGGGCGATCATTGGTGTTGCCTGTAAAGCCCTCCAGGCTGCGAGAGCACGGTCTGTCTTTTGTGCATCAACACCTCGGCCTGGTACCGAGCTTGTCAGTTACCGAGAACCTGTATCTGGGTAAACTTTCAAGTGAGGACAACTGGTGTATAAACTGGACGGCTGCGCATGAAAATGCACATGACGTTTTTGATCGATTTGATCTCGATCTTGAGCCGACAATGGAGGTGGGTTTTTTATCGCCGGTGCAACAGGCATTGTTGGCTATAGTGCGTGCTTATGAATCCCTGCAGGAGTCGAGAGAGCGAGCGTTGGATCAAGGCGCGGGTCCGCTATCATCACAGCCCGGTGTGTTGGTACTGGATGAGCCTACACCATTCCTGCCCAAGTCTGGCGTTGAACAACTTTTTCAACTGATTCGCCAGTGTGTATCCGACGGCGCCAGTGTTATCTTCGTAAGCCACGACGTCGATGAAGTTCGGGAGATTACCGACCGAGCCACAATTCTGCGTGATGGCAGACTGATTGATACAGTGCTCAGCAAAGACACCAGTCATGAGGCTTTTGTATCGCGCATTGTTGGTCGTAGCCTGGATAACTACGCAGGGGCCAAGCAGCACAGACCCAACACAAGCGTAAAATTCAAGGCCGAAAATATTCGTCAGGGCCAAACCGGACTGCTGTCCTTTGAACTGTCCAGTGGAGAAATTCTTGGCATAACCGGATTGATCGGTTCGGGATTCGATGCGGTTCCCTCTATACTATATGGTGCGCAGAAGAAGGTCAGTGGCAGTGTAACCGTGTTTGTAAATTCAGCTGACGCTGACCAGCCAGTTAATCGAGCCCTGGATCTATCGATACTGACACCGGAGCATGCTATGCAGGCTGGTATAGCCTATCTGCCCGCAGATAGATTAGGTGAGGCGGGTGTCGGGTCGTTGTCTGTTGGCGACAATATCTCATTGCCAGTGCTGGACAGTCTCAAGGGCAGATTGGGTTTAACGGAGTCGCAGGTGCAAAATCATGCAGCAGAGATTGGCGCCGGTGCAGATGTCAAACCCAATGTGCCGCAATTGCCACTGGCGTCTTTGTCCGGTGGTAACGCCCAAAAGGCGCTCATGGCTAAATGGCTGCAAACCAAACCGGAAGTGTTGTTACTTGACGAGCCGACACAGGGAGTGGACGTCGGGGCACGGCAACAATTGTGGGATGCGCTTGATCAAACGGCGGCTAAAGGTACAGCCATACTGATTGCCTCGACCGACTATGAGCAGCTGGCATCTGTTTGCCACCGGGTATTGATATTTTCGCAAGGACAGATTGTGGCGACCCTGAGCGGCAGTGTTCTGAGCAAGGATTTGATTGCTGAACACTGTTACCGTTCAATGTCCACGACCCGTTCTGTAGCCAGCACAATAGATGGCAGTAGATAGAGCTGGTATGTATAACGGGCTAACAGTCAATAGTTGTAGAGGTCGCCGGGTTTATAAGGGCGAATCCTGTGATTTTAGAAGCGGATTGACCAAAATCGTATGACTGATAATCGAACCCCCGGTCAACAGGAAACCCTGCGAGAGTATGAAGCACGCATTGCAGCGCTTGAGGCGAAACTCGCAAGCGTTGAATCTACAATTAGTCAAACAGGGCAGGCCGCCACCGCTGGTCGCAACTGGAAAGACTGGTTTGAACGTTACGGGCTTGTCGTCGCGTGGCTTGTTCTTATACTGATTCTTGGCGTCGCCAGACCAGAGCAAATGTTTGCGTGGAATTCCTACGCGACAATGTTTGGTTCAAATGCCATGATCGTTGTGTTGACACTTGCATTGCTGATCCCGTTAACCACCGGCGACTATGATTTGTCTGTGGCCAGCGTTATGGGTTTAAGCTCGATGTTAATCGCCGTGTTGAATGTCAAGTTTGGCTGGCCAATATTCGCTGCTATCATTGCGGCTCTGCTAGCCGGCGGGTTTGTCGGGGCAATCAATTCATTGTTTGTACTGTACTTTGGTATACATTCGTTGATTGTTACGCTTGGCACAGGCTACTTTGTCAATGGCGTTATTCTGTGGGTGTCCAATTCCAACACCATCGCCGGTATCTCTATGGGGTTGGTGAAGGCAATTATTTTAACTCGTGTCTTTGGCATCCCCGTTGGGTTCTACTATGCTCTGATACTTGCGGCAATTATTTGGTATATGTTTCAGCATACCAGTCTGGGTCGACGTCTACTGTTTGTTGGCCGGGGGCGAGAGGTGGCTCGTTTGTCTGGTGTGAACGTCAATCGGTTGCGAGCAGGGTCAATGATATCTGCTGGTGTGATAGCAGCATTTGCGGGGGTTTTATACACTGGTATGCGCGGTGCCGCAGATCCGTCATCAGCACTTGCCTTTTTGCTGCCTGCCTTTGCAGCGGCATTTCTTGGGTCTACTGCCATTTACCCCGGTCGCTTTAATGCGCCAGGTGCCTTTATCGCTGTGTTTTTTCTGTCGACTGGAATAATGGGATTGAATTTCCTCGGCGTAGACAGCTTTGTACAGAACCTTTTCTACGGCGGTGGACTGGTTGTGGCAGTATCCATATCTCAGTTGATCCGTGGACGACGGCCGATGGATTAGGCCTGTGGCGCATATAACTACTTAACCGTTGCCACTATTCAGCGTCACTGGACAGGGTCACTCGGTAAGTGCTTCGATGTAAGCAACCGACAATGATCCGGATTGTTTGATTCAGGCCAGGTGTCCTGAGTCGACAACTGTCTTATGAGGTTGATCTGCGCTGGCGCTGTAGCTGGTTCGCAATCGGCACGGATTGTTAGCCAGACTGACACGGTGTTCTACCACGGTTCAATACTACGGTGCACTACCGCTATTAACTACAGCTGTTAACTACCACGGCGCTACTTCCACGCGCGATAACCGAAGCCTTTAATGCAATCAGATAACAATTTGAAGGGTGTCGTGTTGATGGCGTCGGGTTTTTTCTCCTTCTCCGCTTGTGATGCGATAGCGAAACTGTTGACCGAGAGCTTACATCCGTTGCAGATTGTATGGTTGCGAATGCTTGGGCTTTTTATCGGCGTTTGTGTGTTGATTTTAATCCGCGGTGTCAGTGTCCTGCACACACCAAAACCCAGGCTTCAGGTAATGCGTGGCGTTGTTGCTGTGGGGTCGGCCACTTGTTTCATCATTGCTGTCGGCTATGTGCCACTGGCAGATGCAGTCGCTGTTACTTTTGTCGCACCGTTCATCGTGACTGTTCTCGGTGCACTGGTATTGAAAGAGCCAGTTGGAATCAGACGCTGGCTTGCAGTTGTCGCCGGGTTTATTGGTATGCTGATCGTCATCAGACCGGGTCTGGGGTTGTTCCATCCGGCCATTTTGCTGGTGGTGGTGGCTGCCGTATTTTTCGCTATTCGCCAGTTGTTGTCGCGCTGGCTTAGCGGGGTAGATGCGGTCACGACCACAGTGGCTTACACGGCAATTGTTGCGTTCGGACTGACCAGTTTAACGCTACCCTTCGTCTGGGTAACGCCAGCTGGCGGAAAAATGCTGTTTATGATTTCTGCGATGGCCATTTTGTCTGCGATAGGCGAGGTATTGATCATCAGGGCGCTGGATATTGCCCAGTCTGTGGCACTGGCACCCGTGCACTACACCCTGATTATCTGGAGTACTTTCTATGGCTATGTGATCTTCAGTGATCTTCCGGATAGATGGACGCTGTTCGGGTGCTGTATTATTGTGATATCCGGCCTGTATACCAGTTATCGGGAGTTTGTTCTATCGAAAAAGACGCAGCTTGTGACGGGCACAAGAGGGTAGAACGTGATCGGGCCAAGTTCATATTGTAGTGGTTTGGATAAGTAGAGAGAAATGCACTACTATGCTGTTTCGAGTCCATGATACCTGGTCAGAATTGATCCAGACTACAGAGGAAATTCCTTCTGCTGTCCCGGCAGTGAGATACCGGCAGTGAGATACCGGCACTGAAATACTGGCACGCCAGGCAGAGGCAAGCACTATGTCACACTATAAAAATACCGCAGCAGATTTACCTGTCACTGAGTTGTCCATCACCGAGCGAATTTTCGCCAATCTTGAAAAACGCCCTGATGAAGTCGTTCTGGTTGACGGGCCGACAAACCGAAGCATGACAGCGGCAGACTTTATCGATCAGGTAAAGCGACTCGCCGGTGGCCTGACAAGCAAAGGCTTTGGCAAGGATTGCGTGGTTGGATTGATGGCGCCGAATTCACCAGAGTACTGCGTAGTGTTTCATGCGGTGGCGTGGGCAGGAGGAACGGTTACGACCATCAATCCTACCTACACCGCTTCCGAGGTTAATCATCAACTCAATGATTCGGGCGCGCAATTACTGATTACTGTGCCACTGTTTCTGGAGACAGCTCAGGAAGGTATATCCGGTACAAAAGCCACAGAGATCGCCGTAATTGGAGAAGCCGATGGTGTGCAAACATTAAGCGCATTGTATGGTGACCCGATCGAAAAGCAGGTACCGGTCGATCTCGACAAACACAGTGTGGTGCTGCCCTATTCGTCGGGTACAACGGGTCTGCCCAAAGGGGTCATGTTATCGCATAGAAACCTCGTCATTAATGTTGACCAGACGATAGCCGGTGGTGGCTTTCGTGAAGGCGAGGTAGCGGCGTCGTTTTTACCGTTTTTTCATATTTACGGCATGAATGTACTAATGAATGTACATTTAGCGGCAGGTGGTGCACTGGTTACGATGCCGCGCTTTGATCTTGAATTGTTTTTACAGATCAGCCAGGACTATAAAGCTCGACGAATGTGGATTGTGCCTCCCATTGCTCTGGCACTGGCAAAGCATCCACTCATTGATAACTATGATTTGAGCAGTATTGAACAAGTGTTTTCCGGTGCGGCGCCACTTGGGGCCGAGTTGTCAGATGCGGTATCCAAAAGACTGGGCTGCGTGTCTTTGCAAGGCTACGGTATGACGGAGCTGAGCCCGGTATCGCATGTAACCCCGGTAGAAGCGCCTAAATCAGGGTCATCCGGATTAGCATTACCAAATACGCAGTGCCGTATAGTTGATCCGGAAAGCGGGGCTGATTTGCCGCCGGGTGAAGAGGGCGAGCTGTGGGTGAAAGGACCCCAGGTCATGATGGGTTACCTGAACAATCCGCAGGCAACAGCGGATACCATAACCGATGACGGGTGGCTAAAAACCGGCGATATCTCGATTATAGATAGTGATGGGTATATGTTTGTTGTTGACAGGCTAAAGGAACTGATTAAGTACAAAGGTTTCCAGGTGGCACCTGCCGAGCTCGAAGCGACACTGGTAGCGCACCCGGGTATTTCTGATGCTGCGGTAATCGGGGTGCCTGATCCAGAGGCAGGCGAGTTGCCGATGGCGTTTGTCGTAACCGCGGACCCGGCACCAACTGTTGATGAGATAAAAGCCTATCTCATGGAAACCCTGTCCAGCTATAAGCAGGTGCACAAAGTGGAGTTTGTCGATGAAATACCCAAATCTGCTTCGGGTAAAATTTTACGGCGACTGCTGCGCGACCAGATAGCATGATAGACACACTGTCTGAGCGGATCGATGTTAAATGACACTATAAGCACAGAAGATGATTTGCCAAAGGCGCTATAAAAACACGCCTTTGGCGATAGCCTCCGTGAATAATCCGGGCTGATAAGGGTATGGTACCGACGTGATGAAAGACCACCAATAGCAGGAGATTGTCAATGCCGTCAGGTATCCTCGCGATGTATATTGCACTGGCTGTGTGGGTTGGCTTATTGGTCTTTGCCTACCGACGCGGAAGCTACTGGTTGTTCGCAATATTTGGCACGGGAATAATGGCGGTATTGAATATTGGCTACTTCGTCAATGGTGTGCCGGATTCCATTGCATTTTTTGTTGGCATTTATGATGTGCTTGATAATCTGGGTACCACTGGTGCCCCCGCACTGGCAAGTTGTCCGGATAATGCGTGTACGGTATGGGATGATCGCTATCTAAACCATCCTTCCTGGGGCGTGGCTTTTTATGATCGATTCGCCAATGGGCCTAAGCTGCGATCAACTCTGCTGTATGGTCATCTGGGTATGAACACAATCGTGTTTGTATTAATGCATGTGCAGCTGGCAAGGCAGGGTTTCGCAGAACACAAACAGTTTCATCGTATCATTGGCAGGGTTTCCTTTGCGTGCTTAACGGTGGGTACCACTTGCGCCATAGTGTTAGCAGCACAACACGGCGATGTACAGTCTTATGGTGGTAGCCTGTCGACGTATGGATTCTGGTTTATGTCACTGTGTGTTTATGGCTGCGCAGTGATGGGTGTGGTAGCCATAAAAAATGGCGACCATGCCAGTCACCGCACCTGGATGATACGTTTTGTCGGCGCAATGTGGGGCGCTTACTGGTTGTTCCGTGTGATGCTTTTTGTGCTTGGTCCGCTGCTACGCAGTTGGGATAGCGCCGCCATATTGTCCTGTATTTGGTTGTCAGCACCTCTCGGAATACTGATAGCCGAGATTGCTCGTCGTATGATATTTATCGGGCGTGGTGTGGTTGCGCAAACGGCTTGAAACAGTGCTCACTTGCCCCGCGGTTCTTGTGTAGTTCTTGCGTGGTTCTTGCGCGGGGTGGTCGCGTTTGTAATTAGCTTCAGGCCGTTGCTGAGCTGTCTTTTTCCTTTGCCCTACGCCGGTGGCAGTATTGCCTGCTCGAAGTTCTGAAAGAACTTCTTTGCCAGCCGCTTACAAGTACCCTCAACCAGCCTGCTGCCGACCTGGGCGAGTTTGCCGCTGATATCTATTTGTACTTCGTAGTTCAGTACAGTGGTATCACCTTCTTCCCTTAGCACTACGTCGGCGCCGCCTTTGGCGAAACCGGCAATACCTGCGTCACCCTTTCCGGTTAAGCTGAATCGCTCTGGTTGTCCATCAGTGTTAAGTGTCACCTCACTGTTAAAGGAAGCTTTGACTGGTCCAAACTTGACCACAACGGTGGCTTCCATTTCGGTATCGCTAATTCGGGTTAGTGTTTCACAACCGGGGATGCTTGCCTGTAAAATCTCCGGGTCATTGAGTGCGGCATAAACACTTACCCGGTCCAATGGTATGGTTACTTCTTCTTGAAGGTTCATCGATTAGTTAGCTCTGGTTATTTGTGGTCTTTAATGGGTTGATGGTTTGAGAATTGGAGGGGCCTGGGAGCCCGCGCGGCAGAACCTCCACTACAGCGAACCCACCTTGACGGAGCGCATTGTAAGTCACCCTATTATTCTGCCAGTAAATTTTTTCTGTCAGCACGGCGAATCTGTACGATCTCTGCGAGAATCGACAGGGCGATTTCCTGTGGAGTCACTGCACCAATATGCAGGCCGGCTGGACCGACGAGTTTTTTTCTGTCACTGTCACCGTAGCCCTGTTGCTGTAGTTTATCTTTGAGGTGTTTTATCTTTTTGCTGCTGCCAACAAAGGCGAGGTGGCGGTTATCCAGAGTTAGCGCGGTTTTAATGGTGTCGAGGTCTGCAGTGCCCTGGGTCGCAATAACGATATAGCGATGTGAATGTGCCGTTGGAATGTCAGCAAGCTTTGCATAGGTGGGGGCAACAGGATTGTCTGCAGGGTAACCGTAAGCACTGGTGCACACACTAAAGCCACAGCTCTTACCGAGTTCTGCTACGGACAAGGCTATGGGTGATAAACCGAGCACTAATAATTCGGGATTTGACAACACGGGTTCAACGAATATGTCCATGGTTCCCTGGCTGGGGCACATATTGCGTGCTATTAAAACACCATTACTGTCTGAGCCTGCAACGAGCCCCTGTTCATTGAGCAAGTCTTCAGGCTGCAGTTGTACCAGCCTTGGCTGACCGTCTTGCAGCGCTTTTTTTGCTGCCACCTTCACGGCATGACTTGCGCAACCACCGCCGATCCAGCCAGACAGCACTGTCCCGTCGTCAGATAAAATGGCTTTGGCACCTGGCTTTGCTGCGGTAACAGAAACGGTTCTTACAACGGTGGCCACCACAAAAGGAGCACCGCTAGCCTTCAATTCATCTGCGATGTTCGCCAGTTGGTTTTCGTTGGTCTCACAGATCACGATCTACAATCTCTCTAGATGCGGTTCCAGAGCCGCCAGACTATCCAGTGTGTTGGCAGAGGCGAACAGATCCAGCATGGGCAGGGCAGCGGCCATTCCCTGCGCTACTGGCTCATAGTTCTTCCAGCCTTTAAGCGGATTCAACCAAATGATCTTGCAGTTTCTCTTTTTAAGTTTTTGCAGGGCTTGCGCAATAATCTCTGGAGGGTCGGTGTCGTATCCATCGGAAAAAATAATAACCACGCTTCTGGATGTAACCGTGCGAGCCGCATACTGTTGGTTAAATGTCTGCAGATTAGAGCCGATTCTGGTTCCACCTCCGAATCCCTGAGCCATTATCGACAAACGATTCACCGCTCTGAGAGTGTCGTTGTCGCGCAACGCATCACTCACTTTGACCAGTGAGGTATGAAACAGGTAGGCGTCGGTTCGATGATCGTGGCTGATCAATCCTTTCAGGAATGCGAGGAATACTTTGGCATAGACAGTCATCGATCCGGAGACATCGAGCAACGCGACCAGATTGACGGATCGGTCAGGTCGTTTTTGTCGATAGAGCTGGACGGGATCACCTGCGTGGCTGATGCTCGCTCTGATGACACGACGCATATCTATACGCGCACCACGCCGGCTTGCGCGTCGTCGGCGTGATCGTCTGTCTCTTATTGCGTTGGCCAGTTTGCTCGCCAGTTGTTCTGCGCGTGCCAGATCCTCCGGCACCATGAGTTCGCGCAGATCTGTTTTTTCGAGATTCTTTATGCGTGAACCAACCAGTTTGCCCTCGCCATTATGATGTTGCTCGCCTTCATCGTCAGAGTTTGTATCTGCCTGATCGAGCCGGTTTCCCACCGCATTTGAGGATTGCTCGGCGTTTTGCTGCAACAGACTGCGATTGGATTTAGAGCTCTTTGTGTCCGCATTTCGAACCGAGCTGCGCTGGCGCCCATGTGCGAACCAGTAGGCGTCGAAGATGTCGTCAAACTTGCGGTAGGATTCCGCATTGGTGGCACAGACCGCTTTGCAGGCCAGTCTGACATCATCGCTGTCTAGTGGTTCAAGCAGCTCGAGAGAGCGCAAAACCTCGGCGCATTCAAATACGCCACTGTTGATGCCGTGGTCGCGCAAATGCTCCATAAAGCTGACCATTCGGTCACTGATTCCCGTGGCGGGGGTGACAAAACGTGTTGGTTTCATCAGCCTGCGGTACCGGCAATCCGCTGTGCCACTTCTGTGGGTATAGATTCAAGATCCGCTCGGGTTTTGAGCAGACAAACCAGTGAGGCCTGCAATGCCACGGGGTCATCGGACAGATCGTTTATACCCAGTCCGTACAGCGCAGACGCCCAATCCAGCATTTCGGCTACACCGGGGTTTTTTTCGAGCGCCTCCTTGCGTAGTGCCTGTACAAAGCCGACAACTTGTTGTGCGAGCGCTGTATCTATATTCGGCAATCGCTTGCGTAGAATGGCCAGTTCAGTGACACGGTCAGGGTAGTTGACATAGGTGAACAGACAGCGTCGACGCAGCGCGTCGGACAGATCGCGACTGCCGTTGGAAGTGAGCACCACATGGGGTCTTGTAGTCGCCTCTATCGTTCCCAGTTCAGGGATAGACAATTGAAAGTCCGACAGCACCTCCAGCAGGTATGCTTCAAACTCTTCATCGGCTCGATCTATCTCATCGATCAGCAGCACGGGGGCGACTGCTTGCGTAATGGCTTGCAATAACGGGCGCTTGAGCAGATATCTTTCAGAGAAAATTTCATTTTCTACCGACTCAAGCGTGTTGGCTGAATCAACAGACTGATCAGTCAATGCTCTGATGCTGAGTAACTGCCGCTGATAGTTCCACTCATAGATGGCAGAGTTGGCATCCAGACCTTCGTAACACTGAAGCCTGATCAAGTCGCAGGATTTTATCTGTGACAGCATCTTTGCGACATCAGTCTTGCCAACCCCGGCTTCACCTTCGAGCAATATAGGACGCGATAGCGACATTGACAGATGCAGCGCCATTGCCAACTCATCGGTGGCAATGTAGCCAGTGTCAGCCAGTTCAGACTGCAGTGTTTTCCAGGTCATCGCGATCGAACACTAACTCGATAAAAACACACCATAGATCAACCGTGCAACCCGAGTTTGTTGGCAGTTTGCCAAATCCGCCAGTGGTCGTGAGGCATATCGGTATGCGTTAAGCCAAAGCTGCGAAAAGCGTCGTTTACGGCGTTTGAAAAGCATGGCACACCGCCGACGTTGGGACTTTCACCAACACCTTTTGCACCGATGGGATGATGTGGACTCGGTGTTTCAGTGAAGTCGGTTGTATAGTTAGGTGTTTCCCACGCAGTAGGAATGAAGAAGTCCATTAGCGATCCGGTTTTTAGGTTGCCCAGTTCGTCGTAGGCGATCTCCTGTCCCATGGCGATAGCCAGTGCTTCAGTCAGACCACCGTGTACCTGGCCTTCGATGATCATCGGATTGATGCGCGTGCCGCAGTCATCCAGTGCGTAAAACTTGCGAATGTCAGTTTCACCGGTATCAACATCTATATCCAGTACGCAAATGTATGCACCGAATGGATAGGTCATGTTTGGCGGGTCGTAGTAACTGACCGCTTCCAGTCCGGGATCGACACCGGGGATAGCCTGATTGTAGGAAGCGAAAGCGATATCCTTCATGGTCTTGAATCTTTCCGGTGCACCCTTCACGACAAAGCGATCAACTTCCCATTCAATATCGTTGTCGTGAACCTCGAGCAGGTAGGCGGCGATCATTTGTGCCTTTGCACGTATTTTTCGACCGGCCATTGCAGTTGCTGCGCCGGCAACCGGTGTCGAGCGCGAACCATAGGTACCTAAACCGTAGGGTGCGGTGTCGGTATCTCCCTCCTCGATGGTGATGTCGTCAGCGGGTAAGCCGATCTCGGTGGCAAGGATTTGTGCAAACGTGGTGGCGTGCCCCTGACCTTGCGAAATAGTTCCAAGCCTGGCTATCGCCGAGCCAGTGGGGTGTATGCGAATTTCGCAGCTGTCAAACATGCCCATGCCAAGAATGTCGCAGTTTTTAACCGGCCCGGCACCGACAATTTCGGTAAAGTGGGTCAGGCCAATTCCCATCAGCTTGCGTGTTTTACCGGCGTTAAAGTCTTCCAGTTGCGAAGCCTGTTCCTTGCGCAGTCCGCTATAGTCGATAGCGGCTAGCGCCTTGTTCCAGGCGGTGTGATAATCACCCGAATCGTATTCCCAACCCAGTGCAGAGTTGTAGGGGAATTGTTCTTTGCTGATAAAGTTTATCGATCGTAACTCTGCGGCATCCATATTGAGTTTAATCGCCAATACTTCAATCATGCGCTCGATAAAATAGGCGGCTTCAGTTACCCGGAATGAACAGCGATACGCAACACCACCGGGTGCCTTGTTGGTGTAGATGCCGTCCACCGCCAAATAGGCAGTGGGTATATCGTAGGATCCCGTGCATATATTCATGAAGCCGGCCGGGAATTTGGTTGGGTCGGCGCAGGCGTCGAAGGCACCGTGATCTGCCGTCGTGTGGCACCACAGCCCCGTAATTTTGCCTTCCGCGGTTGCCGCGATTTTTCCGCTCATCCAGTAGTCACGTGCGAAGGCGGTGGATGACAGGTTTTCCATTCTGTCTTCCACCCACTTGACTGGTTTGCCAGTCACGATAGAAGCGACAATGGAACAAACGTAGCCCGGGTAGACACCTACCTTGTTGCCGAAGCCACCACCGATATCAGGTGACACAACCCGTATATTGTGCTCCGCAATACCGGACAACAGGGAAGCGACGGTTCGCACCACATGTGGAGCCTGAAAAGTACCCCACAGTGTCAGCTTGCCATTGACCTTGTCCATCGATGCGACGGATCCGCAGGTCTCCAGCGGACAGGGGTGGGTACGATGGTAGTAGACGGTTTCTTCCGCTACGACCTCGGCACTGTCCAACACTGCCTCAGTGGCTTCCTTGTCACCCTGTTCCCAGGTAAAGATATGATTCGGATGACGTCGGGCGCCATGCGCGCCTTCAAGGTTGTCTGCGATATCTTCACGCAATACGGGTGCACCCGGTTTTTCTGCTTCCATCGGATTGACCAGCGCTGGCAACTCTTCGTATTCGACCTGTACCAGGTCGACAGCATCTGCGGCGATGTAGCGATTTTCCGCAATAACAAATGCCACTTCCTGTCCCTGAAACAGCACCTTGCCGTCGGCCAGTACCATTTGCTTGTCACCGGCCAGGGTGGGCATCCAGTGCAGATTGAGTGGCTCGAGGTCGGCCGCAGTCAATACTGCCACCACACCCGGAAGTGCCATGGCAGCCGAACTGTCAATGGACTTTACATAGGCGTGAGGGTGTTGCGAGCGAACAAAGTCCCCAAACAGCATGTCTGGCAATTTAATGTCGTCGACATAGTTACCTTTACCTTGTGTAAAGCGCGCGTCTTCGACTCGCTTGCGAGATGAGCCCAGACCTTTTAGCGCTGACTTTCTTTCTTCCAGAGTCGGTGCTGCTTCACTCATGCTGCTGTCTCCGCGTTGCTGTTTAACTCGGTCGCCGCCGCCATGATTGCCTTGACAATATTTTGATAACCGGTACAGCGGCACAGGTTGCCGGAGATGCCAAAGCGCACCTCTTCTTCGGTCGGGTCAGGATTTTCCTCGAGTAATCGATGAGCCCTGGTGATCATGCCCGGCGTGCAAAATCCACATTGCAATCCATGGTGTTCTTTGAATTTTTCCTGCAGTACGTGCAGCTTGTCTGGCGTGCCCAGTCCTTCTATGGTGGTGATGCTGGTGTTCTGTGCCTGAATTGCGAACATCGTGCATGACTTCACCGACTGACCATCAATCTCCACTGTACAGGCGCCGCAATGGGAGGTTTCGCAGCCAATATGTGGGCCGGTCACATTGAGTTGCTCTCGCAATACATGAATCAGCAATTCACGAGGTTCTACCTCCGTGTTGTGTTGCTGGCCGTTAACATTTAGCGTGATGGTTTGTTTGTCCAATGTCTTGTTCCTCTGTCTGCGCGTTTGCGGTTAGGCTCGCGCCCAGGCCTGTTCGATTGCCCGTCGCAGAACCATTGCTGCGGCGTGCTTTTTAAATTCAACCGGACCACGATTGTCGTCGACCGGCTCGATGCTTGAAATGCAGGACTGCACAGCGGACTCAATGACGGGATCGCTAAACGCCGAACTAACCAGTCCGTCGGATGCTTCCTGACACCAGATGGGAGTGTCGGCCAGGTTGGTCATTGCGATGGAAGCGCTGGTACAAAGCCCGGCTGCGTCCTTCTGCAGCAGCACAGCGGATGCTGCGGTGGCGTAATCGCCTATTTTTCGCTTTTGCTTCTGGTAGGCATATCCGCCGGTGGTTGGCTTGAAGCTGATGGCGGTCAGAATCTCGCTGTCTTCCCGCGCGGTAAAGTAGGCGGCTTCGTAGAAGTCCCGGGCGGCCACTTCGCGCGTACCGTTGGGGCCGACCAGTGAAAAAGACGCATCGAGGCACTGCATCAGGCCCGGCATGTCGTTGCCCGGGTCGCCATTGGCAACATTGCCGCCGACGGTGCCAACGTAGCGTATTTGCGGATCGGCAATTTGCAGCGCCGCCTCTTTTATTATCGGTGCAGCACTGGCGAGATCATTGTTCTGTATTAGTTCGTGCTGTGTAGTCATCGCGCCGATAGTAATCAGGCTGTCAGTGACGCGGATGTAGTTCAGATCGTCAATGGCACGCAGATCGATCAGATGCTCTGGCTGTGCCAGTCGAAGTTTCATCATCGGAATGAGACTGTGCCCGCCAGCGATAATGCGAGCGTCATCGCCGAGTTCTGACAGCAGTGATACAGCTGCCGGGATATCTCCGGGCTGGTGGTATTCGAATTGGGCTGGAATCATCTTTTATTTCCCCACTGAGTGCGCTCAAGCCTGCCGGTGCAGACGCGATCGACGCGATCGCAGTGTGCGAGACTAAACCGTCAGTGGTTGAAATCCAAGAGAAATACACGAGCGCAGCCGAATTTGTCATGAATCGCGAAATACGGGCATCAACAGCGCCGCTCCCAGCGCGCA
>CAYMVV010000040.1:0-49339 GCA_964393885.1 uncultured Granulosicoccaceae bacterium | reverse complement strand
AGCCGAAGTTAAACCAGAATTGAGCGCGCTCGGCGCTAGTGGTGACGGGCATTGTATGCGCGCCCAGATCGAAATGATCCATCTTGTTCTCGTCAGGGTTGCTCGGCCGTGTTGCTCAGCCGTGTTGTACAGCCGTGTTGTAAAGCAGGGGGTGAGTGTGCGCTCGCGGCGCACTGCAGCGTGGCTTACTGTCGAAAACATCCGCCCGGGGCCCTGCCAGCAAACATCTGACGCTGCTGCGCTGGACGCTTGCAATCGCGCGCGAGTTAACAATCAGTCACCGTATTACTGCTGGAAAACCTTCACCATAAGGTGCAAGGTTCGGGCTGCCTGCCTTGTTGCATGGCTGGCGCGCAATTTGTCCGGGTTTTACTTCCTGTTTATCTCAATTGCCCACTCTGTGTGGTTGCATCGGCTGAAATGTACACGTTAATTATTCTGTTTTTTCTGATTTCGATCTGTGCCTCGTTCCTGTGCTCGGTGCTGGAGGCTGTGTTGCTCAGTATCAGTCCGGCATTTGTTGAGCGTCAGTCGACTGATAATCCGGCCATAGGTGCGAGCCTCGGAGAGTTCCAGAAGAACATTGACAGGCCATTGGCGGCAATTTTAACGCTGAACACCATTGCCCATACGGTCGGCGCGATTGGGGTCGGCGCTCAGGCTGCTGTTATCTGGGGTGACTCGGTCATGGCGACGATCGTTATTCCCGTGGTCATGACGCTGGCTATTTTGATTTTGTCTGAAATTATTCCAAAAACACTGGGAGCGATGTACTGGCAGGAGCTGGCCGGTTTCACTGTGCGGACGCTAAAAATTATTATGCTGGTGCTCGCGCCACTGGTGGTGGTGAGCCAGTTTATTACCCGCTTGTTGTTAAGAGGCAAAAACAAGAGCGTGTTAAGTCGGGCGGATTTCAGTGCCATGACGGAACTGGGTGCGCGTGAAGGCGTGTTCGACGAGCGTGAATCCAGCCTGCTGCGAAACTTCATGCGCTTTGACTCGGTGCGTGCAAAGGATGTGATGACACCGCGAACCGTGGTGGTGGCCGCTCAGCAGGACCAGACCCTCAGCGACTTTCACAACGAACACCCAACACTCAGGTTTTCTCGTATTCCACTGTATACGGATTCCAAAGACCACGTAACGGGGTACTTTCTGCGCGACGATCTATTGTCCGCTCTGGTGGCAGACAAGGGTGAACAGCCATTGTCCAGTTTGCAGCGCGAGCTGAGTGCTGTGCAGGAGCAGTTTCCTATCCCGGAGCTGTTTGCGCACTTCACCAATGAGCATTCACACATCGCAATGGTGGTGGATGATTTTGGTGGCATGGCCGGTCTGGTCACAATGGAAGATGTTATCGAGACGCTGTTGGGTATGGAGATCGTTGACGAGGTTGATGGTGATGCCGACATGCAGGTACTGGCGCGCCGACAATGGGAACGACGTGCTGAAAAGCTCGGGCTGATTGAGCAGGCTAACGGTGTACGCAGCAGTGGCGAATAGAACGTTGTCGCGAGCCGCCGGCTTAGTGAAAATAAATTGATGTGCCTGTCTGAGTAAATCGCGAGTAAATCGGGCTGAGTAAAAATGGTCCGGGTAAAACTGCGACTGCAAAACACCGCTTGACTCAATGCGCTGGTCACTAACATGATGGTCAGATCTGCTGATCTTTCCGATGACATCGCAAATGATAAACCGTCTCCACGACTTTCTGACTGCCACAGCAGCTGCCTGTCCTGATGATATTGCCCTGATCGATCATGCGGACTCTGTATGGTCGTGGGTGGAGCTGGTGCGCTCGGTGGACGCGGCGGTCGACGTGTTAACAAGCCATGGGGTGGGTGCGGGTGATCGCATCCTGCTGGTGTTCGAGAACTGTCCGTCGGTGGTGGCCTTTCTTTATGCTGCCAGTCGGCTTGATGTGGTGGCGGTGGTGGTCAACGCAAGAATCACCGCGATAGAGCTGGATCGTATCGTGCCTCACTGTGATCCGGCTGCACTGATATTGTCTACAGGCTCTTCCGTGGCTGCCACAGAACACGCGAGCACGATGGGTGCTGCAACGATCGATGGTGCGTTTGGCACTGCCGCTATTGTCAGGCGTTCTGGTAGTGTTGCAGAGCCGGTGTTTGAACAGGCGCAAGAGCAAGTCGCGGTTATGCTCTACACCTCTGGTACTACCGGGTTGCCCAAAGCCGCGATGCTTACCCACCAAAACCTGATTAGCGGGGCGATTGCATCCGCCGCGCTGCGAGGGTCTAAGCGGGGTGATGTCTGCTATGTTGCCTTGCCGCTGTCACATATCTTCGGGCTGGTAACGCTGTTTGCCATGTGTAGTTCGCGCTCAACCATTCGACTGGAGCCGCGCTTTGATGTTGAGCGTTTGTTCGCCGCGCTGCAAAAAGACATCACGATACTGCCCGCGGTTCCGCAAATGCATGCGCAATTGTTTCAATATGCCCGTGATCGAAATATCGCAAAGTATGAGCACGGGAAACTACGCTATGTGTCGTCGGGTGCCGCGCCTCTGGATCCGGTCTGGAAACGCGAGGCGGAGTCGTTCTATGGAATTGCGCTGCAGAACGGTTATGGCATGACAGAGAGTGCCGCCGGTGTGTGCGCGACGAAAAATGCCATTGGTGAGGCAGACGTCAGCGTCGGAGTACCGATGGGTGATTGTGAGCTAAAGCTGGACTTTGATGCGCCTGGTGCCACAGCGCAGGAGGGGATTGGAGAAATCCTGGTCAGAGGTCAGCAGATAATGAAAGGCTACTTTCGCAATCAGGAGCAGACAGATCGGGTGATTGACCCGGACGGTTTTTTTCGCACGGGTGATCTGGGGCGCTTTGACGATAACGGACACTTGCATATAGCGGGTCGATCAAAAGAACTGATCATACGCTCCGGCTTTAATGTGTATCCGGTTGAGGTTGAGGCAGCACTTACAGAACATGCTGATGTAGTGCTTGCAGCCGTTGTTGGTCGAGCGGTAGCTGGAAACGAAGAAGTGCTTGCCTTTGTGCAGAAAGCCGCCGGCAGTAACATTACCGAAGATGAGCTTAAACAATTTGTACGGGATAAACTATCGCCTTACAAGCGCCCGTCGCGAATTGTTGTTACTACCCAATTGCCCGCTGCCGCCACGGGAAAAATACTGAAAGCGAACCTGATAGAAACGTTCGATGAGGAGTTGGCTGCTGGATAATAAGGTGACTTCGGGGTCACTCAACCTCGATCGACACGGCGGTATGCTTTTGTAGGCGGTACGCTTTTGTAGTAGACGTCAACGTGAATGGATTACATATGCGGTTCCGGTTTGCGGGGGCATCAGGTTGCAACAGGCTACAAGGCGTCGATAAATTCACGAGTAGCAGTTGCGGCTTCTTCGTAAATGTTAATCGGGTTGGTTCGGGTTCGCTTTAGAACCTTGAATGAGTGATCGCCGGTTTCCAGCCAGTGCAACCTGCTTTTCGGGTTCAGTGTGTTGGCTACTTCGGTAAGCAGATTCTGCTCAGCCAGCGCATCTCTGGTACCGCTTAGAAAAATCATCGGCTGCGTAATATCCTTCAAGTGTATGGATCGCTCCGTTGATGGCTTGCCAGCTGGATGCAAAGGAAACGAACACAGTACCAATGCTTCGCAATCGAGGTTCTGCTCAACAACAGCATGCGTGGCCATGCGCCCGCCATAGCTGTGGCCGCCGACGAGTAAGGGCAATGAGTGGTTGTTTTGCAGCCACGTTGCAGCCTCTATTATGCAGTCGATCGATAGTGCTTTTGAATCAACCCGGTTACGCCCCTGTTGTTTAAACGGGAAATTGAATCGAAGGGTGGTAAAGCCCTGTGTTTCGAACGCATCCGCCAGCGATGACATGTGTGTATGCTGGTGGTCTGCGCCAGCCCCGTGCGCGAGCAGCAGTGCGTGGCTTGCAGCTGTGGTGTAATTTAGCGTGGCAGACAAGCTACCAGCGCCGGTATCCAGCAGAAATTCCTGAGTTGGCAATCTGGAGTCCTTTGGTAGGTTAGTTGTCATGTCAGCAAAATGCCCGTGTTTGCCTGCCCGTGGTTGCTTGCCTGTGGTTGCCTGCCCGTGTTTGCCTTATGGAAGACCGACCGTGCCAGAAAGGTCTTTTTAAGGCCTGGATTGTCTGCTATTTATAGTAGTGCAGGTTATAGTGGGGTAAGCGCGGTATACGGGGATTGACCATGAAAAAGGGTCTGGACGCAATCATGAACCCTGTTGATGCGTTGATGTCAGACCAGAGAATTGTAACTTGGGAATTGCAACTTAGGAGCAACCATGAGTAAAAAACGACGAGCTAAAAAGAAAGCGGCCGTCGCCACGGAATCATCATTTTTCGCTGGCCTGTCGTTAAAGAAATTATTGATGATCGGAGCGGGTGTCATTGCGCTGCTATTAGCCGCAGTCAGCATTAATGCCTATGAATCCGGGCAGCAAGAGTTGCACGACCTCTCTGTCATCGGGCAGGGTGAGCCGGTTATTGTGCAGATCCACGATCCAAACTGCCCGACCTGTCGACGGCTGAAAAGTGCTGTTACCAACGCGTTGAAATCGAACGATACCGTTTTGTATCGGCTGGCGGATATCAAGACAGAAAAGGGTAAAGCCCTGCAGACCCAGTATGCTGTTCCGCATGTGACTCTGTTGTTTTTTAATGGAGCCGGAAGGCATGTGCATACCACCAGTGGTTTGCAGACATCAGCGCAGGTATCCAGTGCAGTTGACCGATTTCTACCACCGCCTTCCTAGTAGAATCCCGTCGCAGCGAGCGATGCGCTTCCAGCAAACATAATCGTCAAACTAGCCCGGAAACACCAAAGGCCGCAATCGCGGCCTTTGGCTTACTGCACACAGCTCATGGTTAATAATTCAAACCTGAAACTGTGTCCGCTCTGAATTGCAACGAGCGTACTCCTGCATCAACTTCACTACTTCTACCGCTTACAACTTATTATTCACTGACTAGTGACTAACGCTAACACCAAGTTTCTTCAAAGTATCAAAGGTCAGTCCACCAGTGGCCAGACCCTGAGCACGTTGATATCGGTCAACTGCTGACATGGTTTGAGCACCCAGAACACCGTCGATTGGGCCTGGTGTGTAGCCAGCTCCAAGCAGAGCACGCTGAACTTTCTGCACAATGCCCGGCGTCATGTTGGTATCACACAAAATTGAACGCCACTCGATTCTGGCATCAGAAATCTTGACACGCTTTGATACAGTTTCTGTTTGCGCTGGAATCGCGGTACGAACTTCCCGTGCATCAGACACCAGTTGTTGAACCTTTTTGGTTTCGTATTTGGCAGGAATTTCTACACGCTTGACAGCTGCTGCAGTTTTTACAACGCGCTTTTCAACAGTCGCTGTTTTAGCTGGAGTTGCCTGCAGACAGATCTTGTTACCCGTGTGCTGGCCATAGGCGCTACCGTCACCAGCAGAATTGTGCCAGGTATGAGTTGCCGCCTGATCCAGAACGCGCTTGGTAATGGTTTCGTATTTGGCTGGAACTTCAACGCGGGTTTCAGCTGCATCTTTAACCAGTTTACGTACCCGAACATTTTCGTAACGCGCTGGTTGTTCTATAACGCGTGTTGATGCAGGACTCTTGACGACGCGCTTGCTCAGAGTTTTGTAAACAGCAGGTACTTCTACCAGACACAGGATCTCGCCGCTGGAGTGATCAATTTTTTCAATCGCACCACGGCCTTTTTTCCAAACGCTTTTTGCGTCTTCAACTTTGATGCGTTCCTGAACAGTTTCGTATACAGCGGGGACCTCTACCAGCTTGCGCGATGCTGGAGCAACCAGTACTCGCTGCTCAACCCATTCGTACTGCGCCTCTGAAAGTCGTACTTGTTCAGATGCTTCAGAAACGAGAATTCGCTCTGAGACAGTCTTGTATGTGGCAGGCTTGTAGTGCTCGTCAAAGCACTGGCCCGGTTGAGCCGAATCTATATTTGCACCGCTGTTTTTGGCGAGAGCCAACATGCCGGCATTTGCCGGTACATTACCGGTTTTTGAATCCATGACCCAGCGTGAGCTTGCTGGAGATACTTCATAGGTTTCAGTGACTGTGCCAAAGGTGGCTGGAACAGCGCGTAACTCGCTACCTGCTTCGCTAACCAATACGCGTTGTTCGGTCCATTCGTAACGGGCAGGTATTATCTTTACCTGCTCGCTAGCTTCCTTTACCACAACAGTTGAACTTTCAGTTCTATACTGAGGAGGCAATACAACTTTTGCATAGCACTCGCCGGGTTGAGCATTAGGCAGTGCAGATGTTAAATCTTCCATAGCGTAGCCCATACCGGCTGCGCCCATTAAGGAGCTTAGTACAACAGATCTCAGTAGTTTGTTACTCATATTAAATCCTGGTTGGTTGTTGGTCCCGCGGGCATACGTGGAGCACAGTCGATGCCAATGGTTATGGGTTATGCCTGGATGCAAATACACTGGTGCTGCTTCGCGGTTCGGAAAATGATTTTTCTCATTTCGCTCATGCCAAATAAGCTACTGAAATAATATGGTTTTCCTGGCAATATTTATTTGCTGCCGCTAGCTTGGTTATCTGCTTGTCGGCGCGTTATATGAGTAAACAAATGTAACGTGCTGTTTTGATCTCACATGAGTAAACAGATCCAGTGGGTTGTTTGTAGGATCCGGATCAATAATGTGTGTTGCTACAGGTAATGAGCGGGAGGCTGGAAGGCAGGAGAAGCATTGTTTTTTCAACACCGCTGTGGAACAGGCTAGAGACCTTTTGGATGAGTCATAAATTCCTCGATTACTGCTGGTGGCGGCTTCATAAAGTCAGACACACGGCTGACAGACAGGCCGGTTGTTTTTTTTAACTTAACTGCCATTTCTGCCATTTTGACTACTATTGGAATGCCATTGATGACCGGTGCTCCAGCCACTGCATGTTGCTGGATTTGAGAGAACAGAAGCATAGGGATTCCGCCGCCGGGAATAAGCACGTCAACATTATTTTCAACCAGTGGAATGGCCTGGTCCTCGAAAAGGCGGGCTACCGTGTCGAGTTTGTTGTCGTCGCCAAATGCATCGAGGATTTGCCCTGGCTGGAATGTCATTGCGTGTACGCCGGTGACCCGCTCGTCGAGTCCGTATTTTTTTATCTGTTGGTGAAACCAGGAGATATAACGCGGGTTTATTGTGACAATTCCAATGCGCTGACCGAGCTGGCAGGCGAAGAGCATTGATGATTCACCCAACCCGACCACTGGTATGTCTACTACGGAGCGTGCTTCGTAGAGACCGGCATCCTGAAAGTGGCCGACCACAAAAGCGTCGTAGCCTTCTTGTTCGGCCCTGACTGCATTGCATATCACTTCGCGAGCGCAGCGAAACTCTACAATGGGATGGGCGTAGGAATCGTGCGGGGTTATGCCCTTTATGTCTACGTTGGTGCCCGCATCGGTGATGTGCTCCAGATGTTTGCCCAGAAAATCCCAATAGGACTGGCCGTGTTCGGCGTCAACATAACTTTGATACCAGATTTTCATCGGTTGCTGTGCCTCGAATTGTGCCCCGGTTGTAGAGCCCCGGTTGTAGAGTTTGCCGGATCCAATACGCCTTACAGCGATTAGTTACCGAGCCCCGGCAGCCAGAGGGCGATGGATGGCCAAATGATTAACAACCCGACGAGTAATATGGCACAGGCCATAAAGGGTAGTGCCGCTACATAGATGTCGCGCATGGTGGTGCCGGGTGCCGATACCCCTTTCATCACAAACAACAGTAGTCCAAAAGGTGGTGTCGTAAAACTGATTTCGAGTGCGAGCAGCGTGATGACGCCAAACCAGATGAGGTTAAAGTCGAGCGTTTCAGCTAACGGGAAAAATATCGGTACAGTGAGCAGCATCATCGATAACTGATCCATAAACATGCCGAGGATCAGCAGGATTCCAAACATGATTAATAGCATGACAATAGGTGCCAGAGCGAAGCCGGTTGCCCAGTTGATCAGGCCAGCGCTGGCACCGGAAAAGGCAAGCAGCGAAGAGAACGTGGCAGAGCCAAAAATAATGAGTAAAGCCATCACTGTTACTTTCAGTGCTCCCTGCACTGAAGCGATGATATTACTAAAGGTAAGTTTGCCGTACAGTGCAGCCAGGATTAACACCCCGAGGCAGCCGAATGCTGCAGACTCGGACGGTGTCGCCCAGCCTTGCATTATCAGAAAAATAACTGCAAAGACGATAGACATCATTGGCAACACATCGGTGATGAAAAGCCTGCCTCTTTGCAGCCAGCTGATCCGATCAACTTCATAGGCTGGCGCCGCGTCGGGATCGATGAGGCACATAATTAAAATAAGGATTGCATAGAAGCAGGCGAGAATAAGACCGGGTATCACGCCGGCAATAAGCAACTGACCCACATCAAGATTGGCCAGTGTCGCCAGTAATACGGCAAGTGCCGAGGGTGGAATCAGCATGGCCAGACCACCTGTGCCCAGAATAGGTCCAATGGCCATGTGCTTTTTATAACCGCGTTTCTGCATTTCGGGCACCATCAGCGAGCCCAGCAGTGCAGTTGAGCCCATTGACGAACCGGACAGTGTTGCGAAAGCAGTACCCCCCGCAACGGTAACAAAAGACAATCTTCCGGGGATACGGCCCATCAGTTTATCGATGGCACCGAACATACGGTTGGCGAGGCCGGTAAAGAAAAACAGCTCCCCCATGAGTAAAAACATGGGTACCGGCATCAGGTTAAAGGTGGTGACGGTGGGGATAGCGTTGTTGGCAAGCTGGCCAATGCCACGAGACATTTGCGTAAAGAGATCGCCATTGCCGCCCATGAAATAGGTGGCACCCACCATATTGGCAGCTAAAAAAGCGAGGGCCACCGGCACCCCGATAAACATAAAAAACAATATAAGGCCGAGTAGAAACCCCAGAGCTATATACCATTCCATTAGACTGGTCTCTGAGTGTTAAACACCGCTGTAGCGATCACTCATGTACTCCTGCTTCACCGGTGTGTAAGGTATCCGGCCCAAATACAAAGCGCGAGAATTGAATGGCCATTAAACCGAAGCAGACTGGCATGGAAACCAGTAACAGCCACTTCGGCATATCCAGGGAACGCATATCAAAATCAGAGCGATTGTAGGCTTTGAGAGTTGCCTCTGCGGTATACCAAACAAGTAACAGACAAATAATGATGCAGATAACAGAGACCAGCCTTGAAAACTGGCGAGCCAGATTTTCTGGCAGTGTCGCTGTTAGCATTTCAATGTAGACGTGGCCCTTCACTCTGACCAGCCACGGAGAGGCTGCCATAACAATATAGAGCAGGCCATATTCGGAAAAGGTAAACAGGTGCGATGAGCCTGAGTAACCAAAAGAGCGTGCAGTCGCCTGAAACACGATGGCGAACATAATTGTCACCAGATAGATGCCCGCGAGAATCGCCAGAAAATTGCAGATGTAGTCAATTAAACGCATGGATGTTTTCGCATTGAAAGGTCGATTGTTGGATGTTGCTGTATTTTATTGCGGTGCATGTATTATCGTGCAGGGCTATTGTGCAGGACTACTGCACGGGACTGTTGTGCAGATGGTGGAGGAGCAGGAGTATGTGAGCCGCGTAAATAACCGGTGATGAGTACCCAGTGTGAGTCCAGTGTGAGTCCAGTGTGAGTAGTGCGGGGTATGTGCGGAGCCAATTGACTCCGCTTGCCAGTTAGTTAAACAATTTGTGCTTTACTCGCCGTAGTAGTGCTTGCGCAGTTCGTCGTAGCTGTTGTCGCCACCCATTTTGTCGAGCCGTTCTTTCATACGAGACCATGATGCATCGTCTGCCATCTTCAGGTACGCGGCTGATGCTTCCTCAGACATGGGCACGAATTCCATGCCGCGCTTTTGCAGTTCAGCTGCATCGGCAACTACGTCTTTCTGGCGATCGGCGTATGACTTTGCTTCCCACTCAATGACCACTTCCTCGATCAGCTTTTGCGATTCAGGTGACAATGCGTTCCAGCTATCCTGGTTGAATATAACGCCGATATCGGTGTTGTAGAACGCAGGGTCTATTCGGTACTTAACGAACTTGTCCCACTTCAGATCCATCAGGCCGATGGATGTCCATGCGCTTGCGTCAACTACGCCTTTTTCCAGCGCTGCATAGACTTCAGTCGAAGGCATGGAAGCGGTGGTTGCATTGAGCGCTTCAAAAAATGCATGGTAGATAGGATTGTCGCGCAGTTTAACACCACTGAGATCAACCACGCCGTCGTCACCAAAATTGAATGGCTTTGAATTGTAGATGTGGAATTGTACTCCGCCATCAATCCAGCCCAGGTGACGCACACCAAAACGTTTTTGGTGGGCTTCATCCATCAGTGCTGCACCGCCATTGCTGCGAGCTTCCATCGGTGTGACGCGCGCGGCTACCATGGCATCGATTTCAGGGACCGAGGCTCCATAAAAGCTGCCGGGTGTATGCACCATGTCGACTACGCCGTCGCGTACAGCATTGGGCTGTTCAAACATGCCTATGGCTTCCGGACCGCCGCGAACGGTTATTTCGACAATGCCTTCACCGCGCTTGTTGATGTCATCAACCATTGCCAGAAAAGTCTTGGTGTAGACCAGGAATGGCGGGAAAGCGTGTACTGCGGATACTTTGTCTACCGCTTGAGCGACTCCGGCTGTTAGTCCTGCAGTGAGGGTCAGGGCGCTGGTGGCCATGGCAACCAGTGCTGTCTTGCGTAGAATTGCTCTGCGAGCAGTGTTGACTATTTTCAAGGTTTTCCCCGGTTCGGCGCCTTATGGCGTGGTTGAAAGACGGCAATGTGAACGGCGATTGCCTGAGTCTGAGGCTATTGTATATGCTAATGTAGTGCAACCTTCAAAGGCGCAAAACGATCAATCCATCGCTGCGATCGGTCTCGGACCGGCGATTCAGGATACTGAATTATTCAGAGAACCGGAGTGACCTGGCCGGGTGCTGGCCGATGTCATTGTCAAGCACTGAAGCAATCAGTCAGCGTCGCTGGAGCAGAAGCCTTGCGAGTATGGGTCCTGAGCGGTTTATCGTAAGAACGGTTTATCGGAAGAACGGTTTATCGGAAGAGCAGGGCATGCTTACTCTGCACTGTTTACCCAGGCCTCTTTACTCTGCCCACTTTACTCCGTGTAGTTACTGAGAATATGGATCGAGCAAGAATCTACATAGAACCGCTCAATATTCGAGCGCGTATCGTCAAGCCGCAACCCAGGGGATTACCGGTAATCAATCTCGCTTTTAATGAGTTGCCCTGGCCTGCGACCAGAACAGTCCAGGAGGCTATAGATCGCAGTGCGTCAAAAGCCAACGTGTACGGCAACCCTTCCTGTCAGTTACTGCGTGCTGCACTTGCAGACCATTGGTCATTGAACCAGGAGCAAATCATCTGTGGCAATGGATCAGAGGAGTTACTTGATGTCATTGGCCGCGTGTTTGCCCGTACGCATGATGAAATACTGATCTCCGAGTTTGGCTATATTCAATTTCCCATTGTCGCAAATAGAGTTGGTGCCACTCTGGTAAAAGCGCCGGAGACGGACTACACGACCAGTGTTGATGCGGTGCTGGAAAATGTGACTGATAAAACCAGGCTTGTGTTTCTTGCGAACCCCAACAATCCTACTGGCACCATGGTGGATGTGAGCGAGTTGCGTCGACTGCTAAGCTCGCTGCCGTCAACAACTGTGCTCGTGATTGATCTGGCCTATGGTGAGTTTGCCGGGGACAGCTATTGCGACGCGATGCACAGGCTTGTCACGGAGTTTGACAATGTCATCATCACCCGGACTTTTTCAAAGGCGTATGGTCTGGCGGGGCTTCGCATAGGCTGGCTCTATGCGCCGCAGTGGATGATACCTGCCTTGTATGCGGCGCGAGGCATGGGCACTGCCAACGCAGTTGCTCAAGCCGCTGCGGTCGCTGCGGTCGAAGACTTCGAGTCAATGCGCAGCCGAGTAAAGATCATTGTAGAAGAACGCGAGCGAGTTCAGCAGCGGTTGTCATCGATGGGAGTTGTTGTGGTAGCCAGCAGCGCTAACTTTGTAATGGCGGCTTTGGCCCGCGCTGAAACAGACTGCTCTGAAACAGACTGCTCTGAATCAGACCGCGGCGATATAGATCGAGATGATGCGGTTCGCGATGCTGAAAGCAGCGCTGATGCACTAACGGCTCATTTGTATGATGATGCAGGCATACTGGTCAATCAAACCCGCGAGGCCGGGCTTGAGAAATTTATTCGATTTTCCGTTTCGATACCGGAAGTCAATGACCGATTGCTGTCGTGTATAGCGGAGTTTGTACAACAGTGAGCATGCCCGGGTTTAGATGCCTGCAACGATTGTCCCGGCCAGGCAATTGCGTTCTACAGGCAGACCAGACACACTTGGCAACAGCAGTATAAGAATAGAAAAAAGGCCATTAGAAAATGAAGATAGCGGTACTTGGTGGAGGCAATGGCTCGCATGCCGCGGCAGCTGACCTGACTCTTGAAGGTCATCAGGTGCAGTGGTGGCGTAGAGATACAAAGGCAGTTGCAGCACTTCAGGCGAACGCTAACGCACTTACTCTGAAAGATTCCAGTGGCAGTCGTGAAGTTACCATCGATACCGTCACCGACAGAATTGATGAGGCTTTATCCGGTGCACAGTTAATCGTGTGTCCGGTACCGGCCAATGCGCAGGCAGACATTGCGCGATTGATATCGCCTCATCTGGTGGACGGACAGGTCATCTATTTACCCCCGGGCAGTTTTGGCAGTTTTATGATGGCAAAAATCGTTCGTGATTTGGGCAACCTGTCGCGAGTGGCCTATGCGGAGGCAGGTACATTGCCTTATCTGGCACGTAAGCATGCAGAGTTCGACATTGCTGTTACCACGCGTGCTACCCGGCTGCCAACCGGTGTATTTCCGCAACAGCTGTCGGAACATGCATTGAGCGTTATAAAAACTGCCTTTGCGTCGGTGGAGGATGCAGGCAACGCGCTGTCTGGTGCATTGATGAATGCGGGGCCAATCATCCATCCACCGTTAATCATCATGAATGCCGGCCCGATTGAACATTTCGATCATTGGGATATTCACAACGAGGGTACTCAGCCAGCGATCAGGAGGGTTACCGATCAGCTTGATGCAGAGCGCATTGCAGTCAGGGAAGCACTGGGCTTTGGTGAGCCACATTTTCCATTGTCTAATCACTATGACAACGCTGCGGAAGAATGGATGTACGGCAATCTGGCGCATGAAAAACTGACGGACTCTGGTGACTGGCGCGAACATCTGGTGCTGACTGAGCATCGTTATATGCGAGAGGATGTGGCAGTCGGATTGTCGCTGCTGGTTTCTATAGCGGACTGGGCTGGCATTGCAGCACCTGTGGCGAAGGGCCTGTTGGCATTGGGGTCTTCAATTTGCGGAGAGAATTTTTGCCAACACGGTCGTACGCTGGACACTCTGGGTGTTGGCGATCTAACAATCGATTCTATGTCGTCATTGATGCAGGATGGATTTAATACTGGAGGTGAGCAATGAGTGACAAGCCATATAGTGGTCCGGTTGTTGCCATCGCCGGTGCCGGTCGCATGGGTAGAGGTATTGCTGTTGCCAGCGCGCTGGCGGGGGTTAAATCGCAAATCATCGACTTGAAACAACGCAGTACCGATGATGTGCTCGCCTTGCAAGCCGCGGCTCTGGGTGAAGTGCACGGGGCGATCAACATGCTTGCAGACATCGGAATGGTAGAGCGATCAAATATAGAGAGGATCTGCGCAAACGTCGAGTTTTTGGATTTGTCTGCCCTGCATCATTGTGATTTTGTGTTTGAAGCTGTGCCGGAAACTCTGGAAGCCAAGTCAAGCGCATTTGAAGCTATTTGCAAACGCGTAAGCAGCGACGTGGTGATAGCCTCCACCACATCTACAATGTTGTCTGATGATTTACAAACACTGGTTACTCACCCCGAACGTTTTATCAATGCGCACTGGCTTAACCCGGCTTTCCTTGTACCGCTTGTAGAGCTTTCACCTGCCACGGCAACTTCTGACGTAACAGTTGCAGGCTTAAGACGCTTGCTTGAAGCAATGGGCAAGATACCTGTCGTCTGCAAGGCTTCTCCGGGCTACATCGTACCCAGAATGCAGATGCTTGCAATGAATGAAGCGGCGCGACTGGTTGAAGAAGGTGTGGCATCGGTTGAAGATATCGATAAGGCGAGTAAGTATGGATTTGGATTTCGCTTTGCCATACTCGGTATGCTTGAGTTCATAGACTGGGGTGGTGGCGATATCCTTTATCATGCAGGTCAGTACATGACAAAAGCTACCGGGGAACAACGATACGCTACACCAGAGATAGTAAATCAGAATATGGAAACAGGTCGCATAGGCTTGCGCACGGGCAAGGGATTTTTAAATTATGATGATCTTGATGTAGATATCTATAAAAACCAGAAGCTCGCAGCGTTTTTTGGCATGCTTAAACATCTGGATGTGTTACCTGCCTGCGATGGCTCGTATAACCCTGCTGCGAACAACGATTCCGGTGAGCGTCTGGTGTCCCCGACGTCAGAGTAAGTCAGGAAATAGATTCTTAACATCATTGTTATGGTGGGTAACTTGTAACTGTTGATGGTTAACATGTAAATCATTGCTGTGGTATAGCGCAGGCATTTCAGTGCTGGTGTGGTGCAAAGTCATTTGTAAAAAGCATCGGAAATTTTCACGTTTCGTTATCTCTCTGCAATAACTCTCTGTTCTACTAGGTTCCGTGGCGAGACACAGTGAGTCGCCAGTAAATTTGGACTTTTGGAGATTATAATGTCAATTAGCGAACGTAAACTTCCGGTTCTGGCACTGTCAGCATGCAGCATCCCGGTGATGTTGGCATTTGCAGGCGTCGGTTCAAGAGCCGCCGGGTTGCACTCTCCTGATTTGTCCGGTGAAAACGTGGATTTTGATCAGGCGCAGGACCAGCGAAGCTACAATCCTGTCGGGTCGATCCTCAATGCAGGTGTCATTTGTAATACGCCCGACGGTGCTTTACCGGCCAGTGATAACAGCGAGCGATTGGTTCAGAGTGATTCGTCGTGGCTTTGTGTAGCGCCGGACGGCGATCATTTCTGGGTCGCTGATGGCAAGGGCTCGTCAATTGCCACTTACCGATTTGTAGAGGCGAGCGACGCAGACGGGCAAGTGAGTTTTGAACTGGTGGCAATCCTCGATGCGATTGGATCCGGCGATTCAGTTGCGGACAAGACAGACAAGGTTGCGAGTGGCTCGGTGGAGCTACAGCTGAGTGAGGATGGCCAGTGGCTGTACCAGTTGTTCGAGCATACCGGTGCAATGGCCGTATACGAGGTAGACGGAAACACACTGACTCTGGTGGAGTTGTTGACCGCTTAGAATACGCTCGTGGCATCACACAAAACAGGAAGTGTCACAATCAGGGAAATCGCAACATGAGCCAGCGCAGGCTCCCGGGAGTCTGCGTTGAATCAAGCCTCTAATCGCAAGCCGTTAAGCGCGTTGTGCCCGCATCGCTGACAGAACTTCATCGATAGGGCGAACAGCGCCGCTTTGCAGATACTCCATTGCTTTGAGAGAGGCGTTGTGGGCATCGACTCCGGAGCCGGCAACACAATCTTCGATGACCCGGCAATAGTAATCAGACTGATGGCCGTCCACAAAAGTGTAGTGAACACACACGTCAGTTAGTCCCCCAACCAGGATAAGTGTCTGTACTTTCAGGCCACGAAGCAAAATCTCCAGGTCGGTGCCGAAAAAAGCCGAGTAGCGACGCTTTTGGATATGGTAGTCGTCAGGGCGAAAACCCATCTGTTCTCGGGCCAGGTCTGTGTCCGGGTTGTTGTCGAGACAATGGATATTCTCAACGCCGTCGAGTTCGCGACCAAAGTCCACCAGATTTGCCCGATGTATTTCCTGAATAAAAACAACCGGGACATCGCACTCTCTTGCGGTATCGATAACTTCTCTGGATCTGAGCATGCGCTCCGCGTAATCCGGCATGTGCGGGATAGCGCGCTCTTCGTCCGTCTTATCTTCGAATGTCCCGGCCTGGATATCGATGACTATTAATGCCGCGCGCCCCTCGATCAATTGGCGTTCGATGTTTTTTTTGTTGGCCATGCTCTGATGTCAGCGTTTTTGGAACAACACGCAGTTTGAAGGTAATACTGCGCGTTTGCCAGTCTGGCCAAGTGCCTGTTCCAAAAATGCCTGTTTCGAAATACCTATTCCGAAATGCCTGTTCTGAAGTAGCTGGCCGGGCTAATGTCCCATCGCGTAACGGGTGGCCTCTGCAACACTGGTGACGCCCAACTTGCGATAGATGTTGCTGATGTGGCGCGCGGCCGTGTTAACACTGATTTCAAGCGCGTCGCCTATTTCGCGACGACTGTACCCATTGCTGACCAACACCAGCACTTCTTGCTCGCGGGCGCTGAGTTCTGCTGTTGAGGGTCGCTTTGACGGCGTGGGAGCCTGTGAATGATGCGGTGTCGGTGCCTGACCCGGTGTTCGGTTGCCCTGGCATTCGGAGGCGATGAACACCTGCATGTTTTGAAAAACCTGTTCTTTCTGAGCAGGTGTAAGATTGCGTGTCATTGCCGAAAAGCGCCGCTGTTCCTTAAATATTTGTTGATTGTTCAGACGGCTCGACCGCGTTGTTGCGACGCTGGGAAGGCTGTAAAGATTTGATTGAATAGACATCTTGTTTGGTTCTCCCTGTTGATCTCACTACTCTGAAAATTTCGACTTAAATCCTTGCTTTGCAGCGAACGAAACACTTTTTAACGCCGAAGCGATTGTGATTCGCGCACCTGAAGTGTAAGGAGGGAGAGTGATTGCAGCGTTGATTTACCGTTATTGCAGCGTTAATTCGTTAGAATCAACGCGCAATTTGGCGGGTTTGTAAGAAAATTTAGGCCGATTCCTGGCGTTTAAGTTCCACCATGGATTTTTGCCACGATCAGAGCGCAGGTGGTTCTCACTGGCGGTTTGGTGAATTATCACAACTGCGAGTCGATGGTATTCTCGCCACACACACGGTTAGTCAGGTCAACGCACATGCGACATTCAATGGTTATGGCAATGGATAGCAACAAACTGATCGGAAAAGCGGGCGGAATGCCGTGGCATATTTCCTCGGATCTGAAGTATTTCAAACGTATTACCATGGACAAGCCGGTCGTCATGGGGCGTGTCACTTTTGACTCGCTGGGCAAGCCGTTACCGGGCAGGGCAAATATTGTTATCACCAGAGATGCTGCATGGAGCAACCCAGGTGTGGAGGTTGTCGGGTCGCTGCAGGAGGGGCTGGATGCTGCCCGCCAGCAGGGCTCGGAAGAGGTGATGGTTATCGGTGGTGCATCAATTTGCCAGCTGGCAATGCCTGTGACTGAACGTCTGTATCTGACCGTGATAGAGCATGAATTTACCGGCGACACCTGGCTGAACAGCTTCGACTGGAATGACTGGACGGTTGTTTCGACAGATCCACACGACGAACGTGATGACGGTGGTTACCAGTTTTGCTACTACGTTCTGGACCGACGTTCCTGATCGGCGCGTTTGTCGGTATGCATTGTCGGCGCGGACAGGATCCGGGAAAGGTCAGTAGTTAGTGCATTCAACGTGGTACAGCTTTCGGTCTGACAGACGCATGCCCGTGAGGGAGTTCCCCCAGACGCAGCCACTGTCAAGGGCGTGTAGATTATCGATTGTCTGCAGCCCCATGGCTGCCCAGTGCCCGATCAATAGTGTGTGCTGTCGTTGAGAATCGTTCTGGAGCTCAAACCAGGGAACCAGGTTGTCAGGCTGGCTGCCCGGCGGGCCGGAATTTCTGAAGTCCGGGGTACCGCTTTGATTGCAAAATCGCATGCGGGTAAAGCAGTTAACGGCATAGCGCAGACGGTGAGCGGTGTTCGCGTTGTCAGACCAGGTGCCCTCGGTGGCGCCATACAGCGATGTCAGGACCGCGTGCAAGGCCTGTACATCGGGCTTATCTGCATCTGCATCTGCATCTGCATCTGCATCTGCATCTGCGTCTGCGTTTGGCACTTTTTTGCTCTTGCGGCTGATTGCGGGTTGAGTCGCAGGCTGACTTGAGCTGGCCCCGTGCAACTGCGCTTCGATTTCCCGCGCCAGACACTCGGCTGTCTGAATACTCCAGTCCCTGTGCAATCCGGCATGCACCATAACGAAGTTGTTTTCGCGATGAAGTAATGGCTGCTGTAACAGCCACTGAATCAATGCGTGTGAATCCGGAGCCTTAAGGATTGGTTCGAGTGTTGGATCCTTGCCAATCGGTCGAAGCCCGCAATAAAGCGCCAGCAAGTGAAGGTCATGGTTGCCAAGTACTGTCAATGCGCTGTTGCCAAGAGACTTTACAAAGCGCAGTGTTTGCAAGGATCCTGTGCCACGGTTGACCAGATCACCGACAAACCACAGCGTGTCATTGGCAGGATTAAAAGAGATCCTGTCCAGGAGTTGCTGAAGTTCGTCAAAACAACCCTGAACATCGCCAATGGCGTAGGTGCTCATGCGGGCTAATGCAAAGTCCGCGGTGTGGACAGCAGAAATTCCGGAATTGAAGCGTTGAACTCGTCACCTTCGTCGGTAACCATATGGTAGCTGCCACCCATGGTCCCCATCGGCGTTTCGAGGATGGTGCCGCTGGTGTATTGGTAGCCCTCTCCGGGTTTGATGCGCGGTTGTTTGCCGACCACGCCATCGCCTCGCACTTCCTGTTGCTTGCCATTGCCATGTGTTATGACCCAGTGACGTGTCAGCAGTCGTGCGGGAATATCACTTTGATTGAGGATGGTAACTGTGTAGGCGAATACAAAACGATCTTCGTCAGGATTGGAGTCCGACTCAAGATAGCGGGTTGCTACTTCGACTTTAAAGTCGTCGTTGCTGGGTAACGGTTCTTTCGACACAAAAACTCCAGAGCTAAAATGAGATGAGCGAGCTCGCCCGGTACCTACCTTGATGTGGCGCAGCCAGGGTATCGCATGCAATAGCAAAACATTGCCCGTGAAAAACACGCCGAGCATCTATTGTACCGGGGGAAAAGAATGTGTGGACACTGGTAGTTAATTTAAAGCAACAACCGGGTTTCGGCCAGATCTATTGACTGCCTGTTGTGTCGTTGCCGTGCCAACAATCGATTGATCTCGCTGTGTGTTCTTGGCCAGGCTCTGCGGTTAAGGCACTGTCGGTTAAGGCTCTGGGGTTAAGGCGCTGCGGTTAAGGCATTGCGGTTTAGGCTATGTGCTTAAAGCTCTTTGAAAAATCCCGGTTAGTCGCATCTGCTGAATTTTAAGTGTTATTGAACGCTTCGGTCAGCACCCTGAACTCGTCGATCCCCAGTGTTTCGGCGCGATGGCTCGGGTCGATACCGCATGCGCTTATCTGCTCGTTGCTGAGCATCCCCTTCAGGTTATTGCGCAGGGTTTTACGCCGTTGCGCGAATGCGCACTTAACCAGATGATTGAATTCGGCATGTAGTGCAGGGTCTACCAACGGTGTTTGTCTGGGAATCAACTGCACAACGCCAGAGGTTACCTTGGGAGCCGGTGAGAAGGCCGTTGGCGGAACCTCGAAAAGTGCCGATGTGTCGCAAAGATTTTGTACCACGACTGATAGCTGGCCGTAGTGCTTGCTACCCGGGGCGGCGCACAGTCGAGAAACGACTTCCCATTGCAGCATAAACTGCATGTCTCTGATGATATCGAGGTGGTCCAGCAAATGAAATATCAGCGGGGTCGCGATGTTGTAGGGCAAATTTCCAACGAATCGCAGCGGTGAGTCGGCTGACAAGGACGACCAGTCAAATTTAAGTGCATCACCCTGGTGTAGTTCGAAGTTCGATCTGGGTGCAAACTGACGTTGCAGCAGCGGTATCAGATCCCTGTCGAGTTCCAGCGCGATAACTTTGCTTCCGCTGTCTAGCAAGGCCTCTGTCAGCGCGCCCCGGCCAGGTCCGATTTCGACAATGGTGTGTTCGATATTCTGATAGCGATCCGCAATCTGGCGGACGATCGATGTGTCGGTCAAAAAGTTTTGACCGAATCGTTTGCGGGCGCGGTGCTGTGACACTAATTTTTGTTCAGAGTGGCTTGAGCCAGCGACACTGCCAGATCGATTGCTGCCAGCAAGCTGCCGGATTCAGCTTTGCCTGTTGCAGCTAGGTCCAGTGCGGTGCCGTGATCTACCGATGTGCGGATGAGGGGCAAGCCGAAGGTGATATTAACGGCTCTGCCAAAGCCGGCATATTTGAGCACCGGCAAGCCCTGATCATGATACATCGCCAGCACCGCATCAGCGCCATCCAGGTGGCGTGGGGTAAACAGGGTGTCTGCCGGATAGGGACCCGTCGCATTGATGCCCGACGCCTGTGCCGCTTCAATAGCGGGAATAATAATATCGATCTCCTCGTGACCCAGATGTCCTGATTCGCCTGCGTGAGGATTCAAGCCACAAACCACGATGTGAGGTTGCTCGATTTTGTATTTGGCAATCAAATCGTCGTGCAGGATTGCCAGTGTTTTTTCAATAAGTGGTCGGTTTATTTCGGCGGCAACACGGGCCAGTGGCAGGTGGGTGGTCGCCAGAGCGACTTTAAGGTTATCAGCGCACAACACCATGACCGGATCTGCATTGAGCTGATCTGCAATGAATTCCGTGTGGCCGGAAAACGATACACCGGCGTCATTGATAACACCCTTGTGGACCGGTGCGGTGACCATAGCATCGTAGTAGCCGTTCATACATCCGGCGACAGCCTGGTTAATCGTGTCGAGTACATAGTGAGCATTGGCAGGATTAAGCTCACCGGGCACCACTGGTGCTGCGACATCAATGTTGAAAATGCCGGCGCCGGCCAATGGCTGGCCGAGAAGTTGTGAACGGTCTTGAAGTAATTTTTCATCGCCTATCAGAATCAATTCAGCATTACTACGTGCTTCAAGCGCACAGCATAAATCCGGACCAATGCCTGCTGGCTCGCCGGTGGTGATTGCGATCCTGGGTCGATTGGTCACTGAAGATTCTTGGCAAAACCGCGCAGTTCAACATAGGCGTTGCCGCGCAGACGGGTTAACCATTCCTGGTACTGATCTTCGGCTTTTTGTCGACGCAGTGTTTCGCGCGCTCTGGATTCGAGTTGGTTGCGTGGATTTTCTGTCACTTCCTGATCGAGTACTTCGAGGATATGCCAGCCGAACTCGGTTACGAATGGCTCGAGTGGTGTATTCGTGTCTGACTGGAAAGCCATTTGCTCGAATTTTGGAACCATCTCGCCGCGATTGAACCAGCCGAGATCACCGCCGTTGTCTGCACTGGCGGGATCATCTGAAAACTCTCTGGCGAGACTCTCAAAAGAGGCCCCGGCCTGCAGCTTCTGATAGACACTGTCGATCTTGGCTTTCGCCTCTGCCGAGCTCGTACCATTGCGTGTGCTGGCCAGAATATGCCTCGCCTTGACTCTGACCGGGCCCGCCTCATCGAGACTGCTGCGGCCGACCAGTTTGAGTATGTGAAAGCCTGCAGCACTGCGCAGTGGCTCGGAGACATCACCTTCCTGCATCACCTCAACCTGGTTTGCAAACAGCCCGGGCATTTCCTGCAGGCTTCGCGAGCCCAGGTTGCCACCTTCAATTTCGGTATTGCCCTGGTTGCGCTGAATTTCCACCAGGCGGGCAAATGGCACACCATCGCGAGCTTCACTGGCCAGTGTTTGTGCAGTGGTCAACGAGGTTGCCACCAGATTGGGATCCGCCTGTTGGGGCAGTTTTACCAGTATGTGTTCAAGCTCGTAGCGGAATCCGGATTCTCCGATCAACTCTTCGTTCAACAGGTCTTCAACTTCCGCGTCGGAGACGCTGAGGTTTGATTCTATCTCGCGCCGGGACAGGGTCGACACGATCAGTTCCTTCCTGATATTTTCCCTGAATTCGAGGAAGTTGATACCATCTTTGTTCAGCGTATCGCGCATTTCAGCGACAGTCATGTTGTTGTTTCTGGCCATATCGTCGATGGTGCGTTGCAGGGCGTTATCGTCGATTCGAATGCCCCGCAATTCGGCCTGCTGCAACTGTAATGACTGAATGATCAGCCGTTCGATCACCAGTTTGTCGAGTTCCTGATCTCTGGGCGCATTGGATCGGTTTTGCCTGAGGAAGTTATCGCGTTCTCGATTAAAGTCACTGGCGAGTACGATATCGTCATTGACAACCGCAATTATGCTGTCGAGTTCCACCTCCTGGCTGCGGGCCATAGTCGGCGCACAAAGCAATGCCACCGTCAGCAGTAATGCCAGCACAGGCACCGGCACGGCGCGCAAGTCGATTGGCATGCCCGCCGGTAATGGCACAGCAGGCACTTCAGTCGCCTTGGTTTGGTCTGCCAGGTGGTCCTGTGGCGTGAATTTTTTTATCAGGGCTTGTGTTAGCACGGCTGTTCTTAAAAGAGCGTTCATAATCCGGATAGGGTTCAGGCTTACCTGAGCGGCACGCCAATAAGGATTTAATTTGGCGGTTTATCGCGAAGTGTAGCCTCCAATCGCTTCACTCAGCACTTCGGTGACATTTTGTCCGACTGGTGCCAGGCCTTTCAATACCAATTGGAAAAAATAGGATGTGGTCGTGTCTTCACCATCGTCAGTGATGTAACGACGTGCCGCGGCACGTATCGCATAGCAACAGCTTTCGTATTCGACACCGAGCACTGTTTCGATGCTTTGATCGTTGTCCAGTGAAAAGTTCCACCCGCTGGCCAGTCGCCATCTGTCACCGACAGGCCAGATCGCGGAGGCGTGTAAGAACTCTCCGTCATCAATCAGGAACCGATGACCGAGGTTGGCCAGTTTGCCGTTTGTGCCACGATAGCGAATCATCGCCGATGATCTTTGCGTGGCGTCGTTGTTCGGATCCCATTGCAGATTCAGGCTTGCGTCGACGCGGCGGTTAATCTCGGTTTTTAATTCGGCGACGATATCTGAACTACTGCGCTCTTCTACCGGGCTACCCGGCAGTGTGACCCGCCGATCACTGAAATAGACCACTTGTCCCACACTGCCGCTAAATTTTTCGCGACCCTCACCGTTGATCCAGCGCGAGCTCAGCGCGAAACTCAGTTGATTGGCATCGTTTATACGGTCTGCACCGGAAAACCGGTTTTCTCGGAACAATTGTGAGAAGTTAAAGTCGAGAGCACCGGTGTCAAAGATTGGTATTCGATCCTGATCTCTGCGAGCGGCGTAGAGATAGAACAGACGGGGCTCAAACGTAAGCAGGCTGCCATCGGATCTTCCGGGGCGTTCTAGATAAAGCCCGGACTCAGCGGACAGCAATGGCACATTTCGGGTTTGCACACTATCGGCTGATACGACGTTGTTTAGATCATAGCGCGTCAGTTGCCAGCTGCTCGCGATCGTCGAGTACCAGCCAGCACGTATGACATTCCATTCCAGCCGGGGTTTGAAATCGAGCCGTGATCCGGTCACTGAATCGTCTCTGTCGAAGTAGACCAGTTCCGAGTCAACCGAGAGTTCTGCGCCGAGCCTTCTTACCGGACGCTGAAAATCGAGTGTGAGCTGTGGCAGCAGCCGATAGGGGCGCTGTTCTGGCTCGATATTCGGGTCGATGGTCTGATAGTTCAGCAATCGTGTGCGAAAGTGCAGATTCTCCTTTTGGTAGTTGAGGTCCGCACGTCGCTGTAAATGGGTAATACTGGACACATTCAGGGTGTCGCCAAGGTCCTCGAAATAGTCTTTGTCGCTGACGTAGTTCAGATCGATCTCTGTGGTCCAGCGATCTGTCGGGTTGCCCTGGTGCTGAAATCGAGCAAATCTTCGCGCATCGGAACTGCTGAAACGTCGATCAGTCTCGATTGTCTCGTAATTCAGTGACCAGCTGCCGATTCGATTTAAATACCGCAATTCACTTTGCAGCTGGAGTCCTCGATCCGTCATGGTGCGCAGTACAAAAGTCGCATCCAGGTTGGGCCTGATGTTCCAGTAATAGGGTTGTCGATATTCAAAGCCGGTCTGATCGCTTTGATCAAACCTGGGTGGCAAAAAGCCGCTCTTACGTTTGTCGCTGATCGGAAAGCTGATGGCGGGTGTGTACAGAATCGGCACAGACTTGAAGCGCAGCGTTACGTTGCGCGCCACACCGACACCCTTGTCTGCATCGAGCTGAATGTTATCTGCAAACAGGCGCCAGCCATTGTTGCCTGGTGGGCAACTGCTGTAGGTGGCGTCGTCGAGAATGAGTCTGCCTTTGGTGTCACGGTTGATTTGCTCAGCACGTCCCCTCGCGACGACGTCACCGCTTTCTATTTCATAGCCGGATTCTCCCAGCTGAAACGTTCCATCACCCAGATCAATTCGGGCATCGGAGCTGTGTACCAGTAAGTCATCGGTCTGGTAGGACAGAGCGCCGTTCACATTGGCGATATTGGTTAGCGGGTCATAGCGGGCGTTTTCAGCGTGCAGTTCACCTGCCCGATGGCGGATCGAAATCATACCGTTGAGTAATATACTGGCGGGATTGTCCGGGTCGCTTTCAGCGCTGTCAGCGGACAGTTCTACTGAATCGGCCAAATCTACAGAGGGGCTGAACGCTGTTCCGGACAACTGGTTAACACGGGGGCTGGCACACTGCTCGGCATAGGCGTTTGCCGACAGGCATAACAGGGCCACGGTGCTCAGTGGTAACTGCCAGACAGGATGGGGAAAGTTGAATTTCAAGGCTGTGTTCGGGTGGACAGTAGATTAGTATAAGGATAACTATGATTGACCGGGGGTTATTGCTACAACGTGTCAATCATTGGTAATTTGCATTGGTAATTCGCACTGGTAATTTGCTTTCCGGTTGGCTGTTCCGGAATGAGGTTTATCGCGAGGCGGTGAGGTTTGAGTCAGATATTTTGATCGTTGAGACGACAAGGTGTGCCTGTATAACGAAAGCGATCGTAATCGCTGGCCAAAATAGCGCCTGCGCGATAGATCATTCTTTCTCTGACAGCAACCTCGATGTGCGCTTTGGATTTTATTCCGGTGCCGGCACGGCTAGCCTGCCAGTCGCAAGCGACTGTGGCGTGCAGCGGGGGAACTCATGAAAAAGAGTCGGATCCGACTTGAGCCTGGTTGGAAATCGCAGCTGAACAGCCAGTTTGACGAGCCCTACATGACTGAGCTTCGTTCCTGGTTGCTGCAACGAGCAAAAGAAGGAGCCGAGATCTATCCTCCACCTAGTCAGTGGTTCAGTGCTTTTGACATGACGCCGTTTGCGGATGTGAGCATAGTGATCCTCGGGCAGGACCCCTACCATGGCCCGGGACAGGCTCACGGACTGTGTTTTTCCGTTATGCCCGGAGTCAGGATCCCGCCTTCGCTTCTCAATATATACAAAGAACTCGAATCGGACCTCGGTATTGCCAGGGCCTCGCACGGGTACCTCGAAAGCTGGGCTAAACAGGGCGTTTTTCTGCTAAACAGTGTGTTGACTGTGGAGCGAGGGCAGGCGGCGGCACATCAAAACCGGGGCTGGGAACAATTCACCGATGTGGTAATCGACAAACTGGCCAATAACACGGACAATACCGTGTTTATGCTGTGGGGCGGATACGCCAGAAAAAAAGGTCAGATGATAGATGCGAAGCGTCATCTGGTGCTGCAGTGTGCACACCCGTCACCGCTGTCAGTGAGGGGGTTCACTGGTTGCAAACACTTTTCCAAGGCTAACAATTATCTCAAACAGCACGGAAAGCAACCGATCAACTGGCAGTTGCCAGAGACAGTTTCTGTCTGAGTGACTAATGTAAGAAAAGCGTTTTTAGGAAAGCAGTTGTATTGAGAAAGCGGTGTAATGAAAGATTGTTAGGACGATCAGTTTGTGTCAGGGGTATTTGTAGCCAACGGCCGGTTATAAGATTCAGCGCCGGCGGCAGGGTAATCTCATAATTTCAAACTAGACTCTTTAACAGGTGATTGAGCCTCGGCCAGCCGTTGAGGCAAAATTGCGCCTCTGTATCGATTCAAAACTTCAGATCATTATCAAACTTCAGATCATTATCAATTTAACAATATCTATCGAAAGGGGATAAACACTGATGGCACTACTTCCTGTACTACTCGGCGTGGCCGGACTGGCCATGGCGGTGTACGTGTATACGCTGGTTCTGAGGTATCCGGCTGGTGACGGCAAAGCCGCCGAAATAGCAATCGAAATACAAAAAGGCGCAATGGCATTTCTGCGTCGTGAATACAGTATTCTGCTGGCATTCGTCATAGTCGTTGCGGCTGCATTGTTTTACGCATTTGAAACCTCACACACAGGGATTGCCTTCCTTTTCGGTGCATTTTTCTCGGCCTCGGCAGGCTGGTTTGGTATGTATACGGCTACCCGGGCCAATGTCCGTACGACAGTCGCAGCATCGGAAAATGGTGCGGCCGAGGCGCTGACAGTTGCATTTTTCGGTGGATCAATTATGGGCCTGACTGTCGCATCAGCCGGCCTGCTGGGTCTTGGGCTGTTGTACTGGTTCTGGGGTGCGGAGCACGCCGAGGCAATCCATGGTTTTGGTATGGGTGCGTCGTCGGTTGCCCTGTTCTCAAGGGTAGGTGGCGGTATATTTACTAAAAGTGCCGACGTTGGCGCTGATCTGGTTGGTAAGATCGAGGCAGGTATTCCAGAAGACGATCCGCGTAACCCCGGTGTAATCGCCGATAACGTTGGTGACAATGTGGGTGATATCGCAGGCATGGGTTCGGATATTTTTGAATCCTATTGCGGCAGTATGATTGCAACAATTGCCATTGCGGCCACAATGACAGCGGCGGAACTGGCACGTATCGGTACCGACGTCACTGCTGAAGGCTTGAGCTTTCTGCCACTGGCACTGTCATCTGTCGGTTTGATCTGTTCTGTGATGGGTATTTTTCTGGTCAAGCGGATGTCAGACCGGTCGCCCGAGAAGGCCCTGCGTTATGGCACTATCGGCGCGACAGTTCTGTTTATCATCGCGGCCTTTTTGCTAACGACAATATCCGGTATTCCGATGGCAGTCTGGTGGTGTGTTGTTGCCGGTGCAGTTGGCGGAATAGTCATCGGTCTGGTCACCGAATACTACACTGGTGGTCCTCCGGTTCGCGCTATCGCCAAGTCCGGTGAAACCGGTCCGGCGACTGTTATGATTTCAGGTTTGGCCACAGGTATGGAGTCCGTTGTGGTGCCGGTATTGACTCTCTGTGTCATCATTTTCACCGCCAGCAGTCTGGTCGGGTTGTACGGTGTTGGTATTGCCGCGGTCGGCATGTTGGCCACTGTGGGCATTACTATGGCGATCGACGCCTACGGACCGGTTGCTGATAACGCTGGCGGTATTGCCGAAATGGCGGGTCTGGGCGAGGAAACGCGTAAAATCACCGATGGCCTTGATGAAGTGGGTAACACGACTGCTGCTATCGGTAAGGGATTCGCGATTGGTGCGGCAGGACTGGCTGCACTCGCAATCATCGCCGCGTTCATTCAGACCGTTAAAATCAACAATACTGATTTTGCCCTGGATATAGGAAACCCGATCGTGCTTGTCGGCATGTTCATTGGCGGTATCTTCCCGTTTCTGGTCAGTGCGATAACAATGCGCGCAGTTGGCGCAGCCGCGTTTGACATGATTAAGGAAATCCGTCGGCAGTTTCGGGAAATCCCGGGTCTGCTGGAAGGTACAGGCAAGCCGGACAACGCGCGCTGTGTATCTATTGCAACCACCGCAGCTTTAAAGCGCATGATCCTGCCGGGCGTGCTGGCTGTAGGTGCTCCACCCGTTATAGGGTTCGGCCTGGGGGCTGAAGCGCTGGGTGGTTTCCTTTCCGGTGCACTGGTCGGTTGTGTCATGCTGGCTCTGATGATGGCTAACGCTGGCGGCGCATGGGACAACGCGAAAAAGCATGTTGAAAAAGGCAACTTTGGTGGCAAGGGTACAGAGACTCATGCGGCGGTCGTGGTTGGTGATACTGTTGGTGACCCCTTCAAGGACACCTCTGGCCCTGCGATGAATATTCTGATAAACGTGATGGCTATTGTCTCGCTTGTGATTGCTCCGTTGTTGTAACGGCGTTAAACAGCAATGGAAACAGCAATGGATCGCGGCCGGGTCAGGCTCGGCCGTGATTGAAGCAGTCAGCGCGGTCATGAGGCAGTTTTACAGCTGCGACTCTCAGACTGCTTATTTAAAGCTGGTTGTGTAAAGTTGTATAGAGAAGCCCGGTTCGTCCGGGCTTTTTTGTGGCTGTACCTCTGGTTCCTGTTGTGGAGCCTGGACGCATCCGCTAACTATTGTTCTTGGGCAGTACCCGTTGGGTAACTATGATCTGCTGCGACGGTTGTTTCGTGGTCGTTACGATAGATCAAGGTGTCCATTGACGAAACCAGTGCAATTGTTCGAATCCACCGATTCAATGACTGCCGCAAAGCGCATGGCTTCATCACGAGCGTTTTGCTGGAAAGCCGACGCTACCTTTAGCGATACTTATCAAATTGCTCATGAAAAAGATGCGCTAATTAGCGCATGATTACCGGTCGTTATCCTCTCAAATAGCAGATAGTCTGTGTTAGCCAACAACAATTTAACCGCTGCAACTGATGCTCTGACAGTGCGCAGGGTGCGCCGCAACCCTGTGAATGCATTTCGCGCCAGATCGTGGCGTGCTGTGGCAAGTCGTGTTCTATCGGGTATCGCAGCGAGTTTTTTCTTTCTGGCGACCGGCGGTTTGGCTGTTGCCGACTTCAATGAAAATCCGAAAGTGGCCAGCTTCATTGACGAGATGCACGAGACACATCAGTTCGAGAAAGACTGGCTGGTTACCTTGTTTGCCGCCACCCCGCGCAGTGAAAAAGCACTTGAACTCATACAGCGCCCTGCAGAGAAAAGACTGCAATGGGATGGTTACCGACCTATTTTTCTGACCGAAGAACGGATTGAGGCTGGCGTTGATTTTTGGCAGGAGAACAAAGAGATACTGGAACGTGCGCAGTTACGATTCGGCGTTCCGGCGGAGATGATTGTAGCGATTCTCGGTGTTGAAACATTTTACGGCAGGATCAGTGGCGGTTTTCCAGCCATGTCAGCTCTGGCGACTCTCGCATTTGAGTATCCAAGACGCGAAAGCTTTTTTCGCAAAGAGCTGGAAGAATTTTTATTGCTTATTAGAGAAAATCAGCTCGAATATCAAAATCTTGAAGGCTCCTATGCCGGTGCCTTTGGGCTGCCGCAATTTATTTCAAGCAGCTACCGAGAGTATGCGATCGATTTTGATGATGATGGTGATCGTGATCTTTGGAACAGCGTACCCGATGCAGTTGGAAGTGTTGCGAATTACTTCTACCGACATGGATGGAAAAATGGTCAGGCAGTAACAGAACCGGTGAAAATAACGGACAAGGGCCAGCAACTGGTAACCGATGGACCAAAGCCGGTGCACACCTTGAAGCAGTTGCAGCAAGCTGGCATCTATCCAAAACGTAAAGGCAACGGAGAATATACCTTATTAAAGTTGCAGGGCGAGGAAGGTGCGGAATACTGGTTAGCACATCAAAATTTCTATGTAATAACCCGGTACAACCACAGCAATATGTATGCTATGGCCGTATACCAACTGAGTCAGGAAGTTAGAAATAGAATAAAAAATCGCTAGGAGCCTTGCTGTTAGACGTTCTGCGAATGCGAAATATTCACTGTATTGCGTTTTTTCGATTGTTCTCGCTGCATGCCTGCAAGGGTGCGCTTGTTGAATGAAAAATTGAATGAAAAACGTTTCTGAGTGAACTATGGCGAGTTGCAGATTTCTACCGCGCAAACTGCTGGTGCGTGTTTTTGCTTATCACCCCGAGGGGATTCAACATTATGAAATATAGCCAAGCCGCTTTTGTCAGCTTGCTGGCCGTTGTCGTAGCCGGCTGTTCAACGTTGCCGATAGGGCACTCGTCACGTAACAGGGTAAATGTAGAGGATTTGTTTATCAGCGACGAAGCCGTTGTCGCAACAAATAAAACTGAAGCTGCGCCGGTAAACGATACCGGCCTGCGTATAAGAAAAAGTGAACGCGGCAATATGAAGTCGTATGTGGTTCGCGGGCAGAGGTATCACACCATCGAAGAAAGCGATGGGTATTCTGCGCGTGGCCTGGCGTCCTGGTATGGACCAAACTTCCATGGTCAGGTGGCATCGAATGGTGAAACCTATGACATGTACAAAATGACGGCCGCTCACAAGACCTTGCCTTTGCCGACCTACGTCAGAGTTACGCATATGGATAACGGTAAGTCTGTTGTTGTGAAAATTAATGATCGCGGACCATTTTCCGGTGATCGAATAATTGATTTATCATTCGCTGCCGCTCTTCAACTGGGTATGGTCAACGACGGTACCGCAATGGTTGATATCGAAGCCCTAACAGCGCAGGAAGTCGCGCAACTCAGTGGGCCGGATAACTCTTTGGGTGTTGATTTTTACACTGATGAGCAAGTAGCGCTTGCAGCGGTAACCGAAGCTGAGTCGATGGTTGCACCACCGGATACGCCGGCCACAGCAGCAAATAGCGGGTCTGCGTTGCAGTTACCCCCGGTACCAGCATCCGATCCCGTGACGCAGGGCATCGCTGTACAAGTTGAGCAGCCACCGGCACTTAATAGTAAAAACGCCACTGTCAGCAATCTGGATGATGGTGAGTTGTTGAGCCTTGATTCACTGGAAACCGAGATGGTTGCAGCTGATGCAGCGTCGATCAATAAACCATCTGTCGGCGCCGAAGAAATCGAGGTATTGGTGAATGCAGAGGCAACAACTGACGTGCGCAGAGCTGCCGGCCTTCCAGTTGATGTTGTGGACTATGTCAGCGCAGCAGGCCAGCCGGTGACCCTGGGTAGTATTGGTGCCGTACAAACAGCTAAAACGGGCGCTAATCAACTATCTGCCAACGCGTCGGAGCAGTCTGTTGCAGTAGCAGGTGCACAAGTGCCGTCCACGCCTCTCGGTGAGTCTGTCGCTGTACCCGGTCAGGATGTTGCTGTACTACCCGGTCAGGATGTCGCGGTACTACCCGGTCAGGATGTTGCTGTACTACCCGGTCAGAATGTCGCTGTACTGCCCGGTCAGAATGTTGCCGGAGCCGCTCAGAACGCAGCGGCAGAACCCGGGTACTTTATACAAGCCGGTGTATTTGCAAATGTAAAAGATGCGGAGAAAGTTGCGGTTGAGGTGGTACTGGCTGTTCCTTTGGAAGAGGTACATGTCAAGCCATTGAAAGGGTCTGAGATGTATAGAATTACTGTTGGACCTATCATGGCATCGGACCATGCAGCTGAAGTCTCCGGGAGACTTGACGATGCCGGTGTGGACAACTTTACCGTTAAAGTTAAGTCGATTCTTTAGTAGTGAGTGCGGTGCGCGTATCGCATTTATGTGTGATGCGCGCACCCGATAGTTACGTTTATCTATTACCAGCCTTTCTGCGAGTTGGGTAATTACTGACACAAACACGGGACCTTCGTGATCGTCCGCCGACTTCAATCTGCTCTACTTTGTTTGCTCCTGTTGTGCGTTCACTCGGTAGTTTATGGAGAGGTAAAACCCTTACCCATTCCTGCGCCACCGGCGCTGGCTGCCAAAAGTTATCTGCTGCTGGACTATGACACTGGAACCGTCATTACCGAAAAAAATCCGGACGAGCAGCTGGAGCCTGCCAGTCTCACAAAGATGATGACGGCCTACATCGTATCCTTCCAGTTGAAACATGGCGATCTCAGTCCGGAAGATATGGTCCATGTCAGTCGCAATGCCCACAATACTAAAGGCTCTCGGACTTTCCTGGAACCGGAATCGATGGTTTCAGTTCGAGATTTAATGTTCGGGCTGGTGGTGCAATCAGGCAACGATGCCAGTGTTGCACTGGCCGAGCATATTGGCGGATCCGAACAGGGTTTTGTCAGCATGATGAACGAAATGGCCAGGCGCCTCGGCATGCAGAACACCCACTATGAAAACTCAACGGGCTTACCAGCTGCAAATCATTTAACAACGGCACGCGATCTGGCCATACTGTCGCGCGCCGTGATCAGGGATTATCCCGAGCACTATAAGCTGTATTCAGTTGAAGAGTTTACCTACAACGGTATAAAGCAGAAGAATCGCAACACACTGCTGTTGCGTGATCAGTCGGTCGATGGAATGAAAACCGGTCATACGCAATCTGCCGGCTATTGTCTTGTTGCTTCGGCGAAGCGTGGTGATATGCGCTTGATCAGTATTTTGCTTGGCGCTCGCAATGAGGAGCTTCGCAGTACCGAAAGTATCAAGGCGCTAAACTATGGTTTTCGCTTTTATGAAACCGTTAAAATCGCTGAAGCGGGTAAGAAGCTCGGCGATATTAGAATCTGGGGTGGCCAGCAGGACGATGTGCCGATGGCTGTGTCTGCTGAACACTATCTGACCCTTAAAACAGGGCAAGCCGAGCAGTTGGAGCGCGATTACCGTGTCACCAGCAGTCTGGTTGCGCCGATTACCAAGGGTCAGAAACTGGGCATGGTGAGTTTCCGGCTGGACGATCAAATCGTCGCAGAGCTCCCGCTGGTGGCCATGGAGCCTATGGATAAGGGTAACGTTTTTCGCCGTGCGTCAGACTCGATCAGGCGAATGCTCAAGTAGAGCCGGTAGCTGACTCGAAGCGACCTGCATAGCTCAGGGCGAAGAGGGGCAGCGTGGCAACAAGGTTCTGGCATAAGGCTCTTAGCAAAAGGCTCTTAGCAAAAGGCTCTTGGCAAAAAGCGCGTGGCAAAAAGGCTGAAAATTGAGCGAAGATCGACCGGTACAGCACTTTCCTGATACTTATTCAATCAAGGCCGTAGGCGCTGACGCGGATAACTTTGCCGAGTTTGCTGCTGATGTGGTGCGCCGCATTGTCGATGATGCCAGTACCGTGAGCTACCGAACGCGTCCCAGTCGCAAGGGGTCCTATCTCGCAGTTACCATCTCGTTTGTGGCGGTTGATCAGCAACAGCTTGACACGGTTTTTGAGCAAATGAGTGCGCAGGATCGCGTTGTCTGGGTGCTGTAGCCGTCTTACCGACAATCACCCCGTGATCAATCACCCCATGATCGATCGCGGTGCGCAAAGATAAACTACTATCAGACACTTGTGTTTCATGGCAGTCACTTCCATGCTTGTTAAATGCAATATCGTATTTCAACTCGACGCCTGGGATTGAAACCCTACAAGCCTGTTCTGGATCAAATGCATGCCTTCACCAATGCGCGTGATGCGCAATGTGCCGACGAGCTTTGGGTGGTTGAGCATCCGCCGGTCTATACTCAGGGGCAAGCTGGTAATCCGGCTCATATACTGGATGCCGGGGATATTGAAGTTGTGCAGGCGGATCGTGGTGGCCAGGTGACCTATCACGGACCGGGTCAGCTGGTAGTCTATGTACTCGTCGATCTACGACGAGCGGGTATCGGTGTTAAAGCACTGGTGAATACACTTGAGCGGTCGATTGTAGACTATCTGCGAGACAACGGCGTTACCGCAAACAGTGATCCAAACGCTCCGGGTGTGTATGTTGACGGGTGTAAAGTTGCGGCCCTGGGACTGCGTGTCAGGCGTGGGTGCAGTTTTCATGGCCTGTCGCTGAATGTGGATATGGACCTTGAGCCGTTTACACGGATAAACCCGTGCGGCTATTCGGATTTACAGGTGACACAATTGAAAGATCTGGGCATAGCAACAACCGTGATCGATGCCGGCAAGGAAATAACCAGTCGTTTGTCCCTCACATTATCCGGGTTTTCCCAATCCGCGGATGGCGGAGCAAATGTTGGAGTAAGGTGTTGAAAAAACCGGTCAACGAAAAGCTGTCCAGTATCCCAGTTGTCAGTTCAGGCGAAAAATACAAAACCGGCACGGGCTTTAACGCCATCAAGGATGGCATCAAGCTGCGTGGCGACGACGCGACACCCGGTCCGGACCTGAAAAAGCCCGCCTGGCTGCGCTCCAAAATGCCCGGCGGTGGAAAATTCAATGCGGTGCGGGACAATGTCCATCAGCACCGGCTCGCGACAGTCTGTGAGGAATCCAAGTGCCCGAATATCGGTGAGTGCTGGACTGCCGGCACCGCGACTATCATGGTGATGGGGGCGGTATGCACCAGAGCGTGTCGATTTTGCTCGGTAGATACTGGCAACCCGAACGGGTGGCTTGACCCGGAGGAACCAGCCAACACGGCGCGCTCCGTGGATTTAATGGATCTCAAATATGTCGTTATCACCTCGGTTGACCGAGACGATCTGGATGATGGAGGTGCGGCCCATTATGCTGCCTGCGTCAAGGCAATAAAAAGTTTGCGTCCGCAAACGGCGGTAGAGGCACTAACCCCTGATTTTGATGGTCGCGAGGAACTGGTTGAGCCGGTGGTTGACTCTGGTCTGGAAGTGTTCGCACAAAATGTGGAAACGGTGCGCCGACTCACGCATCCGGTGCGAGACCCGCGGGCCGGCTATGACCAGACCATCGGCGTGCTGGCGCATGCAAAAAATCATCGCCCGGACGTGTTAACAAAAACCAGTTTGATGCTCGGGCTTGGTGAAACAGAGGAAGAGATCATCCAAACCATGGAAGATCTGCGAGCAGCCAATGTAGATATCCTGACCATGGGGCAGTACCTTCGGCCCACTAAAAATCATCTGGCCATCGAACGTTATGTCACCCCGGATGAATTCAATCAATACCGGCAGTGGGGACTCGACCGCGGGTTTCTGGAGGTTGTATCGGGCCCGTTAGTTCGCTCCAGTTATCGAGCTGAACGGGTTCTGGAGCTCAATAATGTCGGCTTGCAGGCGGATGCCTGACGATAGCTTTGTAGATGTGCAAGGTCGCTCAAGCAGTGTAAACCAGCAGCACTGATACACAGTGCGGCTAGGAAATCATGGACAGTGCCCGGTTCAGGTCATCTTGCAGATCGTCAATATCTTCTATACCCACTGATAGTCTGACCAGCCCGTCGTCAATACCCAGTGCCGCGCGTTTTTCAGCGGGGATCGATGCGTGAGTCATTATGGCCGGGTGCTCAATCAGGCTTTCCACACCTCCCAGACTTTCTGCCAGTGAGAAAATCTCGACGCTTTCCAGAAAGGTTTTCGCGGCAGGTAGCCCGCCCTGCAATACCACGGTCACCATGCCGCCTGGCGCGTCCATTTGTCTGCAGGCCAGCGCGTGTTGCGGGTGGCTTTTCAGGCCGGGGTAGTACACCTTTGCCACAGCACTGTGCGCTTCGAGCATAGCGGCAATTTCCAGCGCACTTTCACAGTGCCGCTGCATTCGCAGAGCCAGAGTCTTGAGGCCACGAAGTGCCAGAAAACTGTCGAATGGTCCCTGAATAGCCCCCACCGAATTCTGTAAAAATGCGAGGCTCTCTTCCAGCTCGGTGTTGTCTCCCACTACCAGTATGCCGCCGACCATATCGCTGTGGCCATTAAGGTATTTGGTCGCCGAATGCATCACCACATCAAATCCCTTTTCAAGCGGGCGCTGCACCCAGGGACTGGCAAAGGTATTGTCGCAGGCGCAAAGTATCCCTTTTGCACGGCCGATCTCGGCTATCTGTTCAAGGTCTGCCAGCTTCAGCAAGGGATTCGTCGGGGTCTCGACCCAAATCATTCGGGTTTTCGGTGTGATTGCCTCTTCAAGCTTTGATAAATCTGACAGATCAACGAGGGAGAATGAAAGGCCTTGAGAGCGGCGTCGAACGTTTTCGAACAGTCGGTACGCGCCTCCGTACAAGTCGTCCATCGCAATAATGTGATCACCTGGCTGGAAGTGATCGAGCAGGGTTGCAAGCGAGGCGATTCCCGATGCGAAGGCAAAGCCCCGGTTGCCACTTTCGAGGTCTGCGATACAACGCTCGTAGGCCATGCGAGTGGGATTTTGCGATCGGCTATATTCATAACCCTGATGTACGCCCGGGCTTGACTGAACATAGGTAGAGGTGGCGTAAATGGGAGGCATGATAGCCCCGGTGGATGGGTCCGGGGATTGTCCGGCGTGGATTGTCCGAGTGGTAAATCCACGACGATTCCTGATCGAAGAACTCATAAGCTAACCTGTGCGTAGGATGCGCACAGCTTAACTTATGTTTTGCCTTTTACTGAAGCGTACTGCCAACCAGAACGCCAGTTAACGAGGTTAGCCGTCGGCGTTTATCTGAGCAATGAGTTCTTTTAAAACCTGTGGCGCCCGCTCGTGATCGATCTGGCAAGTTCCGGCTGCATTGTGACCACCACCACCGTACCTCAGGCAGAGTTCGCCCACATTGGTGTTTGAGCTGCGATTCAGGATAGATTTACCCATGGCATAGACCACGTTTTGTTTCTTCAGGCCCCACATCTGGTGAATGGAAATATTGCACTCGGGGAACAACGCGTAGACCATAAATCGGTTAGTTGGATAGATCAGTTCTTCTTCGCGCAGATCCAGTATCACCAGATTACCGTGCGTGGTTGCACAGCGCTTGATCTGATCCCTTGCCTTCATTTTCATCGATTCGTAGAGCTCTATACGCTCCGTGACGTCAGGCAGGGCTAGTATGTCGCCGATCTCGTGCTCGCTGCAGTAGTCGATCAGTTGCATCATTAATTCGTAGTTGGAAATGCGAAAATCACGAAAACGGCCGAGTCCGGTTCTGGCATCCATCAGGTAGTTGAGCAGTGTCCAGTCAGTCGGCTCGAGCACTTCGCTGCGGACGTACTGTGCTGAATCTGCCTTGTCGACGGCGAGCATCATTTCCTCCCAAGAGGCCGGGAAGGTATCAGTGCCACCGAGATAGTCGTAGACCACCCGTGCAGCAGACGGTGCTTCGGCGTCTATCACGTGGTTATCATGTGCTCCGTTGCGAATGGTTTCACTGTGATGGTGATCGAACGCAAGATAGCACCCTGACACGTAGGGCACGTTGGTCGTTATATCGTTTTCGGTAATGTCGATTTTACCGTCCTGCATATCCTTTGGATGGACGAACTTTATGTCGTCAAGTATATCCAGGTGTTTCAATAATACCGCGCAGACCAGACCATCGAAGTCACTGCGAGTCACCAATCGGTAACGTCGGGACGTATCAATAAGGAAGGGTGATTCGGCACGAAGTGGCAGACTCATAAGTTCTCCGTTTGCTTTTGATTCATCGCAAGCTTGTCATTTTTATGACGGGGGTATCGGCGTCAAAGTAGTGTCCTTTAGCGAGGTTGTGAATAAAAATTATCGCTTTGCGGGTGTAAACCTGGACAGGGACAAGATTCTGCCACCCTCAGTCGTGTGGCGAGCTATGCTACATCAGTGTTGTATAGAATTTTCGGCATGAAACTTCCAGCCGTTGCAGCAATCTATGTTTGGGGTACTTTCCACCCGGAGACTTCAAACATACCTCGAACTAAAATAAGCGCCTCAATCGCCTGTCGAAACGATTAATCAGCAATGCACTTTTGAACAGCAGTGCACTTTGATCGGCCTAACCAGAACAACGAGATCAGCCCATGTTTACATCGTTTTTTCCGTCGCCAAAGAAATTTCTTCTGTCCGCGGTGGTTTGGTTCTTTGCCAGTCTGGCACTCTGGTACGGTCTGTTCGACGGCATGGCGGCACAGTTCAGTCTGATGCGTGAGGCGCTGCCTACGGATGACGGGGCTCGTCCGCCGTTTTTGAATCCTGACAAAGTCTGGCTTTATCAATACATCGTTTTGGTGACGGCGCTTTTTTGTGTAGCGTGGTTTTTTATCGAACGCAATCGATGGTACTGGTGGGCGGTGTGCGGTAGTGCGGTGATTCTACTGGTGACCTACTTTCAGGTGCAATTAGGGGTTTACATCAATAATTGGTATGGCGATTTCTATGACCTGATCCAGCTGGCACTGTCAGAAAGGGGTGTAAGTAATATTACCGCTGATGAGTATTACGGGCGGTTGTTGACGTTGTTATTTATTTTGATTCCCAATATTCTCATTCTGGTGCTTTTCGCGTTTTTCACCTCACACTATGTTTTCCGGTGGCGCACCGCAATGAATGAATATTATATGGAATACTGGGGACAGCTGCGAGGCATCGAGGGTGCTGCTCAGCGGGTTCAGGAAGACACCATGCGCTTTGCCGGCATTGTTGAGGGGCTGGGGTCATCATTCATTAGTGCAATAATGACACTCATCGCTTTTTTGCCGTTACTCTGGACTTTATCGAAAGAGGTCACGGAACTGCCACTGATCGGTGCAGTAAATGGGTCACTGGTGTTTATTGCGTTGCTGTCTGCAGCATTTGGTACCGTATTGCTTGCGGCGGTAGGGTATCGCTTACCCGGGCTGGAATTTAACAATCAGAAGGTTGAAGCGGCATACCGTAAGGAACTGGTGTATGGAGAGGATGATATCGATCGAGCTTCCCCGCCGTCAGTCCAGTCGTTGTTCAGCAATGTGCGAAAAAACTATTTCAAACTCTATTTTAACTATCTTTATTTTAATATATTCCGCTATGCGTATTTGCAGGGGGCTAACTTTATACCGTTAATCGCATTAGGGCCAACCTTTGTCGCCGGTGCGATCACCTTCGGGATATATCAGCAGATCAACCAGGCTTTTTCAAGAGTTGAGAATTCGTTTCAGTTTCTGGTAAATTCGTGGACCACCATTGTTGAGCTCATGTCTATTTACAAGCGTTTGAGAGCGTTTGAATCGGTTATCTCAGAGCAAGAGGTCGGTGGTGAGGTTCCCGTCGCGATGTGATTGGTATTTTTTATATCGTTAGCCTGGATTATTCATGCTCGCAATCCGCGCTCTTTGTGATAGGGCGCTGGATACGTGGTTTTGATACCTGGGTGTGATACTTAGTTTTGATACCTGGTGTAGGTATCTTGTCTGGATACTTGTTGTGTATCCAGGGATAGGTATCGGTATTAGAACAAGCGGCGTGTTAGATACACTGAGTTTTGCAGAATATCGAAGAAGCAAAACACAGCGAGGAATATTTTAGCGTGAAAATAAACCTCGCTGAAGGGGGGGTGTTCTGCACGTTCCAGGCAACCTCGGTCCAGGCTGCCTCTTCCCAGGCTACCCCGGTCCAAGCTACTCGTTGTGGCCTTAACAAATTCTGAACCCGCGTCTCTTTTGTTTCTCAGACCATTTTGCGAGCGGAAAAGGTAGTGGTGGTCTGTCGTTTAGACAGCGATGCCTGAAGCGCCAGGCTAAACTACCGACGCTATGTGTTTACGATCAGGTATTGCTATCGGAAGTAGTGCCGCTTTCCAACGTCATAACCCCTGAACTCATATCCACTGCTCTTATGCAGGTGGTGGTGACGCAGGAAGGCAGGGAATTCCTGGGTTCGATCATAGGTCAAGCCGTTCGCGGGCAAAGTTTGGCATCCCGACAGCAGCCCGGCAATCATTATTGCTGCAGCTGCGGTGATTCTATAGCTCATGGTGTACTTCCATAGTTGAATTTACGCAGCAAGGTAACCGATTTAATGTAGAGTTAGCAATGTCGTATAACTCAATTTCAGGGGTTTTTTTCAGACCTTTTTTTGGGGTTTATTGGTTTTTGAAAGGAAAAATATCTTGCAAACCAAGGGGATTAGGAATGGAAGATAAAGTGAGTTGGCGTCAATATAATCTATAATCCGGTTTAAGTATGTTGAAAAACGCGTCGCACCGCCGGTTGGTATACCTGAAAGTAATTGTGAACTGATGCAAATTTGTGGCAGAAGATTTGCTCCTTTACTGTTTACCCTAATCTACGATTGTTTGGTCACAGGGTAGTGAGCAAGTGGGTACAAGCGAGCTAACTAGTGAGCGTTATGCCAGTCAAAGAAAAAAATGCTATTGAATGTTCTGACAGTGCACTGATGCTGTTGTTTTCCGATGGGGAAATAGATGGTTTTCAACAATTGTACGACAAACACAAACATTCAATTTATCAGTTTTTCTTTTACGGAAGTAACGGTGATGAAGCACTTTCCTGCGAGTTGTTCGAGGATGTCTGGATGACGATTGTCAGGGGCCGTAAACGATTTACCAAAGACATCTGCTTTATCGATTGGCTCAGGCATGTGGCGTGGGCGCGCTTGTACGATCACTTACGCATGTGCCCAACGGCTCGTCAGCCAGTACTCGACTCGACGTCCGAGGATACCAATATCCTGTCTCTGACACAGCGATTTTCCAGAAACCCAACGGGTATGTTGAAAGGTCATGACCGCGGTGTTTTGACGACCATACAATCCCTTTCCGATGAGCAGTGCGAAATAGTGCTGTTGCGCTATTGTTTTAAAATGGAACTCAACGAAATTGCCAGTTTCCTCGATATCGCGCGAACCTCGGTAAACCTACTTCACAAAGAAGCGCTGGTGTCCCTGCGTCGAACACTGCAGGAGGCGGTATAGTGGGTGAAGTAGTAAGTATTGCCAAAGCAAGACAAACAGATGTTTTTTCAATGTTCGACGCGGCCTGTCCATCGTTGCCTGAAGAAACCGATCGCGGGGTACTCGAGACAGCCAGGCGTTCCGTTGGTGATGGAAAATCGAACAAGCCAACTTGCTTTCGCACTTCGTGTCTGATAATCGGTGCGATATCGTTTGCCGGAATTGCATTGTCGTTTATTGTTGGGTCAAACGTCGAACGGCGCACTATTGTAGGCAGTGAAATCGTCACCAGGGGCAATGTTGCCATTGCATCAAAATCTGCAGGTGCGACAATGCAGGTTAACCAGCATTCGGATAACAGCAATCTCCAGAATGATGGTGCGTTTTCCAGTAATCTTGTCGTAAGCGATGAGTTTACTCTGGACTATTTACAAACGGATAATCCTCACTGGCGTCAATCCCGCGAAACCTGGCTTGCATATATAGCCGCATTGGAAAGAAATCCCTACTACCTGAAGGTGGTGAGAGAAAAACGCTTGTTTTCCATGACCCACCCGGACCAGTCCCACCCGGACCAGTCCCATCCGGACCAGCCAGAATAAACGCATAGCAGTGCTCGACAGGCGGTTAGATCGAGTAGTCGAATCTGTTAACCCAGGGTAATATTGCAGCGCTGTGCATGCTATTATCGACAGCTGGTTTGTTCAATTGCGCAGGTGATTGATCAACCCGGTTTGTTCAGCCAATTGACTGCAACTCGCTTAATCGTCAATTGCACAGGCCCGTGTCCACAGGCCCGTGGTTCGTAGAGCGTGGTCCTTTGCAAATCCCAATTCAAGGCGGGACGACCTGCATATTACACACAGGCACTGTGCAAACAGATCTCTGCGCGATATCCTCGCATACCTAGAATTATCCTGCTTAGCATAGGTTGAAATTGCGTTGGTTGAAATTGCCTTGACAAATCGTTCTGTCGAAAACAGATACAAAGGGACTCCATTTGATCTCGCGGGTAAGACCGCCATTGTCACGGGAGCGTCAGGTGGACTGGGATATCGGTTTGCTGAAGCGTTGGCAGCAGCAGGGGCAAATCTGGTAGTGACTGCCAGAGACGACGCTCACCCGCGTTTGCAGGAACTGAAGCAGTCTTTGCAACATGTTAGCGTTTTTACCAGTCCTCTTGATGTGGCGAGCGAGGAGTCTGTGCAGCAATGTTTGCAAGGTGCGGTTGATGAATTCGGTACGGTCGATATTTTAATTAATAATGCCGGTGTGGCCGAACCCGCGCGAGCAATTGATTTGCAGCTCGACAGCTGGAAGCGCGTAACGGGTGTTAATCTCGATGGAGCATGGATGGTAGCTCGTGAGTTTGGCAGGCATTTGATAGATGCCGAAAGCCCGGGCTCTATTGTTAACATCACCTCAATACTCGGTCATCGGGTGCTCAGTGGGGTTGCCTCTTATGCGGTTGCAAAGGCGGGGCTCGAGCAAATGACGCGAGCGCTGGCGCTGGAATGGGCGCGATACAGTATCCGCGTAAATTCTATTGCACCCGGTTATATTCTGACTGATATGAACCGCGACTATCTGTTATCCGAGGGTGCAGCAAAGATGATTAGTAATATTCCTCAAAAGCGGGTTGGCGAGCCGGCTGACTTGGACGGGGCACTTTTATTGTTGGCCAGCGATGCGTCCGCTTTTATGACTGGTACTACCATTACAGTTGATGGTGGTCACACAACCTCGTCACTTTAAATTTGTGACCGCGTCCGGGTTACCGGTCACTGCTGGCGACGGCAAATTATTTACCGGAGCCCTTTGAAAGAATCCAGTTCACTAAATTAATTTACATTTGAGTCGTTACCAATACTATGAACGACAGGTCGAGCTGATTCAGACGATCGGAATCTTATATGTTGGGAAAAATAATATTTGGTATTGCTACTGTTTGCTTTCTTGCATCACTTGGCGTGGATACGGTTGCTATTAGCGATAGTCGCTCATTGAATGGTTTAGAAACCTTCTTCTATACCCTGCGGTATGGAACCGCCGGGGTGCTTGGCCCGTCTGATATTTCGAACTTCGTTATCCACTTCATCGCGCTGGTTGCCGCCGGTGCCAACTTTGTTTTTGTGTTTTGGGCAATGCTGGTTTTTTCGCCTACACGAATCACTTCGTTAAAATGGTTTTGGTGGCTTAGCTTGTTGTTTATGCTCGCTGCTGCCTATACCGGAGTTCAGGCTTTACTTGACGGGCGCGTAGGGCTGCAAGCGGGGTATGTGTTGTGGATTGGTTCGTTAGTACTGATTCTGTTAGCTCCCGTGGTCAGTCGTTTCGAACGCAAGCGAAAAAAAAGAAAGCAGCAGGCCAGCGGAACTGATCTGCATGTAAAGCGAACAAGGTCTGAAGTAGATATGGAAAATAATGAACCAGAGGTGGTTGTCTGACCCTGGTGCTTTACGGATTTTATTAGACAGATACCTCTGTCGTTGTTAAATGTTCTCGTCCAAATACTCGCAAGTATCTGTCTAGCTCTGCCTGCGGGCCGGTAGCTTTTGCCAGATTATCAGAGAGTTTTACCGTTGGTTTTCCGTCCGCCTGAGTCACTTTACACACGACTGAAAAAGCTTTCAGATTGTCGTTACGATAGGGAGCGCAATCGCGGAAATCGTTGGTGAGGTTAGTGCCCCAGCCAAAACTTGTTCTTACTTTGCCATCAAAGTGATGGTAGGTGGATTCAATGGTCTCGATGTCCAGTCCATCGGAAAAAATAATCAATTTTTCCTTTGGGTCACATCCCATTTTTTTCCACCAGCTTATTATCTCTTCACCCCCTTCGATAGGCTCTTTCGAGTCGATTCTAAAACCGCTCCAGTCAGCCACCCACTCTGGCGCGTCTTTTAGAAATCGGGATGTTCCATAGGCGTCTGGTAACACGATAAGCAGATTGCTGTCGTATGTTTTTTGCCAGCTTTCCAGCGTCCTGTACGGGGATGTTGCCAGTTCGGTATCTGATTCAGCCAGGGCAGCTGCAACCATCGGTAATTCGTGTGCGTTAGTACCGATGGCTTCGAGATCATGATCCATGGCAAGCAGCACATTGCTGGTGCCAATAAAGTTATCGCCCAACCCCTCCTTTAACGCATCAACGCACCAGCGTTGCCAGAGAAAGCTGTGTCGTCTGCGGGTGCCGAAGTCCGCGATGCGCAGATTTGGCATGTTGGCCAGTCTGAGTACTTTCTCCCACATTTTGGCTTTAGCTCTTGCGTAGGTTACGTCTACCTCGAATCTACCCATGCCGCGCATCGCGGAGCGCGAGCGAAGTTCACTGATAATAGCCAGTAGCGGTATCTCCCAAAGAGACACCTCGGCCCAGCTGCCATGAATATCGATAACGTACTGGCCATCACGTTGTTGCAAGTCAAAGTCGGGCAGTTGATAGCCCTTTAGCCATTGCAGAAATTCGTCTCCAAACAATCGTTCCTTACCGTAAAACGTGTTACCTGCAAGCCAGATGTTCTCTTTCTTTGTCAGCTTTACACCGCGTGCGTAATCGAGCTGTTCGCGCAACTCGGCTTCATCTATCTCTTCAGCCAGCCGCACTGTTTTGCTGCGATTGATTAGCGAAAAAGTGACAGGTATGTCACGCCATTCCTGCCATATGGTTTGCAGCATCAACAGTTTGTATATATCAGTATCGAGGATGCTGCGTACAATGGGATCGAGTTTAAACGTGTGATCGTAAACTCTCTTCGCGATATCAATATGAACCATGATCCGGAAACCTCTTGCTACGGTTTAACTAGTTGTGCTTGCGCAAAAGAATTTTCTATTGAGATCTGACGTCGAGCATACCCTTGGTCGGCGGCGGCACTACGCGCTGTGGTGGAATGGAATCGAGCTCGACATTTTCGGCGCCATGGTAGATTAGAAAATGTTTGCCTTTGGCACGCGCAATCATTGTAAGTCCAAGATGTTCGGCCAGTTCAAGACCCATGTGTGTAACACCCGATCGTGACACCAGTGCGGGTATTCCCATGAAAGCCGTTTTCATCACGATTTCCGAGGTAAGTCTGCCAGTGGTGTAGAAAATTTTGTCATCTCCACTGATGCCGTCCAGCCACATGTACCCGGATACTGCATCGGCCGCGTTATGTCTGCCGACGTCCTCGACGTGAATCAACGATTGTGTTCCATGACATAGACCGCATCCGTGTACCGCCCCTGCGCTGCGATAGATTTCATTGTGTTTACCGATTTCGCGAATCAACTCGTACAGTTGTGACTGTTTGATGTGGGCGGCAGGCAGTTGTACCTCGTAGAGTTTGTCTATGGTGCAGCTGAACACCGTGCCCTGGCCACAACCGCTGGTGACAATTTTGCGACTGAGTTTTTCCTGCCAGTCATCGATGCCCTGGCCGGACTGTGTCTCTACAACGACCAGCTCGCGGTCCCAGTCAACATGAACTGATTTAATCTCAGTGATGTCTTCAATCAGTTTCTGGTTTCTGACGTAGCCCAGGGTTAACGCTTCGGGTTGAGAGCCGAGTGTCATCAGCGTCACGATCTCGGTATCGTCAATGCGGATAGTAAGCGGGAACTCCCCCGGAATATGCTGCTCTGATTGTTCCCCGTATTCATTGGTCACGGTAACGGGGTGAGTCGGCCGCAGGCCTGATTGACTCAGAACCGGACGGTAAGTCTGTGGGTTTACTTGGCTCACAATGTCTATCCTGCTGCTGGACGCCTAGGGTACCACCTGGCGCCCGGTGATTTCGATATGAGTCTTATCATACCGGGGCTTGCGCGAATGAGTATCGGCTATTCGCGATCTTTGCCGATGATTGAATTCAGCTCACTAATTGAGCGGTCGAGTTTGCATTTACAGGGGATTCGCTGCACGATATTGACCTAGAAGCCTGCGCGGCAGAACCTCCACTACTGCGAACGCACCCTGACGGAGCGTTGTTATCGATCATTTTCGTTGCATATGAATAACTATGCGCCGCAAATGATCGTAAAAACGCCCTCGTCATGGCACGCTCTCGCTACGTGGACTTCTACCGCGCAGACTCCCAGGCGTACCGTTTGCACGGCGCCATTCGCGTCACACTCTGTCAACCACACCAGGGATCCATTTCATTGTCTGATGGTAGTGAGCTAATTGCCGGCAGAAGTGCGCCATCGTTCAACGTTGGTGTGGTTATCGAATTGCGCTACCGCATCTTGATTGGAGGGTTCAGGCAGCCTGACTGGTCGCTTGGCGAACTGTCTATTCAGGGAGAAAGCGAGCGTTCCTCTGACGCACAGATTCTGCGTCAGAAAACACTCATTGAGAAGACCGACGACTGTCAGCGGTTTCTGTGGACAGGTCTGGTATTGTCTTTTTTTAAGGACGGCGGTGAGAGCTATTGGCATTCACTGGTAGGTGAGCAACAGCAGATCTTTGTTGTTTGCCAGGAAGATGAAGAAGACGGGCTGGGTCCGATTTTAGTGACCGCAGACTACGACGAGGCCATGGCTTACCAGGAAGCAGACGACACGATTTTCTCAAGCCCGATGCCACCGCTGGTGTATCAAACGCTGGAGCGCTTCGTATTGGAAAATTATGCGCCTGAGCAGAAAAAAAGGCGCAAGCGCAAACAGTGGCACGGTGATGCCAGCGGTGACGAGCCGTTCGCCAAAAGGCCGAAGGGTTGATCGTTACCTTTTTCGAGTCTAACGCAACCGCATCCGAGCGATTCTTTCGAGAACTGCTCGCACATATCGATTGCGCGCAGGAGTCTTTGTATCATGTGTAGCCATTGGTGCCGGACCAGACAACTATGACTCAATCCGAAGATAACTTTATTGGTCGCTGGTCTCGTCGTAAGAAAGCGCAGGAAAAAGAAGCAAAGATCCCGCAGTCGGCAACCGAAGACCGGGAGTTGGCGGCACAGCAGACTGCTGAACCTGACAGGGAAGCCGGTCTGGAAGTCAGCAGTCAGCAAGCGGGTGATGTGGAGTCGGCCACTCTGGCGACGACAAATGAGCAATTAGCTGAGCCTGTTGCCCCGACTGATGCCGATATGGTTGCGCTCGATACGCTGGATGCCAATAGCGACTACGCGCCGTTTATGTCAGAAGGCGTTAGCAGCGAGCTGAGAAAGGCGGCGCTAAAGAAGCTGTTTTTTAGCGGTAAGTTTGCCGCTCGTGATGGCCTCGACGATTACGATGACGACTTTACCCACTTTGAGCCTCTGGGTGACACGGTTACCTCCGATATGAAGTTTCATGCGCGACGCAAGGAAAAAGAACGTCTGGCAAAACTTGAGCAGGAACGGTTGGCTCGCGAGGCGCAGGAGCAATCGGTATCTGAGACAGCTGAAAGCGACGGCGCTGACCCGGTTGAAGCCGACACGGTGGAAACGCCCGGTAGCGACAGCAGCGACAATTCGGCGCTAGAACGGGTCGAGTCGGAACAAGTTCCAACAGATCAAGTCGATTCACCGCCGACACCGGAGTTACAACAGGATGCCGATGGTGTGAAGGGTCCGTCAGATTATTCGACCGTTACCGAAGTGCAGCGCGCAGCGACAAAAATAAACCAGCAAGAATCCCAAACCGACCCTGACAGTGGAAAAACCGCATGATTGACAATGAGCAGCCAACTGATGCTCAGCCTATTAACTTCGGGGTGCCGGTTGATGTACAGACCACATCGTTGGTCGGCTATCAATCGCGCGGGCATTGTCTGGTTATCGCCGGGCAGGAACGTGGATTGGAGGTGTGTGCATTGCTGCAGACAGCCGCCAAAACCTTGCTGGTACCAGATGCTGCAGCAGATTCAATAGACAGGCAAGCCACAGACGACGCTATTCAGGTGATCAAAGCCCGGGTGGTCGGAGTGACTGGCTATCTTGGCGCCTATGATTGCCTTGTGGGTTCGGAATCTGACCCCGGGTCGCTGGCCAAAGTAGCCGGTGTGTCTCTGTTCGGCGGATTTGATCATGTCCTTGATCTGAGCCCGGTACCGCTGCTGGGTGCCGAGGTGCTGCCATTCGGTTACTTTGCCCCCGGTGATGACCCACAGGCGCTGCAGGCAGCACTTGAGGAACTCGCAGAACTCGAAGGCGAGTTTGAAAAGCCCAAATATTTTGACTACGACCCTGCTATTTGCGCGCATTCGCGCAGTGGTATCACTGCCTGCACCAACTGTATAGATGTCTGTGGAACCGGAGCGATAACCACCGCAGGCGAACAGATTAGCGTCGAGCCCTATCTGTGTCAGGGCTGCGGCAGCTGTACCAGTAACTGTCCCAGTGGTGCCATCCGCTATGCGTATCCGGCCCCTGCTGATGCACTGACACAACTGGCTAAATTGCTCGACGATCGACGCAAAAGCGGGTTTCAAAGCACAGTGGTGTTTTTACACGATGTAGACGAGGGAGCGCACAGACTTGAGCAGTTCGAAGCGCAGTTGAGTGATGTGATTCTGCCGGTTGCGGTTGAAGAACTGGGTAGTATCGGCATGGATGGATGGTTCGCAGCGCTTGCCTATGGCGCTTCTGCGGTAGTCATTGATGCGCCTGAGCCAGGTGGCATGTTACACACACTGACGAAACAGCTTAATGTGGCCAACAGTATTCTCGACGGGCTTGGATGGCAGCATTGTCTGTCAATGGTTGACGGCGACGCGCTCGATTATTTGAATGCGCAGGCATTGCGTTCTTTTCAGATCATACAGCCTGCCAGCTTCCAGGCCTTTAATGACAAGCGTCAGACCATCAGAAATGCGCTCGATCACCTGCTGGCCGAGGCCGGGGGTACCTCAAAACCGGCAGTTGCACTGGGTGCTGATGCACCCTTTGGCGAGGTTATTGTCGACACGGGGGCCTGCACACTTTGCCTGGCCTGTGTCACCGTCTGTCCCGGTAGAGCGTTGCAGGATGGTGAGTCGAAACCACAGCTGAAGTTGATCGAGAGTGCTTGCCTGCAATGTGGCCTGTGCGAAAAAGCTTGCCCGGAAAGTGCTATCACACTTGGTCCGCGCTACCTGTACGATTCGGAAGAAGCCCGTTCACCACGAATACTCAATGAGCAGGCGCCTTTTAACTGTATTGTTTGTAATACACCTTTTGCCACACAGCAGATTATTGGTCGAATACAGGCACAATTGAGCGGACACTGGATGTTTGAGGATGAAAAAGCGCTGCGTCGGCTGAAAATGTGCGAGGACTGTCGGGTCAAGGATATATTCGAGAGTGAGCAGGGTGGAATCGATGTGCATAAGGCAGATGATCAGGCAACCTGAAAGTGAAATAAAATAGTGGCAAAGAAGCGTTTTCTGGAGCAGACTATCGTCCAGTGAAAAATACCTTAAGGAAATTTTTGCATGCAGGCTGAGGTGGCTGGCAGTGATGGTTCCCGCGGGCAAACGGAACGCAAAACGTTTCGGATCAGCACCGACGAGGAAATTGCTGCAAGAGAAGCAGACCTGGACAGGGCGAATTTCTATACATCGCTGGGTGCGCTATTGGCTGCTCCCGCATCTGCCGAGCATTGCGAAGCACTGCGCAATCTTCCTGAAATCGACAATCCCGACACAGAGCTGGAACTGGCCTGGACGCTGTTGCGGGCTGCGGCGTTCGAATACAATGTTGAACAAATCGATGACGAATACCATCAGCTGTTCATTGGTGTCGGCCGAGGCGTGGTTGTCCCCTATGCCTCCTGGCATCTCACCGGATTTCTGATGGAAAAGCCGCTCGGTGTGCTACGAGCGGACTTGCGGCGGCTGGGATTTGAGCGCGCTGACAACGTCAAGGAATCGGAGGA
>CAYMVV010000039.1:0-50070 GCA_964393885.1 uncultured Granulosicoccaceae bacterium | reverse complement strand
GCGAGCCACGTTTCTCAGACGATTGGCCGACCTGTTTAGCCAAATTTCCTCTGGACGCCGAATCCTCATGAATAATCCAGGCTAGATGTCGAAAAAGACGGTTTCGTTTTCACCTTGCAGGCGAATGTCGAACCGATAAACCACAGAACCCTCTGTGTCACTGCGGGTAGCGATAAGGCTCTGGCGTCTATTTTCCCATTCGATCAAGTTGATCACCGGGTCCGCGGCATTGGCCTGTTCTTCATCTGAAAAATATAAACGTGTATTTAATCCGGTATTAATGCCGCGTGCAACAATCCACAGGTTAATGTGCGGCGCCATGATGCTACCCGAACGCCCGGGAGTACAGCCGGGCTTAACCGTTTCAAAGCCCCAGTTGCCTGTAGCGAAATCGGTGATCACTCTGCCCCAGCCACGAAAACCCTCTTCTACCTCTCCGGGATGCTCGGGGTGGGCGTAGACGCCCTCGGCATTTGCCTGCCAGGCCTCGATCAAAACGTCTTTGACAGGGCTGCCGGTACCGTCGATGACCAGGCCTTCCACGCGGATGCGTTCGCCCTTCGCGTTTGGCCCTGCGATATCCTGACCCAGTTCATGCTGATAGATATCAAAACCTGCAGCGCCCGGTGCCAGTCCGATGTGTACAAAAGGTCCGGCTGTCTGTGATGGAGTTTCGTTCAGGTAGTCGAGTTGCTGCGACATGAATTAATCTCCCTCCAGTCTGTTTTCAAACAGAGTCGCACGGCGGCCCCTCAACACAATATTAAATCGGTAGGCAATTGAATCCAGTGGCACGGTGGCATTCATATCGATGCGGGCCGTCAGCTGTTGCACGGCCGCCGGATCAGGGATCGATTGCACGATTGGACATTCGGGGATCAGCGGGTCACCTTCAAAGTAGCATTGTGTAATCAGGCGCTGAGCGAAGCCACTTCCAAATATTGACAGATGAATATGTGCAGGGCGCCAGCTGTTGATGTAGTTGCGCCATGGGTATGCGCCTGGCTTAACGGTACGGAAGTAGTAATACCCGTTCTCGTCTGTCAGGGTTCTGCCACAACCTCCAAAGTTCGGGTCTACCGGAGCCAGGTAGGTATCCTTTTTATGACGGTAACGCCCTCCTGCATTGGCCTGCCATATCTCCACCAGAGTATTGGCAACGGGCTTGCTGTTTTGATCCAGCACTCGGCCATGCAGTATGATGCGCTCGCCAATGGGTGACTCGCCGGCCTGCGCGTAGTTTTTAAGCAGGTCGTTGTCTATTGGATCGAGATCATTGTGCCCAAAGACAGGGCCGGTGATCTCGCTGATGGAATTCTGTAGTGATATTAACGCCAGCCGTGGTGAACGCGTCACACTCGTTTTATAGTTTGGTGTCAGAGCTGGCGGGTGCCACGCCCGGTCGCGCTGATAATATTCACCGGATTTTGGCATGCGAGATTGCTCCTGAATTACTGGCTAGCAGACATTATTTCCCTGCCTGCTCCATTTCTGCGTAGGTTTGTTTGGCAAGCTTTAGTGCCTGATTGGCGCGTGGTACACCGGCGTATATGGCGACGTGCTGAAAAGCTTCCAGAACATCCTGTTTGCTTGCACCGGTCGACGCGGTGGCACGGATGTGCATAGGAATTTCTTCGAAATTTCCAAGTGCTGCTAAAAGCGCCAGTGTCAGCATGGAGCGCTCGCGCAGGCTGATACCGTCGGAGGCCCACACAGTGCCCCACGCCGATTCAGTAATTAATGACTGAAATTGCTCGTCAATTTGTGTCCTGGCGGCCTCGGCTTTGTCAACGTGAGCATCGCCCAGAACTGATCGTCTGATAGCCATTCCAGTGTTGTATTTATTGTCGAGGGGGGTCTCAGACATGTGAGCTCTCTTTACGATTCATTGCCTTTTGATTCATTGCTTTACGGGGCATTGTTTTACGGAGCATTGCTTTACAAGACATTGCCACTTTCCGCTATCGTGAAGCGTGGATACACGGTGAACTCTACGCCAAACTGCGTTGCAGATATAGTGTCGCTTCAGCGTGGGTCGATATCATCGCGTAATACCCGCCGAATCGGTCAATCACTATCAGCTGCAACGGCCAGCTGCATCCTCGAACGGTTGCTGTCGAGACTTGTTGCTAACTCGAACCGCTGTTAGCCGGTTTTCCTGATGTATGGTTCCAACCGATGGCGGCACTCCGGAGTCAAGAGATGCAGTAGGCTGGTTGCTGAAAGTAGAAGAAAAACTGTTTTATACGGAGTCGGTTGTCATTGTATTCGGCGTGTGAAAAGAACTAAATTCGGATGGCGCTGCCAAACCAGTAGATATGAGTAAACAATTCCTGACTTTAACTTCACAAGCCAGAAACGCCTGCCTGCGACTGATGCGTACCATCCTACTTGCGTTTTTCCTGTTATCGCTACCTGTTGGTTGCAGCCTGACAAATCATCTGTTTGGCGGTAATCAATCGAAAGCCTGGTGGGAGCTTCGACGCGACAGTTCTCATCAGGCGCCAGACCCTGCTGAAAACCGCGAGGCGGTGATTCAGGTCTATGCGGCGCGCGCGGCGCGCTGGCGTGGCGCTCTGGGTGTACATTCATGGGTTGCTATAAAACCATCTAACGCGGATTCGTATACACGCATCGAGGTGTTCGGGTGGAATTTGCGCTGGAATGGTCGCACCGTAAGCTTCAATAATCGTTCACCTGATAGCTACTGGTTTGGCAGCAAGCCGTGGCTGCTGCGTGAAATCCGTGGTGGCGATGAGGTAGACGACATGATTGAGAGGCTGATCGAAGCCGCCAGTAATTACCCCTATGACGATCAGTATCGTCTTTGGCCCGGGCCCAACAGTAATACCTTTATTGCATGGCTTGGGCGTCAGCTGCCTGCATTGCGCCTCGAACTACCTGCCACCGCTATTGGCAAAGACTACCTGCCTGGAGGCGCATTGGTGGCAACCACACCGAGTGGTCAGGGCGTGCAGGTTTCGCTGCGCGGGTTGTTTGGGCTGATGCTGGGGATTGAGGAAGGCGTCGAAGTGAATATTCTGGGGTTGTCAGCCGGGCTGGATGTCTATCCCCCGGCAATCAAGTTGCCCGGGGTTGGGCGGCTGGGTTTTCGGGACTTTAAATCTATGGATTATCGTTAGGGAATTCTGCCGCGAGTGCTACCGGGAGTGCATCAACTGTCTTCAGTTTTCCTTCTTCCGTCCTCAGTACCCGCAAACCTTATCTGAACAGACGATAGAGAATCGCACCACCCACCAAGGTATTGAAGAACCTGCGATCGGAGCGTCCATAGAAATGGTTGCCGAAATGTCTGTCGTGAGGAAAATGGTGATATCGTCGGAATTGCAAATCTGACCCACCGGCATATCGGTGTCTTATTTTGCGGCTGCCATGGCGGTTGTGTTTGCGGTTCTCGAGACGATTATTGTCTGGCTGTGAGTGCAGCTGAGAAGAGTCAGAGTGGAAACGATGATAGTTCCCGTTGTCGTGTGTGCGGTAGAGCCTGGCTGGTGGCGCCGCACCTTGTACAGTTCCTTGCAAATCTTCCTGATGGCCTTGCTGCAGGGCATGAGAACCATTCGGATTGACGATGGTGCTGGCAAGACTGGCTGCTTTTGAGGTTGAGTACGAAAATAGTAGTACTGCCAGGGCCAGTGCTGTTCCGGGAAGGCTTAAGGTGTTGACTGGTCTCATGTGGTAGCTCCTGTCTGGTGTATACCGTTTCCAACACAAAGGTAAAGTGTAGGGCTGGGCTTTACAAATACCAAGACTGCATTGCCAGCAATCCGATCTGATCAACATCGCAGTAGCGAACTGAATGATGGCTGAATTGTGGACTGGTTCAGGTTTCTCCTGTCACAGTGGCTTTGTCAAAGTTGTATGAGTGAGTGAAATGAACGAGTAGCATCGATAACCTGAGTTGTTGATCAGCATAGCCGGGGGTTCGTCGAGGCTGAAAAACCTCGTGCATCTGCGAACCGGGTCCATTAGAGTATTTAGCCAAAGAAGTATTTGTTTTAGAAAGTACGTTTTAGGAAGTAGTTTTAGGAAGTAAAAAAATGAGTAAACCCGCAGTTCAGCCGCATGGGCAATCGATCCGGCACATGTCAAAAATCCACGACACGCTAAAAGAATATTTCGGCTACGACAGCTTTCGCGATGGACAAGAGGCAGTGATTCGTCATCTGCTCGATGGAAAGTCGGCTGCAGCGGTGTTTCCTACCGGTGGTGGCAAGTCACTCTGTTACCAACTGCCGGCGCTGGTTTTTAGTGGGCTGACGCTGGTGGTGTCGCCGTTGATTGCCCTGATGAAAGATCAGATTGATGCGCTGGAACAACGGGGAATAAAAGCTGCCAGGCTGGACTCATCACTGACTCTGGAGGAATATCGGCAGGTCATGGATGATATTCGTAACGGATCATTGCAGATGTTGTATGTTGCGCCCGAGAGGTTCAACAATGAACGATTTCGCGCCTCTCTTGACAGTATTGAAATATCGTTGTTCGCAGTCGACGAAGCACACTGTATTTCAGAGTGGGGTCATAACTTTCGGCCTGATTACCTGAAGCTGGTGGAATTTGCCCGTGCCTGTGGTGCGAAACGTCTTCTGGCGTTGACTGCAACAGCTACCAGGGACGTGCTTAAGGATATCTGTAATCAATTTGATATCGCGCCAGACTGTGCTGTCAATACTGGATTCTACCGATCAAATCTGACTTTGCGTGCAACCGCTGTCAATGCGTCTACCCGTGATCAGGAATTGCTGAAGTTGTTTAAGGAGCAAGGCCCCGGTCCGTCAATTGTGTATGTGACATTACAAAAAACGGCTGAGAATGTTGCCGTACATCTTTCCAATAACGGGTTCAGTGCGCGTCATTATCATGCGGGTATGAAAGATGATGAGCGGGCAGCTGTTCAGGACTGGTTTATACAATCTGATGCGGGCATCGTGGTCGCCACCATAGCGTTTGGTATGGGCATAGATAAAAGTAATATTCGTAGTGTCTACCACTACAATTTGCCTAAAAGTCTGGAAAATTATTCGCAGGAGATCGGCCGGGCGGGGCGTGATGGCGAGCAGGCGGTGTGTCATTTGCTGGCGTGCCCTGATGACCTAATACCGCTTGAAAATTTTATCTACGGCGATACACCCACCAGCGGGGCCGTGGCAAAATTTGTTGATAGTGTGTTTTCACAGGAAAAGGAATTTGATATTTCACTGTATGAGCTTTCCAGACACTGTGATATCAGGCCGCTGGTGTTGCGTACTCTACTGACTCAGCTGGAGTTACAGGGATATTTGCAGGGTGGCACACCATTCTATGCCAACTATCAATTTAAACCGCTGCAGTCATCTCGGGAGATACTGGCTAACTTTGATGAACAGCGACAGCAGTTTATAGGAAATTTATTCAGGCAGGCTACAAAAGCGAGGACCTGGTTTCAAATCGATTTGGAGCAGGCATCAACTGTAATGAACGCACCTCGCGAACGTTTGATTCGAGCGCTGGATTATCTGGCAGAGCACAATATGCTTGAGGTCAAAGTTGCCGGAGTGCGTAATCGATACAGCATTGTTAAGCGACCTGAATCCACCGATGCGCTGGCGCAGGAACTCTCGGAGGCCGGGCAGCAACGAGAGGTACGCGAGTTACAACGACTGCAGGAGACAGTTGACTGGATTTCGCTTGATAAGTGTCAAACCTCTGCACTGGCCGAGCGATTCGACAGTGCGTTAGCCAGCGATTGTGGCCATTGCTCATGGTGCGAGAACAGCAAGCCGGTGTTGTTAAGCGAACGTGCAACACAAGCGCCAGATGGCGGTGTGATTGACGGCGTGCTGGCTTTGCAGGAAAAACACCCTGCTGTGTTAGCGTCGCCAGTCGAGCTGGCCCGGGTGTTGTGTGGTTTGTCGTCCCCCGCAATCAGCAAAGCGAAGCTGCAGAAAGAGATGTTGTTTGGTAGCTGTGAATCTATCGGCTACCAGCTTGTTCTTAACGCGTTGACACGACACTAAACCGTTAGTTTTATTGCGGAGATAACTGCCACCGCAAGCCGCACTGGACAGTTCCGTTTGTATCGCTCTTTTTATAGCCCTCTGTATCGCGCGATCGCGCGCTGCGTAGTTATATCATCGATAGCAACGTGGTAAGTCGCTGACCAGTCCAAACAGAAGCGATGGCTATGGCTATAATTGCGATGACCCACTTAGCGTAGTGGTGCCAATCTCGGTTGTATTTTCTGAGTAGAGCGAAAAGTGGCCACAGTAATACAACCACGGCAAGCTGACCAATTTCGACGCCGATGTTAAATGCCAGCAGACTGACCCATATATTTGCCGAAGAGAGCCCGAGAATCTCCTGAAGCACAAAGCCGAAACCCAGTCCGTGCAGCAGCCCAATGAGGGTCGTTATGATCAAGCTGCTTTTCGTATCGGTTTTGTCTGTGGTGGACAACGCGAGCACCGCAGCATATATGATCGATAACGCAATGCCGGATTCGACCAGTGGAATAAACCACTGTGCACTGGGAACGAAGCCAAAAAATCCGAGTGACAGAGTGATGCTGTGGCCCAGTGTGAAGCCCGTGACACGCCAGGCGAGGCTCACCAGGGTTGCAGCACCGATGACCAGGCAGGCGACGAACAACAGATGGTCATGTCCACCCAGAATATGCCTGATGCCTTCGTAGATGAAGGTTTTTGCGGCATTCCACCAGGAGCGCGACACCACCAGTGGCTCCTTTAACAATCCGGTTTCCCGGTAAATCCGCTGGTCGGTATCTGTATAATCCAGAATAAGATTGGCAGTGTCTTCCTGACCCGGGAGCCCGGGGTCAAGTGAACTGCGGATCGAATAGCGATCGACAAATTCTCCGGTACGATACTGCACCAGTGTGTCGACCACGGTGTCGCCGACAAAAGGTGGTGGATTGCCCTGCGGCAATTTATAGGTATCTGCAAATGCACGCTTTGCCTCTTCAAGCGTACTGAATGGAGGCTGTGTCTTGCCCTCATAGACCCGGGTGGCGACTACCGCGGGTAGAATCGGTTTGTCTGCGCTGCTAATGATATGGCCATCGGCTACCAACTGCCCCAGTGACAGGGCATTGTCGTACAGTGCGGAAATATCCAGAAAGTGCATTAACTCATCATTCACCATAGCGTTGCTGGTGAATGGCGCGGGAGTGCGTGTTCCATCTGCTTGCTGGTCACCTACCTTATTGGCCACAAGGTAAGGCATGGGCAGACGAAAATAGACATCCAGTCCGTCTTGTACGTGTTCAACGTGGATAACTCTGATATTGAGGTTTAGTTTGAAGTGCGCTTTTGATGCAGGGGTAAACAGCAGTAAAAGCAATGCCAGCGCAAGATACAACGTGACGGAGGGGAAGAGAAACGCTGTTCGGGCAACTGGCGGGCGCCTGAATCGGCACCCGCCATCGCTCACTGAAAAAACCATCAGTGCAGCTTGTGGAGTGACACCTGGTAAATCACCGGGTCATTTACTGGCTTCTGCAGTTACCATGTTGTGAGAGCCAAAATAATAGACATGCCCGCTTTTACCCTCTAAATCTGCCTTGGTGATAACCACCGATGGTGCGTCGAGGATGGTGTTGTCGTGCGTCTCCACCCACTCGGTGGCCGGTAGTAATGTTGAGGTGTAGTAGGTCGTTTCCGGTACCAGATAGTGATGCGGTATGGCTATTTTTGCACCGGTTTTGGCGACTACGGAATCTGCCTGTTCATAGTCGAGTATGTGGCGTGAGCCGTCGACCGGAACAAAAACCACGTCCACTTCGCCGATACGTTCCATGACGTCTGCAGGCGCCTCTGGACGGTTGTCTCCCCACATCAGAAGCTTCATGCCACCGGTTTCAATGATGTATATGGTGTTATCCATATGGCGAAAATTGTCCGTACAGGGGTCCTCGCGGCCCTCAAACTGCTTTACCGCCTCCGTCCATGGGATCAGGCCGGGTGCAACACACTGGTGCTTGTCTGCAATACCGGTAATTTTCACGTCACCCAACTCGAATGTTCCGCCCATTCGATCAAGCAACATATTAGCGTCAATTTTGTCCAGTGCGTCGTGGTCAAAGTGGGCATGTGTTGACAGGCCGATATCTACTTCTGCGGCCGGGTACTCGACGTGGTACCACAGCCCCCAGGCGCCTGATGGATCATTGCGCCAGGGATCGACGATGATGGAAATGCCACGTGGTGAGGTAACCTGAAAGGACGAATTACTGAAGTACGACACTTCGACGCCATCAGAGGCTTCTCGAGTGCCACCATCTTTCTGGATTTGAATGATCCGGTCGTGGTTGTTGCCTGATTTCCACGACGTAAGCCCCGTACTTTGCGCCTGAGTCATTCCGAAAATAATGCCGGTAGTCACTACCGAAGCTAAAGCACCTTTCTGCCAATGTTTCATTTTCTTTCCTCCGCAATACCCTGACAAGGGTTGTTATCCTACACCGCGCAATAGCAAAAGGCACCTCCTGGCCGCATTGTTTTTGGCCTCATTATTTAGCGGGCATTGTGGTTTAGTGCGAATTGACGGCATCAGATTTTCTACACCCACAGACCCTTTGGTTTGTAAAGCGTTTTTCTTGTAATATTCGAAATTAGTACGGTGACACAACAACCGGGAGCTGACAGTTTTGTATGCGTTTGTTGACTGAGTTTGATGACCGAGTTCGATGGCTGATAGTGGTGTACGATCGCGTCGTAAAAAATTGTCCCTGATTGAGTGCTGGCAGTCCTCGCCATGCACGTTCCAGCGATGGCACGTTCTCGCATGGCACTTTCCAGCAAACAGGACCTCCACTCGTACAGAAGCCTGGGAGGCAGGTTTCAACGTCTCACTGTAATTCAGTGATGATGTGTTGTTTTATATTCGTAGCGCGTTTAGCGGCTGTTCGTTGAAATTCTCTGTTGTGTACTGTGATGATTTTTTACAATGTAGATCAGTCGTTGCCCCCATATCCTGTTCAATAGAGCGAAACCAATCGCTAAACAATGCTTCGTCAGGGAGTAATAATGAAGAACAGTAAGCCCCATTCTTTATCCTCCATTATTCGTGGTCGAGTGCAGGCAGGCCTGTTGTCGTTTGCCGCGATTACTGTATTGGCGGGTTGCTCGTTAAATTCGACCTCGGTAACTGATGATGACCTCGTTGTCGATTTTCTGGTTCAAAATGATAACGGTCAGGCAACGGCGGTAGCGACTTTCAGCGCCAGAGATCCGTTGGGCGATAGCGACGTAGATCTTGTAGCCGGAGAGTCGGTCTTCTATGAGCGAGACGGGCAGGATGGTGAGTTGCGTGAAAGCGGCGATAGTGAGTATTCCGCCACTCTGTCTTCAGCTGATGCGGGCTGGTTTTCCTTTAACCTCGTCAGGCAATCTGAAGACCGGGAGCTAATAGACCGTAATGTAGATGAAAACTATGTATTCCTGCCAAACGCTTTTCAATCAGTGCAGGCGGAGCCACTGCAGTTCGGTTCTGTCATTTCTATAAGCTGGGCGTCCGACGAAGAAGTGCCGCAATCAATTAATGGCGTTAAACTGGATGGCAGCGAAGACACGTTCAATGCGATCGCTACCTGTCAGGCTGAGGGTGAGGTTGTCGATATATCGATAACAGAGGGGTCGCTCGTTCAACAAAATGGCTTGTTTATGCTGGAAATTCCGGTACTTCAAAACCTGCAGGAGTTTACAGGATTGTCCACTGAGGCGTTGGCGGTAGTCAGTTGTGATTTTGATGTGCAACTGGTGAGAACGATTATCGGAATTACTGATATTTCTCTGGATCGGCGCAGCACTGCGGTCGGACGGGTTCTAAATAACATAGCAATCCAGTGGATGGCGCAATAGCATCAGCCCCTGTTTCTGGTTATGCCAACAAGATTGAAACCACTTCGGGCAATTTGTAACGTTTGTGCGAATCCATGCAGTCGGTCTATTTGCGTATAAAAGTTGTTAGTTGCTAACTTTCAATCGGTAAAGTAAACGACATGACGCAGCCAGGTTCGGTTGTCTCTTCGTGCCAAAGCTTGCCTTTATGAGATTCAATAATTGATCGGCTGATCGTAAGTCCAATACCCAGTCCGTCGTCTTTAGTCGTTTCGAAAGACTGAAACAGGGCAACACCGGGTGGAATACCCGGGCCGGTGTCAGTTACATTGACCTTGACCATGTTGTCTACTTCGAGAGTGGTTATCACGATACGGTCGTTGTCGATGACGCTATCGTTCGTGCTGCAAATAGCATCAAGGCTATTGCGCAGTAAATTAACCAGCACCTGTGCAATCTGCACTCTGTCAGCCGGGACCGTCGGGATTTCACCCTGATTCAGTTCAATATTGAAATTTAATACGCGTGAATCACGCTTTAACAGCTGAATCGCCTGCTCGGCAATGGCATTGAGATCAACACTGGTTTTTTGAGGATTGTCGCGACGGATGAGTCTGCGCAAGGTCCTGATTATCTCGCCGGCGCGTTGCGTCTCTGCCTGTATGTCCTCCAGGCATTCATTCAGCACCGGGTCGATATGTTCGTGTGCTTCAGCAATGCGCAGTGCAGAGTATGCGGACTGTGATATCGCCATCAATGGTTGATTTATTTCGTGTGCGAGGCCGGTCGCCATTTGACCCATGGTTGAAACGCGACCCAGATGGACCAGTTCATCCTGCAGTTTTTGTGACTTTAATTCTGTTTCTTCTCGTTGCTTTACTTCTTTCTGTCTTTCAACAAGGCTGTCTTCAAGTGCCTTTTGTGCAGTGACTCTCTTGCTTACATCGTCCTGAATACCCAGATAACGAATCACTTTGCCTGTGCCATCGCGTATTGGGGACAATGTGAGTTCGTTCCAGAACTCAGTACCATCCTTGCGGTAGTTTTTCAGTACCACTGTGGTTACCTTGTGCTCTTTCAGTGTATCGCGTATCTGTTGTACCGCGTCTTGACCGGTGTCCTCGCCCTGCAAAAAATTACATTTGCGCCCGGTTATTTCTGCCTGTGAATAACCAGTCATTTTCTCGAAACCCTGATTGCAATAAATTATCGGGTAATTGGGTTGACTGGCATCGCTCATCAGAATTCCGAGAGGGAACTGTGACTCGACGGCGCGCCCGATGATAGAGGCGGGTGAATTTATCCGATCATCGATGAGACGCATAGCCAGATCACCTAGATGATCCAGCGCCGTTTTTTGAGAGTCAGTCAGGGCTTTTGGTGTGGGGCCGATAACACACAGGGTGCCCAGTGCGAAACCATCGGGTGTGCGCAGCGGCTTGCCTGCATAGAAGCGAATTTTGGGGTCTTCAATAACCAGCGGATTATCTTTAAAACGATCATCTGCAGACGCATCTACCACTTCCATCAGCTCGTCCGGCCTGGTAATGGCATGTGAGCAAAATGCTATATCTCTCGATGTTTCAGATATATCCACACCTACCTTTGACATAAACCACTGTCGGTCGGGATCGACCAGACTGATTAGTGCGATCGGCGTTTCGCAGATGGCCGAGGCTGCGGCAGTGATAGCATCGAGCACAGCTTCCGGAGGGGTATCCAGAATACCGTAGCGATAGAGCGCTTCCAGCCTTTTGTGTTCCAAATTATCAATCAGAATTTACTCCGGTTGGTCGCGAAACCAGTGTAAAGAGGTGCCAGGCAGGATGCGGACCTGCTCGTATGCGTAGTCGTGTGCGTACAGTCGTGTGCGTAATAGTGTCAAGTCGGAACAACACCGATTCTGCCAGCCGGGCGTCTCGGCTACATTTTTACATAGTGACTGTCATAGTGATAGTGCGTCGTTAAAACATTAACATTCGCGCTTTACCAACCCCTGTACTTAACCGCGGCACTTAACCGCGGCACCTAACCGCGGCACCTAACCGCGGAACCTAACCGCGGAACCGACATGCAAAAAAGCTGGCCTCGCCCGCCAGCCTGTCGTTAGCCTGCAATATTCATGGGGATTCGCCAGTCAGCGAAAATAGCGCTGAACAGATCGCTTGATCGAGCGAGATGTGACGCGATATTTTTGTCTGATGGCGAGTAGACACACTCGCCTCACAAATAATGCAGTGCCAGCTACACTCTATATTTATAACAGGCGCCTTGCGCGGATCAGGTCGGTTCGCGTTCCGCCCAGCCAGCAAATATCTTCTCTAAAAAGACGACAACGTAGTAAAGCACAATGCCTAGAAATGCCAGTGCAATTAAAACCGCAAACATAAGCGGGTAGTCTGAATTGGTTTTACCCGAGTCAAATAGAGCGCCCAGTCCACGGCCGTGGGGCGATACAATTTCCATCAGATTGGTGCCGATAAATGCGAGTGTTACCGCTACTTTTAAGGCGCCAAAAAATTCCGGCAGGGTTTTTGGCAGAGCGATCTTCCAGAAGATCGTGGTCTTCGAGGCGCCGAGTGCGCGAAGTATATCTCTATACTCGGGCTCGAGTGTGGATAGTCCAATCGATATCGACACCGCGATCGGAAAAAACGAAATCATGAAGGCAATCAGGATAGTGTTGAAATCGTGTGCGCCAACGAACATTAGAGCGACTATGGGAACCACAGTGGCTTTCGGTATTGCGTTGAAGCCAACCAGTAGCGGATATAGCGCTTCACGCATGGTTCTGGAGAACCCCATCACCATGCCGAGCAAGACGCCAACAACGATGGCAATCAGCAGCCCGACCACAGTGCGCCACAGGGTTTGCCAGCCCATGGTAAGAAACAGCGGCCAGTAACGTTGAAACGCCGGTACCAAATCTGATGGCGATGCCATCTTGTAGTTTGGCCAGTTGTTGAACCAGACCAGTGCTTCCCAAAAAATCAGGAAAATAATGATCGCCAGTAGGGGAATAAGCACTTTTCTAAGAGTCATTGTCTGGATCCGCCATTGTTATTCGCAGATGAGGAGGCAGATGAGCCTGCAGTCGGGCGTGTAGATGCACCCGCTGATACGCTTGCCTGTGCGGTGGCATCGACTCCGGTAGCGCGACCCTGAGCCACCTCTATCTCCCGTCTTAGCACTTTTAGCATCTCTGATGCTTCGGGTGTGTACAGTGTTTCTATTGAGCGTGCACCGGTAACAGGCAGATCCAGTACAAATTGGGTTTTGGCCGGTCGACCGGACATCACTACTACCTGGTCGGCCAGGTAAATTGATTCGCGCAGATCATGGGTAATCATGACGCCGGTAAATGGCTCACGATCTTTTACTTCGTGCATGATTTGCCACAGATCTTCGCGCGTGAATGCGTCAAGTGCGCCAAATGGTTCATCCAGAATTAACACATCTGGCTGGTGGATCAGCGCACGGCAAAGTGAGGCGCGCTGGCGCATGCCTCCGGATAGTTCCGATGGCCGCTTTTGTTCGAACCCCTCCAGGCCGACCAGAGCCAGTAAGTAACGAGCGCGGTCTTCCTGATCTTTTTTACTGAGTGTGGTTGGCACGATTTCGAGCGGCAGCATGATATTTTTCAGGATGCTTCGCCACTCAAGAAGCACAGGGTTCTGAAACGCCATGCCCACAGACGCGCGGGGTGATGTGACCTGCTGTCCATGCAGCCACACCTCGCCCTGATCCGGTTTCATCAGACCTGCGATTAAACGGGTTAATGTTGATTTGCCACAGCCTGATGGACCGACCACCGCGACGAAACCGCCTTCTGGTACGGACATGCTAAAGCCGTCGAGCACAGGTAGCTTGCCGCTGGCTGTGTCATAGGAAAGATGAACATCAATGATGTCGATCAGGTTGCGCATGTTATAAATTCCATAAAAAAGGCGCTGACAATGGCTGCCAGCGCCTTTTCGTGTTGCTACTGAATGCTATACAGTGATGTGCGTATTACTTGAGCTTAAAGCCGCCTTCTGGCAAAAAGTCAGTGGTGAAGTACAGTGCTGCATCGGGCTCAGCCTTGAACTCGTAGGTCAGTTTGATTTGTTCCAGCGCGTTGTTGAAACGATCCTGATCAATGCCGCCCATGCCGTTTGCATTGGTGTAGTCAGTGACGACGTTCGCGTCTATCGCAAGCTGTAAACGACGTTGTTCCAGGTCGGCATCTGCAGCCGGGTTACGTTTGGTCAGGCTCGGCATTGCGCCGGCCGGGTCTGCAATGGCATCAGCCCAACCCATGGCTACTGCTGCCAGAAAGTTCTTGACGTCGTCGGGGTTGCTCTCAGCGAACTCGGTATTGACGATAATGGCATTGCCATACAGATCGACACCGTGGTCAGCCATCAGAATGGTAGAGATATCGTCTTCCGGAACGCCCAGGCGTACCAGGTTCAGGTACGATGAAAAAGAAAAACCGGTGACTGCGGCGACATTGCCTTCAGCCAGCATTGGCTCGCGAGTAGGGAAGCCAACCGGTTCCACTTTAACGGCGGCGACATCAATGCCGGTTTCTTTGGCAAAAATTGGAAACTGGGCCCATGCGCCATCTGGCGGCGGGGCACCGAGCACCTTGCCTTCGAGATCTTTCGGATTTTCCACTCCCAGTGACTTGCGACCTACAATGGCAAACGGTGGCTTGTCATAGATCATCATGACAGCGGTAACAGGCGCTCCCGGGTTTTGATCGAGAAAGCGTACCAGCGAGTTGACGTCAGCCATGCCGACGGGAAATGCACCGGTAGCAACCTTTGGTATTGCATCAAGTGAACCTTTGCCGGGTGAGACCTCCACGGTTAACCCCGCATCGGAAAAGTAACCCTTGTCTACAGCGACAAAGTAGGGCGCTGCAGGCCCTTCAAATTTCCAGTCGAGTGCGAAAGGCATTGCTGTTTCCGCGCTGGCGGTAGCCGTTGCGAGCAGTGCTGCCGCAGCAGCGAGAGAACGTAGTAGCATATAGAGCGCTCCAGATTGACAGAAAGGGATACAAAAAATATTTTTGCGGGCTTAACAGCTGGCCCGGACAATTCATGGTTAGGCAGATGTGGCGCTCAGAGCACAGTTTTACAGAGCACTGGTTTCACAGAGCACCCGTTCAATGCCGAGGTGTTCTCGTAACGAATACTCCGCCAATTGCAAGAGAATAATTATCCAAAACAAGGGTTTGAGGATTCAAAGTTCAAGCAGGTACCTATCATTACCGTAAGTTGTCTTAAATGGATTGTCCCGTGTTGGTGGGTAGACCGCAAGTGCTAAAAGGGGTAACTCATCTCACTTGATGCAAATATCCAGCTGCAATTTCCTAGCTCCACTGCCGCCCCTGTTCTCGGCCAGCCACCCCGGCAGCGCGGCGCTGGAAATATGTAATAATGCAGCGTGCCCGATCTAACCCGGTAGCCCGTGTCCCGCAAGAAAACAGACAAAAAACCTGTCGCGCAGATCACTATGGAAGATGTGGCGCGTGCAGCGGGCGTATCGCGGATGACTGTCTCACGCGCGCTGCGAAGCGATAGCCCGGTCTCGGACCAGACCCGTGCGCGCATCCTGAAGATTGTCAGAAAGTTGAACTATGTACCTGATCAATCTGCTGGCACCTTGTCGACACGTCGGTCCGGGTTTGCTGCGACGCTCGTCCCATCACTGAATAACCTTCACTTCGCAGAGTCGGTGCAGGCGCTAAATGAGCAGCTGGAACAGATCGGTTTGCAGATGGTGCTGGGCCACACTGGCTACTCGGCAGAGCGTGAAGAGGCTCTGATCGAAAGTATGTTGAAACGCAGACCGGAAGTTATCGTGCTGCCCTTTGATGGTCATACGCCGCGAACCATAAAGCTGTTGAAGCAGGCCAATGTCCCGGTGATCGAACAATGGGAAGTGCCATCCAGGCCGGTCGGCTACACCGTAGGGTTCTCTAACTGGCAGGCGGCGCACAAAATGACCAGTGCGCTTATTGAGCGCGGCTATAAAAATATTGCATTTGTCGGTGAAAGTGAGGACGCCTGGACCCGAGGTGCCGCTCGTCGAGCCGGGTTTGAAGATGCCATGCAGTCTGCCGGGTTATCAGCTCACCGGATGGTTCGATACGGCAAGCCCCCTATCTCGATTGAAGACGGTTTCCATATTGGCTCGGGGTTTAGTCAGCACTTTGCTGATACAGACTGTATTTTCTGCGTGTCGGATGCGCCTGCGTTCGGTGTACTTTCGGCGTTAAAATCACAACAAATTCGAGTACCAGACGATATCGCAGTTGTTGGTTTTGGGGATTTCGAAGTGTCTCGCTTTTCCTCTCCCACTATATCTACCGTCGAAGTAGATCCGCGTGGTATCGGCCGCCGGACAGGTGAGTTGATCAGGCGATTACTGGTCGACGGCAGTGAGCCCGCCAGTGTTCCTCGCCATATCGAGATAGAAGTGCGTCTGTGCTTTCGCGAGAGTACTCACAGTACGTAACGCCCACAGTAGGTAGTACGTAACGTATGTGGCAAGCCCGACTCCGGCGTTGCTCGGACCGCACTGTGTATGGTTCATTCGCAGCACACAAGTAAGATTGTGTTTTAAATTTTCAGCTGCTCGTCGCTTCGAATTTCCACTCACCTCACACTGGCTGCCAGTGATGAAGTCCGTTTGACTGCGCACAAATTGTCTTGCAAGGGCCTGGTAGCAGGTATATAGTTCAGAGAAATGTTACCGGTAACATTACTACATTTATAGTGTTTTTGCACACTGGGATCTGGCGATGCCCGCTATACAACTACAGCAACTGACCAAGAGCTACGGCAAGATCGAAGTGCTCCATGGTATCGATCTCGAGATGGCAGATGCCGAGTTCACTGTGCTGGTTGGTCCCTCCGGCTGCGGCAAGTCGACGACGCTGCGTATGATTGCCGGTTTGGAGAATGTATCCGGAGGCGAAATCTATATAGATGGAAACCCGATCAGCCATCTTGAGCCAAAAGAGCGTGATCTGGCAATGGTGTTTCAGGATTACGCGCTCTACCCGCACATGAATGTCGCGAAAAATATGTCGTTTGCGCTTCGTTTGCAGAAGCGCCCCAAGAAGGAAATCAACCAGAAAATTTCTGAAGTTGCAGAGATGCTGGGTCTTACTGAATATCTTCACAGAAAGCCTGCAGAGCTGTCCGGTGGTCAGCGCCAGCGCGTTGCCATGGGGCGTGCTCTCACCCGCGACAGCTCCACCTTCCTGTTTGATGAGCCCTTGTCCAACCTGGATGCAAAGCTGCGGACACAGATGCGTGCAGAACTGGCTTTAATGCGTCAGCGTGTACGCAAGAACATGATCTATGTTACCCACGATCAAATAGAGGCGATGACACTTGCCGATCGGATAGTGGTGATGCACGACGGATATATACAACAGCAAGGGTCACCCGAAGCGTTGTTTAAGCGGCCAGCCAACCTGTTTGTCGCCGGGTTCCTCGGTACGCCGCCAATGAACTTTTTAAACGCCGAGGTGCAGAGCAGTGACGGCCATACGTTCTTGCGCGGCAACGGATTCTCCCTACGCTGCGATGAGCAGATGGTCAGACGGCTCACCACCAGGCAATTTTTAGATCAAGGCTCTTCAGGTCCAGGCTCTTCGGGTCCAGGCTCTTCGAATCCAGGCTCTGGAGATCAGGGCACCTCGGGCCTTGTGCTGGGCATTCGACCCTCTGATCTGATCTTCGATCCAGCTGCCGAAGATGCATTGGAGTTGCATGTCGCGATTGCCGAGTATATCGGTGCGCAGTCAGTACTGATATGCGACTGCCATGGCGAAAAAGTCATGGTGGAGCTCAAGTCTGACACCCCGATAGCACTGGGAGAAAAACTGAATTTCAGGGTCGATATGGAAAACATGCATCTATTCGACCCGAAAACTACACGAGCTATTCTCTGACTCGTCTGTATCACTCACCAACACCACCCGGGAGGGAACATGCTGAAACCATTCAAACTGCTGCGGACAACACTGGCTGCTGCCATGCTCGCAGCAACATCAATTGGCGCTAATGCGGTAGCCAATCCATACGATGAGTATGCGGGGACTACTCTGGTCGTTAACTTTCCCGCACATCCGCACTACAACGCCGTGATGCAAATTTTACCGGAATTTACCAAGGAAACCGGTATCGAAGTGGAAGTAGACCAGCTACCGTATCTGAAGATGAGGGAGCGTCAAACGCTTGAGTTGTCGCAGGACGAAGGCGACTATGATCTGATTGCCTATGTGGTTTTTTCCAAAGCAGACTATGTCTACGCTGATCAACTGGAAAACCTGGCTCGCTATTTTATGAATCCAAAACTTTCAAATCCTGCCTATGACCCAGGCGATTTGATCGATGGCTATGTCTACAATATTGGCTTTGCCGGCGGTAACAAAGGATATCTGGAAGGCAAAACCGGTTCCCTTTTCGGTATTCCCTATGGATCGGAAACGTCCGTTCTTGGTTATCGGAAAGACATCTTCGAAAAGCATGATCTGAAGGTGCCTGAAAGCTATGATGAAATGCTCGACATAGCCTGCAAGATTCCAGAGCTGGAGCCGGGAATGGGTGGCTTGAGCTCTCGCGCAGCGTCGGGGCATCATGCAAGCCATGCGTTCCTGCTGCACCTGGCGCCATTAGGTGGACGCATCTTTGATGATGAGTGGAATCCGATTGTAAATAACGAAGCCGGAGTCAAAGCGGCTAATGCCCTGAAAACGATTGTCGACTGTGGACCGAAAGGCGCCAGCAGCTTTGGTTTTGGTGAGGCACTCGGCTCTTTCCTTAATGGCGACACAGCGATGTTTCTTGATACCACGGTTGTGGCCGGTCAAATTGACGATCCGTCAAAATCCAAAGTCGTAGGTAAAGTCGGGTGGGCCATGCATCCGATGGGTGAGCGTCGTGGCAGTCAGACGGGTGGCTTCGGTATCGGTATTCCTAAAAATGCAGAGAATAAAGAAGCGGCTTTTCTATTGATGCAATGGCTGACTTCCAAAAAAGGTGACAAGCTGGTCGCTTTGGCGGGCGGAAATCCTTCAAGGTTCTCTACCCATGAAGATGCCGAAGTTAACGCCAAATTCCCGCACATGAAAACCTTTGGTGAGGCCTTACAGCACGCTGATCCCGACTGGCGTCCTATCATACCGGTTTGGGGCAAAATCAATGCGGACCTTGGTACAACCCTATCAAAGGTACTGACCGAAGATCTTGATGTCAAAGAGGCTCTTGACGGTGTTGCCGAGCGGACCAAAGGTATTATGGAAGAAGCCGGCTATTACACCTGGAAGTAGCGACTGATTTTCATGCGGACCAAACGATCAGGGCGCTGTGCCCTGATTGACACAATCTGTGTGAGGATCATAAAACTTATGGACAGGCAGACACTCAAGTGCGTTGCTCTTCGTCTACCTGTTGCAGATGCAGACTTGCCATAGCATGAAAACTGCCACATTCAATCGCTTAACACCCTATATTTTCCTGGCTCCTGCTGTGGTGATTATGGGGCTGGCATTGCTGTACCCGCTGGGTTACATGATCTACGGCAGTTTTCGAGACTGGGATCCAAGTCAGGCGTTGGGCGAAACCGAATTCGTTGGACTGTCGAATTACTTCAGTTTGTGGCATGACGACAGTTTTCGTGAAAGCCTGGTTGTGACTTTAAAGTTTGCTATCACGGTTGTATCCGTTGAAATGGTGATTGGTGTTGGACTCGCACTGCTGCTCGACCGAAGCCTGCGAGGCATGTCGGTGTTGCGAACGCTGTTTATCCTGCCAATGATGATTGCACCGGTGGTGGTTGGTTTGATGTGGCGATATATGTATCACCCCAGCGTCGGAGTTTTTAACCGTACACTGGAATCTGCAGGGCTGGGTTCTGTTGACTGGCTGGGTAAGCATGCGCTGCTGTCTGTAATTGTTGCTGATATCTGGCAGTGGACTCCTTTCATATTTATTTTGTCACTGGCAGCGTTGCAGTCCTTGCCTCGTTCAGCGCTCGAAGCTGCTCGCATTGACGGGGCGTCAGGCTGGCAGCAGATCATTCATATAAAACTGCCGTTGATGATGCCGGTCCTGATAGTGACCTGTTTGCTTCGACTCATTGATGCATTCAAAGTGCTGGAGGTCATTTTGGTGATGACCGAGGGTGGTCCGGGTCTGTCTACCGAGATACTTGCTCTGAGAATTTCCAGAACGGCTACCGAATTCCGAGAGTTGGGAGTAGCCGCCGCCATGTCCAACTACCTGTTGATGCTGCTTTTGCTGCTGACCATAGCAATGCTGGCCTATAACAAGATTCAGGAGTTGCGAGTTAACCGGGCGCAAAGAATCGCAAGGGAGGCAGAGTAATGTCTGTACAGGCCGAAAAACAGCATCCGGCGTTTTATGCACTGTTAGTGATGTTGATACTGATGTCCGTTGGGCCGATAGCGTTGATGTTTATCAACTCCTTCAAGCTTGACGTGGATATTATTTCCGGTACATCCGGTTTACTTTTCCTTCCTACCATTCAAAATTATGAGACTGCACTTTGCGATGTGCTGCCCTATGAGCTTGATCATCTTGATTTTTGTTCATTGAAATTTGGTGGGGCGTTTATCAATTCACTCATCATCGCGCTGGTATCTACCCTGCTTACACTGGTGATTGGCTGTATGGCTGCTTACGCGCTGGTGCGGTTTCGATTCATGGGCAGAGACACGGTCTCCGGCTCTACCCTGATGGTCAGAATGGTGCCGCCGGCAGTCCTCCTGGTGCCGGTGTTCGGCCTATGGAATAACGAGTTTTGTATTGATAAAACCAGTTGGCTGGGCGCGCTGATCAGGGACAATTTTGGCGGCCGTGGCGATGTCTGTCTGGCGGGTACGCACTCGGGAATTATCCTGATCTATGTCGCCATGAATCTGCCATTTGTCATCTGGATTTTGCAGAGTTTTATTGTGCAAGTGCCGCGTCAACTGGAAGAGGCGGCACGCATGGATGGTGCCGGACCGTTTCAGGTGTTTTTTAAAGTAGTGTTGCCACTAATAAAACCCGGTTTGGCCGCTGCTGCGATTTTTACCTTTCGTATTGCCTGGAACGAATACCTGTTGGCGTCCGCTTTATCCGATCGGGATACCAAGACGGTGCCGATACTTATCGTTAATAACATGTCTGAATTCAATGTTGAGTGGGGTGTCATTATGGCGACTGGTATGTTGCTGGCGATACCACCTATCATTTTCACGCTGTTCGCGTCTCGCCAGATAATAACTGGTATGACAGCCGGTGCTGTAAAGGGCTGAAGGTCATGTGGGAGTGGCTCACTATTCCTTTGTTTATAGATCGGCCGCATGAAATAACGAGCATGCAGCAATTGCATGGCAGACTCATGTTTTTTGGCTGGGGTATGCTCGCACCCCTCACCGTTATCATTGCCCGATTTTTTAAGGTGTTGCCACGACAGGACTGGCCCGGAAAACTGGATAGCCAGTTCTGGTGGCGTATACACTGGATAGGCCAAACGCTGGTTCTGGTTTGCACGCTGGTTGCGATCAGCCTCGTCTACAACACAAATTTAAATGGACAGTCTCTGCACACACAGTTAGGTTATGTTGTGCTTTCGCTGGTGGTTTTTCAAATAGCACTGGGGTATTTTCGTGGCAGCAAGGGCGGACCCACTGCACCACAGGAAGACGGCTCACTCTCTGGCGATCATTACGACATGAGCCTGCGACGTCGAGTGTTCGAAGTGTTACACAAATCACTTGGCTATTGTTTGTTGTTGCTTGCTGTTGTTACGATAATACTGGGGTTAACGCAGGTTAATGCACCACGCTGGATGTGGATATGCATTGTTACATGGTGGTCCTTGCTTGTGATTGTGTTTATTACTCTACAAAAAAAGGGCTATGCGATCGATACATACCAGGCAATCTGGGGGCCGGATCCACAACACCCGGGCAATACCCTGGCTTCAAAAGGGTGGGGTACACGCAGAGTTGATGGCACCAAGCATTCCACAGCCAGCAAACCCGGGCATTGACTCTGCCGTGGTATTAATATGTGGTATTTATTAGCGCAGGAAAACAGGTTCCGCAGGGCGCTTTAAAACTCACTTCATAATCTGCCAGTTCGGTAAAATCCAGGATCAGGTAAGCCACCGGCAAATCTGTCAACAATACAGTGTAAAGCTGATCAGACTACATTCTTCAATTCGCAAGAGTCGGTACAAAAAGAGGACAAGCTATGTACGGTGTTTTAGAAGGTACGGGTTTTGAGGTTATCGAACCGGCCTTTGGTGACTGTCTCATCGGTCACGCCAGAGTGGAGCGATTGTGGACAGGCAGTCGATGGGCGGAGGGGCCCGCATGGTTTGCCGCAGGGCGTTATCTGGTCTGGTCAGATATCCCCAACAACCGGATGATGCGGTGGGATGAAACCGACGGCAGTGTTTCCGTGTTTCGTCATCCGTCTAATAATTCAAATGGCCATTGCGTTGACCGTCAGGGCAGACTGGTCAGTTGTGAGCATTTATCGCGACGAGTTACGCGTACCGAGCACAATGGATCTATCACTGTGCTGGCGCACAGCTTTGATGGCAAACGTCTTAATTCTCCCAACGACGTGGTGGTCAAGTCTGACGGTTCCGTGTGGTTCACCGATCCGTCGTACGGCATCATGATGGACTATGAAGGCGACAGGGCAGACAGTGAAATCGGTGCGTGCCATGTGTATCGTATTGACCCGGCGGGCGACGGTGAGGTAACCCGAGTTGCTGACGATTACGTTAAACCCAACGGATTAGCGTTTTCAACAGACGAGTCTGCGCTTTATATATCTGATACCGGTGGCACTCATCAGGCCGATGGGCCGGCTCACATTCGCAAACACAGCGTTAATGCCGATGGAACACTGGGTGGTGGATCTGTCATTGCCCAGTGCAGTAATGGATTCTTCGACGGCTTTAGAGTTGATCGCGATGACCGCATATGGACATCTGCAGCAGATGGTGTGCACTGCTTGTCCGCCAGCGGTCAATTGCTAGGCAAAATACTGATTCCTGAATTTGTGTCCAATGTTTGTTTTGGCGGCCCCAAGCTTAATCGCCTGTTTATTTGTGGAACAACATCGTTGTACTCGGTCTATTTGAATGTTAACGGTGTAGGTGTCACACAGTAAAATCGAGCTGTACTTTCAGCGCCTGCGATCGATCCGTTGCCAGTTCAAAGGCATTAACTGCATCTGCCATCGGCATGGTGTGGGTAATCAGTGGTTTGACATCAATTTGACCATTGCGCATCCAGTCAACACCGGTGAAAAACTCGTCGTGAAAACGAAACGAACCACGTAGCTGAATTTCCCTGGCAGTCATTGCCTGTACCGGCAGTGTCATATCCCCACCCAGTCCGAGCTGTACAATAATGCCTCGCGGTTTAACTGCGGGTACCGCGCTGGCCAGCGCTGCCTCGGCACCGGTACATTCAAACAAGACATCAAAGTGCCCTTTGTTGCCGGTGTAGTCAGACAAGTCCTGATTTTTACCTGCATTTATTACATCGTCTGCGCCAATCTTTGACGCTGTCTGTAGAGGGTATTCAGCCAAATCGGTCGCTACGATGCTAACAGCACCGGCACTGCGTGCTGCCAGTATGCATAACAAGCCAATCGGGCCGCAGCCAGTGACCAGTACTTTCTTGCCGACGAGATTACCGGCTTGCCCGGTGGCGTGGACCGCCACGGCGAGTGGCTCGGCCATGGCCGCTTCAGCAATTGACAGTCCGTCGGTAACAGCGCACTGGCTGGCATCGGCAATCAACGTTTCGCGAAAGGCGCCCTGTATGTGAGGAAAGGGCATTGCAGAGCCATAGAAGCGCATGTCCAGGCAGTGGTTTGGCTGGCCTTTGAGACAATAGACGCAGCCACCGCATGGCCGTGACGGTGAAACTGCTACCCGTTGACCTACCTGCAGATGCTTAACATCTGCTGCAGTTTCCACGATTGAACCTGCGACTTCGTGGCCCAGTATCATCGGTTCGCGAAGCCGCACTGTGCCGAAGCCCCCGTGATTAAAGTAGTGCAGGTCTGAGCCGCAGATACCGCCGCGTTCAATCTGTACTTTCACCTGAGCGCTGCCGGGAGAATCGGTCTTGTGATCTTCGATGCGTAAATCTTTTGCTGCATGAGCGACAATTGCGCGCATTAGTTTGCCTCTGTTGCCGCATCTGTAGCAGAGGCGGTTGGTAGCGGATATAGTCAGGTGCTGCCTGAAAAACGTGCAGCCAGATTGTTCAGTGCCTGTCTACCGATTGCCTGTCTATTCTGTCGGGCAACGGACCGTTGGCTCACACCAGTAGTGTGACAGTCCGCAGGAAGGCTGGTTGCATGGCTAAGCAATTATACTGGAAAAATAGATATGTTACCGGTAACATATCGTCGTTGTTAGCAGCTAAAAGAATCCACTTGGGCGAGCGGTGCAGGTAAGAACTTTCCGGTTCTGGTGCCTGTCAGAGGGAGGGGTTGGTGCGCTGTAGCTAGAAATGTAGCTATAGATACAGCTAGAGCGCACGTAACGAAGGACAGGCTCCGGGAACTGTTTGCCCTGGGCTGTTGGCTGGATTAGATTTGGCCGGTCGGTCATACCAGCACTGGTTTTCAACGTAAAATGAGGTCATATGAATCTATTCAGTCTGTCCGGTCAAACCGCGCTTGTTACCGGTTCTTCGCAAGGAATCGGGTTTGCACTGGCGCAGGGCCTGGCGGATGCCGGCGCACGGCTAATTCTTAATGGCAGAGACACGGCAAAACTCGATCAGGCTGCAGAGCAACTTCGACAAAAGGGTTGCAGCGTTTTGACATCGGCATTTGACGTGACAGATCATCAGGCCGTCCGCACGGCGGTAGATGCACTGGAAGCGGACGGAAACCAGATAAATATTCTGATCAACAACGCTGGTATGCAGCATCGCAATGCGCTCGAAGACTTCGAACCTGCCGCATTCGAGCAACTGTTACAAACCAACGTTGCCAGTGTGTTTCACGTATCGCAGGCGGTGGCGCAGCACATGATTAAACGCAACGCAGGCAAAATGATCAATATCGCCAGTGTGCAAACGGCGCTGGCCAGGCCGGGTATCGCACCGTACACCGCAACCAAAGGGGCCGTAGGTAATTTAACCAAGGGGATGGCAACTGACTGGGCGAAATATGGATTGCAGTGCAATGCAATTGCACCCGGTTACTTCGATACACCGTTAAATGCCGCTTTGGTGGCTGACCCGGACTTTTCGGCCTGGCTTGAGAAGCGTACACCGGCCGGGCGCTGGGGTAAGGTAGAAGAGTTGGTCGGCGCTGCCGTGTTTCTGTCGTCTGCCGCATCCAGTTTTGTGAACGGCCATACCTTATACGTGGATGGCGGTATTACCGCGTCGCTTTGACGTTGCTTCATGGGCGCAGTTCCAGAACCCGGGTTCTGAGTGGCTGTGAACACGGGTTCTGAACCCGGCTTCTGAAGTAGTGTTATAGCCGCGTATTACTAATCTGACTGCTGAAGCAGCGCAATGGATTGTGCCCTGTTCAACCACATTAAACTGACGCTGATACTATGACTGCTGTTGTTATTATGGGGGTTGCCGGTTGTGGCAAGAGCAGCGTTGGCGCACAGCTGGCCGAGCGTTTCAATTGCGTATTCATTGAAGGCGATGATCTTCACGATCAATCCAGTATCGACAAGATGTCTGGTGGACGCAGCCTGACCGATGCGGATCGCGAGCCGTGGCTGCAACGCATCGGTAACCAGTTGGCAATCAGTACGGATCCGGTGATAGTAAGCTGCTCGGCGTTAAAGCGCGTTTATCGAGACACTATTCGTATACACGCTGGCAGGCAGGTGCTTTTTATACATTTATCGGCACCACAATCTGTCATTGCCGATCGCATGCAGCGACGCACCGGTCACTTTATGCCTACTGAATTGCTAGACAGCCAGTTTCAAACGCTCGAGCCTCTGGCCAGTGATGAACACGGGTCAGTAATCGATATAACTCAGCCGCTGGAACTGTCTATAAATGATGCAGGCAAGATTGTGGAGCAATATTTCAAATGACTGAAAAGGTCGCGCTAATTGGCGCAGGTGCAATGGGTCATGCGATCGGCACCCGTCTGCTGGCCACTGATCATACCCTTGCAGTGTTCGATCTCGATCGCGCCAGAGTGCAGGCGCTGGTAGACCTTGGTGCCATTGCGGCAACCTCGGCTGCGGACGCCGCCACGCATGCCGAGGTCATTGTGCTGAGTTTGAACAACGCATCCATCGTTGACCAGGCAGTGTTTGGCGAGGGAGGCGTGGCGCAAGCGGCAGCAGCGGACACGCTGATTATTGATATGTCTTCAATTGCGCCGGATGCCACGCGCGAACTTGCCAGTCGTGCAGCAGACAAGTCATTGCACTGGGTAGACAGTCCATTGTCCGGTGGTGCGCCGAAAGCACTGACTGGCTCGTTAACACTGATGCTGGGTGGCAGTGAATCTGCTGCTACACGTGCGCAGAAATTCCTGCAGGCCTTGTCAGATAACTGTACCCACATGGGGCCTGTCGGTGCCGGTCAGACAACAAAACTGATCAACCAGGTGTTGTGCGGGCTTGGGTTTGTGGCCATTGCCGAGGCGACAAAGCTGGCGCTGGATGCGGGTGTCGATGCAGCTAAAATTCCAGGTGCACTAAAAGGTGGTCGCGCAGACAGTGCCTTGTTGCAAGAGTATATGCCGCGCTATGCAAACAAAGATTACGCGCCGACTGGCCGAATCGATAACATGGTCAAGGATCTTGACTCCGCACAGGCGCTGGCTCGATCTACCGGTACGGCAATGCCCCTGAGCGCGTTGTGTGCAGAACTGCATCGTTTCATGGCCACAGCGGGTTATGGTGCGGAAGATCAGGCGATGATGATGGAGTACTGGCGCGCGCGCGAATAAGCCCGTGTCTGCGAATCAGGCTGCGAATCAGGCTGCGTGTCAGGCTGCGAATCAGGCTGCGAATCAGGCTGCGAATCAGGCTGCGTGTCAGGCTTGCGGGTCAGGCTGCGTGTCAGGTCGCAACAGCTTTCCTTTTAGATGAGGTGTATGAAAATACAACAACCGCGGTGACCAGTAGCGCGCCGGCGATGTTGGCCGCGAGATTGTTCGGCAGGAAAGCAGCGCCGCCGCCAATCAGCAACGCAGGGTAGCTCAGCAGATGCAGTTCTCCCTCTGCGTAACGCTGTACCAAAGCATTGACGGCGTAAATACCAAACAGTGAGAACCCGCCTATTTTGGCTACTGTTAGCAAGTCGCCACCGATCAGTGGTGTGTAGGCAAAAATCAGCGGTACGATATAGAGGCCCTTGGCTATTTTCCAGGCCTCAACGCCGGTTGTCATTGGTCGCGAGCCTGCAATACCTGCTGCAGTAAATGCCGCAAGACAAACCGGTGGTGTCACGTTACTGTCCTGGCTGAGCCAGAATACGATTAAATGTGCGGTTAGCAGAAACGTGGTCATGGTTTGTTCGTCAACCAGCATTGGTCGCACGACTACCGCCAGTTCAAACGGTATGGTCGACATCAACGTCTGTGCTTCGGTAAGTGTCATGCCGGTGCTTAGTTTGGCAACGAGCGGTGAGTCAACCAACAGAAACGTCGCGGCGACGGCAGGGTCGCTGACGCCGGTCACCAGTTGTTGCACAATGATAGTGTCCGCCAGCATGCCAGCCAGTGCAGGTGCTGACAAAATAGACAAGACAATATAGGCTGCTGTAACCGGCAAGCCCATGCCGAGTACCAGTGAAGCTGCTGCCACCAGAACCAGTGCAAGTAACATGGAGCCTTGCGACCACTGAGCCACCATCAACGCAAACGTGTTTGCCAGTCCGCTGGTCGTGACGGCATTGTTTATCAGGCCTACTGCAACCAACAAAATGGCAGTCATCACTGAAGTTTTAATACCCATCGACAGTGCCGTTGCAATATTTTTTGGACCCATTCGATTAGGGGTAATCCAGCTCACCACAATCAGGGTACCGATGGCATAGGTGGCTGCATAACTGGGAGTAAAGCCGCTAACCAGTAGCCAGGTCATTACTGACAGAGGCAGCACAAAGTTCAGTAATCCGGCAATCAGTTTTTTTCGGTCGACCGGCTGCACAGAGTCTGTGTCTATGCCGTGCTTAATCGCTTCAATACGAACAATGAAGGCGACAGATAAAAAATAGAGCAGCGCCGGTACGATCGACACCAGTACGATCGTGCTGTAAGCAATACCGGTGTAGCTTGCCATAATAAATGCACCAGCCCCCATAATAGGCGGCATCAGCTGACCTCCGGTTGATGCAGCCGCTTCTATACCTGCAGCAAACTGGGGACGAAAGCCGTTTGATTTCATCAGCGGAATGGTTATAACACCTGTCGATGCCGTATTGGCAATCGCCGAACCCGAAATAGTGCCAGTCAGTGCAGATGAAATTACTGCGACGAATGCCGCACCACCACGGAACCGGCTGGCTACTACTTTGGCCAGTTCAATAACAAAATCAGATGCGCCACTGACAACCAGAAAGGCGCCGAATATCATAAACAGGGTGATGTTTGACGATGAGATAGTGGTGATAATGCCGAACATGCCTTCATCGTTGTACAAAGAACGAAAAATAACATCATCCAGCGGCAGGCTGGCAGCGCGAAAAGCACCGGGTAGATGCTCGCCCAAAAACAATATATAGGACATTGACAGCACCACCAGCGTCGGAATGATCCATCCGGTCAGGCGGCGGGTTAATTCGAGTGCACCGATGATCACAAAGGCTGCGGCAATCCAGTCAAGCCAGGTGAACTGCCACGGCTGTCCGGTTTTTGCCAGCGTTCTTGCGTACAGGCCGTTCTCCGCATGGGCAAGCCACAGTGCACTTGCTGCGATAGCGATACCGAAAATAATATTGCTGTAAAAACTGAATCGCGCCCGACTATGTGACAGCGTTGCAACGGTGCCATGTGCTGATGGTGCGGATGGTGCTGATGGTGCTGATGGTGCGGATGCTGAAGTGCGGTACGCAGAGGTAGTGATGGCAGCCAGTAATGCGAAGCCCGCGTAGTGTATACAGTTCTGCCAAATACCCGGTTCGACCAGCCAGATATTCGTGGCCAGGTGCCACAGTGCAAAACTGCAAATTAAAAATAGTGGGATCAGATCAGAGTATTGGCGCTCCGATAGTGCCTGATTAAGATCAAAGTTGATGTCGAACACGTTGTTGCTTGTCGGCACTGCAGCCACACCTGTCACCTTAGCCGTTGCATTAGCAGTTGTAGGTTCAGTGTTCATGATTCAGTACCCGAAGCGTTATGATTGGATGCGTCTTGCAGCTTGCAAGACGCATCATTATGTTACTTCGTTACGTTACTTCGCCATCAACGTGTCGGGCACAGTAATACCAGCTTCAGCGTAGTATCGCGCCGCACCGGGGTGCAGTGGAACCGGTAGCCCGGCCAGTGCCCGGTCGATTGCCATCGCCTTGGTGGCTTGGTGAATACCGTTAAGGAAGGGCAGGTTCTCGTATAGTGCCTTGGTCAGTTCGTAGACGTGGTTTTCATCTACGTCTGCATTTACCGCCAGAAAATTAGGCTGTGCGATAGTCTGGATGTCCTTTTCCTGTTCCGGGTAGGTGCCAGCCTCAATGGTATACGGCACCCATAAACCTCGACCTGCATCCATCTTTTCTGCTTCCTCTGCAGTGACATCAAGGATGGTAAATTTGTCTCCGTTGGCGGCAAGCAGTTTGGTTAGCGCACCGGTCGGTGGCCCTGCCGGAAAACCGCCTCCAACCGCTTGTCCGTTTGCCAGCGCATCAGTAGAGGGTCCATAGCCTGCATATACCAGGTCAAAGTCCGTGGCTATATCGGCGCCCAGGCCCTGCATTAGCAAGGTGTTTGATCCCAGTGTGCCTGAGTTCTCTTTTCCCATCGCAAGGGTCTCGCCTTTCACGCTGAGTAAATCGCTGACGGTGCCGGTGTTAACCTTGTCTGAGGCGATGACGAACTGCTCTACGTTTTGCCATAGCATGCTGACTGAACGAAGGTTTTCCTGAGGTTCACTGACCGGGCCGGTGCCGGTAGCAGCGTATGACCCGAACAGTCCCTGTAAAATGGCAAACTGTGCGGTGTTGGCGGCGAGCGCCTGAACGTTCGCCCCGGAGCCGGCCGAGTTTACTGCTGTCAAACTGAACTTCTGGCTCGGCAGCAATTTGATTTTAGTCAGGGTTGCTATCGCGGTACCAACGGGGTGATAGGTGCCGCCGGTAGAAGCGGTATTTAATATGTAATCGGTATCTTGTGCGGTGGCAGTGGAAAGTCCCGCCAGTGATGCAATCGCTCCTGCCAGGATCAATTTTGAGAGTCGTTTGAACTTAAACATGTATTCCTCGCTACATTTGAAAGTGAGTAGTGACAACCGCAGATAAAAGTAGTCGGAAAAGCTGAATTTGGCTTTTATCTGGTTAGCTGGAAGTGTGGGCGAAGAGGCAGGTATGTTTCAAGTTGAGATAGACTCTTGATTTATATAAAGAAAACTGAGTTTTGTGGTTGGTGGTCCCAGTCTGCATCAGCCAAATAGGCAATTTTTTGCCTAAGTATCGAATGTCTGGCTCATGTATTGGCCGTTAGATTTGATAATGCTCTGCTGAGTGAGTGCTTTGCTCTTTGAGTGCTCTGTCCGGTAGAGCATTGTCTGGTAGCGCGCTTTCTGGTAAGAGCGGGCTCCGGGTGAGCGGCCGGTCTGTGGTGAATCAGGAGAGGGGCTTGCTCATCGTTTTATCCTGCGTCCTGGTTAGGATTGCGAGCAATACCCAGCCGATTCATTTTTTCGTTAAGGGTACGACGGTTAATGTCGAGGGCTTCCAGTACGCAACTGATGCGGCCGTTGTGTTGCAGCAGGCAGCTTTCAATGACATATTTTTCATAGGCGCGAACTCGTTTGCGCAGAGACACTGTGGTCTCGGATATATTGAGTGCCTGTCTTTGCACGGCAATCTCACTTCGAAAGGAAGTGGACACGGACTTAATTTTGCCCAGCAGATGATCTGGTTCAACCGGCTTTTCCAGAAAATCTACCGCACCGAGTTTCATCGCCTCGACAATTTCCGGCACCGTGGCAAAGCCTGACAGAAAAACAATAGGCAGCAGAGGGGTGATATCACGAACCTTCTGTGCAAACTCGATACCGTCGCAATTGGGCATACGCAGATCGGTTACCACGACATCAATCGGCTCGGCTTTCAGGCGCTCAATAGCGGTGCTGGCCTGATCCGCCACCACCACGTTTAAGTCGTTGACTCTTAGATAACGCGCGTTTGCGCCCAGTACGTCGTGATCGTCATCGACCAGCAGCACACATACGTTTTGATTTCCCGTGTCTTGTTTTCCCATGTCTTGATTTGGCGGGTTGACGGGGCTGGACACAAAATTACTCATCTATTCAGTATGAATGGGAAGATGGACACTAAAACGGCTGCCGCGGGTGTCTGCGGGTGCGTAGCTTAGAGTGCCATTATGATCCTCAATAATTTGTTTGGCGAGCGTTAGCCCCAAACCCAGCCCCTGACGTTGCGTTAGCTCTGGTTGAAAGGGTTGAAACAGGTGCTCCACTAAAGACGGGTCGATACCACAGCCGTTGTCCTCTACGCTAATGGTCACGCTGTTTTTTGTGTGCGCGAGTATCGCTTGCTGACTGACGGCACCTTGTTGGTTTTGCGCAGTTGACCTGCAATCCGATAGAGTGGAGTAAATCTTTACCCTTGCGTCGGATACCTCCAGTACTGCATCCATCGCGTTGTACAGCAAATTGAGCAGAGCCTGTTGTAGTAGTATTTCGTTTCCCCGGATGATGGCTGCGTTGGTGCTGTTATCGCTGACCCGCAGTGCTGTGGATGCAATCCTGCGCTCTCGTTGCACAATATTGGTCACATCAACTACCAGTTTATTGACGTTGACGCGTTGTAGATTGTTGGTGCCTGGTCTTGCGACGCTGCGCAGCGTCTCGACAACTCGGCCAATGCGCTTGGTCGTTCTGTCGCTGGCTATAATGGTTTCTCGCAAATCGCCAGCGGCCAGGTCCGGCTTGTCCAGCAGTTGCCGCAGCGTGGCCAGATTAAACCGCAGGCTTGCAAGCGGTTGATTGATCTCATGATTGATTGCTGCTGACATCCTGCCCAGCATGGCAAAGTTTGATTGCGCAATTAATGCCTGCTGTGCGGACTGAAGTTCGTCGGTGCGCTGTTTTACCTTTGTTTCCAGTAATGCTGCATGGCGCTCTCTTGTCAGTGAGATATGCTTTCTTTGGTGATAGCTTCGAATAACCAGCCAGGTAATTGCCAGTAAGGCTGCCAGAATGGCAAAGTAGGGCAACGCACCTTTCACCACGGCTGACAGAGGCAGAAAGTTGAGCAGCGTCCAGTTCTCGGAACTGAGCTCGCTGTAAACGTTGGTATGCAGCGTTGTGTTCTCGTTGTTGCCAATCTGCCAAAGTTGTTTACTCCAAAAGGACGATTCAACCGCTTGCAGTGTGAACCCGGAGTTCAGGGTGTAGCGTCTGTCGTCCCTGATCATTTGAAGCATTTCAGAACTGAGTGTGGAAGTTGGTGCGTAGAGCAGGCTGGATTCAGTAGATAGTATGACCACCCCGAGTTCATCGATCAGCAATGACGTAAAGTCGTTTTCGTTCCAGCTTTCCAGAAGTTGATCAAGTTCCATTTTAACGACAATGACGCCAATAACTGCGTCATCCTTACGGACTGCTTCGGCGATAAAATAGCCCGGCACGCCCGTGGTCGCACCCACTGCAAAAAAGGTGGATCTGCGCCCCTGCAGCGCCCCTGAAAAGTAAGGTCGGAATTTATAGTTTTGACCGACAAAGCTGACCGGGTCACGCCAGTTGCTCGATGCTATGGTGTCTCCATCCGTGTTCATTAAAAAGGCGAACGACACACCGCTTTGATTCCTGGAGGTCGCGAGTGCCTCATTGGCAATCCGGATGCTGAGGTGATCTTCGCCGGTTAGGGCATTGGTCATCCGTGGGTCCAGGCTTAACAGGCGTGGAAGGATTGAAAGTTGTGTCAGTTCGCGATCAAGTTCTTTAGCCTGAAGCTCGATGCGGGTTTGCAGGTAATCCTGTGCTCGCCATAATTCAATAACCCAGGCAACAAGGGCCAGTGCAATCAGGCATGTGATTACAGTGGCGGCCAGCGCGGTGCCTTTGGATTTCCTTGTCAATTGCATGGATGATCTGTTCGAAATTCCTGTGATGTGTATCTTGGGAGGACGCGTAAACTTAGTGAATTCTTCAACTGCAATCGGGCAATTGACATAGTACCTTAGAAGCGCGAGGAGGACAGTTATAGACAAACAGGCCGAGATTGATAGGGCATCTGGATGTTTTAATCAGATTAATTCGATTAGAGCAAAGTTCTGACGCAGATTGCCGTTAGTCACTTGACATTGTCGTTTGGTTCTATAAACTGCGCCGTCCCGGGTATGGTCAGGCCTGTGAAACGCGACTTCTTTTACTTTAACTTCAGCTTTCTATATTGACTGCATATTTCAGCTTCGATATTACAGCTGGGATTTTACAACCACGATTCTACAACCACGATTTTACAACCACAGGGAAATTCTAAATGCATGTTTGTGTAACTCAAAAAATACTAGACATTCTCATGTAGCGCTGTGGTGAAAAGCCGTGCGCTGCTACAGCGTACCCGGCAATCCAGTCGGTCATTGTGATGAATCACATGACTAAAAAAGCCCTGTACGGTTCGCTGTCAGGGCTTTTTTTTGCTGGATGGACCAGCAGCGGTTAGTACTATGAAACAACAAGAGATCAGGGAGATTGTTGCCTGCTTGCCAAAGGGCAGAACGCTCTTTCCCTATTATCGAGACCGATATGCAGCTTTGCTGTTGTCCTGGGTATTCGATGAAACAGTAACCGTTGCGCAGGTAAAGCGCAGCCGCTATTCGGGATTGTTGGCGAAGCCGGCAATCAGTGAGGCGATTGCACGTCGGGGTGACGGCATCATCGACAGCCAGTTGCTGTCCATGATCTGGCATGAATCGCACGAACAGTTTTTACTGACGCTGGATAGCTGGGGCGGGGAAGAGCGTGCCTGGCAACAGACCAGCCGTGCGGGTCATAACCTGGTGCTGCAAATTAATTTGCACGATGGCTATCGGCGCTGGTTTGAGCGTGTGGTGCCGGATGACCAGAAGTGGTTGTTTAAAAACTATGGTCATCCTGTTTTACAGCCGCGCGACAATGGCTTTTACAGGCAGACACTTGGCTGGGTGCGCATCGATGTTGATCTTGGCACCGGTGAGGCATTGCTGGAAGAGGTGCAAAGCGACTGGTTGCGGGATATGCGCACGTTGCTGCGCTGGCATAGCTCTGCCAGTGCTGACGAAGGAGATGTTGCAGTACGTATTTACTGTGAAACTATGCTAACCGGATTCGGCAAGATCTGGTCAGAGCTGTTGATGTCAGCCGCGTTGTGGTTTGTTCGGGAGGAGTTGGGTGTACGTAACGTGTGGTTCCACACCTATGAATCCGGCTGCGAGCTAAAGCGCATTAAGGGCGCGCGGCCACCGAAGTCGCTGTATACCAGTCTGCCTCGTAAGTTCTGCTATACGGCAACCCGACAGCCACCAGAGTTTTTACAGCGCGACAAAAGCTTTCGTCGTTCTGTCAGGGGTAAGCCTGCACCCAGCTGGTATCACCTGCAGTTGTAAGCGCTGTGGATTTGAGGAACCCCGGGTTTGTAAAACAAGTATCCGGAATGTGCAGTGAGTGGTATCAATAATCGGGCAGCGTGTTTTCCTTGTTTATTCAGCACGTTGTACCCAAAGTAGATTTTAACACCCGGCAGAATTGTTGCCGGAATATTAGGAGTGGCCAATGCCAACCAGAAGAAACCCGGTCGTTCGCGCCGGTGCTATATTACGAAAAGGCGGAGTGCACAGGCAAAGTGCATCGGGTCATCGCCATCAAGGCAAGCGCAAGCTTGTCGATGAAATAGATGACTGGTACGAAGAAGCTTGTGTGGCAGGTGAGAACAGAGACAATCATGTCGCTGACCCGCACTGCGCTGAAGACGTGCAGGATAGCGAGCAAGCTGATTGTCAGGAAAATTCAAAACGAGGAAAGGGGTGGAGTGCCACCCCTGGTGCTCTGCGTACACTTGGGCCTGGTGCACAGCATATCAACTCGTCTTGTATCGTAAATCATCTTACCTGTACCAGCTGGTGCGTTTCGCACCCCTCATAGCACCCTACATTTTGTAACCAGTATATTCCGCTTTCGGTATAATCGAGCGCCTTCCTCGTAGGGTGGTGTCAGGGAAGCGCACCGCACCAAACCACCCACTCGATATCAATCACTCCCGTCGCACGGCAAAACCTGACACACTTCCATGATATAGATTTTCATATTGTGAGTGTTTGCGACAGCGCACCACTCGTCGGGGCGCATTTTTCTAGGGTAGGTGCGGAGACTCGGAAACGCTTAGCGCATTTCCCGTAAACTGAAGATTCACATTACCCTCGCGGTCCCACGGACGTTTCGAAAACCAGTTATTGCTAATGACCAGGTTTTCGGTGTGTCTGTACTCAATCGCACCCGGATGGTTTCCTGTCAGCCTGACCGAATTAAATTCTATTACCGCATCGGTGGCACCAAAAAGCTCTATGCCGGCTCCTCCCGATGTGGTTTGATTTATTGTGTTGTGCAGGATGCGACCGCCACTGTGAGGCGTGCCGAGGCCAAACGCTATGTTGCGGAAACTGTCATTGATGGTGTTGCCAATGACGTCTGTGCCAACCGCATTGTTCCAGACGAGGATAGCAGGTGAACTGATGTATCGACCGCAATCCTCATCAACGTCGCAGCCACTGCCGTCTCCGGTAATGTTATAAATATAGTTGTCTCTGATTGTCCAGTCTATCGTTGCATGCATATCGATAGCACCGTTGTAGTCGCCCTGAGCCCCGCCTTCGCTGTACCCGATTGATGAGCATGCAATCAATCCGTCGCGTGCGCCATCCGGATTTACCTTGATATGTTGTGTGCCAATATTTTTTATATCCAGGTTATACAACTGCAACCCCTGTTCTCCGCCAGAGCGTGGATTTACTGTGACCCCGTGGTCGCGAAAGTCACTCAGTGCAATATCGGCAATGGTGATATCATTGCCCAAAATCATGATGCCCTGAGCAGGTATTGCGTAGCCCATTCCCTTAACCAGAACCCGGCCGGGGTCTGCATTCAGGCTTCGCAGGGTTAACCCGCTTCTGACCCGTAAGGCATTCTGATTCAGTGTGTAGGTGCCATCTTCGAACAGAATTTCAGTGCCCGGGGAGGCTGTCTCTATAATGCGAACCCAGTCAGACTCCGGATAGACTATTTGTGTGTTTTGGCGAGGGCGGTACAGTGGTGATTGATCGTATTGCTCGCATGCACCGACGGTAACATCGTTGAACCGCGTCAGGTCTGGCGTTTCTCCCAGGTCGTCTCCTGTGCAGGCGGATAGCAAGCAACAAAAAGCGGCAAACAGACTGGTTGGTAAAATTCGGATCGTACAAATTTTCATAGCTACAGCGTTCGTTACTTATGCAAAATATGGGTGCGCAACGCTTCTATACGGGTACGCCGGGTACGCCAAACTGCGTAAACTGGCAACCGATATCGCTGGCAAAAAATGCCCATATCAGACGATTAAGCAGACGACCCGGTTGATCGGTTGTCAGCTGGCATTCAGTTAGTAAGCATTCGCTACAAGAAGTTCCGCAATTCAACCCTGTGGGCGCTGTAAAAACTGTCTCTTTGCCGCCTGGATCTTGTACGGGCCTTCGCATTAAATGGAATTGTGCTGGTCAACGGGGCTTATTTCGCATATTCAGGTGAATTGACCTATCACGCGGGTGGTCTGATCTCCGCCCTGCGGTCTACTTTGGGGTCAACGCGCTGTTCCTGTTTAAATCGTACACACTTTTTTCATTCATGTTTGGCGTTGGTCTGGCATACCCGATGTTCTCTGCACAGCGACGCGGCATGCAGTTTACTGCCGGTTTCTATATGAAACCAGGTAAAGGTCAAAAGAGATCTAGATGAGCTCTGAATCTGTCAAAGACTGCCAATTTCCTGTTGCCATCGTGTACCCTGCAGTTGACAGCGGTGCGGGCAACCGCCAAATCTCCCAAGTTCGGACAACCCATATAGATGACTACCTCAGGTGGGAAACCACTCTGGCTTGCGCTTGCTCCCATACTCTTTCTCGGTCTGTGGTCGGGCGGTTATGTCGCCGCCAAGTTCGGTCTGGGCTATGCCGAACCCATGACCTTTCTGACGCTGCGATACGCGTCGGTGTTATTGATAATGCTGGTGCTTTTCGTGGTAATAAAACCACCGCTGCCCCGGCATCGAATCGACTGGATCCATCTGAGTATTGTCGGGTTTCTGATTCAGTCTCTCTATTTCGGTATGTGCTATCTGGCTTTCAGGCAGGGCATTGCGGTCGGCACGCTTGCGCTTATCTTTTCGTTGCAACCGATTATTGTCAGTTTGATTGCACCGGGTTGGTCAGGTGAGTCGGTAAAACTGCGCACCTGGATCGGGCTGGTGTTGGGTTTAACAGGTGCGGTGGTGGTCATTGTTGCTCGCTCCAGTATCGAAGTGCCGTCGACGCTGGAGCTGGTTTTTGCGACATTGGCTTTGTTGGGTATTACCGGTGGCTCTTTGTGGGAAAAGCGTTTTGGCCTGACCCATCACCCTGTGACTTCGAATCTGGTTGGTTACTCAGCCGGATTACTGGGGGTGTTGCCATTTATGCTGCTGTTGGAAACGATGCAGGTGCAGTGGACTGGCGGGTTTATTCTGTCACTGGCCTATCTGACCATTGGCAACTCGATTATTGCTATTGGTCTGTTGCTGGCGATGATACGAGCCGGGGATGTCAGCAAGGTGTCTGCACTGTTCTTTCTGGTGCCACCGCTGGCTGCGCTCTGGGCATGGATAATTCTCGGAGAGGTGATGCCGGTTACTGCGTGGGGTGGATTTGTTGTTGCGGCTACCGGTGTGTGGCTGGCAACAAAGAAATAGTTCTTCTATTGTTTGTTTGCCCATGGCCTCACAGCGCCTATGGCCGGACAACCAATCGCCTGTTCCACGGGCCATTCAAGAGATCATCCAAAAGAGTGCTCAAAAGAGCATTTAATAGAGCATTCAAAAGACGATTGCCAGACTGTGAATGACCTGTGATCGGCAGACGAAGAGAGTCTGACTGTGTGACAGTGACTGGCGCAAACACCGAAGTAACTTTTTCTAGAAAGGCCTGTCGTTCCAGTCGATGTCTCCCATGATTTCTTCCATGATACCGTCCATCGCAGAAAACTGGAACGAGTCGTATCTGGCTTCAAGCCAGGGCTTTAGCGTTTTCAGCGATTTAATTGTTTTGAAACACCGTGCAGATTCACTGATGTTTTTGCGCACCTCTCTGATGTGCTGTTCAATTTTCTGATCCTGCTTTTTTCTACTTGCGTGGTAAAAGCGCTGGTAAACGTTATAGTGCGTTGGCGACTGAAAAATTATGCCTTCTTTTTCCTCTTCAAGTTGTTCGATGTGTTGACTGAGCGCCTCGGTAAGCTGCTCCTCATCCGCCTTTGAAAAGGATTCAGCATTGTTGGTATGTTGCTGGTACATTTTAAATACTGTTAGCAGGTCTCCCTTTTTTCGAGCTTTTAGCAAATCAGCCATTAACTTCTGTTTTTCCAGTCGTTTTTGCGGGTCAGGTTCCCGATCCGGATGCAGCTTTGCAGCAGTTGCGCGAAACATTTTGTGGAACGTCTGATTGTCGATTTTAGGGGCATCGGGGCCATTGTGGTCCTGATAGTCATCATCGAATCCGAAATTCGGGTTGGCAAACGGATCTTCCTCAAAGTCGTCATCGAATAGTGACGCACCAAACTCATCCTGCATGTCTTCATTTAGGTCGTTCATTATTTCTTCGCGCAGTGCGTCGCGTCTGGCCTGATAGTCGTCTGCCTGCTTTTTCAGTTCGGCATCGAGTTCACTTTGAAATATATCGGGTGTGCCGGATTGTGGTCTGTCTGTTGACGGTGGTGGGCCGAGGCGTTCATCGAGAATTCTCTCAATCAGGTCTTCCATTGTTTCTTTCAGGCTATCGAATTCCGCCTCTGTTTCAGTGCGCTGCCGCTCGGCAGCCGCTTCAGACTCGCGCTGCATATTTTGTATGTGAACCGAGAGCTGCTCGTATGGGGTGCCTGATTCTCCGTCTTCACTTTCGTCCAGTTCAACACCCAGCCGAAATGCATCGTAGCGTGCAATGTCATCCATCAGTTCGCTATCAGCAATACCAAATAAGTGCATGTCGGTGATCAGTTCCTTGATCCATTCATCGAGTACCTGGCGTTCCCACTTGGCCAGAGATTTACGCTGGCCCATAGTCAGTAGTTTCCTGAGCAGTGGAACGTCTGACTCGGCTGCTTCCTTTTCGACGGGTCGAACTTTTTGCTCGGTGCGTTCGACCAGTCCGTCGAGCCTGGATTTGAGTTGCTCGTTTTGCCTCTGTAATCGATCCGCCTTGTCCCACAGCTTTTGAAAGCGGGATTTTTTTTGTTTGGATTTACTGCTTTTGCCGGTGGCGGTGAGATTGGACATAATAAAAACCCGTGACTGGTGAATTCAGGATATCACATCAATTACGGGTTCCCGGCGTCTGCGCGGTAGAAATTCGCTGATCTTGGAGTACAGCGAGCGCGCTATGGCGAGGTCCTGTATTTGTAAATACAGGGCGATCATGTATTACGCAGAGTTATTCGTAGTCAATCGAAATGATCGATAAAACGTGCTGTCAGGGCGCGAACGCATCTAGGAGCCTGTCCGAGAACCAATGATCTACTGCGGACGCGGTCTTTTGGTCAGCTATTTCGATCAATTTCGTTAAATATGAATGACTATTCGCCTCAATTGATCGAAATATCTGACTCAAAATCTCACGCCCTCGCTACGATCCTGATTCTCGGACAAGCTCCTGGTAGGAGGGTCTGTACCGTTTGCGCGACCCGCTAGAGCGATACACCCAAAATTCACCTCGTTAGCTGCACAACAGCGCACCGCTCAGTCGACATAGACGTGTACCGTTTGCGCCGCGTTGTTTGAGAACCCGGCTACATCCCAGGGTGGATCCAGTGGTTGTGTGTCGCCCAGTGCGTCTGTGGCACGGCATCGAAGGAAGTACTCACCGGGCGTTGCATCCCAGTCAAAAGACCATTGTGTCCATGCGTATTTATTGTGTCGCTCACTCAGGCTGGCTTGATGCCATGTGCCGTCAATTTCAATGTCGACAGCGGTAATGGTATTGCCAAGTCCGCTCCAGGCACGTCCGGTCAAAGTGGTGATGCCGGGTTGCAGATGACGGCAGCGCGTTGACCAGTCCGGAACGCCCGGCGGCACCATCAATGATTTTACCCGCATTCCCTGTATCGGCTGGCCCGGGTCATCGACGCTCTGGCGATAGCGATAGGTGCACACTTGCTGGAAGCCGTCGAACGGTTTTGCCAGTGCCTTGATATCGACCAGCCACTTGACGCTGGCCATGCCATACCAGCCCGGAACAATGATACGCAGCGGCGCACCGTGCTGTGGCAACAGCGCAGACCCGTTCATTGAGTGTACTAATAACACGTCAAGGTGCTGCAGCTGTTCGAGCGTCAGGCTACGCGCAAAGTAGTGTCCGCAGCCTTTGTCATAGCCGAAATCTGCACCGGTAAAAGAGAATTCGACAACGCACTGTGCAGGCCGGGCTCTTTCGATCAGTGGCAGTAACGGTGTTCCTGTCCAAATCGATGTACCCACCGCTTCATAGTGCCATGGCATTGAGTGTGAGCGTGGGGACACACCCGCACGGCCGTTGCCTGCACATTCGAGGGTTACCGGTAGAGAAACCGCAGGCAGTGATCGTATTTCCTCCATGCACAATGCATAGGGAGATTCAAATTCGCCACTGAATTCGAGCTTGTGTGTGGTTTCGCGAATGATCGGCACGTCGAAATGGTTTAGCAGATAGTGCACACCGGTTGGAGTGATATCCTCGGTCAGCATCTCCAGTAGGATTCCGCTATTGCGATTTGCCAGCGTCACCTCTGCTTTGGAAAAGACGCCGTCTGCGGTGGTAATCCGGTGGCTATGCGGTTTGAACGGATAGTATTTTTCAGCCATGTGTCGGTCAATATAGCGAGAGCGTGCTGGTTATCTGATCAATTGCGTCTGCTGGTTCAGGGCCAATTGCACAGGCCGTATAGGTGGCAACACCGTGAAACTCTGTGCGGCCGCTGTCCCGTATCAGGGCACTCTTGAGACCTGATTTCAGTGCTTTGTTGTGGTAGCTCAGCAGTTCCTGTTCTGAATGTACCTGCAGACACACTTTCGCCATGCCGGAGGCTATCCAGCTGCGAGTCGCTTCATCGATATTCAAGCCCGGCGTGTCTGTTGCTCTAAGCTGCGAGATAAGAAATTCCATTGACGCGTGCGATCCCTGTGCGATTTCCTTTCCTCGGCGCATTTTCAGATCCTTTCTGATCAGAATGGTTTGCTTATACCTCAACGTTGTTTCTCAAGCCGCGATGGGTGGGGCGCGGTTATTACCGCGATTGATTTTGAAGTCACCTCCTGCAGTGGCAGTACAATGACAATGACGCGAAGATGAAATGGTCATTTAAATCGCCTTTACATGACATTGCGAGTATGCAACTATTCTCCCGTCGGTCCGAATGATCTTTTTGCGTTCCCCGCAAAAATTCGGCAAATAAGAATAATAAGAAACCGGGAGTTGATGTGGAACTGCTTGCCTGCCTGACTATAACCATCCTTTGTCTTGCCGCTGTTGCCAGAAGACGAGCGGAAAACCAGCTCTAAGCCAACTCGCTCTCGCGCAGTTTAAACTGTATACGATCTATACGGTACAGCTGGCTGTCTGTCAGCGTGTCATAGCGAGATACTGATCTGCGTAGCGGCGGCCCATGATACGCAACGCGGTTTCGCTGAAATGAACATTGTCGCTGCGAGTATCCAGCCCTGCCGCGGCAATGCAGGCGGTGTTGGGGTCATTGTCGCTGTTCAGCCGGTTTAGCTGCGCGTTTACTGGCAGTGACGCGGTCTCCCCGCAGATGAAAGGTAAATTTTCACCGTACCAGCTCTCGCTTCTGAAGGCATCAATCAGGCTGTACAGAGCTGCCCCGTAGGCAGGATCATCTCTGCCGTCCGATTCTCCCTGATGCCATAAAATTCCATCAACCCTGGCTTTCGAAGGCAGCTCATTAATCGCTTGCGACACCTTGTTGCGCACGCTGTTGAAGAAATCGCCATCTGCCTGCCAGTGGCTGATTGGTTGACCGGGTGCAGTGGCCAGAATGAATCCGACTACCCGGGTGCTGTCGGCGGCTGTCACCCGCTTGCCGAAATGCAGGCTGAGATTATTGGAGGGTCCGTTGACGAGGTCTCCACGTGGAAACCAGCCAAGGTCCCAAATCTGATGCAGATCTGCTACCTGCCATCCGTTTTCAGTCCACGCAAAAGTGCGTTCGTCAGGCCCGTCAAGTGCGGGATCGAACAGAGTGTCTGCGCCCAGTGCGTTTGACTGTCCTGTCACCAGTACCAAATCAGTGATATCCGCAGGTGTCGGGTTGAGGGGAGTGGTCGGTGGCTGCTGAGGCTGCTGTGGCTGCGCAGGCTGCTGTGGTTGCGCAGGTTGCTGAGACTGCGCAGGTTGCTGTGGTTCAGTCGATTCGCTGTTGGCAGCAGCTGCTGGCTGCTCAACGGGCTCATCGTTGACGGGCGGGCTCATTGGTTGAGCCTGTTCCACTGTCTGTGATGGTGGCTCTTCCTCAGTGGCAACCGAAACTGGCGGATCCTGACTATCATTTGCAGGTCTGGTGACGACCACCGGTGTTGTTTCCGACGTATTTGAGGGTGCGTTTGTGGATTCAGTTGCTGGCGTAACTGCCGGTTCTACAGAATCGTCAGCCGAAGGCGTATTTTCCTGTGCGGTTTGTTGTTGCGCAGAGAACGGTGAAGACACCGTGGCGCCACCACAGCCGGCAACGGTGAGGAAAACAGTGGTAGCCAGAACAAATGAGTTTAATCGCCATCGGCGGGAAAATTTGTTTACTTTCATTGCAATACACAACCCGATGGGATTGCGCCAGAGTAATCAGCAAAACCGCTTGCACCGCATGGTAAAGAGAGGCATGACTGTCGCTGATTCGCTCTGTTCAATCCGGTGGGAGTCTGTCCTTATTTTTGTGTTGTTGTTATTTGCGTTACTTCGACAGCTCATTTCAGTAGATGAAAATTGACGCTATCGAAGTTTATATAGATGAGATTCGCAATTTTGCTGCGCCGGGCAGAACCGGATTCGATGGTTTTTTGGACAGGTGGGGCCAGACGCTGGCCTGGCTTATGCGTAAAGTGAATCCATAAACACTCTAATGGACTGGATTGTTGATGGATCTGCGCGAACGTGTAGCTAGTACAATAACGAAAGCCCGGCTGGCTTTGCCTCCTGTCGATCGCACGCGACTGATGGCCAGTCTATGCAGGTTATGCAACCGCATATTCATCTGTGTTGCGGTATTGCTTTTCAGTATTCTGTTACCTTTCAATTCTCTGTCAGCGCTGGAAAAAGACGATACGCTGCTGATTCTCGATGCGTCCGGCTCAATGTGGGGCAGAGTAGACGGACGCAGTAAAATTGAAACGGCGCGTGATGTTATTGTCGATTTGCTGGCGGCAAGCCCGACCCGACACGAACTGGGGCTGATGAGCTATGGTCACAGACGCAAGGGCGACTGTGGCGATATTGAATTACTGGTGCGTCCGGCGCTTAATACCCGTGAAGCAATTCAAGGCGCTGTGATGTCTATAAAACCGCGCGGCAAGACCCCGCTGTCCGCATCGGTGATACAGGCAGCACGTGTGCTGCGCAGTGAGCGCAACAAAGCGACTGTCATACTGGTGTCTGATGGGCGTGAAACCTGTGGTTATGATCCATGTCAGGTGGCAAGAGAACTTGAAGCCTCTGGTATAGATTTCACTGCGCATGTGATCGGATTTAATGTCACCGACCCGATAGATCTGTCGCAGCTCCAGTGTATGGCAGAGAATACCGGTGGACAATTTGTCGCAGCGGCCAATGGCAGCGAGCTGTCGCAGGCACTGCAATCTGTCAGCACTGTTTTTGATCAAACTGCTGATGCCGGCACTGCTCTGCGTAATACACCAGGTGTTAGTGAGAGCGGTACCGAGAGCGCTACAAATAGCACCACTCAGAAAAGCGCGGCTGCTAGTGATGCGCAGAATACAACCGAAGTCGGTGACATTGAGTTAGACCATGTATTAGATATAGATGCTCTGTCTTTGCGCTCGAATGGCGTGCAGCGTGGTAGTGCTACAGCAGATAGTCAGGATGCTAAATCGGTAAATGGTAAAAGTACATCGGTAGAGAATCCATCAAACCCCGGTGGCAGTGGCCGGCAGCAGAGGGGTTTTGGCAGGATTGAACGCGATGGCGCGGCCGGCAGCAATGTAGATAGTGCGGGTCTCGGCGCTGGAATTAATTCCGCGAGTGAAGAGCCGAGCGCGATCACGGAAGTGCCCGCATCGAGTATAAAGGCAGCCATTCCAGCCAGCCTGACAGTGCCTCCGGTCCTTTATACAATGCAGATTTTCACGGCGCGCTGGACTGGCCCGGGCCTGGCTGAAGATTTAATAACCATCGCCCTACCGGATTCGGCTGCAGACGAGTGGTTGCAGGCAGTGCCGGTGGGTGGTGGAGGCAAGCTGAAACTAATGGCCCCTGAACAGCCCGGTGATTACGAGGTTCGTTATGTTGACGCCAGTATGAATATTCTTGCCACTGTCGCAATCACTGTTCGCAAAGCGCAAGCAACGCTGATCGCACCTCAACAGGCACGCAGTGGCAGGTTGGTGAGAATCCGCTGGAAGGATGGCACCCGTGATCCCAAAGACGCCATCGTTATTTCTCGCAAGGGAGCCCCCTTGTCCAGTTCTATAAACCGTCGCTTTATACGGGGACAATCGTCAGTCATGTTACTTATGCCTTCCAGGTCTGGTGAGTATGAGCTGAGATATATACAGGCGGGTGGCAATATGATTGCCAGTCAACCGATAGTGATCAAATAGCGCGTGTCGAATAAACACACCGTCAGGGCGTGTTCGCAGTAGGAGGGGCCGAAAAATCTATTGCTTTCTGTCGACTATTGGCACAATGGCCACTCAGTTCGATCGAACCACCAGAGAAATCCCTGCATGTCTACATTCACCACCCGACCTGAAGTGCTTGGGCGTTTTGGCGTTGTCACCTCCACTCACTGGATTGCATCTGCGGTCGGCATGGGAATCCTTGAAAAAGGTGGAAACGCGTTTGATGCAGCGGTCGCAACCGGGTTTGTGTTGCAAGTGGTTGAGCCTCACTTAAACGGACCCGGTGGAGATCTTCCGGCACTGCTTTATTCAGCTAACAGCGGTAAAGTCGACGTGATTTGCGGCCAGGGGACGGCGCCAGCCGGTGCGACAATCGAGCATTATACAGCGCAGGGTCTGCAGGTGATTCCGGGTGACGGCCTGCTTGCAACCGTGATTCCCGGTGCTTTTGATGGATGGATGCTGATGCTGCGTGACTATGGCTCAATGTCCCTGGCCGACGTTCTGCAGCCGGCAATTTTTTATGCCGAAAGCGGTCATCCTGTATTACCAGGGGTAGCTAATACGATTGCTGAAATGAGAGAGTTTTTTCGCCTCGAGTGGCCAACCTCTTATGCGACTTGGTTACCTGGTGGCACAGCACCTGAGCCACATAGCAACGTACGCAACCCGATGCTTGCAGAGTGCTGGAAGCGCATTGTTAAAGAGGCGTCGATCAAAACGGACAGGCAGGAACAAATAGAGTTGGCACGGCGCGCTTTTTATCAGGGCTTTGTAGCAGAACAAATCGACGCCTGGCTGCAAACTGCAGAAGTGATGGATGCCAGCAACGAGCGGCACAAGGCGGTTTTAACCGGGGATGATCTGGCCGGCTGGAGTGCGAGTGTTGAGCCACCTGCTACGATCGACTACGAGGGATGGAACATAGCGAAGACCGGCCCGTGGGGGCAGGGGCCGGTGCTGTTGCAATCACTTGCCTTATTGAAAGGTATGGGCATTGAGTCGATGGATGGCTGCGGGGCAGATTTTGTCCATCACGTTGTCGAAGCGATGAAGCTGTCCTATGCCGATCGCGAGGTCTACTACGGTGACCCTGATTTTATGGATGTGCCGCTGACGACCTTGCTGTCCGATGAGTACAACCGACAACGACGGGCGCTGATTACAGATACAGCCAGTATGTCGTTGCAGCCAGGGGTTGTCGCAGGTTTCGAAAAACAGGTTGAGCACACTCTATCTACAATCGAATCGATGAGTGCATCTGATCAGGCAGTCTATGAGCCAACCATGGCGCATTTGTCGGATAAGCGCGGCGATACCGTTCATATCGATGTAATTGACCGACACGGCAATATGGTATCAGTGACCCCGTCCGGTGGCTGGCTGCAGTCATCACCCACCATACCCGGGCTTGGCTTTTGTCTGAACTCTCGTGCGCAGATGTATTGGCTTAAACCCGGTCTCGCGTCGTCGTTAGTACCGGGCCGCCGACCGAGAACAACCCTTACACCCACACTGGCGCTGCATGAAGACGGGGCGGCGATGGCATTTGGTACACCGGGTGGAGACCAGCAAGATCAATGGCAACTGACGTTTTTCCTGCGCCACGTTCACCACTGCAACAACCTGCAGCAGCTGATTGATCAGCCACTTTTCCATACCACGCATTTTCCGAGCTCGTTTTATCCAAGAGCGCGCCAATCGGGAAACATCATGGTTGAAGAGACGATTGGTGAAGACGTGCTGGCTGAATTAAAAAAACGCGGTCACCAGATTACCCGGGCAGATGCGTGGACTATTGGCAGACTCACTGCCGCGAAGCGAGAACCGGGAGGATTGTTAAAGGCGGCAGCCACACCCCGACTGATGCAAGCCTACGCAGTTGGCAGGTGACGGCTTGTACGTGTCTGTATTGGGTGGGGGAAAAGGGGGTGATCTGCAACACGGTTAGATCTGTGGGCTGACAGTGATTGGTCGTGTGGCAGATTCGTCTGGCCGGGTTATGGTAACGCCGATACATGTGGGTATTTCTACTGCGAATATACCGAGAGACAGGAATCCGCCGGTAAGGCGGTATGACTGGTGGTTACAGTGTTCGCCCTGTTACAAAGTTCGCCACGGCGGTTTGCCGAACAGATTTCCGGGAATATCGATCAGGATGCCCTTGCCATAGGTACTGTCTTCCGGTGCGGGCGCTGATGTCAGAGGTTCAGAGATTTGTGCTTCCGGGTACGCGTCAGCTGTCGGTGCCGGTGGCAGCGCCTTAACCTTTGGTTTTGGAAAATAATCAGAGACGTCGAAGGGTGCGGTAGTGCACGCGGTGAATGAAGCGGCCGAGATCAGCACGAAGACCAGCCTCGGTAGCTTTCTGAGTGTTTGCATTTTACGTTCTCACTTTTAGTGCTGAATTTTTGTGTAAGTACGTTGCGCTTTTTCCGGGTGCAACTCGTACCATCCATGAGTAAAACAAGAGCCTTCCATGAGTAAATCCAGAGTCATGTCGCGCCGGGCACAGTTTCTTATACCTCTTGTAATGGAGTCAATATACCAGTATCGATAAGCGGTGAGCTGGTTCACACTCAGAGTTAACATATATCCACATCTTGATGCTGTTCAGCCCTTTACTGACTGGCCTGCACGGTTTTGCAACGTAGTCGCAGTGGCGTTTCCCTGCGTTTATCACCGCCGGCTATTTAACAATTGTTGATAATTTGACCGATTAAAAGCAGCGTAGTGATTCGCCAATCGGTGCGCGGGACAGAAAACAAACGACGGCGGTGTGGCCAGAGTCAGGTGTGTCGGTCTGCTATTTTTTGGTCTGTGTTGTTGGTCTGTGCAATGAAGCCGCAGGTCTGACTAATAGCCAAACGGTTTTGCCCGTCTGTTGCCAGTTTCTCTAGACTTCTCAAATATGAAGGCCCCATTGCAGGGCCTTCTACATCTCATATGTTAAGCGCGAAACTTGTTCTGAGGAACAAACCCGGTCATCTCAGGCTTGCGTGGTTGTGGAACCCAAAGCTCTCTGTCCGGATGCATACCGGCACCATAAACCGCGGAAACAGCCGAGCGTCGCATACGATTTAACAAGCGTGTGTCCACCTCACCGCATTGCGGATGAATACCGTTGTTGTCCGCTACCTGCTTGTCCCACAGTGCTTTGCGCGCCTTCAATATGGCCTGATCATCCAGTGCGGCACAGTTGAGTTCATTGGTGTTGAGGTCAACCACAATTTCATCGCCATCCTCCAGAAAAGCGATAGGACCGCCGAGCGCTGCTTCGGGTCCGACGTGACCGATCACCAGGCCGACAGAGCCACCTGAAAAACGTGCGTCAGTCATCAGTCCTACGACAATTTCTCTCTCGCGGCACAGGGTGGTGATGCGTGAGGTCGAATCGAGCATTTCAGGCATGCCTGGTGCGCCACTCGGCCCTTCGTAGCGAACAATCACCATGTCGTGGTTTTGAAAGCTGTCGGGCGCTGTCTCCAGTGCGTCGAGCAGCGCCTGTTCGCCGTTGAAAATTCTGGCACGACCGACAAAGCGGTTGTTTTCCAGCCCGCCTTCAACGCCGGCAAGTTTTAAAACCGCACTGTACTCAGGTGACAGGTTGCCACCCAGTACACGCAGCCCGCCCGTTGGCTTGTAGGGTTTGGCAACCGGGTACACCACAGTGCCATCGGGATCAGCGGTGTCGAGTTTTGCGACTTGCTCTGCAAGGGTGTCACCGGTGCAGGTCAATGTGTCACCGTATAATAAGCCGGCATCCATCAGTGCTTTAACAATGACCTGCACACCGCCTTTTTCGTCAATGTCTACCATCGAGTAGATGCCATAGGGACGGGCGTCTGTTAACACCGGCACAACGTTTTGCGAGAGATGGTTGAATTCCTCCGGTGACATAATGTCAGTGGCAAAACTTTCGAAGCCGGCAGCACGCGCGATTTCCGGTGCGTGTAGCAATACGTTGGTTGATCCACCCACGGCCATCGCAACAATGACCGCGTTGCGGATTGCATCGCGACTGACGATATCTCTTGGCGTATGACCGCGTTCAATCATACCTTTCAGATAACCGACAAGTTGTTCCGGGAATTCATTTAGTCGACGTGGATCATCAGACGGTGGGGCGACCATATGCAATGGTTGCATGCCTACCACGCCAATAAAGGTCTGCATGGTGTTGTAGGTAAACATGCCACCGCAACTACCGTAGCCCGGACACGCTTCACAGGCGATACGCTTTTTATATTCGGCATCAGGATGTCCTGCCACCTGAAAGCCGGTAACGATATCGATTGGCTCTTCGGTCACCGAGTCGACACCGGGTCGGATGGGTCCGTCTGACATGATGATGGCCGGGCGGTTGTGCTCGAGGATTCCGGCCAGTGTGCCAACCGGTGGTTTGTCGCAGGCGACAACTGCAATGGTTCCTTCCAGTCCACTGGCGCTCAGATGTTCGCATACTGTGTCGTGGGTGACTTCGCGTCCGATCAGTGAATAGCGCATCTCGCGTGTGCCGTTACGCATGCCATCAGAGGTGGCAACAGTATATTCCGGTTGTACCAGTCGCATCGGCATCTGACCGTCGCCACGGCCGAGTCGCTGACGCAGGTGCTCATGAATGGTTTCGACTTTGCGTTGCACACCCATGTAACACTGACTGTCGCCTTTGGTTCCAATCACCCCGACCGACGGTTCATGAATAAGCTCCATGTCCGTATTCAATTCGCGTGCGATACCGTAGGTTTGCGCGTTGCGGCCCGGGTTGTTGTCGAAAACGACTGTTTTCGATTTATTAGCCATCGAAATTTCCTGAATACTGTTGCAGTGGTAGGGGGCGGGCGGTCAATGACGCCGCCGCATGTCATTGTGTTGTTATTTTACTGAT
>CAYMVV010000038.1:0-50576 GCA_964393885.1 uncultured Granulosicoccaceae bacterium | reverse complement strand
CTCTATAGATATCTTCACTGCTGTAACAAATAAAAACCCACAAGGTACCGGATTCAGAAATAAGAGACTGAAACGTAGGCTGGACGGGCCTTATGGAGTTCCGGACTCTCAGAAATAGCAGGAAGTGACGGAAACACTTACATTTGTTGCAATGTTTGAAGTCTAGCTCCTGTATCAGCTAGGACCGTTGTTTCTATCCATGAGGTTGACAATCTTACTTTCATCAGTGCCAACCAACTTAACTTTATGGTTATCAACATCGAAAAGGTGGATTTTTTTTACAGCTGCCCTTTCAATAAACACACATTGAGATCTAACTATCATTTTGAATTTCTTTGGGAACTGCGTATAGAAATCATCTATTGAAACAGCACGGTATCTAAGTGTTCCATTTGGATAAAGAATTCTCTGTGATAGTTTGTCCGATGTGAATAGGTAATCGCAGTGGGATTCATGTGATAAACACATGTCATCTGATTTATCAATTTGTTCTGTCAATAGTTTTTGGTAATCCTCACATAATCTTGGAGAGAAGCTGAGGTTAATAAATCTCATTTGTATTTGTGGGTTAGTACCAGCGACACTTGATCTATTCACTATATGTGCTGTGACTTCAATTCTCAGTGGATTTACAAATTTAAATTCAAAATCATAGTCAAACTCCAGATAATCCCGAGATCTGTATAAAGCGGAAATCATCACCTCTGGCATTGCCAATGCATTTCTTGTTTGACGGTGATAGTAGATATCTTTGTATTGGTGCGGTTTGTTTTTGCTTTCCGGTATATGAATCAGTATGAGTCCATCAACAGGCTTAGCTACCAAGCCAAAAATGGTGGGTTTTATGCACTCATTTAACCAGCTCTCAACTTGACCGTGAATACTACTGGCTGCAGAAGGATTAAACGGCTCAGGGTTGGTATCATCTATTCCACAGTGAAAGCAAAGAATGCCCCCATAAGTATTGGCAAATGCACAGATCTCCTTTCCAAGTTTTTTCTTTGAGTGAGGTGTGAAACTACTTTTTTGGTCTGACCCCTTGAGCTCAAAACTTGCATCCTCTCCGTCTTCAGTGGGTAAAGAGGTAGTGTGGTCTTTAATTTCCTGCAGGGTGTTTAGGCTGTCAAATAGGATTTTATGTATACTCAATTTGCCGGTACTCCGTTGTTCAGATACAGAACTGTATTGCAGCGGGTTAGAATTGCACTGCCCACAGTGGTTCTCGCTAGATAATTCTACAGATCACAACTGCAGTGGGTGGTTACGATTATTTCGGGAAAGGAAGCCCCCCCGAATCCTGCCTGCTGGCAAAGCTACAGGTGGCCGAACTGAGAGCAGCTGAGAGCCGTCCTACCGGCCTAAGAGCTTATAAAAATGACGGACTACAGAGAACTTTGAGTGTTTCCCGGATGTGCTCCTGTTTCCTTTAAAGTGTGGTAGACCTCTGCGGGTATGGAACTGTTGTTCTCTCGGGCTTTCTATGTTCAAGATATTCTGTGATTTGTATTTATACCACCATCACACCTCCCCCCCAGGAACTGCCCGTTTTGGCCAGCTTTGGTCCCTACTCCTTCCTGTTAGGCTGTGCCACAACAGGTAATTGGCGCCATAGTGATATAATTGACTGAATTGGGTATTAGTAGAAAATCAACAGTATGAATTCAGTAAACAAACAACTTCTTGAACAAGTTGAGCATCTATTGACGGAAGCTCAAAACATAATTAGCAGTGCCGTGGAAACAGAGGAAGGAATTCCTGATATTAATGATTTTTCCCGCTCCCATCCCTCCCACCCCACCAACATCCGGTAGCACCAAAGGGAACTTTTATACGGCAAGTCTACGACGAACCTCGAATACTGGCACTTGGGGCAAGCCTAAAGTCATTCGCACTAAGACTATATAAAGACAGAGAGCATCCTAGATACACAGCACTTAGTGCTCTTTGCAGCGATGATAGCCTCCAGGAAAATCTATCAGGACAGCCACTTTACGTACCGACTTTAGGTAGCGAATTATAATTCACACAACAGAATTTTTGTCCTGGCGATAGAACTACATAAAGTGGGTGTCTCGTTAAAAAATCCTGAAAGGTTCTTTCAGTGTGATCTAACCTCGCTGGGATTACTCTGTTAATCCTTGATATCGAATCCAACTGCCTTCTTGGCTTGACAGTTATTACCCTCCAATACAACTGTAAATGTATATCCTGATGGCTTTAGAAGGTATCCGAACTGCAGGCTTATATGGCCAAAAAAATCGATGCTATCTTCGAAAACAACATCGCTCCCTGAGCGTAACGTATAAGATACTTCCCCACCTTGTCCGCAAGTAGCTCCAAAACTGAATGTTTGCATGTATTGATCTATTGGAATTGGTGACGGGTGTGGGTAAATTAAGTGATCAATGGGATGAACGATATTGACAGTAGAATCATTATTCTGTGATAGGGCTGCTGTTGAAAATAGCGATATTGTTAACGGTAAAGCGAGAGTCGTTATCCTCATTATAGTTCCTTCCTTATAACCTATGAACCTACCATAATGATTAGGTGAATAACTCTGGTCAATAACATAAATGTACTACTCACAAAAACCGAAACCGATTAGCCTTCCACTCCGCCCCATCAATCACCCCGCTCTCATATAACCCCGCCCAGTCATAGAAAAACGGATACCAGCCCATCTTCATATGCAGTAACGAACCCACCACCACACACGCCAGCACAATCCCCCAGGCAACACCGTACTCCCCTAACCCGCTGGTTCTTAATCTGCCGCCAAACAAATGCCAGCGCCGGTCGCTGTTCGGTGCGAAGCGTACACCGGTCACGGTGAGTGAGTCGGTCAGCACGCGCGTTAATCCGCCATAGACGAACGCCAGGCCGATGCTATGGAAGCCCCACAGGAAAGCGAACGGCAGTGTGCCGATGCCCCAGCGGCAACGTAGTGGGTGACAGAGGAGGGGATATATAGTTATTTTTCCTCTCAAAGCTAGGCTACATGGGGGTTATGAAGGTTCCGGGGTTTGGGAACTTAAGGGATCAAAAAAGCACATGACGGAACCCTGCACTGCTGTTGGGTTGCAGTTAAAGCTGGATTATTGGAGGTGTAATGATCCTGAGCTTTGAGTTTTATGACGGTAACCCTATCTTGTTGTAGCAAGGTGGAAAATAGTTTTTCACCACAGGCGAAAGAGGGTTTTGTTTTGACCAAACCTTTGAATTGCACCACCGGTAAATACCTCTGATCGGCTAGGTGAACAATTGCCCGTTAGATAATTGGAAAATTGTCGTAGACGGTAACTCATCAGAAATCGGTGAGGCTAAGTACCATGTCCAATGGGAAGAATGGAGCTTCTGGGATTCATGGTTCAGATCCCATGCATAGCTGTGGGATCATTTATTATTTGGCAGTGAAGTCTGTAGCCTCCAGATTAAAAAAGGGTGGTAGACCCCGTGTGGGTACGGACCTGTTGTTCTTTCGGGAGTTCCCTTTCAGAGGTAGTTGCTGGTTTTTTAAATTTGCCTCAACAACAATATCTGACGGGTAGTTTCAAAAGAAGCCTTCATCTCTCTGGCAGAAGAATTCCTAGAGTTTTGATGAGCGTGAAAACAAAACTCCGATTGGCAGTACAATACCAGTGAGTCCAGACTATGAAATGAAAATGAGTGAACTGACATTACCTGTTATTGCTGAAGATGAGGCTATTTTAGAAATCAGGCAGCATTTGAAAGTGTCAAATCCTTCCGTAGTGCATTTTTCGCAACTTGTAAGGGAAAAGCTACAAAAACTTAATTCTCCACAACGTATTAATTCTGAAGCAGCTGAGTTTGTTGAAAATAGAGATGTATACAATGCTGCACTGTGGAGGCTTGTCAGCAGAGGCATATTGTATCTTCCAATTACGAAACCAGCAAAACGTTCACCCGACAACAAATTCTATGGCCCTACTTTCCACCTGACGGAATATGGTGAAGAATGGCTTCAGAATGAAGATGGAATTTTCAACTGTCTACCCACAGAATACGGCAGATTCAGTCAGTTTCTGCAAAGCTACACTGAAAAATTTGGTGACGGCTATGAGGCAAGAAGCAGGGAGGCCGTAGGCTGCTACAAACACCGTCTGTATTTGTCTTGCTGTGTAATGTGTGGTGCTGCAGTTGAATCCATAGTTCTCAAAGTCAGAATAAAGCAATCAGGAGAGAATGAGGAAGTTGTTGGAAATTTCATTCAAGATAAAGGTTTGGACAAAGTGCTAGGGCTTAGTGTTTATGGCAAGCTCCCAGATGGCTCAGAGCAAGTGAGGAATATCAGAAGACTTATAAAGTACTGGAGAGACAACTCAGCTCATGGGAAATCCAACAATCTTGGAGAAATGGAGGCTTTCACTGCCTTGCTTGTTCTTTTAAGACTGGCTCACTTTATTGATCAGCACTGGAATAAACTGACGGATTCCTGAAGTGATGGAGTATCCCCGTAAGTTTTTTGATGCTCTCAGCCGGTGGTTGACTGGTGAGCCTTGTGATGTGCTGCTGTTGCTGTGCTTTACTCTCATTGCATGTATGTCTTTCTTTGCTGTATTAGTTTTTCTGTGGTTGTTGAGCAAGCACGTCATTACTTTGGAGGATCTGTATCACCTTGGGTCATTAGTATTTTTTGGGCTTGCTGGCTGGCTTGGCTGGAGGGAGTTTTCCGTCAGTAACCGTGCAGAGCAAATTGAACAATTAGATAATTTGCAGAGAGCATTAGTCCCAATTTGGAAAGAGGTATCAAGTAATTGTGTATTACTCGATATAGAAAGAGTTTTGTCTGACTTAGAGAAGGCTAATCATTCTTATGGATACCTTGCCGGTCACATGCTGTCCCGTGTAGGTGCCGTGAAAGTGGAAAAATATCAGAGGGAATACTTCTCTGAAGTCAGTTACCTCAGTTCCGGCATACGTTCAGAAATAGATTCATTTCTTTCAAAGCAAAGAGAACTAATTAATTCCACGACTGAATTGGTATACCTATACCTTATGGAGGGAGAGGTTTATTCGGGCGGCTTTGATCTCCACAAAATTGAACAGATAAATAGAGCAGTATATGAAAGAATAGAATCAGGCATTAACAATTATCCGATCACAGGTGCTATTTACGTAGGTAAACCTGATTCATATGTGTCTGACAGGCCATATTGGGAAGCAGTTGATGATCCTTTTCCAATGATGGGCCTAAAACCCAGCCCCGTAAAAAGCTTCTTGGATGAACAATTGAGACAGTCCACAATGAAATTGAACGGTCAGAAATACATAAAAATCTACCAGAGATATTTGTTACAACGGCTGGATGATGCCATCCAAAAAGAGTTAAAACGTTTAGTCCGAAGCAGGTAGCCTCAATCACATCAATCCTTCTCTGATAGGCTTGGCTGGCTTTGTCTGTCTTAGTTCGCCGGGTAACTTTCTTTTGTTTTCATCGGTATCACTGATGCCTTTCCTTCAAGTCGTGAAGCCTGAAGTGTTCACCACCAGCTTTGCAGAATTCCGTCATTATTCTGATCTGCCCCTGAAGGAAGCCTTACGGCCAGTTCAGCCAACAGTGAACCGGTGCTGGCCAGTTAGCAGTTTTGTTTCATTATGGTTGTGCAAAAATAACAACTTGGCTGCTTTTGTGGCAAAATTATGTTTCGGGGTGTTTTGTGAAATTAGGATTAACTAACTGTTTTTTATACAAGTTTAATGGTGCCCGGGGTCGGACTTGAACCGACACGGGGTTGCCCCCGAGGGATTTTAAGTCCCTTGCGTCTACCAATTTCGCCACCCGGGCAGGGTAACTTCTGTCAGCACGCCTGTCTCACTCGTGTAGGCAGTCGGGTGTGCTCATTAAAATACTATATTCCGCGCAGCCTGCTACTACCCGAGAGCGCCAGCTGCACTGCGAGCTAAACCGCATGCGCTGTTTTTGGAATTTGGAGGCTGAACCCGGAATCGAACCGAGGTACACGGCTTTGCAGGCCGCTGCATAACCACTCTGCCATTCAGCCCAGAGCCTGATCACTTCAAGTCTAGCACTCTCGGATCGCTGGCGCACGATCTGAAAGATGTCGAAAAAAACACACTGGCAAATGCACGCCACGTATTTGACGACCAGTAAATCGTTGTCGACGGCGCAGCTTTCACTGCATGCACTTCACTACAAGCACCGACAGATTGAGAGACTCTTCCTGCCTGCTGCCGCTCTTTTACCAACTAACGGAGCCGCTGTGACCTGCGCCTGAAGCCGGGTCGAACAACGACTGACCTGAGCACCATAAAAAAACCCCGGAAGAACCGGGGCCTTTGAACACTTTGGAGCGGGAAACGAGACTCGAACTCGCGACCCCAACCTTGGCAAGGTTGTGCTCTACCAACTGAGCTATTCCCGCAACTAGCCCTCTATTATCGCCTGCACTCGCTCGACTGTCAAGATACGCTACCTCCGATTACTGTCTGTCTGAAAACAGAGCGATGCCTCCGCGACTCGCCAATCAAGAGAACTCTGACTGCCCTCGCCCATGCACCTTACCAATCCAGTTGCAGAAGTTAAACGTTAAGTCTGGTACAAGTTAATAATCGTACCGGCGATGAGGCAAACACTTGAAATTCTGTTCCGAATGCAGCCACCCGGTGGCACTACAGATCCCCGCAGGCGACAACCGCGAACGTTTCGTCTGCGTAAATTGCAATACCATTCACTATCAGAATCCGAAGATTGTCGCCGGCTGCCTGCTTGTCTGGGAAGACAAAATCCTTCTGTGCAAACGAGCGATAGAGCCGCGCCATGGCTACTGGACGCTGCCAGCAGGTTTTATGGAGAATGAAGAATCAACCATGGAAGGTGCCGCCAGAGAGGCAATTGAGGAGGCAAACGCCTACAGCGATGACCTCAAGCTGTTTGGCATCTTCAACCTGCCGCGTATCAGCCAGGTCTACATTATGTTCCGTGGCACACTCAAAGATGGTTCAACATCCGCAGGAGAGGAGTCGCTGGAAGTCGGTCTGTTCCGACAAGACGAAATCCCCTGGGATGAGCTGGCGTTTCCGATAGTCTCCGCCGGATTGACCCGGCACTATGAATCGCTGGACGGTGGCACCAACGCCGTCGGCCTGGCCGACATCACCGGACGCCCCGGCGCCGGGTTCAGCGTTAACTGGCTGGAGTAAGCACTCGCCTTTCGGATGAAAACCACAAGGCTTTTGTAACTGATTTTCCTGTATTGCTGCGTTACGGATTACAGAGGACAGAGGACAGACGATGCAGGAGTTGTCAGAGTTTGTTTGTTCTGTCTTCTGTCTTCTGCCTTCCGTCTTCTGTAACCCGTCTTCCGCCTCCTCGCATTGGTCAAATATGCTTGTGCATTTCAACCGAATTTGTGCCACCCAGCTTACTGATAATTTTCCGTCTCAATTTACGCATACCTTCCAGCCAGCCGTCGTACTGCGTTGCCTTGTACTCGATAAACTGTGCAACCTCGGGGTGAGGCAGAATAAGAAATTCTTCTTTCTCTAGCCCACGAACAACTGTTTCTGCCAGTTGCTCCGGGCGAATCAGTCCGTCGACAGCATCTATACCGGCCTCCGATCCACTGTCATAGCCCAACATGGAGGTGGCGACGAACTGCGGACAAATTACAGATACACGTATACCGTCATCGCGATGTGTAATGCTCAACGATTCTGAAAATCCTACGCTCGCGTGCTTTGTTGTCGAGTAGGCAGCATTGCCTATCTGGCTGAGCAATCCTGCAGCAGATGCCATGTTCAACAGATATCCTTCACCGCGTTCAATCATCCCCGGCAAAACTGCACGCGCCGCGTACACCTGCGACATCACGTGGACTTGCCAGTTGGTCTCCCAGTCGGCATTACTGGCTGACGCTGCATGACCTTTTTCTTCCCTGAATAAACCAGCATTGGAACAAAATAGATCGACAGGACCGAACTGCGCCTCAGCGGTGGCGACCAGTTTTATTATGTCGGATTCTTTCGAGACGTCGCAGCCAACAGCCAGTCCGTCGATAGCGCTGGCGGTTGCCTGAGCCTGCTCCTCCAGCCTGTCGGCCACTACCACTCTGGCGCCCTCTGCAGCGAACCGGTCGCACAATGCTTTGCCGATGCCTCGGGCACCACCGGTCACTACTACATGTTTTCCGTCCAGTTTCATTGCTTGCCCTCGTTTTGGCGTGCGCGCATTAAGTCGGCCTGTACTTCAATTTACATTCTGCACACTACCTTATCACGAGCACTGTCATCACAAGCGCTGCAGCGCAACTGAGTGACTTGATTGATATCGCCGCAAATCGCAATCCTCAATCAGGCAGGCGCGTGAACATGGTATTCTCCCCAACCACATTTTCGATGCCTGCAAACCAATATTTTATGCCTGACACTCGCACCCCATGAGCAGCGATCAACCATCTGCAAACGGTAATTCAGTCATTGAATTGCGCAACATTCACAAAAACTACGGTGATCTTGAAGTTCTCAAGGGGATCGATCTGGTTGCCAATCGCGGTGATGTCATCGCGTTGATCGGCTCGTCTGGCTCCGGCAAAAGTACCTTGCTGCGCTGTGCGAATTTGCTCGAAATACCGCAGCAGGGCGATATCATCTTCCAGGGAAAAGCCGTAGCCTGGGCTAAAGCCCGCGGTGGAAATGGTGGTGGAACCCGTGGTGGAACCCGTGGTGAAAACCAAGGGGAAAGAACACCGGCAGACAAGTATCAGTTGCGGCAGATGCGAACCAACTTGTCGATGGTTTTTCAGCAGTTCAATCTGTGGGCGCACATGACGGTACTGCAAAATGTCGTTGAAGCACCTGTCACTGTTTTGAAACAACGCGCCCAGGAGGCCGATGCGCGAGGCCGTGAGTTACTCGAAAAAGTAGGTATCGGTGATAAATGCGATCACTTTCCGTCGCAACTGTCCGGCGGGCAACAGCAACGAGCAGCCATAGCGCGTGCGCTGGCAATGAACCCGGCGGCGATGCTTTTTGACGAACCCACCAGCGCGCTCGACCCGGAGCTGGAGGCCGAGGTCGTCAAGGTTATACAAACACTGGCAGTGGAAGGCAGAACAATGATTATTGTTACGCACGACATGAAACTCGCTTTTGACGTCGCTAATCATGTCATTTTCCTGCACGACGGTGTTATCGTAGAACAGGGAACGCCGGACGAGGTATTTCACCATACCCGCTCCCCCCGGCTTCAACAATTCTTAGCAGCGACCGGCCAGCAGGGCTAGCCGCTACTCAACCAAACTGTTTATTCGGAGCACGAGATAATGAAGAATATTCTGACCACCACGTTGCTGGCAGCGACGCTGACATCAGCCAGCGCATTCGCAGACACTGTAAGACTGGGCACCGAGGGCGCCTACCCTCCCTACAACTTCGTCAACGATAAAGGCGAAATAGACGGTTACGAACGAGAGCTGGGTGACAAACTGTGCGAACTGGCCGAGCTGGAGTGTACCTGGGTCAAGAATGACTGGGACTCCATCATCCCCAATCTGGTGTCGGGCAACTACGATGTGATCATTGCAGGGATGAGCATCACCGAAGAGCGCGATGAGACTATTGATTTCTCGCAGGAATACTACCCACCGGATCCAAGCTCTTTCCTCGCACTTGCCGGTACCAAGGATGATGCAGTCAAGGGCATTGTGGCCGCTCAAACTGCCACCATTCAGGCGAGCTACGTCAGCGAATCGGGCGCGACTCTGGTTGAGTTTGCTACGCCTGACGAAACCATCGCTGCGGTAAAAAATGGTGAAGCCGATGCAGTCTTTGCAGACAATGCCTATTTAAAGCCATTTGTCGATGAGAGCGGCGGTGAGCTGATTTTCCTTGGCTCGAAAGTACAGATCGGCGGCGGTGTTGGCATGGGCTTTCGAGAAAGCGATACCGAGCTTAAAGCAAAATTCGATGCTGCTATCGACGTGATGAAAAAAGACGGCAGTCTCAACGAACTCATTGCCAAGTGGTTTGATGGTTTTGAGGCCAATTATTAATCTGTTCGCAGACGTTTATCAGTAGGCCGGGGCAACCCGGCCTTTTTGATTGTGTGCGTTATGTTTAACCAGAAGTAACGCAACACTAACGGGCGTGGCTCATACCTTGTATGCGCTGCCACCGCAACTTTTAACCCGTTACGGGGTTCTTTCAATTTGCAATTCTGCGCTGATCCCTCTCTGCTTGACGGTTGGCAGTGGCTAAGCTGTTACCTGCTGACGCCAAAGCATCAGTTGTTCTATACCAGCTTCCTGGTGGTTTTCGCTTTGTTGGCAATCACAGCACCGGTGGTTTTGTTACTGGGCTTTGCGGGGGCCATGGCGAAGCGTTCGTCTTTTCCTCCACTGCGGTGGTTTGGATCGATCTATACCAGTATGGTACGTGGCGTGCCGGACGTGATTTTTTTTCTGTTTGTACCGATCGCTCTTGATCAACTCATTGAATATGCGCGTCACAAGATCAAGTGCCCTGATGTTAGCGGGCCCGTCTACCAGGGTTCAGACTTCGTGGTCTGCGCTGTGGCAAAGATGCCTACCAGCAATGCCGATGCCTGGGTGCACCAGCTTTGGGGTTTTACCTTAGCGGTCATTGCTTTTTCACTGGTGTTTGGAGCCTTTGCTGCCAATACGCTATACGGTGCATTGCAGGCGGTACCACGCGACCAGCTTGAAACCGCGCGAGCCTACGGCATGTCCGAGAGACAGGTGTTTCGACGGATACACCGGCCGCAAATGTGGACCTATGCGCTGCCGGGCTTGTCGAACCTGTGGATGATACTGGTTAAGGCTACACCGCTATTATTCCTGCTCGGCGTTGAAGATATTGTTTACTGGGCGCGCGAACTGGGTGGTGCTAAAACACAGATTTTTGAGTATCCGCATCCCGACTGGCGCTTGTGGTACTTCCTTGCACTGCTGGTGTTTTATCTTCTGCTGACGTGGGTCAGTGGTAAGTTCTTTGCCAGACTGACGGACAAATTCAGCCTCGATAAAAGCGCTGGCGTCAGTACCTCAAACATCAATACCAAACACAATCCAGCAGGTACCACGGTCAGTACGGATGTCGGCGCGGGTATCGGTCGATGAGTTGCATTCAAACTATCACTGACTATGGCCTGCGCTCAATTGGCATTGGCGAACGGTTGCTACCAAAGAAAGATATCAGCATCTGCGAACAGGTGGTATTGATCGGCAGCGGCATGCTATGGAATATATACTTCGCTGTTATCGCCGTGGTGCTTGGCTTTTTTTTCGCCACAGCGCTGGCAGTTGCCAGAAACAGCCGCAGCGCATTCATACGCAAACCCGCTGACTGGTTTGTTTTTCTTTTTCGAGGTTCTCCGCTGTTTATCCAGTTCTTTTTCGCCTACGAACTGTTCTCTGTACTACCGCGTAACGGAGTTGATATTCCACTGGTGATTACCACCATCACGGTTGATACCAGTTGGTTGACCAAGGCATGGCTGGGTGCGTTGATTGTGCTGTTTTTAAACACTTCTGCCTATAGTGCGGAAATTTTCTATGGTGCGCTTCGAGCTGTGCCAAAAGGAGATCTGGAAGCAGCTGATGCATTCGGCTTCAGCGGGCTGAAAAAATTTCGTAAAATCGTATGGCCCACCCTGTTGCGCCTTGCATGGCCCTCTTATACCAATGAGGCAATTTTTCTTTTTCACGCCACCGCACTGGTATTTTTTACCGGGTTTCCCGCGTGGCGGCAAAAGGGAGACGCGCTGTACTATGCGAGTTATTTTGCAGAAAAAACCTATAACCCGTTTGTCCCCTATCCAATAGCAGCTGTCTATTTTATCGGCATTGCATTGCTGATTATCCTGCTGTTCAACGCGATAAATAAACGCCTGAACCGACACCTGCCTTCCAACCAACAACGGCGGGTGCAATTCAAACCAAATTTTATGCGATAGGGGGTTACGTTCCAGCAGCAGCGTCTGTCCTCTGTATTCCGTCCTCTGTCCTCTGTATTCCGTCCTCTGTAATCTGCACTCCCATCCGGTAATCGAGTGTGCATGGGTTGCATGGGATAATCGGGTTTCCTTTGCGGAGTTCGGCATGCCTCAACAATTGACAGAAGACCAGACACTGTGACCGAAGAACTAAACGTAGCGGCACTGCAACACTCGCCATTACCTAACGATCTGAACAAGACCTTGCAGCAACTTTCAGAGTACGCACAGCAGGCTGCCGACAACGGGGCTCAGGTACTGATGGTGCCTGAAGCCAGCATGACCGGCTACAACATACCGCTTGCGGACATGCAATCCATCGCGCAGGCAGACGACGGCGAGCTGGCTGGCCGTGTGGCAGAACTCTGCATCAAACACAATCTTGTGATTGCCTACGGCTTTGCTGAAAGGGCTGAAGACAATTTCTATAACTGTGCGCAGGTCATCGACGCAGCTGGCAAGGTTTGCAGCAAGTATCGGAAAACCCATTTATGGGGCGACCTCGACCGCACACTGTTTTCAGCAGGCGCTGATCTGGCACCACTTTTTTCGGTGGGTGACTGGCGAGTGGGGCTACTCATTTGTTATGACATTGAGTTTCCCGAATGCGCGCGAAGACTCGCTCTTGAAGGGGCAGACCTGCTGCTGGTGCCCACCGGGCTTATGAAACCCTGGCGCGAAGTAGCAGAGATGGTAGTGCCGGTTCGAGCCTACGAAAATCAGTTATACATTGCCTACACCAACTATTGTGGTAGCGAAGGCGATCTGACTTACGAAGGCCGCAGTTGCATTGTTGGCCCGGATGGCAAAGACCTGGCCAGAGCTGAATCGTCCACGCCGGCGCTGTTGAGCGCGACACTCGCTAAGTCGGCAATTGCCAATGCCAAAGAAGGATTACCTTACCACCGGGACAGACGACCTGGCCTGTACACAGGCATACATAAACCTCGGGTATAAATAAACACGGGCATACCTTAACCACGGGTTGATAGAAACCGCGGGGCTGCAGTAGCCCTGAAGACACACCTGACACTTATTAACGCACCAACACCGAGCGCAAGCATTCGTCGTGACTGACTCCACTCCATCAACAGAAAAACCGGTTACCGTTTACGGCCCTGACTTTCCGTTTGCCTACGACCAATGGGTTAAACATCCCGACGGGCTCGCTTCTCTGCCCCAGCATGTCTTGGGCGAGGAAGTAGCCGTTATCGGCGGCGGGGTGTCCGGTATGATCGCCGCGTACGAGTTGATGAAGATCGGGCTTAAGCCGGTAATCTATGAAATTGGTCGACTCGGCGGGCGACTGCGCTCGGCACAGTTTGCCAACGCCAACGATGGCATTGTTGCTGAACTGGGCGGTATGCGCTTTCCCGTCTCTGCCACCACGTTTGACCACTACAGAAGCATGCTGGGCCTTGAGACCAGGCCATTCCCGAATCCGCTGACACAGGCGGCCGGCAGCACGGTAATCGATCTGGCAGGCGAAACGGTATATGCCGAATCTATAGATGACCTGCCGCCTATCTACAGGGAAGTAGCCGATGCATGGAATGAGGCTCTGGAAACAGAGGCGCAGCTCATTCCACTCAAGCAAGCCATACGAGAGCGAGACGCTGCAGCCATTAAAACGTACTGGGACCCGTTGGTTCGCACCTGGGATGACAGAACCTTCTACGACTTTATTGCCACTGCACCATCATTTAAAAAGCTGAGCTTTAGACATCGGGAAATCTTTGGTCAGGTGGGCTTTGGCACGGGCGGCTGGGACTCTGATTTTCGCAATACGATGCTTGAGATCCTGCGTGTCGTGCTGACCGAATGTGACGACCACCAGCACTTTATTGTGGGCGGTTCAGAGCAACTACCGAGAAAACTGTGGACACACCAGCCAGACAATCCCGTGCACTGGAAGCAAGGCTCCAGCCTGTCATCGCTTCACCGGGGTGCGACACGGCCCGGCGTTGCTCAGATAGACCGCATCAGCGATGAACTGATTGGCGTGACTGATGAGTATGGCAACACGGGTGAATACAAGGCAGTTATCGCAACCTGTCAAAGCTGGTTGCTGACCACCGGCATCGATACCAGTGAATCCCTGTTTTCCCACGATCACTGGATGGCACTGGATCGCACCAGCTATATGCAATCGTCAAAAACATTTGTCATGGTTGATCGCCCCTTCTGGAAAGACAGAGACGCAACAACCGGCAGGCACCGTATGAGTATGACGTTGACGGACAGACTCACACGCGGAACCTATCTTTTCGACAACGGAGAGAACCAGCCCGGTGTAATTTGCCTAACCTATACCTGGATGGCCGATGCGCTGAAGATGCTGCCACTGCCGGTAGAGCGACGCGTTGATCTTGCCCTGGGTGCACTGTCGAAGATATACCCTGATGTCGACCTGCAAAGCCACATCGTCGGTCAGCCCATCACTATTTCGTGGGAGGATGACGAGAATTTTCTCGGTGCGTTTAAAGGCGCCCTGCCCGGTCACTATCGATATAACAGACGCATGTTTACACACTTTATGCAAAGAGAATTTCCAGCACAGCAACGAGGTATTTTCATCGCCGGTGATGATGTGTCGTGGACGCCGGGTTGGGCCGAGGGTGCGGTGCAAACCGCGCTGAACGCCACGTGGGGTGTGATCAATCATCTACAGGGCAAGTGCCCCGCCTCTAACCCGGGGCCCGGTGATCTATATGATGAAGTGCAGCCGATAGAGCTGGAAACCTGATTCGCGAGCCCGGCCATCGCGGCCGGACTAAGAATTTGCCCGGTACTACTGAGCGTTTTTATCTGCGGCCCGGGGTAATCTATCCCGAGCTATTGTATCCCGCGCTTTCGTATCTCGGGCCATTGTAGCCAGTGACACTCGGGCGATATTAACTCTCCATCGGGCCACCCGCCTCTTTCCATTCACCAATACCACCGACATTCGTAACCGACGTATAGCCCATCTCGGCCAGTGTTTTACCGGCGAGTGCGGCCTGTCCGCCCGCCCCGCAAACCAGAAACAGCGGCGTGTCCTTTTGCAATGCGTCGTTGTAGAACGGCGTTGCCGGATCGGCGACAAACTCTATCATGCCGCGTGGTATACGGTGAGCACCGGCTATCGTGCCGGTATCCGCTATACCGGCGGAGTCACGTACATCGACAAATACACCTTTACCATGCTGGCTGATTGCCTCCTCAGCAGAAATACGAGGTACAGCCGCATTGGCAGCGTCAAGATATTCTTTTGCAGTCTTCATTTCCCGGGCCTGTGTATGTTGCGAAAAGTTTTTCGAAGCCTGGGTAAAGAGTAATGCAAATCGACGGCATACGCCAGAAAACACCGCTTGCCTCAATGCGATGAGCGAGTGTGCTTTTATTGGCCCACTCGGGTCGACCTGCTCGCGGAAACGTGGAAAGTAGAATCGCTATTCGTAACCTAACCACTCACCGTAGCAGCGAGCTCGTTTATATGCTTCGCTCTTGCGTTGCAACGACAGTCAGATCAACGATCTCACCGGCACGCAGCACGGACAGCGTAAATCCGTGACCCTCGGGTAGTGATGCGACCTGCTTTTTAATTGCAGCGAAGCTATGCGGCTCGTCGCAAACTATCCCTGCGATTGCGAGCACCACATCGCCGCCCAGTGAAATGCTGGCGCCGCCGATTGTTGCCGGCACCTGCCCGCCGCGCAGGCCTGCTTTTTGTGCGGGGGAACCGGTTACCACATGCTGCACCAGCATACCGGTAGCCTGCGGAACGTTGATCGCGGCTGCCAGTGCCGGACTGAGCAAAACACCGTCGAAGCCAGCCCAGAAATCAGACGCCTGCATCAGCGATTTTTTCGCGCCGTTAATGGAAACCGCAAAGCCTATCCCGTTAAAGCCACCGCTTTTGCTTAGAATAAAACTGACGATACCTATTACCTTACCGTCCCTGTTGAACATTGGCCCACCGGAATTACCCTGATTAATTGCCGTGTCGGTTTGCAAAAAAGTGACAGGCTCACCTCCGGCCATAAGCCCTCTGTCCATGCGTCCTGACAGATGGCCTACAGACAATGTGTGCTCTATTCCAAAAGGCGCACCAATAACAAACACAGGCTCGCCAATGCGCACGGTACTGGAATCGGTTGTTTCGGCAATTACAATGTTGTCTGGCGGGTTGATCAGCCTGAGCAAGGCGATATCGCTGGAAGTGATCGACGATACGATCTCCGCTTCAGTGGTATAGCCGTCTTTGAATTTTACCTGGATGCTTTTGGCGGTATGTACCACATGGGCTGCGGTAATGATTTTGTCGGGCTCGATAACCACACCTGAGCCCAAACCGTTTTGTGACGCCTGTTTTTGACTGTCAAAGTTGCTGGTATGAATAGTCACTACCGACGGACTGAGTTTTTCATACAGGTCTGAAAAATCCTCGGCAAACAGGCTTGCAGGCAACGAGAGTAGTGTGAGTAAAACGAGTCTAGCTATACGCATCGCACCAGCCTTTTATCTACCGGGGTATACCGGGTGTTGCAATTTGACACAATTACTCTGGCAGAGTTCCTTACGGTTGCCGCGCTTCGAAAGGACTAGCTCCCGGGCTCCGCGGTATTGTCTTCCAGCCCTTCCAGAATTTTTGCAAACTGAGATCGAAACGCACGACGGTACAAGACCAGACTGACCCAGATTGTCGCGACAATAAATAACAGAGGATTCAAGAACCACGCAATCGCGGCCAGCGCAAAAAAATAGGAATTCATGCCAGTTGAAAAATGGCGCGCACCAAGTGTATGCATTTGCGCGACTGCTGACGCATAGCGCGCGTTCTCACTGTCGCTGCCAACCGAACCCGGTACTGATGCATCCGCGGCCGCGCCGATCATGATCAACACGTAGTTAAAAAGACGATAACTCCAGGCGAATTTAAAAAACGCAAAGGTATAAATAAAAATCACCAGCAGTACCTTGAGCTCCCACGCCGCCCTGGTAAACGGAGAAACAAAAGGAAGTTCGTTTAACATGGCCTGCGCCTCATCCGACGCGCCCAGTGCCGCCATCAATCCGCCTATGATCAGAATTGATGTTGATGCAAAAAACAGCACACCATACTGAAGGGTGTTTTGAATGAGCGCGTCTGGCATTTTTGCATCGCGCAGCACCATGTTCGCCATCCAGCGATGCCGGTGCCGATGCATACGAAAGGAAATCGTTTTATGTTTTAGTCGCGAATGATTAATGATCCAGAAGTGCAATACCCACGATGCAAAAAACAACAGTATTGCAATGTAGTCAAGCGGCCCGAAACCGACATTTTGCACAACTGATAGTAAGCCAGACAAATGAGATGCAGCCTAAAACGGGGCCGACTTGGGCGTACGCGGAAACGGTATCGCGTCGCGAATGTTCTCCATGCCTGTCACGTAGTTTATCAGGCGCTCAAAGCCGAGACCGAAACCGGCATGCGGCACCGTGCCGTAGCGACGTAAATCTCTATACCACCAAAGCTCTTCTTTGATCCCCTGCGCGTCGAGCTTGGCATCGAGTACATCCAGTCGCTCCTCACGCTGACTGCCACCGATAATTTCACCGATTCCGGGCGCCAGAACATCCATCGCCGCTACGGTTTTTCCATCGTCGTTTTCACGCATGTAAAACGCCTTGATCTCTTTCGGATAGTTACGCAATACAATGGGCTTGCCGACATGTTCTTCGGTTAGAAATCGTTCGTGTTCGGACTGTAAATCTGCCCCCCAGGTGACAGGAAATTCAAACTTCTTTTTAGTGCTCGTAAGAATGTCGACGGCCTCGGTGTACTCCATCTGTACGAACGGTGACTCAATGACCTGCTCCATTCGTTTGATACACTGTTTATCGACGCGCTGAGCAAAAAACGCCATGTCATCAGCGCAGCGATCGAGTACCTGCGTGAACAGGTAGCGCAGCATGTCCTCCGCCAGTGCGGCGTTTTCATCAAGCCCCGCAAATGCTATTTCGGGTTCAATCATCCAGAACTCGGCAAGGTGTCGACTGGTGTTGGAATTCTCGGCACGGAAGGTCGGACCAAACGTATACACCTTTGACAATGCCACAGCGAAGGACTCGACATTCAGCTGCCCCGACACTGTTAGAAAAGATTCGCCGCCAAAGAAGTCCTCGCTAAAGTCGACCGTCCTCTGACCAGCACTGTGTTCGCCGCTGTTTTTAGTATCACTGTGATCGCTGCCTTTATCACTGTGTCTGATGGTTGGCAGGTTGGCGAGGTCGAGGGTGCTCACACGAAATAATTCGCCGGCACCTTCACAATCGCTGGCAGTAATAATGGGGGTGTTTACCCAGTGAAACTCTCGCTCGTAGAAATAATTGTGTACCGCATTGGCCAGTGTCGTTCGGACCCGACTGATGGCACCAAAAGCGTTTGTGCGGGGCCGCAGATGGGCAATGGAACGCAGGTATTCAAACGTATGCCGCTTTTTCGCCACCGGATAGGTTTCCGGATCATCAACCCAGCCAACAACCGACACCCCGTCAGCCTGAATTTCGCAGCGCTGACCGCCTCCCTGGGATTCAACGAGTTTGCCCGCGACCTCTACAGAACAACCGGCAGTCAACTTGAGTACCTCGTCCTGATAGTTGCTCAGGTCACTGGCGACAACCGCCTGTATGCCATCGAAACAGGAACCATCGTAGATATTTAGAAAGGAAATGCCCGCCTTGGAGTCCCTGCGACTCCTCAACCAGCCACGCACTGTGACCTGTTGATTGAGCGACTCTTCGGTAGTCAGTAAATGTTTAACAGAGAGAGTACTCATGGGTTCCCCGGCTATCGTGATAGTTGGCTCACTAATGATAGCGTGCAATCCGCTGTTCGATGAATATTGTACGGTAACAATAGAGCGCGCATGTATTTATGCAACCAACCGCCCGTCGGCTTCAGAACGACAGCAACTCGCCACTCTCCGCCCGGGGGCAAGTGTGTGATATCGAATCGATGGTTTGTTGCGAAGAAAGAATCCGATAACTTCCTTGGCAGGTAATAACAGTTCTGTGCAGCTAAGGTAGTTGTGTGCGGGTGAGACACGCGCCGGGCTACCCGGCTTCAAGACTTCCGGTACAAAAGCAGGCGCTTGTGTTTTTAAATTTGAGGTGTCTCCGAGACCGGATCAACTGTGCAAACGCGCACCAGGCAATCAATACCGAAGGTTGACTAAAAAATATCGGAGTCCGCTACCACCAGCTTTTCCATTGACGAGTAAAAAGCGGACAGATCCTCTTTTTCTCCATAGCGGGGTACATCGTGCATCTTCATGTAGGGTCTGGAATTGACCTCGAGAAAGATACACCGCTGCTCGGTATAGGGAACCTCGATGCCTTTCTCAAAGATAACGTCGATGCCCAGCACCGTTGCATCGAATGCTTCGACAATCCGTTTGAACAGGGCTTCGTTTTCTTCAGGCACCGTTGATCGTTCTATTGTTTCCACCACACCACCCGGCGCGAGAGCAACTCGATTGAACAAATAAACGCGCTCTCCTTTACCGGGGACGGTAGCAAGGGATTTTCCTTGCCGCTCCAGGTAGCCAATAACCTGTCTGCTCTTTTGAATCGGATAGATTGTCGGGTGAAGCTGCATCTCTTTGCGCGTTGCATTTTCGGCGTCAATCAAAGCGCTGATATCAGCTTTGCCGTCGCCATCGACAAAGGGCGGGTATCGTCGAATCACCGAGGGCAGGTCGTCTCGTGTTGCCAACACGCGATAGTTTCGCCCCAGCAAATACTGCTCGACGACACTGGCTGGCCACCAGACCTTGACCCACAAAGCTGCTTTCCACAGCTCTTTGTAGTTATTGATCGGGAAATGGCTGCCACGGGAAAAACCGCTGACATTTGGCTTAATGCAAAGGGGAAAACCGTGTTCCTGCGCAAACTTGCGGGCAGTCCAGGGATTCAGGAAAATCGTGCCTTTGGCATGTGGAATGTCGTGCTGGCTGAATTTGTCGCGCGCCTGCGCTTTGGAACGACAACTGCGGCGTACTGCCAGTGAATTATAGTTGCTGCAGCCATCCATATACTTCTGGCTGATCCACGCGTAGAGTTTTTTTCGAATACCGATCAAGTTAGCTTAAATCTGTTAGCTGCAACGGGGTTAGCTGCAATGTATGTTGACTGTGTTAGCACATTTTTTTTGGCTGGAGGGCATTTTGCCATTGGCAACCACCACCGCATCAGATTGCTCCAGCATCGCCTGTTGCGCCGCGTGGTGTTTACGACCGTACATCGTCATGCGGATAAAGATGGCCGGCGCATTTGGCTGAGGACCCATCGCCTGCGTCACCCTGGCCAGCGAACCACTGATGGATAGGACGGAGCGCAGCTTGTTTACCACCGAATGCTTTGCGTCCATCAAGTGGATAGGCATCGGCGTAAACAGGTTGATTTCGATAACGTGAAAATCCCCGGCAATTAATTGCTCGATTGTGTCCGCGCGAACGCTCAGTCGCGACTGCCCAAAATGCCCTATCTCTCTGACATAGCCGCTGATTTTCGTCAGTTCTGACGGTGTCAGCATATCGGTGATATCGCGATAACGACAATCATCGTTGTTAATGCCGTTAATCGGGTACTTGTGAGTGTCGTTGACTGTTTCAGTCACACTGAGGTAATCGGGATGCTCACTGTTCTCACCGGTATACGTGGTGAAGATTTCAAACTCGCGTGCTTCAGGTGCCGCGTGCTGCAAAAGATACTGCACCGGACCGCTTCTCACACGACGGGAGATAGAGCGAAACTGATGCTCGTTGTCTGCCCGTTCGATACCGACCGAGTTTTGACCCCACTCCGGCTTCAGAAATACCGGAAAAGTCGCCGGGATGTAGTCGTCTGCAAGCCGTTGCTGATGCAGACGCCATTTGAGCGGAATCATTTGATCGAGTGCGATCTTCGAAAAAATGCCCCGCTGACGACAGAAGTGCCGCGAATTGATTTGAAAATAGTTCCACGGCCCCGCACGCAGCCGCAGGCAACAAATGATATACGTAGCGATGATCAATACAGATAATGTGCTTTTCATACTAAGGTTTTGTTCATCAGGACCATCACGAAGTTTATGACCGTATTATATCGCACAAATTCAATTCGAACGTCAGCCAGACTCGATCAATTCACCGATTGAGTACCAAAACTGACACTGTAAATCAAGAAATGAATTTCGAAATTTGAATTATTTATCGAGAATATGCAGTTTGATCCGGTCTTGCGGTTACTGATCAGTAAAATCCGACACTACTTCGATCCTGTTTCACTCTTCAATTGCCCGCACAGGCAGTGAGTTAATTGCTGAATTGCAATATTGCACAGTATCATTTGTTATGGAAGTCACCGCTTATTCAGTACCAATGCCGAGCACCGGCGCATGAATGAATGCGTGAGAAGAATAGCTACCGGTATTGCAGGAAACCGCATCTGGTTATTGGATGACTTCGCAAGGATTGCGAATAGACGCTCGCGTTGTTAACTCGCAGGATTTTCCAAGCGTGTTTGTCTGAGCTGAGTTGTCCGAGCTGAGTTGTCCGAGCTGAGTTGTCCGAGCTGAATTGAAAGGCGTGAGGAACGTTAACTTAGAGCGGTAACTACAGATTCTACTAACAGCATGTCGTTCGAGTGGTGCGAAGCGGATCAGATGATCTACCGCGAGCACGATCTATCGGCTGGTTATTACGACCTGTTTTGTTACAGAAAAGCGACTATTCGACTCAATCGATAGACACATCGAGCTCGAAATTTTACAACCTCGCTATGATCTTTGTTTTCGGACAGGCACCTGGCGGCTTTTACTCGCGGACGGCGACTCGAAATCGGTATCATTGGCCGCAGACCCTCGCATGTTCAACAAGGCCTGATCTTCCGATGCTGGTTTTGAATCATTTGTCGCCAGAAGATAAAGCGTACCAAACGATCCTCTGCTGATTGTTTCACCTGCAACCGCAATGCGGTTCCTTACATCTTCACTTAATTTGGCGTCAGCAACCCACTCGTTAAACCGCTCCTGATTGCGAGCGGCTGCCAGTCTCTGTTGAGAGTCACCCGACTCCGACATCAGCTGCGATTGCGCTTCCCTGTTGCCAGTCTCTTTCAAATGTACATCTCTCAGTTGTGGGGTCCTCAACGTGATCGCAGCACCGGCGACGACGCGTTACAGGTGGCGTATATCGGCCATTACCGTCAGATATTTAGCTAATGATGTAAATCAGCTGCAACACTGACACATGCGAGTAGCCGGTAACTTGATGTGAGAGCCCTATTCTGAGAGCGAAGATCTAAGAGCGAGGATCCGGGACTTTGCGGACCAGACGTTTTGGTTAGGGCAGCGAGATGCGGGTTTGTCGGTTCGTTACCCGTTCAGTTTTTGCAACGTTTGGTAAAGGGAATCGACAATCGTGATACCGGTGACCGGTGTCGTCAGCCTTGCTTCATAGCGTCGAGTTGATGGCAAGCGGGTACCGTCCTGCCCGAGAATTTGCGAAAACAACGATTCCGCGTGTGTCAGCGCCGCTCCATCCGGCTGGCCACAGCGCGAAGGATCGATGGCGATCATAAATTCACCGCCACTCGATGGACCGCCATCCGGTTTGTCGTTGGCTGTCGCCTCGAAACTCAGCACTTCACCAATCAATGACCCGGCCAGCAGTTCGATCATCATCGCAATAGCGGCTCCTTTATGGCCGCCAAACGGCAATTGGGCTCCGGCCAGTGCTTCGGTCGGATCGTTAGTGGGATGACCGGCGGCATCGATCGCCCAACCGTCCGGAATGGATTTGCCGTCGCGCTCGTGCAGCTGAATTTCACCACGGGCACTGGCGCTGGCAGCCTGATCAAAAATGACCGCCGGTGCATTGGGTCGCGGCCATCCGAATGCCATGGGGTTGGTGCCGTATAGGGGTTTGATACCACCTGCCGGGGCGACAAAGCTTTGCGCGCTGACGAAGGCAAATGCAACCAGTCCCAAATCAGTGAGCCTCTCCACTTCCGGCCACAGTGCCGAGAAGTGGTAACTGTTTGTGACGGCCAGGGCTGCTATTCCCTGGCTTGCGGCCTTGCTCGCCAGTGGCTCTGCACCCACCTCGAGTGCGAGCGGAGCGAAACCGTTGTTGGCATCGACCTGCACTACTGCCGGAGCCAGATCGTGCACAACAGGCACGGCATCGCCGCTTACTTTCCCGCTGTTAAGTGATGCGCAAAATCCGGGTATACGAAAAAGCCCGTGCGATTTGCAGTCGTCGCGCTCTGCATTGGTGACAGTGTCGGCGACCGCGCGCGCCTGCTCCTCGGAAGCACCACAATTGCGCAGGCAGCTTGTCGCCAGTTCATGTACCTCTGTCAGACTTAACGTAACCATATCGGCCATGGCCTTCTCGCTATTTTTTAACGTGCCGTAGCATGCGCCGACGCTTGCGATCCTGGCGCGGAGTCAACTTGTTTCTGATATGACTGTACGGGTTGTCCGTGGTTTTAAAATCGATACGCACCGGCGTTCCAAACAGCTTGAGTTCGCGCTGATAAAAATTACTGAGATAGCGTCGATAGGTGTCTGGCACGCGGTGGGTTTGATTCCCGTGAACCACAATGACCGGCGGGTTCGACCCACCCTGGTGGGCATAGCGCATCTTGATTCTACGACCTCGAACCAGGGGTGGCTGATGCTGTACCAATGCGTACTCGAGCATACGTGTCAGTTCAGGTGTTGCCATATCGATCATGGCGGATTCATAGGCGCGATTGGCCAGCGCAAACAGATTGCCCACACCGGTGCCATGCAGTGCTGATATAAACTCGATGCTGGTGAAACTCAGAAAATCGAGTCGGCGCGAAATATCAGTCTTGATTTTATCGCGCTGTTCCGATGGCAACCCGTCCCACTTGTTGACGGCGACAATGACTGCCCGACCCTTGTCGATGATATAACCGAGCAGGTTCAGATCCTGATCAGTTATGCGCTCGGTTGCATCGAGCAGCATGATGCAGACATTACATTCGTCGATCGCCTGCAGTGTCTTGATGACACTGAATTTTTCCACCCGATCTGAAATTTTTCCGCGCCGCCTGACACCGGCGGTGTCGACTAATGTGTACTGTTTTTCATCGCGCTCAAAAGGCACATTGATGCTATCGCGGGTGGTGCCGGGTAAATCAAAGGCGACCACTCGTTCTTCACCGACGATCCGGTTTATCAGGGTAGACTTGCCAACGTTTGGCCGACCGACAATTGCGAGCCGCAAGCCTTCGTCTTCGATCTCATCAGCTTCTTCATCAATACCCGGCAGCAGTTCTTTCACGGCTTCGAGTAACTTCAGCAAACCCCGATTTTGTGTGGCTGCGATGCAGTGTGGCGAACCAAGTCCCAGCTCGAAAAAATCCGCGGCAATTTGCGCTTCATCCAGACCGTCGGTTTTGTTCACCGTGACGCACACCGGGCGATTACTGCGTCGCAGTGTGTCAGCGATTTCTACATCGATATGGGTCAGGCCATCGCGGCCATCAACCAAAAAAATGACCGCATCGGATTCATCGACCGCCTGCCAGGCCTGCGCCTGCATGCGCGTATCGAGCACTTCAGACTCGCCGTTCAAACCACCCGTATCTATTGCTATATAGCCGAAGCCACCCAGCTTGCCGTCGCCATATTTGCGATCACGAGTCAGACCGGCATAGTCCGCAACAAGCGCATCACGTGTTTTGGTCAGTTTATTGAAGAGAGTTGATTTACCAACATTTGGCCGACCAACAATAGCGATCACAGGTTTCATCGCGGAAGTTTACCGCGTACAGCTTCCGCGCGTGGGCTTTATGACCCGTTTTAGCGAATCCATATGTCCCGGTTGATTGTGTCGATGGTGATCCGGTGTCTCAAAAAGATACCGCTGCCAGCCTTCCACCGCGCAGTTGCACATAGCCCTGGCCGTCGCGTAATACCGGCTGGCTCATTATCTGGCTGGAGCCCACCTTGTGTCGTCCGATCATGGTTCCATCGCTTGCGGACAGCAAATGCAGGTAGCCCTCGAAATCACCAACGACAATGGTGTTGCCGTCGACAATCGCCGGAGCCGTCAGTTTTCGGTAGGTGAGCGCATCCTGTTGCCATAGCACGCTGCCATCTGCGATGCTCAATCCCCACACTGTGTCGAACTCATCGGTTACCGCGACGATGTTCTCGTCGACTGCCATGCCGACAGAGGACGACATGTCCGCGGTCCAGCGCGTTGATCCACTGGAGGGATCAATCTGTGCCAGCGTGCCCTGGTAGTTGACGGCATAGACGAAAGCCCCGGCTGGTCTGATATCAGCATCCAGGTCACTTAGTCGATCCACTTCTGAACGCCCGTCGTTTTCGGAAAGACTGAGTTCCCAGGAAACCTGCCCGTCATCGCCATGCAGGGCGACCAGCTTGCCGTTGTCGAGGCCAACAAGCACACCATCCAGGCCAACCAGCGGGCGGCCGTTTCCATGCAGGCTCAGCGCCGGCACATTGTAGCTAAAGCGCCAGCGCTGCCGGCCGGATTCCTTGTCCAGCGAGTAGACCTTGCCATCAATACTGCGCACGACCAGATGGTCGGGGCCAGCCACAGGCGATGCGATTACTTCAGATGAAACGCTTGCCGACCAGACCCGGCTACCATCGTCCTGGCGCAGGCAGAACACATCGCCATCGCCGTTGGCGACAAATAAATAGGTTTCATCTCCGCTGATACCAGCAGTCAGATCGCGTCCGATATCGACGGTCCAGTTTGTGTCGCCGGTGAGGCGATTCAGGGAGCTTACCTGCCCGTTGGCACTGGCACTGTAGACGGTGTCGTCAGTGACAAAGGGTGCGAAACGAACTGCCGGACGATCACCACCACCGCCCACTCCTTTTGACCAAACGGTTTTGGCGCTGCGAGTCGATTCGATTCGAGTCAATTCGGCGGGCACCACGGTAGGTGCAGAATTGCAGCCCGCAATTACAGCAACTAAAGCCAGAATACCGATGTGCACTAGACCGATGCGCCTTAAACCGATGCGCTTTAAACTGAAGTGCCTCGGGTTTACGCTGCTGGTGACATCCTGACAGCTGCCGAGAAGCGATTCCGGGCGTCCGCGCATCATGATTTTTCGTCAGTCTCTTTGTCACCGGGTTGCGCAAGGTCGTCCAGTTTCATCTGGAGATCCCGCGCAGACGCGGTCTGAGCACCTGATTCTCTGGCGCGTTTGTAGGCGACCAGCGCTTGCTCGGAGTCTCCCTTGTCGAGATAGATATCCCCTCGAATTTCGTCGACCATACCAACATAGGCGTCGCCGCTGACGTTATCGAGCAGCTTTAGCGCCTCGTCGTGCTTGCCCTGTGCCGCCAAGACACGAGACAGGCGCAATCGAGCGATTGATTTGATCTCTTCGAATGATCCGGAATCAAGCGCCCAGCGCAACGCGCTTTCGGCCTGAGGGAGATCTTCGTTCTCTACATGAAACCTTGCCTCCGCCAGGCTGGCCATCGCGGCATAAGCCGTACCGCCATGCTCTGCCTTGAGACTTTCAACCTTGCCAAGAAAGGCTTCACCGTCATCCTTGTTCTCCAGAGATTCCATCACCGAGGTGTAAGCACTGGATGCGGTTTCCGCCACTGAGGTCTGGTGCCCCTGCCAGCCGCGCCAGCCAAAAATTGCCACAAGCCCCAGGCCAATGCCCATCAATACAGCACGCCCGTTATCGGCCCACCACTGCTTGAGCGCCTCGACTTGTTGTTCTTCTGTTTCGTATTCAGCCATCAGATTCTTTACCGTGCAGGCGCCGCGCGCCATTCCATACTAATAGGTATATGTTATACAAATATTGCTCGAAGCGTATCAATCAAGACGCTTTGTTCAAGCGTTTGCTGATCCATCTTTTCGCGCAAATTCTTGAGGCCGACAGTGCCATTTTCAAGCTCCATCTCACCAATAATTACAGCAACTTTCGCCACACTCTTATCAGCTTTCTTGAACTGACTTTTCATGCTGCCGCCGCTACAATCGCAGATTACCGTCCAGTGTGGTTCGGCTTCCCGCAGCCTTTCACCCAGCGCCAGACCCTGCACAATTGCTTTTTCTCCAGCGAGTATCATGTACACATCAGGCCGGGGTGCCGCATCGTTACACCCCAGCTCGTCTATCAGTTCAACCAGCCTGTCCATGCCCAGTGCCCAGCCCACACCCGGTGTCAATTTGGCCCCCAGTTGCTCGGTCAGACCATCGTAACGACCGCCTGCGCAAACCGTCCCCTGTGCACCAAGTCGCGAAGTTACCCACTCAAATACGGTGTGGCAGTAGTAATCGAGCCCCCGCACTAGCCTGGTGTTCACTTCAAACGCTATCTCACACTGCGCAAGTGCTGTTTTTAACGCCGCAAAGTGATCGGCGGACTCTGCTTCGAGGTGATCAATTATCTGCGGGGCGCCACTGACAATCTCTTTCATCTGCGGATTTTTCGTATCCAGCACCCGCAACGGGTTGGTCTCGAGGCGACGCCGCGAGTCCTCGTCGAGATCGGACAGGTGATCGGTCAGGTAGTCGACCAGAATTGCCCGATACCGGTCTCGGTCATCGGAGGAGCCAAGGGAGTTAATCTGCAATACAACGTGCTCGCTCAACCCCAGTCGTTGCCACAATCGTGCGCTCAGCAGGATCAACTCAGCCTCTATGTAGGGACCAGCCACCCCGTACACTTCCGCACCGACCTGGAAAAATTGTCGATATCGACCACGCTGCGGGTTTTCGCGGCGAAACATCGGACCGGCATACCAGATTCGCGATACCTGATTGTTGGTCAGCATGCCATGCTGGATGGCAGCGCGCACACAACTGGCGGTATTTTCCGGGCGCAGCGAGAGAAGATCACCGTTGCGATCTTCAAAGCTGTACATTTCTTTCTCGACAATATCGGTCACGTCACCGATCGATCTCTTGAACAGATCGGTTTTCTCGAGCAGAGGCGTACGCATTTCCCGGTAACCATAGGCCGCTGTCAACTCTCGAACGTGGTGCTCAAGAAAATGCCAGTGGTGAACAGCATCCGGCAGGATGTCGCGGACACCCTTAATGCTTTTGATTGTTTGTCCCATACAGTCGGTAACGCTTTCGTCGTTTGTGCAGCACAGCTTCAGTATTTTATGCAGACCATTTCGGTGGTCCGATATAACTGTCCGGTTATAGATATAACTGGCCGGTTATAATGGCACTCTGGAAATTGGCCTGTAAACTTATTTTATTATCTGAAGCGTTTATGCGTTTAGTTCTTATTATATTTTCACAAACCAATAGGTCGAACCTGCTTATTCGATCTATCGTATACTCGTAACCGCATCGATTACGTTTTCAGTTTTCTTGTACCCTCCATTGCTACGCGGCGAACCTCTTCTTTGCCGCGTATCAACCTTGTCCTGCTGATCTGGTGCTTGTTCTAGTGTTCTTCTTCTAGTGCTATTGCTCTACTGCTCTCGAGCTACTGTGTTGCGAGAATAGTTCTGGCCTGACTGGAACGCGGGTAGGCTTTCACCAGTTGTTCCGCAAATCTGTCAGCTGACGGAGCATCTCCCAGCTCTCTTCTTATATTTACGCCGACATACAGGCTTTGAGGTGTCTGCCTGGCCAATGTAAGGAAGCGTGAATAATAGGCGTCTGCCAGAGTCGCGTCACCTGTTTTAAGTTTCAATTCTGCCATGTGCAAAATGGCTGGCGCAAACACAGCACTTTGTCTGATTGCGCTGCGGAAATGTTTGTCGGCCAGTGCATAACGCCCCGCTTCCATGGCACATACACCAGCGTTGTCGAGTGCAAACTCCGGCGTTTGATAAAACTTGTTTTCAGATGCTTTCACAAACTGACCGATAGCCTGCTCTGTTTTACCCCGCTCACATAAAAAGATGCCATAGTTGTTGCGATACTCTGCGCGCTTGGGATCAAGCTTGATCGACTTTCTAAACGATTTTTCAGCAGCGTCGTACTGTTCAAGACGGACAAGTAACTTGGCGTGTGTATTGTTAGCCAGCGCATTGGCCGGGTCTTGCTGCAAGGCTCTGAGAACTTTTGTTTGCGCCGGCTCCAACTCGCCTGCCGCCAGATAGTTAGTAGCAAGCTCTGCGTTATACGTGGCCGCTTTCTGGTTATCGCTGAGATGGCCAAACACCGGGTTCGCAGCACACCCCGAAACCACAGCCGAGCCGGCTACCACCAGTGCAGCCAATCGTAGATGAACAGATTTTCTCACAGACTTTCTCCGAAACGAGGTTTCATAAACTTCAAAACGCGTTTACTTCTATCATTCACCTGCCCTGCCAATTGACCACAGGCACCGTCAATGTCGTCACCGCGAGTCTTGCGCTTAGTCGCAACAATTTTGCTTTTGTGCAAAATTTGCCAAAAGCGATCGATTGCCTCCGGATTCGAACGCTGGTAACCCGATTGCTCAAACGGATTGAACGGAATCAGATTGACCTTGCAGGGAAACCCTTTCAGCAATTTCACCAGCTGTCTGGCATGCTCCGGCTGATCATTGACCCCGGCCAGCATGACGTACTCAAACATCACATGGCGCTTGCGATCCCCCTGACCAACCCATCTTCTGCAGGTTTCCATCAGATCTGCAATCGGATATTTGTCGTTCAGTGGTACCAGTTCAGATCTCAACGCATCATTGGCAGCATGCAAAGACACAGCCAGCGACACATCGACGGTCTCTTTCAGCTTGTCCATGGCCGGCAGCACACCGCTGGTACTCACCGTCACCCGGCGCTTGCTGAGGCCGTAAGCCGCATCGTCCAGCATAAGATTCAGGGCCTTGACGAGGTTGTTAAAGTTCAACAACGGCTCTCCCATACCCATCATCACAACGTTGGTAATGCGGTGTTCCTGCGTCGCCGGACTTTGAGCAAGCAAATGTGTGGCCAACCATACCTGGCCGATTATTTCGCCAGAGGACAGATTGCGGTTGAACCCCTGCCTCGCTGTCGAGCAAAAAGAACAATCCAGCGCGCATCCGACCTGTGAGGAGACGCATAGCGTGCCGCGATTTTTCTCTGGGATAAAGACTGTTTCTATTGAATTCCCACCGCGCAAGCGAAAAATCCACTTGCTCGTTCCATCGGCAGACAAATTTGCCTGCTCAACATCAGGGAGGTAAATTTCGCTGACTTCAGTCAGTTTTTCTCTGAGAGACACAGCGAGATTGCTCATCTCGCTGAACTCCGACACACCGTGCTGATAAAGCCATTTGATCACCTGATCGGCGCGAAACGGCTTTTCACCTATCGATGCGAAGTAATCGCGCAAACCTTCCCGATCATAGTCGAGCAAATTGACGCGATCAGTCCTAGTGGCTGTGACGGCCATCAGTGTGTCTCAATCAGACTTTCAGCATGCATACAAACGTTCTGTGTGCGAACAACAGAGTCGCTTAGCGCGTGCGAGGGCAAACACCGCCATCACCAAAGAAATAGGCAATTTCAGTGGCTGCAGTCTCGGGGGCGTCCGAACCATGAACTGCGTTTTCTTCGATACTGCTGGCGAAATCAGCGCGGATGGTACCGGCAGCTGCGTCCGCCGGGTTAGTGGCACCCATGACATCGCGGTTTTTGGCAATGGCGTTTTCACCCTCAAGTACCTGAACCATGACCGGTCCGGATGTCATAAATGAGACGAGGTCGTTAAAGAACGGACGTTCCTTGTGCACCGCATAGAAACCTTCAGCCTGCTCCTGACTGAGGTGTAACATTTTTGCCGCAACGACTTGCAGACCGGCTTTTTCGAACCGATCGTAAATCTGGCCGATCACATTTTTCGCCACTGCATCCGGCTTAATGATCGAAATAGTTTGCTCAACTGCCATGGTTTCTATCCTTTTGGTATTGATAATTTAGCGTGTAAGAAAAGGCGCCGAATGTTACAGCAATTTTTATATCAACGTATATTTAGTTGAAGGCCTGAGCACTGCCAGCAGAATGTGCGTTTTGCGAGTGCCCACAAGGCGAAACCTGATGCGGCAAAGTCGAAGCATGTGGCCCGGTGTCAGGCAGGGGTCGACACCGGCTTTCGTGCAACTTCAAATCACCCGGTCACACGTGCAGGTGGTTAGAGACTACAAAGAACAGATTCCTGAGGACAGACGATGCGGCAGTTGTCAGAATCCGATTGCTCTATCTTCTGCCCTCTGTCTTGTGTCTTCCGTCCTCTGTCTTCTGTCTCCCCTAAGCGACAGGATTGCCGAGATTTTCGCCTGCCATTATGATGCTCTCAGGCAGGTCCTGGCTACCGGGTAGCAGGCGCTCCAGATACCTCGCAACCACATCCACCTCGATATTTACCCGGGTACCAGGCTGGCAGCGATGCAGATTGGTGGCGGTTAGCGTGTGCGGTATGAGGTTCACAAAAAAGCGAGCGTCGTCCACCTGATTCACTGTCAGGCTGACGCCCTCAATGCAAACTGACCCTTTCGCCGCAATGTAGCGTGACAGGTCGGTGGGTACCGAAAACTCCAGGCGTTCCGAGCGCGCTTCCTTTACCCTGCTTACGACCTGGCCGACGCCATCAACGTGGCCACTGACCATATGCCCACCCAGGCGGCTGTCAGCACGTAGTGCCAACTCAAGGTTTACCTCATCACCGGGCCCAAGCTCGCCCAGCGTGGTACAGGCCAGTGTCTCTGCAGACACATCAGCCACCATCTGGCTGCCGTGAATTTCAACAGCGGTCAAACAGACACCACTGGTCGCGACGCTGTCACCGATGCTGATATCAGATGGATTCAGCTCACCGAGTTCGAACTTCATCCGCTTATCGTCAGATCGTTCGCCGTTGCCGCTGTCGGTCGACACCGAGTCGGAACTGACCAGCTGCCCGACACTTTGAATGATTCCGGTAAACATATACTTCCCTCAATACACGGTGATGAAGATTACAGGGTGATGAAGATTGCAGATGACTGCCCGCCGACTCAAGATTGTGTCACTATTTAACCATTACAAGTTGGCGTACTACTGTAGAGAGTGATAACCTTCTTCTTTTGATTCCATGGGCAATCAGATAATTGTCTAATTATCAAGACACGAATTAGAATACTCGTTACGGGCCGCTATGATACTAAAATCGACTACACCGCTCGCTGTACTCAGTATCCTTGTGTGGTTTATTACAGGCAGCATCGGTCACGCCAATGTAATTTGTGAGTCCCCCGCCTCTGACCCGGACGGGGACGGCTGGGGCTGGGAAAACGATCAAAGTTGTCGAGTGATGGCCGGCCCTGCTGGAACCACGGGTCCTGATATGTCGATTCCCGATACTTCGATTCCCGATACTTCGATTCCCGATACTTCGATTCCCGATACCACGGGTCCTGATACCACGGGTCCCGAACCGACCAGCACTGACAATGCTGGTGGAATCCCCATTTGTCAGGATCCGGCGAGTGATCCTGACGGTGATGGTTTTGGATGGGAGCAAAATGCTTCATGCCTGGTTGGCTCGAGCGACACAGGTACTCCACAGCCAGATGCATCACCTGAGAGTCCGACAACACCGACTCCCGATACCACGATTACCGAACCGACGCGCACTGACAATGCTGGCGGGATCCCCATTTGTATGGATCCGGCGAGTGATCCTGACGGAGATGGTTTCGGATGGGAGCAAAACGCTTCATGCCTGGTTAGCTCGAGCGAGCCAGCTAATCCACAGCCAGATGCATCACCTGAGAGTCCGACAGCGGCAACACCTGATGATACTCCGACAGCGGCGTCACCTGCTTTTCCAACCTGTGTCAGCGACGCCAGCGATCCGGATGGAGACGGATTCGGTTGGGAAGATGGAGCGACCTGCATTGTCGGTGAAGACAGCACCTCCGCTGGCAACACGGATGAAGATACTACCACTGCAGGCAACATGGACGAAGGCAGCGCTCCCGACTCCCCGCCAGAGGAGCGGTCAACACCCACATCAAGCGCAAACCCGGTCTGTGAGTCAGAGGACAGCGACCCGGATGGAGACGGGTTTGGCTGGGAGAATTCTCAAACCTGTGTCGTTGTGCTGCAGGATTCTACTGATTCCCCGAATCCCACCGACTTGTTACCGACTGGTTTACCCGTTCGAATAATGGCAGTCGGCGACTCCATCACGCGCGGCGTCAGAGAGGAATTGGTTGAATCCTATCGATCATCTCTCGTCTCGCAAATGATGCAGGCTGACTGCTCGTTTGAAATGGTGGGATCTCAGACCGGTAACTCCGGCCACAATTCCTTTGTATCACCTCATGAAAGTTACTCGGGGCATAGGGTTGACCATTTCTTAACCGGATCCGGCAACAACGCAGGGATAGCAATAAGCATGGAACGCTACACCCCGAACCTTGTGCTTCTTTTTCTGGGCACCAACGACATTCTGGGAGGTCAGAACATTGCAGATACAGTCGCTGAAATGGATATGGTGATCGCCACTATTCTCGACGGAGGCGCAAGCGTTTTAGTGGCAAACACAACCCCTATCTACCGATCCAGCGACGCAGAACAAAGACAAAAACAATACTCGGACCAGCTGGAGGCTTACGTTGCACAGCTTGGCAATACAAACGTCTCAATTGTCGATGTCAATTCAGATTTTACCAGAGCCATGATACTGAGCGACGACCTTCACCCCAACCACGCCGGCGATGCTCACATCGCACAGCAATTCTACGAGGCGATAGTAAATCACGATTTTTGTCTGGCACCTGGCACATAAAATACGATGTTCTCAGCCTGTCACTTTTAACCGCGTGCCATTTTAACCCTCAGGTGTCTCTGCTTTAGCATTACGACGTGCAATCACCGTCACACCGACAAGCGTTAATGCACCACCAAGCAGAATGCGACCTGTAATCTGATCACTCAACAGCAACACACCGAAAACAATTGCGAACAGGGTAGACAGCGTAATAAACGGCGACACCTGATTAATCGGGTAGCGTTGCACCAGCCAATAGAAGGAGCCGTGCCCTATTATCGTTGCTCCTACTGCCGAATAAAATGGCGTCCAGTAATCAACAAGTGCGATTGCGCGTAACATGTGAATACTCGGAGACTCAAACACAATCGCCAGTAGTGTGAGGGACGCTGTCGCTACAACGGCAATCCACGCCTGCAGGTTAAATACCCCCACCTCCTGTAGTTGTCGCATCCAGATAGACGCAACAGCAATCGAAAACGAGCCGCCAACCACCAGCAACAATGACAGGATATGATCAGCGCCTATCGGTTCGAAGCCAATGATAACCACACCCGTAAACGACAGCGCGATAGCCATTGTACGAGTCCAGCCGATTCTTTCCTGCAGGAAAACGATCGCCAGTAGCGTGGAAAAAGGCACCACCAGCTGCGCTGCAATTGCTACGGCGGACAGATTTTCAGTCGCATACATGGCGAAAAACATCATTGGATAATGGACGACACCGAGCAGCAAACCAATCCACAGGATTCGCTTCATTTGGCCTGGCACCCAGCGCAGGAAAGGAATCAGCAAAATCAACACAATTGCAAATCTGATGGCACTGAACAGAATGGGGCCAAACAGCTCGGTGCCGAGTTTGCCAGCTATGAAATTGAAGCCCCAGCAGGCATTAATAAATACCAGAAGCAGCAGATGTGAAGAGGCCATATTGAGTTACGTGTAGCAGTGGCAAGGGCCAGCACACTGGCACAGGTACAATCGCAGGCTGGGGACGCGGAGGGTGCGCGAAATATAGCGCTAAACAGGCAAACTGTCCAAAATTAACCGCAACACCAGTTCAGATCAAAAACGAACAGGCGGTGGCAGACCTTACATCTCCAGCTCGATAGATGTACAACCCCCCAGTCACTATCAACGGGCACCAACGACGGGCGCCAACGATTGCGGATTCATGCAAGCCGCATTGTAAAACCGCAACATCACACCAGGCCATCTCCATATCCCCGCCCTGCGGTATGTTATAGTTCCGCGTTTTTCACGGCCTTCAGGTCAGCATGCACCAGTCACTTGCTCTAAAACTCCCGGAAGCGACCAAAACCACCTGGGGCCACCTGTACGGTAGCGCCGGCGCATTGGCGGCTGCAGAAGCAGCACGTGCAAATGAGGGCTTGACGCTTGTTGTGACACCCACCACCGCTGACGCCTACCACATTGAGCTGGCACTGCGGTTTTTCGTTGGCGATAGTCTCGACATCTTCAGCTTTCCCGATTGGGAAACCCTGCCCTATGACTTGTTCTCGCCGCATCAGGATATTGTCTCGGAACGCCTGAAGACGCTGTATCACCTGCCACAGTTAAAACGCGGAATCCTCGTATTGCCGGTATCCACGCTGATGCAACGCCTGTGTCCCCCCTCGTTCCTGCACAGCCACGCAATGATCATCAGCACTGGTGATGAACTGCCCATCACGGAGTTTCGCAGCAAACTGGCCGATGCCGGCTATCGCAGTGTGAGCGAGGTTAGCGAACACGGCGAGTACGCCGTGCGCGGCTCATTGCTGGATTTATTCCCAATGGCAAGCGACCGTCCATTTAGAATTGACTATTTCGATGATGAAGTTGAAAACATCTATAGCTTCGACCCGGCAGATCAAATTGCGCGCGAGCAGGACAAACTGGAAAAAATAGAGTTATTGCCGGCTCGCGAGTTTCCCATGGACGAAGCCGGCATTACCCGATTTCGCAAGGGATTCAGACAGAGCTTCGACGCCGTTCGCGAAAGCCCGGTGTATCGCGATGTCAGCAATGGCGTGGTGCCATCAGGCATTGAATATTACATGCCGTTGTTTCTGGATGAGATGGTGACCATCTTTGACTACCTGCCGGATGATGTAACCGTTATTCAGTATAAAAACTGCCTTGCTGCCATGGAGGAATTTACCGAACAAACTGAAGATAGATACGAACAACGCCGGCACGATATTGAGCGCCCGGTACTGCCACCACGTGAATTGTTTATTGATGCAGATACTGTCACTAGAGAATTTAAACAGCGCAGAACACTGGATATCAGTGCTGCCGAAGTGACGACAGGCAGAGGCAAATATAATTTCGACTCAAAGGCACCAGGCAAATATCCGATAACCGTAAGGCTTGAGCAGCCACTCGGTATGTTGAAGCAATTTCTAGAAAACTACGACGGTCGCATTTTATTTGCCGCAGAATCGGCCGGGCGACGCGAAGTTTTTATGGAGTTACTCATCGGCAACAGCATACCGGTCGCACCTGTTGACAGCTTTAACGAGTTTTTAAGCTCTGATCGGCGGTTTTGCATTTGTACTGCACCTCTGGATGAGGGGTTACATCTTCCTTCATCGAACATTGCAATAATTTGTGAGTCTCAGCTTACCGGTAATCGGGTGGCTCAGAGTCGCCGGTCCAGACGCCAGACACGAGACAGCGACGCGGTTATCTCCAACCTGGCAGATCTGACTATTGGATCTCCGGTGGTGCACATCGACCATGGCGTGGGACGCTATCTGGGCTTGCAATCGCTGGACATCGGAGGTGCTAACACCGAATTCCTGACACTCAACTACGCCAACGATGACAAACTCTATGTGCCTGTGTCATCGCTGCATCTGATCAGTCGCTACACGGGTGCATCAGAGGAGTCAGCACCATTGCACCGTCTCGGTGGTGAGCAATGGCAAAAGGTAAAAAAACGCGCTGCACAAAAAGCACATGACGTTGCCGCGGAACTACTGGAGATACACGCTCGGCGCGCAGCGAAACAGGGTTACGCCTACAAAGAGGAGACCAACAACTACAGTGTCTTCGCAGAAACTTTTGAGTTTGAAGAGACACCGGATCAGGCGCGCGCGATAGAAGAAGTCGTAAAAGATATGCGCTCGGAACAACCGATGGATCGTGTGGTTTGCGGTGACGTCGGTTTTGGTAAAACAGAGGTGGCAATGCGTGCTGCGTTTGTTGCTGTCGATGGCGGTAAACAGGTTGCGATTCTGGTTCCCACCACGTTACTTGCGCATCAGCATCATCAAAATTTTCTGGATCGGTTTGCGCAGTGGCCAATACAGATCGAATGTCTGTCACGATTTCGCACTGCCAAAGAACAGGAAGCAGCGGTAAAATCACTGGCCTCCGGTGGGGTCGATATTGTTGTAGGCACACATAAGCTGCTACAAAAATCGGTCAAATATAAAAACCTCGGGCTCGTGATTATCGATGAAGAACATCGCTTTGGCGTACGCCATAAAGAGCACATGAAGGCACTGCGCTCGGAAGTAGATATCCTCACTCTGACAGCAACCCCTATACCGCGCACACTCAACATGGGCCTGTCCGGCCTGCGTGATCTATCAATCATTGCCACACCGCCGCCCAACAGACATCCGATAAAAACATTTGTCGGTGAATGGTCCGATGTACAAATTAAGGAAGCCTGCCAGCGCGAGCTCAGCCGTGGCGGTCAGGTGTACTTCCTGCACAACGAAGTGAAATCCATTGAACGCATTGAAAGACAGCTTACCGAGATCATTCCACAGGCGACTATCAGTGTAGCGCATGGTCAAATGCGTGAACGCGAGCTGGAATCGGTGATGCTGGATTTTTATCACCAGCGCTTCAACATACTGCTATGTACCACTATTGTTGAAAGCGGTATCGATGTGCCCACCGCCAATACCATCATCATTAACCGAGCTGATAAACTGGGACTGGCTCAACTACATCAGTTGCGCGGACGCGTTGGCCGCTCACATCACCGTGCCTATGCCTACCTGATCGCACCTCCTGAAAAATCAATGACCAAAGATGCAGAAAAACGACTGTCTGCACTTGAGTCTCTGGAAGAACTGGGCGTCGGATTTACTCTGGCGACACACGATCTGGAAATTCGTGGAGCGGGAGAACTGCTCGGCGACGAACAGAGCGGACAAATTCAAGAAATTGGCTTTACGCTTTATACACAATTACTCGAGCGCGCTGTAGCAGCGTTGAAATCCGGCAAGCTACCGGATACCGAGTCACCGCTGGCACAGTCAACGGAAGTGGATCTGGGAATACCGTCTTTACTGCCCGCTGACTATGTCGCCGATGTACACACCAGACTGGTGCTATATAAACGCATTTCCAACGCAGACAGCACGCAGAGACTTGACGAATTGCGTGTCGAGCTGATTAATCGTTTCGGCCTGTTACCAGACCCGGCTAAACACCTGTTTTACACCACAGAATTTAAACTGATTTGCCAGCAGCTGGGGGTAACCCGTTTGCAGGCAGGCGCTGGTGGTGGCCGTTTGATTTTCGATGACAAGCCAAATATTGACCCATCACTATTAATCGATCTAATACAAAAACAGGCGTCAGAATTCGGGTTCGACGGAAAAAACACATTGAAATTCACAAGCGAACTGGATGATCCGGAACAAAGAATCGAGTACATTGCCGGTTTACTTGCAAAATTTAAACAAGACGAGGCTGCGTAGTGTCCCTATCGAGAAAGTTTCTGCTCATCGCCTTTGCTGTGCTAACGCTGGCCTTGAGCAAACCAGGACTCGCCATCGACTACGACGTCGAGGTAATCATATTCGAGCATGTTCGCAATACCAGCGTTGGCAGCAGTTCGACTTATTTGTACCCGGTAGTTGATAACCCGCGTCAGATACCGCGGGCCCCCGCGGAGCCAAACGCCCCGCTGCAACCACTACCTGAGTTGCGCCTGGTTGAAGATGCAGAAAAGATAAAGAATTCCGGCAACCATCGTATGCTGTACCACGGGGGATGGAGGCAAACCGACTTTGATCGCGAGAACGCACCTTTCATGTCAATCGCACTCGGAGCAAGACAGGAAGTATTTGTGGAGAACAGCGTTGCAGAGACCAATGCAGAAACAGACAACAACTACCTGCGAGCGTATAGCCGGCCGCCAGCCAATCTCAATCAAAACACCACTGTAAAAAGCACCTATCAGTTAATCGGTGGTATCAAAGTCTGGGTTGGTCGTTTCCTGCATTTTGATACCCGCCTTGCATACACGCCTGCCAATGGTAATGTGTCGTACAAGTTCGAAAGTGAACGCAGAATGAGAAGCCGGCAATTACATTACATCGATCATTCCCGGGTAGGAATACTCGTTAAAATATTTCCCGTTGACGAAACCGCTGCGAACTAGAATTTGTGGGAACCAATTCCCATAAATCATAAAGCTATGATTGATCGTCTTTGGTTTGCTAAAACATCCAGAAAGCTATATTTATAATAAAAATTTATTTGCAGTGTAATAAAGGCTCATCTTTGCTGAAATTCAGAAAAGATTCAGTGCACCTCAGTCAACATACGCTCTAACATCTTCACAACCTGAGAGCAGCAAATGACTTGCACAAACGGCAAAAGCAAAAATACCAAGCGAAAAGCCAGCCGCATAAACGCATTCATAACCAGCACGCTGGTCGTTGCAACCTCTTTGGCGTTAGCAGCGGCAAGTCACTCGGCGTTCGCAAACACTGCTCATACCTTTACCGAATATGTTCCAGTTCTCAAAGTAGAACCAGTCTTTCGCAATGTCACTGTTCGAGAGCCGCACAGAATCTGTCGACCTGCAGTACACAATAACCACTATCGCCCCGGCCACAATCGTCACACGCATCGATACAACCCGGAAAGATCCGAACGCCTTCAACGACGCAGCACAAACGGTGAAGTCTTCACTACCGGAGTTATTAGTCGCGAATTATCCAAAGCAGTCAATGCCAGAGCGGGCTATAGCACGACAAAAGATGACGCTCATCATCGTGCCAACAGTCATTCGCGCCACCGACAGCACTGCACAACCACAATTAAAACGAGAACAGAACGTCAACGCGACGGATTTAACGTGACCTATCGCTACCACGGTCACCGCTATCGAACACACACCCGCCATCATCCGGGCGACCAGCTTGCAATAACGGTGACGATTGATCCACAAAAATACTAGCCCTGTCGAGGGCGAACAGACCAAAGACAAGGAGCTGTCGCGAATACGTTACGCATTATAGAAACGAAATGGTAAGCTGCCAGAAAGCGAGTTTTCGCTAAGGTTATATAAATATCAGTCGTTTCTAGTGCACAAATACAGTGCAACATCATCGGGGAAGCCGCTTAAATTGAATATCAGCATTAAATTAATCTGTCGCTTCGTGCTGGTTGCGTTACTGGCGTTAACAGCCGCCAACGCAGGGATGACTGCTAAATGTCAACCGATAGATCGCGAGAAATCCATCTCCAAAATTCTCGATAGCAATCCAGGTAGCAAGGTTCTCAAGGTGGCTGAACAAACTGACAAGAATGGCTGTGCGATGCTGAAAATCCGAATCCTGGTCGACGGTACTGTGAAAGCGGTCACTGTTAACTCGAAAGGAAGCTGACCGTGCGTGCACTCGTTATTGAAGACGAAGACTTACTCCGCAATCAAATCGTTGATCGACTGCAGACAGAAGGGTTTGCGATTGATGCGGCCGCAGATGGCGATGAAGGTCTATATCTGGCGCGCGAGATGCCAGTTGACGTCGCAGTGGTTGATCTCGGCCTGCCAGGCACAGACGGAATGGATATCATCCGCAAAGTTCGAGAGGAAGGACACCTGTACCCGATACTGATACTCACGGCCCGTGATCGTTGGGAAGATCGCGTGGCCGGGCTCGAAGCCGGAGCCGACGACTATCTTGGTAAACCGTTCCATCTCGAGGAGTTGCTCGCAAGACTTAGAGCACTGTTACGCAGGGTTGGTGGATGGGCGCATCCGGTGCTCGACTTCGATGGATTGCGTATCGAGACTCGTGAACAGCAGGTAACCGTTGCTGAACAGGCGGTATCACTCACTGCCTTTGAATACCGTGTACTTGAGTATCTTGCAATCCATGCGGGAGAGGTTATATCAAAACCGGTACTACTCGATCATTTATATGAGGAAGATACCGAAAGAGATACCAATGTGCTCGAGGTGTTTGTTCGCCGTCTGCGCCGAAAGCTCGATCCGGACAGCACATTGAATCCTATAGAAACGTTGCGCGGTCGCGGCTATCGATTCGCACTGGAGCGAGCTAATACCGCCGAGACATAGTTCGGACATAGCTCGGACATAGCTCGGAATATTTCGCACCGCGATGCAAATAATGACGTTGTCTGCGATATACGACTAGCAGGTACCTGGAGCAATCACTAGGAGCAAACACCAGGAGCAGGCAACCGAAGCATTAACATCACAAGCTCTGTTAAAACGGATTTTAGCCCGAGCTTCTCCCGAGCTTGCGTAAGGGCGAAACACATGACAAGCACTCATCTGCAGATCTTATTGGATACAGACACTGGTGCCGGTGATTTCGCGAGTAACCAGGGTTAGCTGCGTAAAACGTTTAACGCCTTAAAATTGTGTTCAACAACCATTGCGAGTGTTGCCAACAACAATGACCAGTCAAGTCGGCACCCTTTTTTACAATGCTTTGCCTGCAGGCAGATGCATCAGCAACACGCCCGGCGTAGCATTGTCGCATGATTGCCTCTGAAGCAACCAAGCGATGAACTCAATCTCTGTTCGGCTTCTGTTGGCAGCTGCCCTGGTGATGTCTATATTTATTGGTGTTACCACGCTCGCCATACAGCGTACTGTTGATCAACGCGCAGAGGCCGCCTCTTTCGAACGCCTGCAGGGCCAGATTTACGCTTTGCTGGGCAGCACCGACATCGATAACTCAGGCGCGATCTCGGTCGAAAACGCAGACATGCCAAACCCTCGTATGCGACAACCAATGTCCGGGCACTATGCGGAGGTAAGAGACGAGAACATGACACAGGTCTGGCGCTCGCCATCACTGACTTCCGAACTGCCCAGTAGTGGTGATGGCGCAATAGGTCAGTGGCTTTTTAGCAAAGAGGAACACCCGCAATTCGGTCCGCTATTTATCGTGCGTTTTGCCGTCGAATGGCTACTGCCTGAAGGCGAGATAGCCGCCTATCAGTTTGTCGTAGGTGACAGCCGTAAGGAATTCAACCACCAGCAAGACACTTTTAATCGCAACCTGTGGATATCAATGTTAACTATGGGTGCACTATTGCTAATGTGCATAGCACTTGTTCTTGCCTGGGGTCTTAGCCCGATTCGCCGCATCTCACTGCAACTAAATAAAATTGAAAACGGCGCTCAGGAATCACTGCCAAATACGGTGCCAGTTGAATTACACCCGCTAACAAGTCGCATCAATGCATTAATAGCCAGTGAACGCGGCAGGCAAAAAAGATATCGATATACACTTGATGATCTGGCTCACAGTCTTAAAACACCTCTGAGTGTATTGAGAAACATCGGCACAGAGACTGACGCAGAAATTACTCGTCAGGCCACTCGAATGGAACAGATAATCGGCTATCACATCAAGCGTGCGGACGCCGGCAACCGTCGATTGCTCACGCCACCGATCAATATAGCACCAACAGCTAAACGAATTATTCGCACGCTGAAAAAAGTATACCGCGACCGGGCAATTGAATATAACAACACTATAAGTGCTGATGATCAGCTTCGAATCGAGGAAGCTGACCTTATGGAGCTGCTCGGAAACCTGCTTGAAAACTCCTGTAAATATGGCGCGTCTCGCATAGAACTTTCCTTCGTGGATGACAACGACAGCAGGCCATCTCATTTGACAGGTAAGCTGGCGCAAAGGCCAGGCAGAAATCATCGTGGTTCCGTCAACAAGTCAGATGACAGTAATCTGGTTCACCTGTTTATAGATGATGATGGCCAGGGTTTCCCCCCTGATCAGATGGAGAGCCTCATCGGCCGTGGCGTAAGAGCTGACACCAGACATGAAGGCCAGGGTATTGGTCTGGCCATCAGCAATGAATTGGTAGAAAACTATGGCGGTACCATTGTGTTAAGCCAAAGCCCGCTGGGTGGCGCACGGGTGGCTATCACCATGCCTGCTGCCCATTGACTGCCCCCGTGCGACCGCCGATACGGCACATCTGATACAAAATCAACCAGTCGCTATAATCACTCGACATCCACTCGGTTCAGTTCGCACATCATGACTACTCTATCCACCGCGATCGACGCACTACAATCGTCCTTACCCGCTATAGATGATGAAATACTCCGAGCACTTGCCCCGACCGGTACGCTGCGAGCAGGCATTAACCTAAGTAATTTCCTACTGGTCACTGGCGAGTCCGACAGCGGACAGCCGGTAGGTGTGTCACCCGCTATTGCGAAGGTACTGGGCGACCTGCTTGGCTGCGATGTCGACTACCGCTGCTTCGCATCACCCGGCGAAGTCGCTGATGCTGCCGAACATAACCAGTGGGACATAGGCAACATTGGCGCTGATCCCGCGCGAGCTGCCTTTATCGCATTTACCGACGCGTACTGCGAAATAGAAAGCACTTGTCTGCTTCCCGCGGGCTCTGACATCACGTCGTTTGAACAGGTCGACCAGCCAGGCGTTCGCATTGCGACCAAGCATCGCGCCGCCTACAGCCTTTGGCTTGAGCGTAATCTTAAACATGCGGAACTGGTACAGGTCGATTCAATTGACGCGTCCTTTAACGCATTCGTCGATCAAAAGCTCGACGTATTGGCCGGTCTGCGTCCGCGTCTGCTTGACGACCTCTCACGCCTGCCCGGCTCAACCCTGTTGCCCGACAAGTTTGCCGCCGTGCAGCAAGCCATAGGCACGCCTGCCAATCGCGGTCAGGCTGGCGCGCGTTTCCTGCAACTATTTGTCGATGCGGCAAAGCAATCCGGCCTGGTGCAGGCGCTTATCGATAAATATGGCGTCAGTGGTAAACTGTCTGTCGCTGCATAACTATCTGGTGCTCCATACCTGACCAGCGCTGCCGGAGACCACATAGTTCACTACACCCACTTTCAGAAAAAAGCGACTCAACCAGGATACCTGCCATGAAAGATGCTGTGATCGTCTCAACTGCCCGAACCCCGATCGGGCGTGCATTTCGGGGAGCTTTGAATAATATTAAGTCGCCCACCATGATGGCGCATGCCATCTCTCATGCGGTGGAACGCAGCAGCGTCGATCCGTCCGAAATTGACGATGTAGTGATCGGTACAGTTTTGAGCGCAGGCACAGCCGGAAGTAATATCGCACGCCATGCCTCGCTGGCGGCAAAACTACCCGCTTCAGTCTCTGCCCAGACGATTGATCGCCAATGCTCCTCGGGCCTGATGGCAATCGCGACGGCAGCAAAGCAAATCATGGTTGACGGCATGCAGGTGTGCGTCGCCGGGGGGCAGGACAATATTTCCGGGGTGCAGAAGCAGTACCTTGGCTGGAGTGCCGAAGAAATGGACCCCAACGTCACCGCCGAGGCCGCACACGCCTACATGCCCATGCTAAAAACCGCAGAGTATGTCGCTGACAAATACAAAGTCAGCCGCGATGTGCAGGACGAGTATTCATTCGCGTCTCAACAAAGAACAGCAGCCGCCCAACAAGCTGGAAAATTTGACGATGAAATTGTCGCAATCTCTGCCACAAAGGCAATTGTCGACAAAGAGAGCGGAGCTGTCAGCTACGAAGACGTGACACTCGAAAAAGACGAGGGCAACAGACCGGAGACAACGCTGGAAGGCCTGCAGAGTCTAAAGCCTGTGCTCGACAATGGCGTGATCACCGCTGGCAATGCCAGCCAGCTCTCCGATGGCGCATCGGCCTGTGTCATCATGGATAGCAAGCTGGCTGAACAACGCAACCTGACCCCGCTGGGTATTTACCGGGGAATGTCTGTCGCCGGTACCGAGCCGGAACAAATGGGCATAGGCCCTGTTTTCGCGATACCTAAGTTGCTGAAACAACATGGATTGAAGGTCGATGACATTGGCCTTTGGGAGCTCAACGAAGCATTCGCCGTCCAGTGCCTGTATTGCCGCGACGAATTAGGCATCGACCCCAAGAAATACAACGTCAACGGCGGCTCTATCTCAATTGGCCACCCTTACGGTATGACCGGTGCACGCACCACCGGCCACGCTCTGATCGAGGGCAAGCGACGTGGCGCAAAATATGTGGTGGTGAGCATGTGCGTCGGTGGCGGTATGGGTGCAGCCGCACTGTTTGAAGTTGCCTGATCGAGATTGCCTGATCCGCACGAAATAAGCCCTGATCAAGCGAAACGGGCAACCCGGGTGTCATGAAGTAAGGTTTGGCAGGCACAGTCGTTATGGCTGTGCCGGTATCGTGTGGTGATGTCTTGCCAGCAAATTACCCGGCAACTTACCGAGCGACTTAATAAATAGATGCGATCCACACCATCCATTAACGTCAACCGAAAAGGTGACTGTTAACCGCAATCAGCTGAAGCCCCTGCTCACCACCTCGGCCAGCAATTTTTGAACACTCTCAACCGACCCGCGCACATTGGCTTCGATGTCGCTGAAGCTGATGCCGGTGTTTGACTTCCCGGCCGCGCGATTGACTACCATTGCACAACAGGCGTACTCGATACCCACTTCGCGCGCCAGTGATGCCTCGGGCATTCCGGTCATGCCGACAATCGTGCAACTGTCACGCTCCATACGCTGGATTTCTGCGGCAGTCTCCAGCCTGGGTCCCTGCGTCGCCCCATAGACCCCGGTCGGAATGTGAGGCACCCCGGCCTGTTTCGCTGCGACGAGCAATTGCTCGCGAACACTCGGCGCATAGGGCTCGGTAAAGTCAATATGATCAAACTTGTCTCTGGTACCCGAATGGAACGTGTGCGCTCGCCCGTAGGTGTAGTCAATAATTTGATCCGGAATTACGATAGCCCGGTCCACACAATCGTCCGAGATGCCGCCGACGGCGGCCAGCGCTATGGTGTGAGTAACACCGATTTCGTGCAACGCCTTGATATTCGCCCGGTAGTTAACCATATGCGGTGGGATGGTATGTCTGCGACCGTGTCGCGCAAGAAAAATAACATCAACCCCCTGCAGTTCACCGTGAATCAGCGGACAGGAAGGTGAGCCATAGGGTGTTTTTACCATCTCTCGATGATGCACAGTCATGCCGGGCATGCTGGTTACACCGGTACCACCAATAATCGCGATTTTGGACATTGCTTGAAACCTGTTGGGAGCAATCGAAAGTCGAAATAATAACCACCGCCTCAGCGATCAGTCAGACCACTGAGCCATTGTAAACGAGCTTGAATCTGTTTCCGCGCGCTTTCGGCTAACTTTTGCACGGGCTCGGTACGCCGAAGCGACAGACGCCGGGCCACCTGACTGGAATCGCCAACGGGCAGTTCACTGTTCTCACAAGCGATGATGGCGGCCTCCTGATCGTTGCAGATCAGCGCCAAATCAGTACCAGCTCGCACCGCCAGCAAAGCTGTCTGCGACTGATGGGCAATACCAGTGGCCGCATTCATTGATAAGTCATCACTGACAATTGCACCAGTAAAACCCAGGCGCTGACGCAATATGTCCTGTTGCCAAAATGCCGACAAACTGGCTGGCATCTCGTCGACCGCACTGTAGATAACATGCGCGGGCATCACTGCTGTCGCAACGCCGACGAGCTGCTCGAACGGCTGCATTTCTGCACTGGCGATGTGCTCGAATTCTCGAGAATCAGTAGCAAAGCCAAGGTGAGTGTCGTTTTGCACACCACCGTGACCGGGAAAATGTTTGATCACACCTGCCATACCGCCTTGTCGATAACCCTCAAGCGCCGCCCGTGCCAAAGCCACGACACCCTCAACCGAACAATGCAGCGAGCGATCACCAATCACTGACGATAGCTCATGGTCAATATCCACACAGGGAGAGAAGCTGAAATCCACATCACAGCTGGCCAGTTCCGCAGCCACCAAACAACTGGTATCCGCCAGTAAACTGCATGCCTGACGCGCCTGCGTTTCATACAGATCGCCAAAGTGACGCATGGGCGGGATTGCGGTAAACCCGTCGCGAAAGCGTTGCACACGGCCACCTTCGTGATCGACAGCGATCAGCAGCGGACCCGGTCGCGATGCTCTGATTTGTTCGATCAGACTCTGAAGTTGCGGCCTGCTCTCGTAGTTTCGACTAAATAGAATGATGCCCCCTACTCTGGGATGCGCTATCAACTCACGTTCTTCGCTCGATAGCACGTAGCCGTTAACATCGATCATCAATGGACCGGGTTCTATCGCACTCATTGTTTTATCTACTCATTGACCTGCTGACACCATTTCAACCCGCACAGGCTCAGCTCGGCCAAAAAACACCGCAGGTGTTGCGAGACTGAGAAACAAGCGTATGAATACCAAAGCAAAACTGGCGGGCGATGAACATGCCTGCTCCCTGGCCACCGGCCTGTTGAGAACAACAAGACTATGCACCGGTCAACATTGCACCTGTGCCCGGGCGCAGTCTTAGCTGCCAGTACTGCTCTGCAGCGTGCCACAATTATTGCGAGCGATCGCTTGCGTTATGGATAACTCCCGGACAATATCTGATTTGAACGGCAAGTCGAAATCAGCAACTGTGCTTTCATTGGTCGGGCATCATACTGGTCGGGACCAACTGCACGATCACAGCCCCGCAACCCACCATTTGCTGTGAGATCAACGACTAGCCACGTTAACAGGATGACACAAACACCTGCAAAAGACTTAAAAACGGTTGAAAGTCGGGAGGTATCCAGGGGCTGATCCGTTATACTCCATCGCTCAAGACCAAATTTCGATACGGTGTTTGGGTTTTTGCGTAGCGATCAATTTAACAACGCCATTTTCGTTGTGCAGAACCATCGCAAATTGTCGAGGACTAAAAGTTGAGCTGCAGAATGTTGTCCCTGTTTCTTGCAAACGAACCTGTTGCATATGTAAGCCGATGCAGTCTGTTGTCGTTGTGCGTGCTCCTCACTGGCATGCTTGCGTTGAGCGCAGAGGCGCAACCCGTAAAAGCGCAATCCATAGAAGCGCAATCCGTAGAAGAAAGTGGCATAAAAATCGTTGACACATCCCGATTGGCAACATCTGTGACAGAGCGCGAGGTCACTTCTCCGGATTCAGGGCGAATACCCCCTGTTCTCAGTGACAATCAGTACGAATTTGCTTTCGCCCGACTGGTATATAACGGTGATGGCAACGATGGCTGGGGGCCACGTTGGCGCGTCGACTGGCCGGAAGCCGAAACCCATCTGCTGGCTGGCATCGACAGACTGACCCGTGTTGATACAAACCCGCAAGGCGCGCTGGTGCAGCTGGACGACGATGCCATCTTCGACTATCCCTGGCTGTATGCAGTCGAGGTGGGTGCATTGTCACTGAATGATTTCGAGGCAGCCAGGCTCAGGGAATACCTTTTGCGCGGGGGGTTTTTAATGGTTGACGATTTTCACGGGCCATTTCAGTGGGACAATTTTGCCTACGCAATGCAACAGGTTTTCCCGGACAGACCCATACGACATCTTGCCGTGGAGGACGAGATTTTTCACGTGCTCTACGAACTTAACGAACGCACGCAGATTCCCGGACTCCGGCCATTACGTGAAGGCAGAACTTGGGAGCGCGGCGGCAACGTGCCTCACTGGCGCGGCATAGTTGACGACGACGGACGAGTGATGGTGGCCATAAACTTTAATATGGATCTGGGTGATGCATGGGAACACGCTGACTGGGCTGAGTACCCGGAACCCTATTCCGCTATGGCGTATCGCTTTGCGGTGAACTATGTAATCTATTCAATGACTCACTAATGGCTGAGATCGAATAACAATGACAACAAACGGCGCAACGTCGATGTTTTGGAGTGAGAGTAAACCAGTTCATGTTTGAATGGCTGTTTAAATACCGTAAAAGCGATTTTGACGCGGGCGAGATCAGCTTTGCATCAACATGGCCGACCTGGCTTTTCTGGTTGCTGCTAATCACAGCTGCTGTGCTGTTGTGCATCAGTCTGTGGCGACAGCGCAAACTGCTAACTGCCGGCAAGCGATGGCTGCTGGGCATGGTTCAGTTTGCCATGCTAGGGGTGCTGGTAGCGCTGCTTTGGCAGCCGGTACTCGGTGTCAAAGCCTTATTACCCGGCGAAAACGCGGTCGCCGTACTGGTCGATAACTCTGACAGCATGAGTTATCAACACGAAAATAAAAGCAGATTACAACAGGCCATTGATGCGGTTGATGATGACCTGCTGGACAAGCTGAAACGCAATTTTTCTGTGCAGCTGGCAGCGTTCGGCAAACAACTGCAGTGGCAACAAAATCTCGATGAGCTGCCGACTGCAAGCAATCAGAGCCATATTGCCGAGACATTGCTCGACGTATTGGGTCAGGCGCGCAGTCAACCGCTGGCCGCAGTGGTTATTGCAACCGATGGCAGTGACAATTCAACGCTGTTTGGTTCAGCCGGTACCGGCAAGGACAAACGAGATTTCTGGGACCAACTGGCAGCTTTCGACGTCCCCGTCCACACTGTCGGTGTGGGCAGAGAGGCCATGCCGGAAGACATGGAGATAGTCAACATTGACCTGGCTGATTCAACCCTTCCGGGCTCGGTAGAGGAAGCCCGTGTCACAGTCCGCCACGGAACCCAGGAAACGGTCAGAATCAAAGTGTATTCAGGCGACAATATCGTCGCACTGGAAGACCGCGCACTGCCGGGCTCCATCGGACAGTCGGTACTCGCCATAGATCTGGACGCCAATGAAGCCGGATTGCAGGAATTGCGCTTTGAGGTCGAAGCCGCAAGCGACGATCCGGTCGTGGCAAACAACAGCCGGCGCAAGCTCTTGCAGGTTGCCGATCAACAGCGAAGCGTATTGTACTTCGAGGGGGAACCCCGCTGGGAATACAAATTTATCCGCCGTGCGGTGACCGACGCGCCCGGTCTGGCATTGACCACTATACTGCGTACCACACCAAATAAATTTTACCGCCAGGGAGTGAAGAGTGCCGAGCAACATGCCAACGGATTCCCGGACAACAAACGAGAGTTGTATGCCTACGATGCGCTTATCATTGGCAACGTCGAGTCAATTTCGCTAACGCCGGTTCAACAGCAACTTATCCACGACTACGTTGCCGAACGCGGAGGATCACTGTTGATGTTGGCAGGAAGAAACGCCCTGTCGGATGGTGGCTGGCAAAATAGTCCGGTCGCCTCTGCCCTGCCAGTGTTATTAACGAAAAGTTCCACACCGACGTTTGAACGAATTCGCGCGAAGGCTACTGTCACCACCAGTGGGATAAATTCGCCGGTAACACAACTGGACAACGACCCGGAACTCAACCTTAAGCGGTGGGCCGACATGCCAGCGCTCGCAGACTTCCAGCGCACTGGCGGATTAAAACCGGGAGCGACCGCATTGTTAGGGGTTGAACTGGCTGACGGCAGCCATCCGCTGCTGTCATTTCAACGCTACGGCAAAGGCACCAGCTACTTACTGGCGAGCAGTGGCACCTGGCGCTGGCAAATGCAGCTACCTTCAGAAGATCAGAGCCACGAAGTGTTTTGGAAACAACTCCTGCAATCAATCAGCGCTGCATCCGTTCAACGACTTCAGGCAAACACTGACAAACCGGTGTATCTCGACGACAATCGCATTGAAGTTTTGGCAAATTATCTCGATG
>CAYMVV010000037.1:26217-51081 GCA_964393885.1 uncultured Granulosicoccaceae bacterium | reverse complement strand
AATTACCGAATCTCTACGCCCTGAATTTTGTTCTGGATAATGCGTTGGAGGGAGGCGTCAATGATGGTCTTTGTGTAGATGGTCACGGCAAGACCTTGTCATCACTGTTGTTGAGTATCGAATTATTAATACCTGAGTCGTAAATCATTGAGAATTATACGTATCGTCGATAGAACCTTTCTAAAGGCACCAATACAAGAGAGAGCTCTATTAAAATAGCGCTTATGTATAGCCACAGTATTACTGCAATGCGGTACGCAATGTTGTGACAACACGTTCTACATCCTCAGTTGTATTGTAGTGTGCGAAGCTAATGCGCAATACACCATCATCTGTATCTTTGATACCGACTTTTTGCAACAGACGCAGTGCATAAAAGTGCCCGTGGCCTGCAGCGATATCCTGCTTTGCCAGTGCCTGTGACAAATCCGCCGATGTGCACTGTTTTGATACGATAGCAATATTCGCTTCGCGCCCGTGATGACTGTCTCTTCCTATTATACGGATCGGTAAATCTGTAAAAGCGTTTAACAGCGATTCGCACAACTCACTTTCATGAGCATGCATAAGAGCGGAAACAGCCTGTGCTTTCTCATAGAGAGAAATATCTGATGGTCCAAAGTGGTGCGTATAGCTGTTGTTGAAATAGTCCCCAAGACCATCAAGAGCAGCAATAGATGCGTGGTCTGGTCCCGCTCCGTCCAGTGTTTTTTGTGCATACTGTTGATTAAAATAATGACACTGTGGGTCGAGTTGAGAACGGAAATCAGCAGAGGTGTACATCACGCCAAGGTGTGTTGCAAAGGTCTTGTAGGTACTGAAACAATAGGCATCCGGTTGAAGTTCCGGGATGTCTGGCCAGCGATGTGGTGCGTAAGATACCCCATCCACAACCACTTTCGTGCCCTGGGGTCGGCAGTGACTGATGACCTCTGAAATCGGATTAATAGTGCCTATAATATTAGAGCTGTGAGTCATGCTCACTATGATCGTTGCCGGTGTTAACAGCTGTAAAAAATGCTCGATATTTAGCTCGCCATTATCAGGATCAACAGGCCACACTTTGAGCGTGGCGCCGGTACGTCTGCAGAGTCTTTCCCATGCGCCGATATTTGCCTCATGATCCTGATCGGTGACGATGATTTCAGAATTTTTACCTGCCAGACTTGCACAGGCGAATGCCAGTGTATTGATATTTTGGGTTGTTGATGGCCCGAGTGTGATGGTAGAGCTGTCGACTCCGAGTAGATCTGCCATTGTCTGGCGTCCCTTATCCATCTGTTTTCCAGCCGTGTTGAGTATATCGGCGTATCCATATGGCTGGACCTTGTTGTGTTGATAGAATGACATTAGCTTGTCCAGCACCGGACCTGCGACGTAGCTGCCCCCCGCATTTTCGAAAAATGCGGTTTTTGCGGCGAGCGGGGTGGAAAAAGTTGGAAAACACTGGCGGATAAAATCAACGTCGAGACGATTGTGTGTCGATGGCATGATTATGACCTGATTAGTTATGATCTGAATAATTTATCAATATACAGTAAGTTTAAGCTGCGGCGGTGACTGAGCTGTTGACGTTTTGGCTTGATCAGTTTAAACAAATCAATTGTGGTTATAAATTTTGCCTTATATATCGGCGATGAGATAATGCGTCGCCTGTAGAAAAACTACTTGTCAGTTCTAACAACCAACACAATTAGGCGCCGGATTTACGTTTCGGTGAGCCGGAGTATGTAAAGTGACCCAGATAATCGTCTGTGCGTTGTACAAATTTGTGCGCCTCGAGCAACCGCAAAAAATGCAAACACCGTTGCTCGATCTGATGCTGCGACACAGTGTAAGAGGAACGCTGTTGCTCGCCACTGAGGGGATCAACGGCACCATTGCCGGTTCCCGCAAAGAGCTTGATGAGGTTTTAAACTGGTTGCGTGGTCACAGCGAATTTCGTGATCTTGAGTGCAAGGAATCAACAACCTCGCGGATGCCTTTCAAGCGCTCGCGAGTCAAGCTAAAAAAAGAAATCGTAACCATGGGGGTCGACTCGATAGATCCTGCAAAATCGAATGGTACCTATGTTAATCCGGCGGAATGGAATCAGCTTATCTCCGACCCGGAGGTGCTGGTGATTGACACACGCAATAACTACGAGTGCGAAGTCGGTACGTTTGCTGACGCAGTAAATCCGGGTACCGACAGTTTCCGTGACTTTCCCACATACGTGACCAATCAGTTGCATGAGCAAAAACATCGCAAAATTGCCATGTTTTGCACCGGAGGCATCCGTTGTGAAAAATCCACAGCCTATCTAAAGCAGCAGGGGTTTCAAGAAGTCTATCATCTACGCGGTGGCATTCTAAAATACCTGGAGGAAGTACCGGAAGAGGAATCCTTATGGCAAGGCGAGTGCTTTGTATTTGATGATCGGGTTACCGTCAATCATAAGCTCGAAAAAGGCAGTTACGACCAGTGTCATGCCTGCAGAAGACCAATCACCGATGAAGACAAACGTAGCGAGCATTTTATTGCTGGTGCCAGTTGTCCCCGTTGTTATCTGGACATCTCAGCGGACAAAAAAACACGATTGCTGGAACGCGAAAAACAAATGCGTCTGGCGGAAATACGCGGTGAGGCACATATGGGCGAGGATGCACGTGTGCAGCTACAGGCAAGACGTGACCACAAATATCAGGGAAAAAAGAACAGCAAATTAGATGAGAAACTTAGATAAGCTGCTGTAGCGCTGTTACTGTGGGTTAGAGCTTCCTGTGCCGATACTGATCAATGGGTCATGCTGTAGATAACGTAGTTGACGCCGAGCCGATAAGCGGTCGATGTATATTCGGATGCGTATTCTTCCATGTCGGCATGCTCCCATGCATCGCCCAAATCAACATTCCAGTTAATCATTACCATCACACGCTCCTCGTCGTCGAGTATTGCGCGCCAGGCTGGTTGCTGCCGTGAGGTGTTGCTCTCAATTACGCTGGGTGCTTTAGTCATTGGACGCTCCCAACTGGCACCATTGTTTAGACACAAGGCTCGAAGGCCTGGTATCTGAACAAATTTATCGATGTCGAAGTGCACGTGAAACACCTCATGCTCTGGTGGGATATCGACTATTTCTCGGTCTGGAAATACTTTTCCCATCCACTCGGTGAACTTGCTCCACTGGTAGCCTCCGTGGAAATCGTCTACCAACAAAAAGCCGCCACGCAGTAAATACTCACGCAATCGGATTGCTTCAAATTCAGTGAAGGACGCGAAACCCGCTTCAACCATGTAGAGCGCCGGATAGTCGTAGAGTGCGGCATCCATCAGGGAAATACTCTGTGACTGTTTGGCTAACTCGATGCGAGTCATACGTTTTAGAGCTGAAATAAAGTGAGGATCAGAATCAGAGCAGTCAGCCTGCCAATGGGGAAATCCTACATAGTCACCCAACTCGTGTACCGCCACCGGATTATCTGCAAAGATCAATCTCGAGAAAGTGAATTCGTATTGTGGCACCGTCTGCACGACCAACGGACATACCGGTCGTTGCGGCGCTACACAAATCCCTTGTTGGGCTATCGCTGGAACTGGTGACATTAGCATTGTCAGCAGCGTTGCCATTAGTGCGTTGTGTCTGCGTTTCATTCACGCCCTTAATTTTTGCCCTTTTCGGGGCTTTAGTACTGATGGGTTGGTTGCTGGCATATTGTGACAGAACGGAACAACGGAAGTTTAGTGCCAAAGCCATTTGGATGCAGGCATTGTTTCTGCCAGGTCACACATTTTTGCTTCGAACGCCCGGATCAGCTTGTCGCTTGTGCCTCAAATTAAACGAGCGCAGGTATTGTTTTTTCGGGCCTGGCAGTGCCCGGTTGTATTGCCTTGTTTTCTGGTTTTACTGAGCTGCTGGAACACAAAAGCCGGTGTATTGCGATAGTCAGTGTTTGCCTTTTTGACGCCGGTTTATAGCGAGGGTCCGCATAAAGCCAAAAGACTGTAGGTTAAGTGGTTACGCGCTTCTATGAAGTGTATTTCCAGTGTGGTAAATTTGTCATGGCAACGAGAGAATGCTGGATGGTGGCCTATGCTGCTGTTGGCATAATCCAGTTGACCGAGGATGGTAGTTTTGGACGCCAAGGCTTGAATGAATTAAGTGTTGACAAAGCAACCTACCATTGTGCTAAAGCGCTAATTACAATAAGTTATATGAAGGTGAACTCGTGTCAAAATCTATTGGAAAAGTCAAGTGGTTCGATAACGCTAAAGGATATGGCTTTATTTTGAATCAAGACGAAGAGGATGTATTCGTGCACTACAGGGCTATCATTGGAGATGGCTACAAATCACTAAACGAAGGAGAAGAAGTAGAATTCATTCAAACCAAGAGTGAAAAAGGATGGCAGGCAGCGGAAGTTGAGAGAATGTTGGTGGAGGAAGACCAATAGCCGCAATCTGGTTTTTATGGTCTATTTCGGGGTAAATAATTACCCCGAAATAAAAACTAAACGCCGGGATTGCACCCGATCCCAGCAAATGCAGATTCCTGAAGTAGCAGATTGTCGAAGAAGTACAGATGGTTAAAAAAGACGTCGTTTGAACTTTCGAAGCGATTTGTCTGTCACAGTGCCCCTGACCAACACAACCTTTAAAACGTGGGCGAATGAAAAACGGTGCGGTCAACCAGGCGTCAAATCAAAATAGCTGCCGCCGCAGTTCTAACCAAACCCGCTCTTGCAAACCCGCTCTTCCAAATCAGAGTAGAAATTTATGCGTATCCGTGCTCTCAACCCTTCAATTTTTCGCATCTGGCTTTCACTGTGCCTGGTATTGGCAGCTGGTGCAGCTAATTCAACCGATGCTCAGAAATGGCAACAATCTTCGCTGGAAGGAAAATTCATGGTCGAACTTATTTCGACTGAGCCGACCATCGGGTTGAATGAATTTCATACATGGCGATTAGTAATACGCGATGCTGATTCAAATCAAGGCGTTTCACCTGTCAGGGTTGTGGTCGGAGGCGGTATGGAGGCACATGGACACGGTTTACCTACCCAACCTCAGGTAACAGAACACCTTGGGGATGGTGAGTACCAACTGGAGGGCCTGAAGTTTAATATGGCGGGCTCCTGGCAACTGATTCTCGATATCAACACCGAGGACAAAGCTGATCGGGTCGTGTTTGATCTGAAAATAGATAATTAGGTCGCCCAAAACACACTTGCGCAGACGACCTGCGCGAAGATGTATGGCCTGGTTCTCCCTTGACTGTTGGTCCTGTTGGAGCCTTTAGATCCTCGCCTTTTTATCATTGCCGGGCGATGGTAACTTAGCGGATATGGCCTGTTATTGATTCGCTATCGACAGCAACCAACCGCCCCATGCCACCAAACCTGCTTTACTCAAATGATTCTGTCGCTCGATATCCAGGCTCATGGTATGCCGACAGTGTAACCCTGCCCGAGGCTCTGTCTGATCTACAGGAGAGCTTGCATTGTGATGTGTGCATTGTGGGTGCCGGATTTACCGGTCTGTCGGCTGCAATCCAACTGGCAAAGGCGGGGCTGGATGTAGTTGTGCTCGACGCACATCGCGCTGGCTGGGGTGCGTCTGGCCGAAATGGTGGCCAACTCGGATCTGGCCAGCGGCGAGAGCAAACTGATCTGGAGGCAATCTACGGTCGGGAGCGGGCACAAGCTCTTTGGGAGATAGCCGAGCAGTCCAAGTCTCTGGTTACCGGATTGATCGACCAATACAACATTGAGTGCGATTTTCGACCAGGTATTGTTCATGCGGATCATAAGGCGAGGTATTCAGAAGAGACAAATCGGTATGTCGAAAAGCTTCGCCGGGACTATGGCTACCATCAGATAGAGTTTGCCAGTCGGCAGGAGACAGCGGACCTCCTCGGTACCGATGTTTACCACGCATCGTCAATTGATTTCGGAGCCGGCCATCTGCATCCTCTCAAGTACGCTTTGGGCCTGGCGCAGGCGGCGCGCAGCGCTGGCGTTAGAATTTTTGAAGAGACTGAAGCGAAGCAGATTACAACCAGCGACCCGGTCTCGGTTCATACGCGCAATGGGACAGTTACTGCTGAATTTCTCATTCTTGCGTGCAACGGCTATCTGGGTGATCTAAATGCCGAAGTGGCCACGCGTGTTATGCCGATTAACAATTATATAATCGCGACGGAGCCGCTGCCGCCAAGCCTCAACGCTCATATTATTCGAAATAATATGGCGGTGGCGGATTCCCGCTTTGTTGTCAATTACTTTCGAAAATCTGCCGATAATCGGCTTTTGTTCGGGGGCCGTGAAAGTTATGGCTACAAGTTCCCGAAGGATATCAAACGCTTTGTTCGAAAAGCCATGATCAACATTTATCCGCAACTCGCGGATACCCGGATTGACTATGGCTGGGGAGGTACACTCGCGATAACAATGAACAGGTTGCCGCATGTAAAGTCGCTTGCCGCTAATGTTTTCAGCGCCTCTGGGTATTCAGGTCACGGGCTTGGAATGGCTACATTGTCTGGAAAACTGGTTGCTGAGGCCGTCTGTGGGCAGCATGATGGTTTTGCGGTTATGGAAGAAATAGAGCACCGGCGGTTTCCTGGCGGGGTATCGCTACGCTCGCCGCTGTTAAAGCTCGCTATGCTGTACTACTCTCTGCGCGATCGTTTCTAAGCTGCCATTTGCGGGCTTGATCAGCCAGAGCCATACCCAGAGCCATACGCTGCGACAATAAAACTGCAAATGAGCAGCCCTGGCGTTTACGCAGTATTTAACGCTTCAAGCCTGGCGTAGGCGAGGACCAGCCACTTGTTACCTACCGTTTCAAAATTGACGTAAACGCGTGCGTGCGCGCCCTGGCCCTCATAATCTGTAACCGTGCCTTCACCAAACTTGCTGTGCATTACGCGCTGCCCAATACTCAAACCCGTGGTGTTGTCTTCTCGGATTGCCTTTCGTTGTGCGGGCTGCACCATTGGCCGACTGACATTAAGCCGTGGTCTGATTTCCATAATGTAGTCAGACGGGATTTCCGAGATAAAGCGTGAAGGCGTGCTGAAGTGGTCGCGACCGTATAGTCGTCGGTGTTCTGCCATTGTCAGAAACAAACGTTGTTCAGCGCGTGTTATGCCGACATAACAAAGTCTTCTCTCCTCCTCGATTTTCCCGCTTTCTTCAACAGAGCGTTTGCTTGGAAAAAGTCCTTGTTCCATACCGGTAATAAAAACAAGTGGAAATTCCAGTCCCTTCGCTGAGTGCATGGTCATCAACTGCACACAATCTTCACCTTCCTCTGCCTGATTGTCCCCGGCTTCCAGGGCAGCGTTTGATAAGAAGGCATCGAGATCAGACATATCCGGCATGTCTTGCGGGACATCGACAGGTGTGCCGGCAGCGCCTACCAATTCGAGCAGGTTTTCTACTCTCGCCTCACCTTTTTCACTACGATCTTTTTTGTAGTGCTCGAGCAAACCACTGTGTTCAATCACATGTTCGACGGTTTTTTCCAGAGACAGCTCACTGGTTTCCTTTCGCATTTTCATTATCAGTGTCATAAAGCCGCTGACTGCGGTGGAAGCTCTGCCCTTTAGTGCATTGGCAGTGAGTATTTCTGCACAGGCGTGCCAAAGCGATACATTGGCTTCTCTGGCGGCATCGCGTATGGATGAAAGTGTTTTGTCGCCTATGCCACGTGGAGGCTGGTTTACAGCACGCTCGAATGACACATCATCGTCGCTCAGGCTGATCAGTCGCAGGTATGCGAGTGCGTCTTTGATTTCCATTCGCTCGAAAAATCGTAAGCCTCCATATACCCGATAGCGAATGCCGGCTCTGAAGAATGCCTCTTCGAGCACGCGAGACTGTGCATTGGATCGATATAAAACAGCGGAATCAGAGCGGCGTCCCCCGGTATTGATGTGTTCCATAATTCGCTCAACAACGAAGCGGGCTTCATCACCTTCGTTATATGCACTATAGAAGGTGATTGGATCTCCTTCGCCGATATCTGTCCACAGGTTCTTGCCAAGACGGTCTGCGTTGTTCTCAATCAATGCGTTTGCTGCATTGAGAATGTTGCCTGTTGAGCGGTAGTTGCGTTCCAGTCGAATAACCCGCGTGCCGGGAAAGTGCTGGCCAAAATTCAATATGTTCTCAACTTTGGCACCGCGCCAGCCGTAAATCGACTGATCGTCATCGCCAACGGCAAAAACATTACCAGCGTCTCCCGCCAGTAGTCTTAGCCAGGCGTACTGGATAGCATTTGTATCCTGAAACTCATCTACCAGCAAATGTCGAAAACGTTTCTGATAGTGCTCCAGCAGTTCTTCACTGTCGCGAAGTGTTTCAAGTGCTCGCAGCAGTAATTCCGCGAAGTCAACAGCACCGGCAAGATCGCAGGCTGTTTGATAGGCAGCATAAATACGAATCATTTGCTGCTCGGTTGGATCGCCATCGTCCCGGATGTGCTGTGGTCTTAGACCTTCATCTTTTTTCTCATTGATGTACCACATTGCGTTGCGTGGCGGCCACTGTTTCTCATCCAGATCGAGCCCACGTATTGCGCGTTGAACCATCCTGCGCTGATCCTCGGAATCGAGTATTTGAAAGGTCTGCGGCAGTTTTGCCTCTTTCCAGTGAATGCGTAGAAATCGATGGGAGAGGCCATGAAAGGTGCCTATCCACATGGGACCGACAGTTGTGCCCAGCAATTGCTCTACGCGAGCACGCATTTCACCGGCGGCCTTATTCGTGAAGGTAACTGCAAGAATGCCAAATGGCGAGATACCTTCAACCTGATTGAGCCATGCTATGCGGTGAGTGAGTACACGTGTCTTACCGCTTCCGGCTCCGGCCTGAATGAGCAGAGGACCTGGCTCAGCAGTGACGGCATCGCGTTGTTCGGTATTGAGATCATCGATTATGTGGGAGACATCCATCGATGGATTTTATCAGATTATTTGATCCGCCCGGAACTTGTGTAGCGACGCGAATGCTTGAGGTCGACATTTTTGACGTGTACCAGAGGTATGCCCGTGGATGTATGTCGTTGTAGTGGATACAAACTTTTTTTACCAGCCTCTTTCGTAACAGCGGTAAATGACTTGTAAGCTGAATTGACTACAAAACTCACGCAATTGCAGAGAGTGTTTACTTCTCTTGGAGACGTGGAATTCCAGTGGGTGGAATCGCCGGATCACTTCGAACCGGGATCTCTGGCACATAGGCTGCTATCTGTGTGTGTTCGCACCATTTTGGTTCGGCACTTACGTTCAAGGCAGAGTATGTGCAAATTTAAAATAGGTGATCAAATATCGGTTTCTCTTGCAAATCTCGTATATTTGACACTGTTCACTTTTTTCGCGTCGTCGGTTGTAGCTGATCCACTCTTACAACCGTTTGAATTGCATGCACCACTCGAAGCAGAGTCCACATTTCCATCTTCCGGCGCCGCGCTGGCAGATCCGATGGAGCAACTGATGCGTGCAGTCGTGCGCGTTGATGCGCACGTGCCCCAGGAAGCTCGTACCGCAACGAGCTACGGCCGGGAGCGGTCGGGTACAGGGGTCGTTCTTGATTCAAACGGGTTGATTCTGACTGTTGGCTACATCGTCGCAGAGGCGAGCTCTGTGCTGGTAACCTTTTCAGATGGCGAAAAAGTGGCAAGTGAAATAGTAGCCTACGACCACGCAAGCGGTGTTGCGCTTCTTCGCGCCAACAAAAGCGCAGCGACGAAGCCAATTAAACTTGCCAGTGCCGATGCGGGAAAGAAAGATCAACACGCGCTCATCATCCCCTTTGATGGTGTAGAGGCAGCTCGTGCTGTAAAAATTGGAAAGATAAAAAAGTTTACCAGCGGCTGGGAATACGTAATGGATGACGCGATACACACCTATCCGCCCAGTACGGACTTCGCTGGATCTGCACTGTTGTCGCAAACAGGTGAACTATTAGGCATCGGGGCACTGGTTACCATTGACATTGATATTGATCCAAAAGTACGTATACCGGGTAATGTCTTTATTCCGGTCACCGCCGTTAAGGATATCTTAGGTGATTTGCTTACAAATGGTCGCTCCGAAGAATCACAGAGGCCCTGGATTGGCCTGCACCTCAAAGAAACGAAGGAAGGAATCAAAGTCAGTGCGATTGAAGATGGCAGTCCTGCGGCACAGTCAGGTATTGAGGCTGGTGACATAATAGTCGCTGTTGAGCAGCGCAAACTTAAAAGTCTCGATCACTTTTATCACAAGGTTTGGAGTGAACATGAGCCTGGCGATAAAATTCACCTGCTTATTGTTCGCGATGATCACTATTCCAACGTACCGGTGGAGACTGTTGATCTTTATAGCTGGCTTAATCTCGATAAAGGCACCCCGGCTATTACCGAGCTTGTCGACTAGCGGTGGCATATCATTTTATGAATGCCAAACTTTTATTTCGACTGAATCTCAACTGCGACAGACTGGAATACTAAGTTGTTATCGATAACACTGATAACAACAGCCAGCCTGTTAGCTCTGGCTTGTGTGCTGATGTATCGCACGCGCAAGCTATTGTCGAATCGCAGGATGCGTCAGGCCTGGCTGAGGTCTATTTGTCTACTGGCGATAGTGACAAGCTTCGTTTTATTTTTTGGAATTTCATCCATATTTTTCAAGGGAACATCAGAGCTGGGTTTGTACTTTCTGCCCCCCTGTTTTGCAGCTTTGTTTCTTTCACTATCCTTGCTGGTTCGACAGACGCTCAGACAATTGCGGCATCTTTATCAACATGAGGGATTTGGAATATATGACAGCGTGACTCATGTACATAATCGATATTACCTCGAGCAACGATTAGAGGCTGAAATTGCAAGAAGTAACCGGTATAACACTCCTTTAGCGCTGGTATCAGTCGAGGTAAAAGCGTTTGAAAAGCTGAATGATGAGTACGGACACCAGGCTGGAGATATGGCCGCGACACTCGTCGCTACTACCCTGAAAAACAGACTTCGCGAAACCGATGTTGTAACCCGGTACAGTCCTGGATGCTTCATGCTCATACTCCCCGATACACCCGAAAGAAGTGTCATTGCATTAGTTGCAAGACTGGAGGCGGCGTTAAACGGTCGGGTTGTTATAGAAGGTAGCGAACGTGAAAATTCTCTACGTATCTCTGTTGGTGTTGGCACTGCAACCTGTACTTTAGGCACCTGTAGTGCTATGGAAATGATAAATAAATCTCTCGAAATTAATGGAGCCTGCAGCAGATCGGCGCCCGAGAACCGAGCTGCGCCTGCGGTTAACGAGGAGCTGTGTGAACCTTCGTAGACCTGCATAGGACGTCCCCTAGTGTCAAACCGGTATTGCAGATGTAACAATAGTTGTACTTTTTCAGGTTTAATTTTTAGTCTTTAGAAGTCAATATTAGGCGTGTTCCAGTATTAGGCTGGGTTCGTTGTGCAGTATTTGACAGGAGACGACAATGAAAGCGATTTTGAAAAAAAGTTCCGCCGCAGAACCATTCAGCTTTTCGTTTGTGAATAGCGATGGAAAAATGGTTCTGCGGAGCGAAAATTACAAAGCCAAAGATAGTGCGAACAAGGGCATAAACTCGGTTAAGAAAAACTGTACAGAGGACAAGCGTTACATTCTGAAAGAATCAGCGAATGGCATGTATTTTTTCAATGTGAAATCAGCGAATGGACAGGTTGTTGCCACCAGCGCGATGTATCCCAGCGTCGAAGACCGATCTCAGGCAATCAGTCAAATTAAGTCGCTTATCCCGACCTGCGAGGTGGAAGAGCAACTCGGTGGCTAACTAAAAGTTACTACCCTGCAAAAATATAGTATCGGTCGTTAGTGGTTGTTGCCTCAGACAACCACCATAGGTTGTGTAAGGCCCCTTCACATCTAATAAACAACAATGCGGATACCCGCGCTAGGTGCGCGGTGCACTGCGTGGATATCCGACCTTTTTATTGTTGTTATTTTGACCGTTGAACTCGTGCGGATCCGTTGCGGATCCGTTTTTCGTGAGATGTATCCCTTTGTGCCTGGTGTCAATAGAATTACTGGATCACGATGAGATAAGGCAGAATTCTCCCTGCGGTTGTCATGAGCGTTTGGAATATCGGGATGCCGAGAATGCTGATCAGGATAAGTCCAAGAAAGATAAAATGACCATAGCGAGCGTTGAACTCCAGGTACTTGCCAGCGATTGGTTGCGGGAGTATGTGCCCGAGAATGTAATGTCCGTCGAGCGGCCCCAGTGGCAGCAAATTAAACAGCATCAACAATAGATTCACGCTTGCCAGTAACACAAAAAAGTATTCTGGTCCTTCCTGGTGGAACCATGGATTTCCTGATTCTTGTCCCCAGACAAGCAGGTTGATCGTTAGAAAAGCCAGAATCAGATTCATAAACGGCCCGGCAGCAGCTATCAGCGGCGTCGCCATGCGGTGATTGAAGTTTCGCGGGTTGGTGGGTACGGGCTTGGCATAGCCAAACCCGATCAGCACGACCATTAACAATCCGATCGGGTCAATATGAGCCAGTGGGTTGATGTTTAGCCTTCCCATCCTTTGGGCAGTGTCGTCGCCAAAAAATTTTGCTGTAGCAGCGTGGCCAAATTCATGGAAAGTTAACGATATAATCAGCGCGATAATGATAAGAGCAAATAGCGCATATTGTTGATTGTAGAGATGTGCAATCATCTGCAGATGTAACCTAAGTTAAGAAATTACTGTTGCTGGAATCAAGAATCAGGTAACTGATGTTCACCGTACAGTTCTCTTAGCTTTAGCTTATTAAGTTTGCCGGTTGCACCATGGGGTAACTCATCTACAAAAATTACATCGTCTGGTAGTTGCCATCGAGCCTGACTACCTGCGAGGTACTGTAGTAATGCAGTTCTGTCTATTGTGGAGCCATTCTTTTTTACAGCGATGACCAATGGTCGTTCGTCCCACTTTGGATGTGGGATAGCAATAACCGCTGCTTCAACAATGTCAGGATGACCGACTGCAAGGTTCTCAATTTCAATAGAGCTAATCCACTCACCTCCTGACTTAATTACGTCCTTGGTTCGATCGGTAATCATCATATAGCCATCTTCGTCGATGGTTGCTACATCACCTGTATCGAACCAACCCTCAGCGTTGACGGAGTCATCAGCTTCTGGCTTGTAGTACCCGGAAGTCACCCAGTGTCCTCTGGCTTGTAATCTGCCAAAAGCCTTTCCATCGTGAGTCAGCGGATTGTCTTTATCATCGACGATTCGAATATTAATACCGAAAATTGATTTACCTTGTTTGAGCTTAACAGGCATTTGTTGATCGTAAGGCAGATCTCGCAAATGCGGCATCAGGAAATTAAGTGTTCCCAGTGGGCTGGTTTCTGTCATGCCCCAGGCGTGTATGACTTGCACATCATAGTCTGACTCAAATTCACGAATCATAGCTTCTGGCACGGCCGAACCCCCGATAACAACACGTTTCATATACGGCAGCGTCGCACCACTCTCACGCAGATAGGCAGTCAACATCATCCAAACTGTTGGTACCGCCAGCGACAGCGTGCATTTTTCCTGCTCCAGCAACTCATAGACGGATGCGCCGTCCATTGCCGGGCCTGGTAATACCAGTTTGCAACCGTTCATCGGGGCAGCATAACTGACCCCCCAGGAGTTCACATGAAACTGTGGCACCACCAGCAGTACAGTGTCAGTTGCAGAAAGGCCCAGACCATTTGGAATCGAGCTTCCCATTGCATGAATTAAAGTGGATCGATGTGAGTAGACGACTCCTTTGGGATTGCCGGTGGTGCCCGAGGTGTAACACATACTGGATGCAGAATTCTCGTCGAACTCCGGCCATTGATAATCGCTGCTGCTTGCATCGATCAGGTCTTCGTAGCACAGCACGTTTGACAAACTTGTTGCCGGCATGTGCTCGCGATCTGTCATTACAACAATGTGCTTAATGTGCGCGAGTTGGTCAGCCAGCTCCTCAATGAGTGACACAAAAGTCAGATCAATAAATAGAATTTTAGCGCCACCGTGATTGATCACATAGGCCATTTGCTCGGCGAACAAGCGAGGATTTACGGTATGGAGTACGGCCTGGCTGCCGGATACTCCAAAATATAGTTCCATGTGCCTGTAGCCATTCCAGGCCAACGTGCCAACGCGATCGCCTGGTTTTACGCCTAGCTCATGCAGCGCGTTGGCGACACGCCTTGCGCGCAAGCCCATATCTCGGTACGTGTAGCGATGTATGGGTCCCTCAGTAGTGCGGGAAACCACTTCAACATTCGGGTACCAGCGTTCGGCAAACTCGATGATGCTGGAGATCATCAGTGAATGTTGTTGCATCAAGCCCTGGAACATTATTCCTCCGGTGTTATTGGATAGCGAAGCCTCACAAGATAGCAAAATCAAGCGACGGACACACCGGTGTCACCAATTGCGTTGAGGATTGATGTGTTGAGGATTGAACGAGGGGATATGTCGGGGTATGTACTGCGGGTAAGGACTGCCGGATGGCAGCCCAATAGAAATTTGCGGTTTCAGTTTGTTCGAAGGCCTATCCGCGACGACTCAGGATGGTAAGACCCTTGAGCAGATTTAGCGCTTCATGAAGCTGGTAATCGTCCTCGGCCAGGTTTTGTGAATCGTCGCTTACGTCTGTTTGTTTCTCTGGATCTTCGGCGTCAGACTGATTGCTGAGGTGTCCGGACAAACTGGATTCTGTGATGGGTTCGATGCCGGATTCTTCGCGTTTTGTGAGCCGCAGGTTGTCTGTCACGATATCCGGATTGATACCCTCCGCCTGAATAGATCGGCCCGATGGTGTGTAGTAGCGGGCAGTCGTCAATTTAACCGCGCCTCCGTTCGCCAGATTCTGGATAGTTTGTACAGAACCTTTACCGAAGGTCTTGTTGCCCATAACGACACCACGTCCGTGATCCTGCATTGCGCCGGCCACGATCTCTGAAGCCGATGCCGAACCGCCATTAACCAGCACTACTATCGGTGCACCATCCAGTACATCACCTTGCGATGCTGAGTAACGCAATCGTGAGTCTTTTTCGCGTCCATCGGTATAGACAATCAAGCCTTCGTTGAGAAATGCGTCAGAGATGCCAACAGCCGCTGATAGAACTCCGCCCGGGTTGTTGCGGAGGTCGAGAACCAGGCCATTCATCTTTCCATCGGATTCCGCCTTCATTTTTTCTATGGCCTTGACCATATCCGCTGTTGTTTTGGTTTGAAAATGCGAAACACGTACATAGCCATAACCCTCTTCCAGAATGCGATTCCTCACACTCGTGACCTGTATGACAGCTCGTGTAATTGTAATTCTGAGAGGTTTGTCCTCGCCCTCGCGCACAACAGTCAAAACGATGTCGCTGCCGGGTTTGCCGCGCATCAACTTGACTGCTTCGTTCAGTGACAGACCTTTGACAGGTTTGTCATCGAGTCGAATGATGAGATCTCCGGTTTCCATACCGGCACGTGCCGCTGGCGTGTCGTCTATGGGAGATACCACTTTTACAAAGCCGTCTTCCATGCCAACTTCTATTCCCAGGCCGCCGAATTCACCCGAGGTGCCAATTCGCAATTCATTAAACTGTTCAGTATTGAGATAGCTTGAGTGAGGGTCCAATCCGCTCAGCATGCCGCGAATTGCGTATTCCAGCAGCTCTTCGTCGGATACATCCTCAACGTAGTTTCGCTTGATGCGTGCAAAAACGTCCGAAAACGTTCGCAGCTGGTCCAGAGGCAACACATCACTGGAATTGTCTCTGGCTCCTACGACACCCTGGCCCACGGTTAGAGTGACGCCCAAGACTGCACCGAGGGCTAGAAACGTGAGAGGTTTAGACCGGATTGTCATTTGTCGACTCCAAAACCCGAAACTCGGGCAGATATTTTATGTAATTAGCACGAATCACTGCAGATCATAGCATCCTTGACGGCCAACGATCACTCCGTTGGATCAGAACTTATCAACTGCATGGACAACCAGTCTTCCGGGTTGACTGTTTCGGCGTTGTGACGGACCTCGAAATATAGTGCCGAGGCTTCATCTCCGACCGACTCCCCGACGGTACCAATGACCTGTCCGGCGATGACATTTTGCTGTTCCGCAACGATCAGTAATTCCGCCATACCGTACAGCGTCATATAGTCCATATCGTGATCAATAATGGCAACATTACCCAGGCCCTGAATCTCTCCGGCGAAAACTACTTTTCCATCAAATACGGCTTCAATTTCCTGTCCCAGCGGCGCTTTAACCAGTATGCCTTCCCATTGGAGTAATCCTTCTGCCTTTGGTTCAGCATAGCGCTTGTACAACGTGCCTTCTGTGGGGTCGGGCAAAGAACCTCGAAATTTACTGAAATTCAGCGATATTTCGGGTTTTTCTAACAGAATTTGTCGGCGGTTGTTCATGCGCTCCAGGCGATCCTGCTGTCTTACGATGTCGGCGGACAGACCGGAGAACTTCTCTTCCAGCGACAGTTTGTCAATGTTGATTGATTGCTGTTTAGCAGCCAATTTTTGAATTGATGCTTGCACCGCATCGGTGCGGCTTTTTGTCGTATTGATTACTGAGACCAACTCCGCTTTTTGGCTCGAAATTGACTCAATTTTTCTTTTTTTCAGGTGCATCCTGTATTGCCAAAGCGCGAGTTCACGGTGATGCTCAAGCGCTTTCCTGTCGGCCAGGGCGTCAGCAAAAACTCCAGGAATCGGCAGATCATTACCCTGCTCTTGCTGTTGTTGCAGTTCAATCTTTTTTTCCTGCAGCAGTGCTTCTATTCTAGCCAGATCTGTTTTTTGCTGCTGTAGCTCATTTTTCAGTGATGGATTTTTGACATTGGTTTTATCCGCTGCGGTTTCTATATGCTCGAGATCGCTCCCCAAACTATCCATGCGTTCAATCAGTGCGGTCCGATGTGCCTTTGCCGTACCAATCGTGCGCACCAGCTGATCAATTGTTTGATCGTACTGCTCAATGAGTTCCTCATGGTTGACAGGATTTGCTCCCAGAGGCTGGCCAAACATGGTTATCACTAACAACGCGATGAAGCTGACCAGCCTGCGTGAAAATCGTGAATTCAATACCTTACTGCGGCCGAGAGGGTGCAGCGCTATTCGGGGGGTGGCGGACCTTGATAAAATTGCCGGTCTTGCCGGCCGAGTATTAGATTCGAGGTATTGCATTTTGTATGTGTCTGTAAGGCTCTTGGCGTGGTCGGTACATCAATCGAGAATGCCTGCTGACAGTTCGAAGAGAGTGTGTAAGGCTTGTACATGACATGAAAGCCGTCCCTCACCTGTAATCCCTTGAAGAGCAGTCCTGCAACATTAAGCGTAGTGGAATATCAAAAAAATATACTCGCTTCGACTATTGCCAAGTTGATAAACCCGCTGTTATAGATGAGTCTTTTACTCAATCCATGCGATTTCCCGAGCAGTGATCGGGTTTATTTGTGTGCTTCGCAGGCTTGTAGCCATGTAGCTGGAATAGCTGGAAGTTGGTATCTTGCCCGCCATTATTTCTGCATATCTTTGCGGATAGAGGGGAACCCTGCTGGCGTTAGCGTAGCCGTCTGGAAACATGGGAGAACCGGACCATTGGTATTTATCGCTTGCGCCAACTGTGTGAAGTATTTCGTGCGCAATAACAATATTATTTTGTGAATTTTGTGTTGGTAACGCAAAGGCATGTACAACACCAATAAGTCCTTTTTGTAAACCCACTGAGTGTTGCAATGGCTTGTTTTCCTCACCCAGATAGTAGGCGACGAAAACGCGGATTCTACGAAGGTTGGATTGATCATCCGGGGTGTTAAAAAATACCCAGTGACGAAGCCGCAGGCCCCACCAAATAGTTGCCAGTATGTTTTGTTCTTCAGGCAATGGTGGAGGCGATGAATCAACTCGACCACCAAGTGAGATTTTCAACGGTCTGTCCAGTGGCAGGTTGTAGCGCTGTGCCTCACGTGAAATCCATGTCTCGATGTCAGAGTAGCTTTCATCGGAAAGGGTGTTGATGTAATTGTGCGTGTGGAGTGAGTCGTCACCGTTGATCGGGTAAACCATGACTTGCAGTGGTTCATGCCAGCTTCTGGAGTAGATCGTCTGGTGTGTGGAGAACGCCAGAATGCCAATCATGCAACAAAAAAGCGCTGCGGGACGTAGAAAGCTGAAACTGAGCACCTTCATGACTACCTCTGCCTTTAGTCAACTAATGGAGCAGACTAGGTTAGTGGGCGTTGTGTTTAAACAATAGCAGGCCAGGATTGCTGAAGCCCTTTGTCGACCGTGGCGAGGGTAGCGGCAGTAGTTGTTAGCTCTTAATGTTTAGTCGTCGAATACCGTTGCTAAACAGGCAATGGTTTGCAATCTGCAATCGGGCGCCAGGAAAATTGTATACGCACAGCCCTGGATCCTGATCGACACGGGATGCGACAGTGGATTGGCTCCGGACCGACATGGAACCGCTGGCAAATTGTTCGATACACAGGCAGGCAATTCTGAAAAACCAGAGGTCTTCAAGGTGGCAAACCGGCCAATTGATCGTTAAAATCACAGCTCGGATGTCGTGTAAATAACCTATTAAGACCATTGTGTTTTCTGAATATTCATGTGCTGTCTTAATGAAAATTGCCTAAAAAAGTACACTAAAGGTTGACAAACTAACCTATCCGAGCGACATTTCAGGTAGTTTTGTAGGAATTTTCCTACAAAATATTCGATACCGGTAAAATCCTTGCCTGTTTTGAGGAACCCGGCAGGTGCACAAGCATAGCTATTACTTGGATGAACTTTGTTTGTTCCAAGACGCAATGATGTGATCAATACAATCTCAAAATCAGAAAGAAGAAGTTATTGACTGTAAAATCAATAGCTTGACCGAGACATTAGAAAAATATGGACAAATCAATAGGCACAGTCAAATGGTTTGACAATGCAAAAGGGTACGGGTTTATTGTCAACGACGCCGGGGAAGATGTATTTGTACACTACCGTTCTATTATCGGCGAGGGTTATAAAACGCTTTCTGAAGGGCAGCAGGTGGAGTATATCCAGACAAAAAGTGATAAGGGCTGGCAGGCTGCTGAGGTGTCCCGCATTGAGTAACAACATCCTTGTAGCAAGGTCCCTGTAACAGGGCCCTGCAGCTTTCCCGGTTATCCACCGGGAGAGCCAGCAGTTGTGATTCGTGTTATGCGGTTATTGGTTTTACTAATGAATTTAAAATGATCGGTTTTTGAAGCGGTAATTATCAACGGCGATGTTGAGTAGTCGGTTGTAAGATCTGTTTCACATCTGCCTAACCAGCCTGCTCATCCAGATTTCTTAGTTCACGACGGAGTATTTTTCCGACATTTGACTTGGGCAATTCGTCTACAAACGCAATTTGCTTTGGCCGTTTGTAACCTGTCAGGTTTTCCTGGCAATGCGCTCTCAGCGATTCTTCAGTAAGATTTTTGTTCTTCGCAACCACATATACTTTCACTACTTCCCCGGAATGATCATCCGGTATTCCGATAGCGCCAACCTCCAGTACATCCGGGTGGAGCATAACGACATCCTCAATTTCATTTGGATAGACGTTAAAACCCGATACGAGAATCATGTCCTTCAAGCGATCAACGATCTTGAAGTAACCCTGCTCATCCATTATGGCGACATCACCGGTATGCAGCCATTGATCACTATCGATGACCTCAGATGTTGCTTCTTCTCTCTGCCAGTATCCTTTCATGACCTGCGGGCCTCTGATACATAACTCGCCTCTATCACCTACAGGCAGCATATTGTTTTCAGGATCTTTTATACAGGCTTCAGTTGATGAAATTGGTAGTCCGATCGCACCATTGTATTCTGTCGCAGTGAGTGGGTTAATACAGGCTGCCGGGCTGGTTTCAGTCAGGCCATAGGCTTCAATTAAAGGGCATTTAGTGGTTGTTTTCCATTCTTCAGCAACGGTTCTTTGCACTGCCATACCGCCGCCCAATGTAATAGAAAGTGCTGAAAAATCGAGCTTGTCAAAACCGGGTGTATTCAGCAATGCGTTAAACAGTGTGTTGACTCCCGTGAAGGCGGTGAACTTGTGCTTGCCGAGTTCCTTTACGAAGGCTGGCAGATCTCGCGGGTTCAGAATCAAAACGTTTTTAGCACCGATACTCGCGTAAACCAGACAGTTCGCTGTGAGGGCGAAAATATGGTATAGAGGCAGGGCCGTGATGATGATTTCCTTGCCTTCCTGAATATTTGCCGGTGCCAGCCACGCTTTCGCTTGCAGCATATTGGCAACCATATTGCCGTGTGTGAGCATCGCGCCTTTGGCGACGCCTGTTGTGCCCCCGGTATACTGGAGGAATGCGATATCCTGGTGCCCGAGTGAAACAGCATTGAGGCTTTGCTGCTGACGACCGCTCGCTACCGCCTCGGAGAATGTGATGCTGCCCGGTAGTGAAAATGCGGGAACCAACTTTTTGACGTACTTGATAACGGTATTAATGAGAAGTGATTTCGGAAATCCCAACAGGTCGCCAACGCGGGTAGTTACAACCATCTCAAGCGGGGTTTCAGATATGACGTCAGCAAGTGTGTGAGCAAAGTTTTCGACGATCACAATGCCCTTTGCTCCGGAGTCAACGAGCTGGTGTTGTAGCTCTCTCTCTGTGTACAGCGGATTGGTATTGACGACGACCAGGCCGGCACGCAGGATACCGAAAACGGCGATAGGATACTGCAGCAAATTGGGCATCATCAGTGCAATTCGATCGCCCTGCTGGAACTTGCCAGTCGATTGAATCCATTTGGCAAAAGCCATGCTGTAGTCATCGAGTTCGCCGTAGGTGATCTCCGCGCCCATACTAACGAAGGCCACCTTGTCGCTGTATTTTTTTACTGCTTCCTCAAAGAGCGCTGCGACACTTGCGTATTCATCCAGATTGATGTGTTCGGGCACATCACTCGGATAGCTTTTGAGCCATGGTTTTTCTATCATTCTCATTCCCCTTCGGCTATTACTCTTACTCTTCGACAATTCGATTATTGCAGGTTCGCTAAAACATTGCTGCAATGAGTTACGTTCTGGTTTTGGCTCTCAGGGTCAGCTCACGTAGTCCCATAACTATGCCAAATACACTAACTTACAATGCGTCTGATCAAATCCAGATTACCGCTAGCTCATTTGGGTCTGCTGACGGCAGACCAGTGCTCCTGCTGCATGGTGCTGGTCAGACCAGACATGCGTGGAACCGTACTGCTGTCGCCCTTGCAGCAGAGGGCTGGCATGCTGTAGCGCTGGATGCCAGGGGTCATGGCGACAGTGCGTGGTGCCCGGGTGGTGATTACTCAATAGAGCAGTTTATCAGCGACTTGAAATATGTCGTCATGCTCGTAACCGATGAGTGTGGATATCCGCCTGCGGTGGTCGGCGCGTCGCTCGGTGGCATCACGGCGTTGCTTGCTCAGGGAGAGGAGGACAGGCGCTTGTTTAGTGCTCTGGTTCTGGTGGATATTACACCCAGACTGGATAGTGGCGGCGTGGCGAGAATACTGAAATTTATGCGCGATCATCAACAGGGTTTTGCCAGTTTGCAAGAGGCTGCCGATGCCGTGGCAAGCTATCAGTCACATCGTGTCAGACAAGCCAAATCAGCGGACGGGTTGCGCAAAAACCTGCGCCTGGTTGATGGTCGCTACTATTGGCACTGGGATCCCAAGCTTCTGGAGCATGTTGCCAGGCTGGATGTGGAAATAGTCAATCGTCAGCGCCTGGCGGCAAAAAACCTGTCTTTGCCCGTACAACTGGTGCACGGGCAAATGAGTGACATCGTCAGTGACGAATCTGCCAGGGATTTTCTGCGGTTGGTGCCTCACGCGAGCTATGTCAATGTGTCCAATGCCGCGCATATGGTTGCAGGGGACGACAATGATGTCTTCGCTGCCGCTGTTAGCAAGTTCCTTCAGGAAAACATTGATGTTTGACATCCGGTTTCTGTTTTACCAGGCAACTTGTTTTAACCGGCCGCCCCGCAACATTTTTTAAATTTTTTTCCACTGCCACAACTGCAGGGATCATTGCGTCCAACCTTCGGTGCGTCGCGCCTGACTTGTTGAACTTTAGGCGCCTCTGCATCAACGAAATACCAATCCCCGTCCAGCTTTTCAAACAGGCTCACCTCATGGTGGTTGAACAATTTCCCTTTGGCATCGTTGTAGCGTGCGACGAATTCGACAGTACCACGTTGATCATCTTCACCACCCTGTTCAGATGAAATGATATCCAGACCCAGCCAGTCAGAACTCTCGGCCCATTCTCGTGTATTGGCCAAATCTATTTCGTGACGGTGTCGCGGATGGTGGGTGGCCTGAATATATTCGATGTTGGCAAAGGTGTGAGCCGTGTACCTCGAACGAATTAGTGCCAGTGCAGTCGGTGGTTTCTGCTTTCCCTTAAGATACGGGGCACAGCAATCCGAAAATTCAATGCCGGAATTGCAGGGGCATTGGCTCATACGTGACTCTCCGTCCAGGCTGTGAAAAGTTGATAGGCGATAATCAGTAATAGTAACTGTTAGTTCGGTAGTTCTTCTACATCTACTTGTAAATGCATTTGCAGCAGGTCGTTGCCAAGTAATCCCACCATACCGCTTTTTCTGTCGTTGCCGGATGTGCTGAATTCAAATGTGTACCAACGGGCAATACTCATATGACCTTTGGGACTTCGTGACGGTCGCAATTTTTGCAGCGTGACTGTTTCGTCCAGGAGCTGAACCCCGCAGCGTGCACAGGCGGCACGCGCCAGCTTTATTGCTATCTCGCGACTCTGAGTGTTAGACCACCAGAAAAAGAGAAGAGCGAATAATCCCGCTAAAAACAGTAGCTCTGACATGCTGGTTATCCTGCACAGAGTAAGTTGTTTAGTAACCGCAATAGATGTTGCGCTAAAAATGCTGGTGGCAATTATGTGATCTCAGGCAATTTCACAAATGCTTATCGCTATAGTCGGTTACCGCCTGGGCGTTGAGTGGGTATTATGGCGATCAATGTCCTGCGCTCATGCCTCGCGTCCAGATTATGGTGTGTCAGGCAGATGAGAACAATTTCCACTGTTGAGCAATGTATCGGCCCACGCAAGGCCCTGGACTCAGTATACTGGTATTACCTTGAAGAAATCCCTGGAGTTATCGATGACCCGTGAACTGAAGACCGAACTGGAGGCTGCCGCTTTTCGCCGGCTGGTCGCACACCTGCAGCAACGTAAGGACGTGCAGAACATTGATCTGATGAATTTGTCAGGTTTTTGCCGAAACTGCCTGTCGAAATGGTACAAGGCCGAGGCGGAAGAACGAGGCCAGGAAATCGATCTCGATGCTGCGCGTGAAATTGTCTACGGAATGCCCTATTCAGAATGGAAAGAAAAGTACCAGCAAGAGGCTACACCCGAGCAAAAGCAGGAATTTCAGCAGCAAAATCAGAGCCATTAATTTTTCCCGCGGCATAACCCGGACGTCGCCTGTGTGGACCGGTGCGGGCCGGACTGTGGTTTACGATGCTGGTTCCAAGTGCCGCAGGTAGCGGAAAATATGTGTGACATACGAACTTGTTTGGTTCGACAATGATCTCGATTTGCACGCAGGCTGTGGTCGAATTGTTGTCCGGACATTTGCATTGTGCAGATGGAGGCTGCTCGCTGGTGGTTGGCCCGCGAAGTCAGGAAATTGCCGATCTTTTATCAGCAAGTGCGGCTGACTACCCCTTCCAGGCAGAACCAGATCCAATCAACCTGATCGGTCCCGACCATGATTGGTGTGGTCGGGTGGAGTCGTGCGAACAGATTCTTTTTGTCGATTCGTTTGCAGAGCATTCAAAATTGCAGCGACAGCAAATTCTGTCATCTGTCAGAGACACAGTGGCCTGCCGAATACTTCATCTCGAGTCAGAATTAATCGGCAAAGAGCCGTGGCAGCTGACGGATAGTTTGTCACTTGGCTTTCGTCGCATCGACTGCGGGCGCCATAAACAGACACCCTGGCAGTTGTATGAGTTCCATATAGCAAACTATAAAAGTACCCCTGACTGGCTCAATTCGGATCATTGGTCCAACCCGCAGGAATGGGACAGACACCGTTGGTAACAGCGGGCTTGATATCGCTTGTTCGCGCTAAATTGCACTTTGGTTGTAGAAGATGGAAAGGTGTTTGCATCGAGAACCAGTTGTGCGATAGTCAAGGAAAGACGAGCGCGTCACTCTCCTCCTAGTCCTGCGCGCCAAATTCCTGTCCTATACTCCCCCTGAGAAAGACTCGGAAGACCACGATGTCCACAATGAAAATGTTGCAGAACACCTCGATGCTTGATGGTGGCAACATCATTTATTTAGAACAACAATACGAAAGTTATCTGCGAGATCCGAACTCGGTTTCCGAGACCTGGCGAACGTATTTTGAGCAATTGCCGATGGTCAACGGGCAGGCGCAGGACATCCCGCACTCAGAGATTCGGCAGCACTTTTACCAGCTAACCCGTAATTCTTCAGCGCGGCGTCGGCAAGGGCCTGCGGCGGGCAGTGGAGCCGTACACGAGCGTAAGCAAATTCAAGTAGGTACGCTTATCGATGCGTACCGTACCCGCGGACACCAGCTGGCAGATATTGACCCGCTAAAGCGGATGGAAAAAATCGATGTGCGCGAGGTTCAGTTGCACGAGTGCGGATTGTCGGGCGCTGATTTGCAAACCGAATTTCAAACGCCAACCCTGCATGGCATTGATGCGGCGACACTCGAAGATATTGTCGATCATCTACAAAAAATCTACTGTGGCACGATTGGTTACGAGTACATGTATA
>CAYMVV010000037.1:20707-26117 GCA_964393885.1 uncultured Granulosicoccaceae bacterium | reverse complement strand
GTCGATCATCTACAAAAAATCTACTGTGGCACGATTGGTTACGAGTACATGTATATCAATCACACAACCCAGAAACAATGGTTGCAGCACCGAATAGAGAGTTACTGGTCTAAACCTGACCTCAGTCCGGAGTCGCGCAAATGGATTCTTGAGAGGCTGACGGCTGCCGAGGGATTGGAGAAATATCTGCATTCTCGCTATGTGGGTCAGAAACGTTTTTCTCTGGAGGGTGGCGAGAGTCTGATTGTCATCATGAGTACGCTGGTGCAAAGAGCCAGCGCGGCGGGATGCAAAGAGCTCATCGTCGGAATGGCGCACCGCGGTCGACTGAATGTGCTCGTCAATATTCTCGGAAAGAATCCTGCAGAGTTGTTTGAAGAATTTGAAGGTAAACACTCGCACGACAACACGCTCTCTTCAGGGGATGTCAAATACCACCAGGGCTTTTCCTCAGATGTGGAATCGGAAGATGGCAAGTTTATGCATCTGGCGCTGGCGTTTAATCCGTCACATCTCGAAATCGTGTCTCCGGTTGTAGAGGGCTCAGTTCGCTCCAGGCAGGATCGCTACGGAGACAGTGAAGGGCTGCATGTTATCCCGATCAGCATTCATGGCGATGCCGCCTTTGCGGGACAGGGGGTGGTCATGGAAACCTTTAATATGGCCGATTCCAGAGGGTTCTCAACCAAAGGTACTGTACATATTATTGTTAATAATCAGGTTGGATTTACCACCAGCAACCTGACAGATGCACGATCCACACTTTACGCGTCTGATGTGGCCAAGATGATCAATGCGCCTATTTTTCACGTCAACGGCGACGACCCCGAGGCCGTGATGTTTGTCAGTCAACTGGCGCTCGATTTCAGAAATGAATTCCACAAGGACGTTGTGATCGATCTGGTTTGCTATCGGCGCCATGGGCACAACGAGGCCGATGAGCCATCTGCCACTCAGCCGATGATGTACAAAACCATCAAGGCGTTGCCCACCACACGAAAAATTTTTGGTGACAAGCTAGTCGCCGATGCAATCGTCGACAGCGACTATCCTCAAACACTTGTCGATAGTTTTCGCGACAAGCTTGATGACGGAGTTACTGTTGCGCCCAGTATCGGTGTAGATCTTGAGTACAACGCCAAACATGGCGTTGCCTGGGGCGACTACGAAAACAACGACTGGCGTGCGCCGTACGAACACAAGTTACCCCTGGAAACACTGCAAAAGCTGGCCACTGCACTAACTACCTTGCCCGAGGGGTTATCTCTGCATTCGCGTGTGCGAAAAATTGTCGAAGACCGGCGCAAGATGACGGCTGGTGCACAGGCAATTGATTGGGGATATGCAGAAAATCTGGCCTATGCCACGCTGCTACATCATGGGCATCCGGTTCGCTTATCAGGACAGGACTGTGGTCGCGGGACCTTTTTTCATCGTCATGCAGTTCTGCACAACCAAAACGATGGATCAAGCTTTGTACCGCTGCGCAATGTTTTTGAAGGACAACCCAATTTTCTGGTAATAGATTCAGTGCTGTCAGAAGAGGCAGTGCTCGCGTTTGAATATGGATACGCCACTGCAGATCCATCCACCATGGTGATCTGGGAAGCTCAGTTCGGTGATTTCGCTAACGGTGCGCAAGTGGTTATCGATCAATTTATCAGCTCGGGGGAAACAAAATGGGGCCGGCTGTGTGGAATGGCCATGTTCTTGCCCCATGGTTACGAGGGGCAGGGACCCGAGCATTCGTCAGCCAGGCTTGAGCGCTTTTTGCAGCTGTGTGCCGAAGAGAACATGCAGGTATTGGTGCCGAGTACACCGGCGCAGGCCTATCACATGATCAGGCGCCAGATGCTCAGACCCATGCGCAGACCACTCATCGTGATGACACCTAAAAGCCTGCTGCGACATCGACTGGCTGTGTCGACCCTCGAAGACCTGGCCGATGGCAAATTTGAGCCCGTTCTTGGAGAACTTGACGATCATGATCCGGCTCAAATTGAACGACTGGTTTTTTGTTCTGGCAAGGTCTACTACGATCTGCTGGAAAAACGTCGTGAGATGGAGTTGAGTAAAGTTGCCCTTGTGCGAATTGAACAGCTATATCCGTTTCCCTACGAAGAAATCCATCAGGTGGTCGCCAGATATCCGGGCGCCAGAGAAGTGGTCTGGTGTCAGGAAGAGCCACGCAATCAGGGTGCGTGGCGCAGTACCCGGCATCGTATCGAGCGAATATTGCGTGAAGATCAAAAACTCGAATTCGCCGGGAGACCGCCGTCGGCGTCCCCTGCTGTCGGGTATGCCAATTTGCATATTCAGGAACAAAACAAACTGGTCATGGAAGCGCTGGCTCTACAGGAAAACAGCCAGCACCCAGTAGGCTAACATTCGCCATCAACCTCAAACAAAAATGTTGTCGGAAATTTAATGAGCACAGAAATAAAGGTACCTGTCCTTCCAGAATCGGTTGCGGACGCCACGATACTCACGTGGCAGAAAAAGCCGGGCGATGCCGTTAAACGCGATGAAGTTCTGGTCGAGGTAGAGACCGACAAGGTAGTTCTTGAGGTGCCAGCACCAGTCGACGGCGTGCTTGCGACAATTGTCGCTGACGAAGGAACGGTTGTGACAGCAGAGGAGCTGCTCGGCACTGTTGAGGAAGGAGCTGTAGCGCAGGACGCACCAGCAGGGGCGGCTCAATCTTCAGCTGAATCTGCACCGGCTGATACCGAAGCGGGCGCCACCAGCCCGGCGGTGCGACAAATGATGGCAGAAAATAACCTTCAGGCCTCCGATATCCAGGGTACAGGCAAGAGTGGGCGGATTAGTAAATCCGATGTTCAGGCCGCGCTCGACGCCAGAGGCGGCGGTTCAATGGATAGCGTTGCAAGCGGGGCTGTTGCCAATGCCCCTGCGACCTCGGCTGCATCGACCTCAGGTCTTACAGCGGCCAATGCCAGCTCGGCGCCTGTTGTTGCTGAAGGCGATCGGCCTCAGCGTCGCGTACCGATGACACGCTTGCGTGCGCGAATAGCAGAGCGCTTACTGCAAGCGTCTCAATCGACGGCGATGCTGACGACTTTTAATGAAATAGACATGCTGCCAGTTAAAACCCTGCGCACGCAGTTTAAGGATCAGTTTGAAAAAACGCACAATGTTCGACTGGGATTTATGTCGATCTTCGTCAAGGCGGCAACCGAAGCACTAAAAAGGTTTCCAGACATTAACGCCTCGATAGACGGTGATGAAATTGTGTACCACGGCTATTGCGATGTTGGAATTGCTGTGTCGTCCGATCGGGGTTTGGTTGTTCCTGTCATCCGCGATGCAGAGCATTTGTCACTTGCTGGAATCGAAGGGCAGATTAACGAGTATGCCAGCCGTGCCAAGGAAGGTAAGCTGGGTATAGATGACCTGACCGGTGGAACCTTTACGATCACTAACGGTGGCGTATTTGGATCGTTGATGTCCACACCGATTCTTAATCCCCCGCAGAGCGCGATACTGGGTATGCATTCCATTCAGGACCGACCAGTCGCGATCAATGGTGAGGTGGTCATCAGACCGATGATGTATATTGCCTTGTCCTACGACCATCGTATTGTCGACGGCCAGGGCGCAGTCACCTTTCTAAAGACAATCAAGGAACTTGTCGAAGAGCCAGCCAAGATATTGCTTGATATTTAAAAACCGAATCCCTGGACCCCGACTCCTTGCCAGGGGTCAGCGTATACGCTGAAGCTTACCATCCGGGTGTTGTCAGAAAGTGCCTCGTGTTTTGCTTTATGCGAGGGGTTTCTATTACATAGAATCATCGAATACTTAAACCGACGAAAGCGCAAGCAATCAGCCAGCGCGACTGCTCGGTAAGCTCTGCCACCCCTCTTGTTAACAGGGAAAATGGCATTGAAATGCCCGGGCTACGTGGAAAAACTGTTGTGATGCCGCAGCCTGGTGCAACGACCCAATTTATTTAGCGGACTTGTTATCACGGCCAGGAAGTGCGTGAATGCAGGTCGGAAATCTTGTCAGGAGCCCGAATGTCTGAACATTATGATGTGATTGTGGTGGGTGGCGGTCCAGCCGGATACGTAGCAGCCATAAGAAGTGCGCAACTGGGGCTGAAGACAGCCTGTGTTGAACAGTGGATCAATAAACAGGGTAACCCGGCACTGGGCGGTACCTGTTTGAACGTTGGATGCATTCCTTCCAAAGCACTGCTCGAAAGCAGTCAGTTGTTTTTGAATGCACGGGATAAATTTTCAGATCACGGAATTGACATAGATGGCGTGTCCGCCAATGTGCCAAAAATGATCGAGGGTAAAGACAAGATTGTTCAGGAGTTGACAGGTGGCATTGAACATCTTTTTCGTGCCAACGATGTGCAGTGGATTAAGGGCTCCGCCTCCTTGTTGCCCGAGCGTGAAATAGAGGTAGAAAGTGATTCGGGCAAAGCGGTTTATCGCGCTGAGAATATTATTCTGGCTACTGGCTCCAATTCAATCGAGATACCGTCGGCTCGGCTGCAGGGTGACGTAATTGTCGACTCAGCTGGCGCGCTGGACTGGCAATCGGTGCCTGAAAAACTTTGCGTTATCGGCGCGGGCGTGATCGGACTGGAACTGGGCAGTGTTTGGCGCAGGCTTGGATCGGAGGTGATCGTACTGGAGGCTCAGGATGTGTTTTTACCAGTTGCTGACCAGCAGATAGCTAAAGATGCCCATCGACAATTCACCCGGCAGGGGCTGGATATCAGACTCGGCGCGAGAGTAATGTCCACCGAAGTGACGGACGCGGGTGTGCAAATTCGATATACCGATTCAACAGGTGATCAGGAAATAAGTGTCGATCGTGTGATTGTTGCAGTTGGACGCCGTCCCAACATAGACAAGCTCACACAACCTGAAACCGGCCTGCTGATAGACGAGCGTGGTCTGGTGCATGTGAACGAACAGTGTGAGACCAATCTGCCCTGTGTTTGGGCCATAGGCGATCTGGTACGCGGACCCATGTTGGCGCATAAGGGCTCGGAAGAAGGTATTGCTGTAGCTGAAAGAATTGCCGGAAAGCATTGCCACCTTAACTACGATGCCATCCCGTCGGTTATATACACTCACCCGGAGATTTCCTGGGTCGGAAAAACCGAGGAAGAACTCAAGGAAGAAGGCCGTGACTACAAGAGCGGAGTTTTTCCATTTGCCGCCAGTGGTCGAGCGAAAGCGATGCGTGATGCCTCTGGCATGGTAAAACTGTTAGCGGACAAGCAAACGGATGAGCTACTCGGAATGCACATAATTGGCGCACACAGCTCCGAGCTGATTGGCCTGGCGGTTACCGTGATGGAATTCGAGGGCACAAGCGAGGATATAGCTCGCACCGTCTTTGCTCACCCGACGTTATCAGAGGCGAT
>CAYMVV010000037.1:4471-20607 GCA_964393885.1 uncultured Granulosicoccaceae bacterium | reverse complement strand
CAAGCGAGGATATAGCTCGCACCGTCTTTGCTCACCCGACGTTATCAGAGGCGATTCACGAATCAGCTCTCGCAGCCGATTTCAGAGCTTTGCATATCCCCAACAAGAAGCGCTAGAGCGTCGTCGTGGCTGGTCGTAGGGTTGGTCGTCGTGGCTGGTTTATTGTAGTTGGTTGCCGTGGTTAGTTGTTGTAGCTGGCTGAGCTCAATATGTGGGCTTGGTCGCAGAATGCGGACACGTCGTTTGGCGTTGTCTGCTGTCAGCGCCGTTTCTGGTCCGCACTGGCGTCGGTTCCCGAATTGGCTGCAGGCAATGCCGCGTCCACCATATTGTCAATTCAGCTTAAAAGTCAGTAGTTTTTGCCGCTGCCAGGCAACAGCGTGTCAGTGCCTTGTCTGACACGCAACATGGCGTCAACTAATCCCGTTTGTCGATTGTAACTGCCGATGGTGCAACAGGCTGCCTGTAATCTGTACTCGTTTCGCAACTGCGTTGCACTGGCGGAAGAGGATATATTCGCAACAATTGTGACGTGATTAAACAAGTTCCAGATGGCAAAAATCCAGTTAGTCGATTCTCGCGTCTGTGGTATGGAATGTGATATCAGCTAGTCAGTACCTAACCATAAATTAGAAGTAGCCAGGGGCTACCGTGTTGCATGAGATTTCGTCAACAAGCTGTGGGCGTATAGTCATGCTAAGTGAACCTTTGTGTTCTGACAGCCTCGGTACATTATTTTTGGGTGGGGACTACCCTAGCCGCGCAAAGAGATACTGGAGACAAAATGATACTGGTTTTGGGCACCGCTGAAGATCAGCATGCAGCCGCCATCTACAATAAGATCGTTGCGCGCGGTAATCGGGTTTCCTATTTCGATCCGCGACTCTATCCCCGAGAGATGACAGTCACGTTTGACGGTGCACTGCCTATGACAGGTACTGTACGTTATCGTGATGGTCAATCTGCTATTGATCTGTCTGCGATCAACTCTGTTTACTGCCGCCAGTGGGACGACCTCGTCGCCACTGCCGGTGGTATTGGTACTGTTCCGGATGCCGTTGAACAGCGCGAGACAGAGGCATCTCTCGGCAGTCTTTTCAGAGGACTGGAATGTTATTGGGTAAACCCGATCGACTCGCTGATCAATTCTCGATACCGCATTCATCAACTGCAAATGATTCGAACTCAGGGCATTCGCGTTCCAGAAATCATTGTCAGTAATGACTTTCGTCGAGTACAGGCATTTTTCAGCCTGACTGATGAAAAATTGTTGTATCGTCCATCCGGCTGGAACAGTGCTGCGTGGAATATTGGTCAGGTAGATGAGATTGCCCGCCATATTGCAGACCTGCCAGTTACCCCGGTGGAATATCAGGAGAATATCATCGGCGATGAGGTTCGTGCCTACGTGATCGGTGATACGGTTTGTGCTGGTGTGGTTGATTCCATCGATGCTGATTTCCCTGCAGGATTGCATGGTAGTGATCATGTGCGTCCTATTGAATTACCGCAGGAGGCGAAGCGGATCTGTCGGCGTGCAGCTGCGACACTCGACCTGAGGTTCTGTTCTATTGAAATGCGTATAACACCAGAAGGGGAGTATGCTGTTCTGGACGTTGATACCAATCCAATGTTTCTGCATTTTGAACAGACTACCCGCCTGCCCATTAGCGATCGATTAGTAGAGCTGCTGATTGCTGCAGATGTTGACGCTTATGATTCCAGGCTTATCGTCAACGCCTGAACTTTGGTTTAGACTATAGAGAGAAAGCTACAGCGCTTGGTAAAGCGCTTTGATGGCTGTCGTTTGCCGAACGCCACGCGTACACACACTCTTTACCCGCCGATACACAAAGAGCAACTGCACAAAAGCAACTGCACAAAGAGCAACTGCACACATATTAATCCAGTAACAGGTTGCAAACGGACGAATCGCCGAGACCAGTCATGAACCACAAACTGCTCCGATAATGGCAGCCCAACTATTTGTTTTGTCAGCGCCGTCAGGTGCCGGAAAGACCAGCATTGTCAAACAGGCCTGTGTGCGGATGAGCAAACTGGCTGTGTCGATTTCCCATACCACCAGACCCATGCGCCCGGCAGATCGTGACGGTGTGGATTATCACTTTGTCGATGAAGCCGAGTTTCAGCGCATGATTGAGCGTGGCGAATTTCTTGAGCATGCACGAGTGTTTGGCAATCTGTATGGGACATCACAGGCCGAGGTCGAAAAAACCCTTGCAGCAGGTACTGATGTTTTGCTTGAAATCGATTGGCAGGGAGCAGATCAGGTGAGGAGGCTGATGCCACAGGCCTGCAGTATTTTCATTGTGCCTCCCTCCCGGGAAATTCTTCAAAGTCGGCTGCGTGGGCGAGCCAGCGACTCAAGCGCGGTTATTGAGCGGCGCTTGCAGGAGGCGGTTGCCGATATGAAACACTTCTCCAACTACGAGTATCTGATTGTCAACGATGACTTTGAACTCGCAGTAGAGCAACTCTGCGCGGTCGTTATGGCGAAAAGAGTTGAGGTGTTGCGTCAATCCGACGAGCAACAGGCACTACTTTCTAACTTGCTTGCGTGATTGACCACCTGCAGGTGCGCTACATCATGCGCCCCATGTAGCACTGACATACTCTCGTTCGAACTGCCTTCGTATTCAGTGACGGATGATCCTGGTTGACGCAGAATCGTTAATTATTGTAGATGGTTGTTTTCTTGCGGAATGTCACTAGAATAACAGGTCGCGCTGAAAAATCTGTTTAATGGTTTTGTTGTAAAACATTGCAAACTGGTTGCCGTTTCGGAGGCAATCAGCATCAGTCCACCTGGTTGTTTGAGAATCGGCAATATTCCATCAGCTGATCAACATTAGAATTTTGTAAACAGGAGTATCTCCCCATGGCTCGCGTTACGGTAGAAGATTGTCTGGAACACGTTGATAATCGCTTTGAGCTTGTGCTGCAGGCATCCAAGCGTGCGAGGAAAATTTCCATTGGCGCGGAACCACTGGTGCCAACCGAAAACGATAAACCCACTGTTATTGCATTACGCGAAATTGCTCAGGGACTGATAAAGAACGAATCACATGAAAGCGAGCCGCCGATGATGCCTTTGGAGGATGCGGCTGGTGAAGAGACAACACCCGCTTCAACAACAGACATTTGAAACGCCGACACTTGCCCCTCCTGTTCCTGCGCTGAAACGCAAGAGTCGACAATCTGAGATAGACGAACTCTGCAAATTAATGCAGAGGCGCTATGACGAAGAGCAGATAGAGGAAGTCTACCGCGCCTACCTTATGGCCGCCGAGGCTCACACCGGCCAGAGTCGCGTCTCAGGCGAACCTTATATTTTCCACCCGATCGCGGTTGCCAAAATCGTATTCGAAATGAATATGGACCACCGCAGTGTGATCGCGGCACTACTGCACGATGTAGTCGAAGATACCTGTATTTCTGTGTCCGAGATTGCCACCTCGTTTGGTGATGATGTAGCCGCTATTGTCGACGGTCTGAGTAAACTCACTCACTTGAAGTTCAAGTCGAGAGCCGAAGCGCAGGCGGCAAACTTTCAAAAGATGTTGCTGGCGATGGTCGACGACATCAGAGTAATACTGATCAAATTAGCGGATCGCATTCATAACATGCGCACTCTGGGTGCAATGCCAGACCACAAGCGCCGCCGTATCGCTCGAGAAACACTGGAAGTGTATGCGCCGATTGCCAATCGCCTCGGCATCTACAAAATGAAGAACGAGCTTGAGGATCTTGGTTTCAGCGCTTTGTATCCGGCCCGTCACCGGGTGTTGCGCGAGGCGGTTCGGAATCGAAATACGGATCGGCTGGAGCTGGTTCGGAAGTTTGAAATCATTGCTATTGCCAAGCTCGAAGACGCCGGTATTAACGCTACAGTGCACGGGCGCGAAAAGCATCTCTATAGCTTGTATCAAAAGATGCGGAATAAAAACTCTGCATTTGAAGACGTGTTCGATATGTTTGCGGTGAGAGTCATTGTCGGGAGTGTTGATGACTGCTACCGGGCGCTTGGCATTATGCACGGACTGCATAATCCTTTGCCGAGACAATTCAAGGATTACATCGCCATTCCCAAGAGCAATGGTTATCAGTCTTTGCACACTGTGCTGTTTAGTCCGGCTGCTATCCCGATCGAAGTACAAATTAGAACAGAAGAGATGAATACATTCGCCGAAACGGGAGTGGCAGCTCACTGGATGTACAAAGAAGGACAAACCAACAGCGCACAACAGCGTGCGCATCAGTGGCTCGCCAATCTGGTCGATATGCGTCAGGCGAGCGACAATGATCTTGAATTCTACGAAAACGTCAAGGTAGATCTGTTTCCCGACGAGATTTTTGTATTTTCGCCAAAGGGCGATATTTACCGTTTACCTGTGGGCGCAACACCAGTTGACTTCGCCTATCTGGTTCACTCGGATATCGGCAATCGATGCCGAAATGCGAAGGTCGATCGAAAACTGGCCGCTCTTAGTATGCCACTTGAGTCAGGCCAGACCGTAGAGATAATCTGCTCCGATACGCAACAACCTAACGCTTCGTGGTTAAACTTTGTAGTGACTCCCAAAGCCAGAAATGCCATTCGCAATTTTCTGAAAAACCAAAGCACCGATAAGATTATAGGTTTTGGCAGGCAGTTGCTGGGTCGTGGGCTTAAACGACGCAACACCAGTATAGAGGGGGTTGATCCGGTTCGAATCGACGCCTTACTCACTGATATGAAGCTGGCTGATATGGACGGTGTCTATTATGAGATTGGGCTTGGCAACCACATACCCAGTGTTATCGCTGCCCGGTTGCTTAATGAAGGTGATGAGCCCGATGTCGAAGTTGAACAACCAATGCAATTGCCGAGTGAAACTGATCCGGGGCCGCTGATTGTTGAGGGCGGAGAGGATGCCATCATTTCATTGGCGCGCTGCTGTTTGCCTATCCATGGAGATCATATTCTGGGTATGATTACCGCCGGTAAAGGAGTGTTGGTGCATCGTGCCGATTGCCAGAATGTGGCTCGCCAGCGTCGTCGTTCCAGAGAGTGGGTATCGGTGGTCTGGGCGGCTGATGCTCGAGGGTTATTTCAAACCACGGTGCTGGTCGAGATCGATAACGTACCGGGAGCGCTCGCAAGGATTGCCAATGTGATGTCGGAAATGAATACGAACATCGAAGACATACGATTCGAGCGCAGCACTGATAACATCACCTCGATGACGTTTACCTTATCGATAGCGGGGCGTGTGCAGTTAGGTCGATTGATCAAGCGGGTTCGCAGTCTCAAGGCTGTTTTACGGGTACGTCGTGCAACAGCCTGAAGGTTGTTGTCACCGGTGATATTTTTCCCTTTCCGCGCGCCGGTCCCCTGGCTCTCACCTTTCTACGGATGCTATGGTTTTTACCGATTTATTTTAAAAATCCAGTAGTTTAATTATGTATTGTTGATAGACGACAGGCTCGTCTTTACGTTTCAGTGACTAGCGCATTCTTATGGACTTATCGGTCTTGTCTGTTACGCAGCTACCCGGTGTAGGACCAAAGCAGGCAGAGAAATTCGCCAGGCTGCAGATAAAAACTGTACAGGATGTGCTGTTCCATCTGCCCTTGCGCTATCAGGATCGCACACGGGAGCTGGCGATTGCTGATCTCACACCTGGCACCGAGGTGGTGTGTAGTGGAGTGGTGATATCCAGTGAAGTCGTTTTCCGAAGGCGGCGATCACTAATCTGCAGAATATCTGATGGCAGTGGCACACTTTGCCTGCGTTTTTTTAATTTTAACAAGCAACAGCAGGCGGCACTGCGCGAAGGCGTAAGAATCAGATGTTTTGGCGAAATCAGAAAAGGTCCGCAAAGCCTCGAAATTGTTCATCCCGAGTACCGGCAAGTCCTCGACGGTCAGCTGGCATCGGTAGAACAAACTCTGACTCCGGTCTATCCGGTGACCGAGGGTTTGCACCAGCTGTCTATGCGCAAGGTCACCTCCGCAGCACTTGACTACCTGCAGAAGACAGAAATTTCCGAGCTGCTGCCAGAGTCTCACGGCTATGCTATCTCACTTAAACAGGCGTTAATGACTGTGCACAGGCCTCCGCCTGACGTTCGCGTTGACGAATTGCTGCAAGGCCAACATCCCTGTGTGCAAAGGCTCGCGCTCGAGGAACTGGTTGCGCATCGACTCAGCATGCAGCAGGTACGCGCGCATGCCCGGCTTCAACGCGCGCCTGTTATGCAGGGAAGTAACAAATTGCGAAGCAAACTGGTGAGCTCCTTATCATTCAAATTGACCAGTGCACAGCAACGGGTCATTGAAGAAATTGCAGCCGACCTGGCAAGTGTCGAACCCATGCTGCGATTGGTACAGGGGGATGTTGGCTCCGGCAAAACATTGGTTGCCGCAGCGGCAGCGGCTATAGCGGTCGATAGTGGCTATCAGGTAGCGGTGATGGCACCAACAGAGATTCTGGCCGAACAGCACTTGCTCGGTTTTGCTGAACTGTTTGAGCCGCTGGGTTTAAAAATAGGCTGGCTAAAAGGAAAACTGGGTGCGCGGCAAAAGCGTGATTCACTGGAGTCGATTGCACTTGGTCATACACACATTGCAATCGGAACCCATGCGCTGTTCCAAAAAGATGTCAGTTTTTCGCGACTTGGACTGACAATTGTCGATGAGCAGCATCGCTTTGGTGTAGATCAGCGTTTGTCGCTGCGTGAAAAAGGTCTCACTGCAGGTCTGGTTCCGCATCAGTTAACCATGACTGCGACCCCGATTCCGCGCACATTGGCCATGACCGCCTACGCCGATCTGGATTGTTCGATAATCGATGAACTTCCCCCGGGCAGACAGGCAATTACCACCGTGGCAGTACCATCGACCCGACGACGAGAGGTGATAGAACGGGTGGCCTGCGCGATAGGAGAAGGTCGTCAGGTGTACTGGGTCTGTACTCTGATTGAAGAATCTGAAGTGTTACAGGCTCGCGCCGCTGAAGACACGCTTAATGAGTTGGCGGAATTGCTTACCGACGTCAGCATTTCTCTGGTGCACGGTCGCATGAGCGGGCCAGAAAAAGATCAGGCGATGACCGCGTTCAAAAACAATGAAACACAATTGCTGGTCGCGACGACAGTGATAGAAGTCGGTGTCGATGTACCCAATGCGTCACTGATCATCATCGAGAATGTGGAAAGGCTGGGTTTGTCACAATTACACCAACTGCGCGGCAGAGTGGGCAGAGGCAAGATTCAAAGTAGTTGTGTATTGATGTATGAGGCGGGGCTCAGTAACCGTGCACGCGATCGGATAGCTATCATGCGAGAATCCACAGACGGGTTTGTTATTGCCGAGCGAGACTTACAGTTGCGAGGCGCCGGAGAATTACTGGGTACCAGACAAACCGGAAGCATGCAGTTTCGAATTGCCGACATTATGCGCGATAAACATTTGCTGGAGCCTGCCAGACAACTGAGCGAAAATATTCAGAAGACCAACGCTGACAATGCTCAACTTTTGGTGAATCGCTGGATGGGGGATAACACCCCGGATTACGGAAACGTCTGAGTTATATACTCGATGCGGTAGTTGATAGCTTTACCGGGTACCAGATATAGTTTATTTGTGTACATTCCAGTCTAAATGAGGAGCCGTGCCTGAATGGTGTTACTGGAGAAGCGGCCCGTACCGGCTAAGAATTCTGCAGGGTTAATAGTTTTTGTAGTTTTGAGTTATCTTAATGTGTTAATCGTTTTCGATGACTGACCAATGCCAGTGCGGTGGCAGTGATACCGCCGGCAATCATGCCGTATAAATGCGCATTGACGATAACATTGCCCCCACTGAGCAGCTCGCTGCTTTGCACCGGACCGTTGATTTGCTCCCAGACGATTTTTCCGACAGTATATCCGCCGATTAGCACAGCCATCAGTCGATCGTGGCGAAAAAATGCAATGGCGCCGCCAAGCAAGAGCCCGTACAAGGCACCCGATAGCCCAACGTACCATACCAGTTGCGGGTCCAGTAGCAACAGGCCAAAGCCGACCCCGAGCATGCTAATCAAGCCGGTTAGCACCCAGTGTCGTACTGGCATTGCAGGTGACAGCAGAAATACAATAACAGCGAGGCCAGACAGGTTGAGCAACAGGTGAGAAAAGCCCAAATGGACCAGATTGCCAGTCAAAATTCTCCACCATTGGCCGCTGATAATTTCGTGCCTGCTGTAACGCAGTAGTTCCTGCATGCCGGCCGCTTGAAAAACCAGGCTGCAGACACCAACACACAGGGCTAGCCAGTAAACGGAGAGATTTTTTTTAATATTTTGCGATGGATCGCCAGCATGTTTAGTAGACAATGGAACCTTTCTCATGACTCGTTTATCAATACAGTAACAGGCACCGCATTTGCAGCGGCTATAATTCGCCTTCAAAATTGTGCGGCACAGCTATCCTGGCGTTGTGTTATCGCAGTTTACCTGTTGGCGACAGATGGCATTCTGTGAGTTGAACACCTATTTGAATAACCATTTGTACACTATGGAGCACACAATGATTCCGACACGCATTAAACCCCTTCCACAGTTCGCACGCACGCAATCTATGCCTGCAAAACACAGTGGTTTCAGTCTGATCGAGCTTATTGCAGTTGTTGCCATACTTGGTATTTTGGCGGCTGTGGTGGCTCCCAAGATTTTTAACCAGCCCGGCAAAGCCAGAATGGCTAAAGCCAGAACAGAAATCAGCAACATACAGTCTGCTTTGCAGTTGTATAAGCTTGAAAATTTTAATTACCCGAGTACTGATCAGGGCCTGAAAGCACTGGTCGAGCAACCGACTGGTGATCCGGAAGCGCCAAACTGGCAGGAGGGTGGTTACCTTGATCGATTGCCCAAAGATCCCTGGCAACGAGAATATCTTTACGTAAGTCCAGGTGAAAATGGCGATATTGACATCTACACATTGGGTAGAGATGGACAAAGCGGTGGTGAGGGTGAGGATGCGGACATCGGCAACTGGCAGTCTTAACCGGCCGCGTCTGATGCCTTTTCACAATTCTTTGCGCAGCAGCAGCGGATTTTCGCTGCTGGAGCTGATCGTTGTTATCGCGATGATGGCTGTGCTGACATCGCTCATCGTGCCTCGTTTGAACTTAGGAGGTGAAAAGGACCAAATCAAAACAGAGTCGGTTCGGCTTGCAGAACTTATGCGTCGAGCATCGGAAGAATCCATTTTCAAGAGTCGCGAGCTAGGCATTCGGTTCACCGATGGTGACTATCAGTTCCTGAAGCTTGACGGCGACGGCCGTACCGGTAAATGGGTTGCCTACGAAGACAAGGTTTTCCGCAAGCGCGAATGGCCGGATAATTTTGAATTTGAAATTGAGGTGGACGGCGTTGCTGTTGAACTGGAAGACGCAGAAGCGTTTAAGATCGACGACAAAACTCGCCCGCATGTCATGTTTCTGTCAAATGGTGAGGTCATGCCGGACTTTCGGGTTCTGATTGATAAGGGCATTCTCGACGATCGTTGGCAGGTAGCCAGCGGCGTTGAGCAACCAGTCACTGTGGGTATAGCTGAGACACTGTGAAATACTTCCTTGCGAATTACCGTCAAATGACCAAATCGTGGTCCGGCTTGCCCTTTAATGTGCGCTTGCCCCGAAATGTGCGAAAGACGCAAAGCGGTTTTACTCTGGTCGAAGTACTGGTGTCTTTGGCGATTCTGGCAATTATATGCGGCGCATTAATTCAAACTGCCGGTGCCAATGCGTCCAATGCTGCTCGCTTGCGAGACAGGGCGGTGGCTGAATGGGTTGCCAGTAACCTGCTTGCAGAATTACAACTTTCTCTGTCCTTCCCTGAGGTCGGTAGCCGTAGCGGAGACGATGAGATGCTTGGTACGCAATGGTTCTGGAAAACCAATGTACAGAAAGTTGAAGACGATGATCTGCGGCGTGTTGACATTGAAGTCCGGCGCGTTGAGGATGCCAAAAACCCCATCGTTACTGTTGCCGGATTTGTGAGTCACCCCCGTCTGACAGTGCGCAATGCACCGGATAACCAGCAGTGAACAGGGGCTGCCATCGTGTTCATCGAATGCGGCAAACCGGATTCACTCTGGTTGAATTTATCGTCGCCACCGCTGTACTGGCGATCATGAGTGGAGTGGCGTATGCGGGCTGGTTTAACGTCAATCGTATAGCCAACATCAGTCAGCAAACAGTAGACCGCTATGACGATTTGCAACGGACTTTCTACTGGTTTAGTCAGGATTTTGAACAAATCGTACAGCGTGACTCGATAGATGAACTGGGTGGCAAGCGTAAAAGCCTGGAAGTCAGTGAGGCTGGTGAATACGTAATACAGGTAACACGCGGTGGCTGGTCAAATCCGGCACTCCTGCAAATGCCACCGCGCAGTGATTTACAGCGTGTGGCCTACTTCATTGACTCGGACAATCGTCTGCTGCGGCGATACTGGTACCACGTCGATCATTTTGATGGCGCGACTTTCACTGATCGGCTATTGCTTACCGATATAGATGCCTTGACTTTTCGCTTCTACGATGCGGGCGGTGAATGGCAGAATCAATGGCCACCCGAGGACAATATCGATGAGGATTTTAATCTGATGCCGCTTGCTATTGAAGCGACAGTCGAACTGGAAAAACTCGGTTCAGTGCGTCGCGTTTTTGTAATGCCGAATTGATATGTTTGCACACGCCTACCTGGCTCTTGTTGGAGCACGGGAGATAGAAGCCTGTAAATTCTGCAACAGGGTAACTGCCCATTTGTCGAACTACAAAAGGTGCGGTGGTCGCTGCTGGCAGTATCCCGGTTCTCAACGCAGAGGGCAGCAGGGAGCGGCATTAGTGACCACATTGCTGATCGTTGCATTGATTACTATTACCGTAACTACCATGACAACGCGCCAGCAATTGTCCGTGCAGCGCGCGGGCAATCGTCAGGTCCAGACGCAAATGATCAATCTGATTGGAGCCGGTGAAAAGTTTGCGATGGCCGTGTTGCGGCGCGACCGTGTCGAAGGCGAGCGCAACAATTCCGATAGCACGCAAGATTTTTGGGCTCAGAGTCTGCCACCAGTACCTGTGGATGGAGCCACGGTTGAAGGCTGTGTGATAGATCTGCATGGCAAATTTAATTTGAATAATCTCGTCGATATTGAGGGAAATACCAGTCCTCCCGAGTTCGAACAGTTACAGTTGTTACTGTCGGCGCTGGCGATAGACACTCAAAAAGCGGAGTCGATACTCGACTGGATCGATCCAAATATCGATACCACCGGGGCCGATGGTGCTGAAGATAATTTTTACACCGGGCAAACTCCACCCTATCGGGCAGCGAACGGCCCGATGGTCAGTCCTACCGAGCTGTTACTGGTGAAGGGTTTCCGTGTTGTCGATGAAGGTGGTCTTGACGATTACGACACCTTACTGCCGCATATTACTACCTTACCTACAGGAACCGCGGTCAACGTGAACACAGCGTCAAGTGCCGTGCTGGCGTCGCTGGCTGATTACATGAGTGAAGTATCTGATGACCTGAAGGTGGTAGATGATGGATACTGGCAGAACTTTCCCGACTGTCCTGAAGGGGGCGGGTTGCTTGATACGCTGCTAAACAATGAAAACGTTGATGAGGCAGACCCGGATGATGGTTCCACGGGCAATGAAGAGGATGAAGAGCAAAGCGGCTTCGTCTACGACAACATAGAGCAGTTTAAGCAGGATGCCAGAGGTGACACCGAAGAAGAAACAGTTGACAATGCGAATATCACAGTGTCAAGTCAGCATTTTCTATCCCGCGTCACTGTAACCAGAGATGAATCAAGTGTTACGCAGTATACTGTCCTGTTTCGGGATAATACCGGTGCATTACAGACACTCAGGCGATCCAGAGGCGGGTTGTAGGGTTAACGAGTCAATCGTTTTTCCGGTAGCCGGGATTTTGCTCCCTCCTGAACAAACAAGCACATAACTACGGAAGTCGACGGCATTGGCTCAGTATTTACTCACTTACCTGCAACGCATTGGCGATGATTATTTACGCTGGGCGGTGTGTGACGAAAAAAGTAAAACAGCGAAGAACCATGGTCACGGCGGATTTGCGGATGCTGCGAAAGCAGCTGAGCGTCGCAAAGTTGTCATGGTGGTTGCCGGTACAGAGGTTTTGCTCGAAGAAGCGGTAGTACCTACCACAAACCTGTCGAAGGCATTGAAAGCGGTACCCTACGCGCTGGAAGAACAACTTGCGCAGGATATCGAAGCATCGCATTTTGCATTCGGCAGCCGGCTAAAGAACAATCATATCCCGGTTGCAGTGGTATCACGGGACAGCATGGACTGGATTCTGGCGCAATGCCGACGGGCAAAACTCAACCCGCAGGAGGTGGTACCAGAGGCACTGGCCTTACCCTTTCATGAAGGTCATGCCACCATTATGACCAACTCGGGCCATGCAGCGGTGCGTTTGTCGCAGTCCAAAGGGTTTTCCTGCGATGTCGATATGTTACCCATGCTACTGGCCAACATAAAAGAAGAGCCAGCTGTTGAAGAAAATGTATCCGAAAGTGTCGCCGAACCAGCTGGCGATATTCGGGATCAGGTCACCGACCGTGCCGCCAATTCTATGGCCGATGCTGCAATTGGCGCCTATGGTGGTGCTGGTGGTATCGATGAGAGCAAAATCCTCAAGCACGCATTGCACTTTGTCTGTGGTCGTGACGAAACAGTGTTGAATACGCTGGAGCCAGCCATAGAAATGCGCACAGAGGTCGAGCTGTTTTCTCGCGGTCTTGCTCAATACAACACGCGCAAGAACAGATCGATAATCAATTTGCTGCAAAGCGGCTACGACAAAAAAGAAAATATTGGCAAGGCCTGGAAGCCCTGGCGAGTGCCGGCTGCACTGGCAGCAACGCTGCTCGCCTTGTGGGGTGGTTCAGCCTATATGCAATACCATGAGCTCGGATTGGAAGAACAACGACTGCGCGGTGAGATAGTCGGCACGTTGAAAAGCACGTTTCCCGAAGTCAGTCGCCCGGAAAATGATCCTGTCCGACAAATGCGATCAAGGATTAGACAGGTTACAGATGGCGGCATTGATCATGGTGGCTTTGTGGCAATGATGTCGGCAATCGGTGCGGCGTTATCAGAAGTAGACAAGCCCACTGTCAAAAGTCTGAATTATCGTAGCGGCAAGCTTGATATCGAATTTGAGGCATCGTCTCTACCGGACGTCGACAAAATAAAATCGCGTCTGGAGCTGGAAAAAAATCTGTCAGCCAATGTGCTGTCTGCCAACAAGGAACGTGAACGAATAAAAGCCAGAATGCGAGTGGAGAACCGATCATGAGTATCCAGAACTGGTATGTAAATCAGACGCCACGTGAGCAGGTAATTGTAGCGGTGACAGCCTTGGTATCTATCGGTGCGCTGCTGTATTTATTGGTAATCGAGCCCCTTAATACTGGTATTGCCGCTCGTAAAACATCTATTGCGGCTCAGCAGGAAGATTTGCAGTGGATGAAACAGCAATCCGCATTGGTGAAAGCACGTGGGCCTGGTGGTGGTGGAACCCGAAAGCCACTGAACAAACCACCCTATCTATTGCTGGATGATGCAATCACCGTGGCGAAAATAAGAAAACCTGATCGAGTTACACCCGATGGAGGACAAGGCGCAAAGGCACAATTTTCCAGTGTCGAGTTTGACAAATTGCTGCAAGTCCTGGGTGGACTGGAACAATCTTACGGCTTAACTATCAAGACAATGAATGTCAGTAAAAAAGATGAGGGACTAGTGAGTGCGCGGCTCAGTCTGGAGGTTGATCAGTGAAGGTAGTGGGCTATCTTTTTCTATTTTTACTGGCCTTCGCGTTCACTGTAGTCTGGAAGTTTCCAGCGGCTGGCGTATTGCCTCACATTAATACTAATCCGATTATAATACGCGGTGTAGACGGCAGCGTCTGGAGCGGTGCTGCTGCTGAGGTTTTGGCGCCTGAGCCAGCTGTACCGGTTAATAACCTGAGTTGGCGTTTTAAACCAGAACGTCTTTTATCCGGTAATGCCGCTGCACGACTAAAATTTGAAGTACTGGGCGGGGAGGGCGCAGCAGATGTATTTCGTAATCTGGCTGGTAACGTGTCAGTACAGGATGGAAGTCTGAATGTGCCTGCTAAAAGCCTTGAGCAGTTTCTGCCATTGCCGGTAGTTGAATTTGGCGGCGCTGTCCTCGCGGATATCGTGAAACTCGAAATTGAAAGAAATTTGTTAAAAAGCACCCGCGGATCAGTTGTATGGAGACAGGCATCAATGGCGGGGGCAGTTAATGTGCAACTCGGGCAGGTTGTACTGGATATCGTGCCGGAGCCTCAAGGTGATCAATTGCTTCACAAAGGTAAATTGACAAATACGCAAGGCCAGCTGGAAATTGATGGAGACTTTCAACTCGATCAAGTTGGTAATTATCGCGCAGACGTGCGGCTTATGCCCAATAACACGACTCCACCTGAATTAAACGGAATGCTTGCAGTGGTCGGCAAACGGGCCAGTGACGGCAGTTATAGAATTCGTAACAATGGGAACATTCGTGACTTGTTGTGACGCAGTTTGTCCGTGGTGGTTTCTACTTTGCGTTCGCTGGAATATCTTTTAAGTATTTTTACAACCAAACAGTATCGACGTTGATTGATATTGAGCTGAACGAGCATATAAAAAGTAAAAAAGCTATGTCAGATGTATTTCTTGTTTCCTCACCTGTACCCGCCTCGCTGACTGGCAAGGCGCGGTCTTTAACCTCTTTGGAATTCATGACGAATTTTCCAATCATTGGCACGGTTGCCACCCTGTCCGGGGGTAACTTGTTATGAGAGCTCAGTCGGTTGTTGAGCGTGGAGATCTGATCGAGCTGGTCTCCAGTATTGTTAGCATTGCTGGTGATGCCGGGTTAAAAATTCTCGAACTTTACGATTCGGCAGATCTTGACGTTGTGTCTAAGCACGATGACACACCTTTAACCCAGGCGGATCTCGCTGCCAATCAGGTAATCATTGACAAGTTGAGTAAGATTGAGCCAGCGTACCCGATCTTAACTGAAGAGTCCTGCGGCGTTTCCTTTGATGAGCGTCACGAATGGAGTACCTACTGGTTGGTTGATCCACTGGATGGCACTCGCGAATTTATAAAACATAGTGGTGAATTCAGCGTCAACATAGCCTTGATCGACAAGGGCTGCCCAATTCTTGGCGTCGTTCACGCGCCGGTACTTGATGTGACTTACTGGGCGTGTCGCGGATACGGGGCGTGGAAGCAACACGCAGACGAAGACCCGGTCAGTATTAATGTCCGAACTGTCTCGGAGAACTGCGTCACGGTGGCGCGAAGCAGTGCACCGTTGACGGGTGGGCCTTTACAGCGCTTCCTGAACAGGCTGGGACAATATAAAATCGTATCTATGGGCAGCGCCCTGAAGTCATGTTTGGTAGCAGAGGGTTCAGCCGATCTATATGCCAAACTGGGTCCAACGTGCGAATGGGATACCGGTGCGGCGCAATGCATCGTCGAGGAAGCGGGGGGCCATGTTACAGACACTGAAATGAACGATTTACGCTACAACACCAAAGACTCGCTGCTCAATCCCCACTTCTTTGTGTTTGGTGCCGGGGATCGCATTTGGTCAGACTATCTTGAAGGTGATAGACAGGAAACCTGACCGATTCATATAAAAATTTCAATTGCGGCTTGAGCAGTTGTTCGGCGATGTATAAGCTCCGTCAATCACGGTTGTCGCCAGTAGACCGTCCGAGAATGAATGATCGACTGCGGACGCAGTCTATTGGCCCGCTATTACGACCCATTTCGTTGAATATGAAAAACTATTCGCCTCAATCGTTCGTAATATCTGACTCAAAGTCTCACGTCCTTGCCATGACCCTCACTCTCGGACAGCCACTGAATACAAACCGATATCGCAAGGCACTAGTTTTTGATCAGCCTGTCACCTGTTTGCCGGGCCAATGGAGTACGCACGCATGAGTGACATTCAATACGGCACCCCGAGAGAGGCTGAAGAAGCGTTTTATCGGGCAATTGAGCA
>CAYMVV010000037.1:0-4371 GCA_964393885.1 uncultured Granulosicoccaceae bacterium | reverse complement strand
TTCAATACGGCACCCCGAGAGAGGCTGAAGAAGCGTTTTATCGGGCAATTGAGCATGCCGATCTGCCGGCAATGATGTCTGTGTGGTCAGACGATGACGCCGCCGTGTGTATACACCCGGGCGCGCCACGACTCGAGGGCAGAGATCTGATAGAAGACAGTTGGCAGGAAATATTCGAATCCGGACCGAATATGGAATTTTCGGTAAGTGATGAGCGTATTACGCAGGACAGTCATCTCGCCATCCATCTAGTACGTGAGGAAATCGCCATCGGGGGCGAGCTGGTCAGTGTGATGTTATCGACCAATATCTACCACCTCGGCGCTGATGGCTGGCGCATGATGTTGCATCATTCGTCGCCGGAGCCGGAGTTGATGCTGGATGAGCTTGACGTGCCGAGCGAAGAGACACTGGTCCTGCATTGAAGGATCAACGTCTATGATTTCAGCCAGGCATAAAGGCGAATCTCGTCATTGAGTGCTTGTCAAAATTCTGCAAAGAACCCGTGGTGAAACTGGCCGTGTTGTTGTTGATATGCTGGTAGACATGCGGCTGTAGGTTGTTTCACAAAACTTACAATTAAATCATGCCTGAAACCATGGCAGCGTCCTGTTATATATTTTAACCCATTGTTTTTATTGGCTAATATCAAAATTAGCTGGTGTTGGGTTCGGTTTTGCAGAATTCTGCAACACGTTGTAAAAATTCCGGTTGGTTCGAAGATGTACAACGCCTTTATCGATTCTAATACGCGTCATTGTATTAGATTTGCGACCGAGGTCGTTGAGGATTCAACCTGTGAGAAATTTCGCGTTCACTGCCGTTCAAAGCGCAATAGTCGCTGCGCTGGCAGCCACAATTGCGGCTCCAGCTTACGCCGCGCCAAATAATCCCCCTTCTTTCGAAGCAGGATTCGTCCCTGTCGCTTCGGCGTGTGACGGCGAAATCAGGCTTCCCGGATGGGCGGTTAATGTTACTGATGGAGACGGTGAGACGTCGGGTCTGAGTTTCCGCATGACCGGAATTACCAATCCGGATATTTTTATTCAGTTTCCTTTCGTCAGCTGGCCATCGCTCACGTTGAGTTATCGTTTAAGGCCGGGCACACCGGCTGGAATGACTTCGCAGGTCACGGCGATTTTGCGTGATACATCGGGTACAGGACAGGGCGGATCAGACACCTCTGAGCCCGTCAGCTGGACCATCACCACATCCGGATGTACCGACGTAGATCTGGACGGAATAGAAGACTCAATCGACCCGGAAATCCTGTTTATCGATTCCGATGGTGATGGCCTGCACGATAACGTCGATACAGACGACGATAACGATGGCTTGTCTGATCTGGAAGAAGGTGATGGATTGCTCGACACGGATGGTGATGGCATACCCGATTCTCTTGATACGGACTCAGATAATGATGGCATTGCTGATGAAGACGAGAACGGTGATACGGATGGTGATGGTATACCCGACTCGCAGGAACCAGCTAATTCCGACGTCAGTACTGACACCGACGGTGACGGCATTACTGATGATGTTGACGTCGATGACGACAATGACGGATTGTCTGATGCGCAGGAAGGTGACGGGCTAGTCGATACTGATGGTGATGGTATTCCTGATTCACGCGATCCGGATTCTGACAACGACGGGATTGCGGATGCTCAGGAAAGCGGCGATACAAACGGTGATGGTATCCCCGATTCACAGCAGCCGGATGTTGACGGCAGTGACCTGGATACCGATGGCGACGGTATTCCGGACGCAATTGATAATGACGATGACAACGATGGTTTGACTGATGATGAAGAAGGCAACGGACTTGTTGACACCGACGGTGACGGCATCCCTGATTCGCTGGATCCAGATTCCAACAATGATGGAATTGGCGACAATCAGGTACCAGAGGTTGACCCTCAATCGGGCCTGGTAAACGCATTGGTAGAGACTGGTCTCAAAGGAGGCGGGTGCAGTTTGTCAAGCGGCACTGCTTTTGATCCTGTACTGATCTTAATGGCAATTCTTGCCGGTGCAGGACTCTTTCGACGAAAAAGTCAACAAATTCGCTCAAATTAGCTATGTTTATAGCGATACTAATTTGAATCCATAGGTTAATACATGTGTGCCACGCGAACTGCCGTCCCGGCGCTGATTTTTCTATCAACGCTGGGATTCACTTTGCCTGTATCAGCTCAGCAATTTGACAAGACTTTTTACATCGGTGGTGGCGGGATCATATCTGATTTAGAGCCACGGGTTAATCAGTCAAATTTTCAGGTCACCGACTCAACGAGCGAAGGTGGCCTGGTGTTTGTCGGCGGTGATCTGACCAGATATCTGAGCGTTGAGGGTTACTACCGATATCTCGGCGAGTCCGAACTCACAAGGGACGCACAAGTCGGAACAATTGACTATCAGACTGCGGGTCTTAGTGGTCTGCTCTATGTCTTCAGTACCAAAGGCAAAGTGGGGTTGAGAAATCGGACTGGCCTGATGCTCTATGGCCGCGCTGGTGCGGGGTATCTTGACAACTCCAGTGATGACGTCGAGTTTGTTCGCTTGCAAAGCACCCATTTTGCAACTGGTGTCGGCGTTGAATATGGTTTTAACAATGGTTTCGCCATTAGGACAGAGTTTCTCAACCACGATGCAGATGCACGGGATATAAGCTTTAACATAATGAAACGGTTTGGTCGTACCGCAGAGGTTGATCTGACTCCGGAGCCTGTGGCGACACCGAACCCCGAAGCGGTTGTGGCACCTCCCGTAGCTAAAGACACGGGCACTGAAGACACGGGAGCCGAAGACACGACTGTTGCTGAGGCACCACCTGCATCTGCTCCACCTCCGCCTCCGCCGCCGGATTGGGATACCGATGATGACGGTATTCTGGACGAGTTTGATCGATGCGAGAATACGGTTGCCGGTTCTCTGGTTGATGCGAGCGGCTGTGCCTTTTCCGGCATTCTAAAAGGGGTAACCTTTGCGTCGGGTTCCGCTGCACTGACCGGGGAAGCAAAGGCAATCCTGGATGAAGTTGTGCGAGCCATGAAGGCCAACGGGAAAGTTGAAATTACAGTGGAATCCCACACCGACAACCGTGGTCCTGCCGAATCAAACATGGATCTTTCCCGGCGTAGAGCGGCGTCGGTTGTCAGTTATCTGTCTGACGTCGGTGGCATTGATCAATCAAGAATGTCTGCAGTTGGCTATGGTGAAAGTCGCCCTGTGCAAAGTAACCGGACCGCAGTGGGTCGCTTGTCAAATCGCCGGGTTGAAATTGTCGTTAAGTAAATCAGGTTGACCGCGTCTGATTTCTGCCGGGACTATCCACCCGATGCGCATTGTTTCGGGTTTGGCGTAGCAGCAGTCTGGTGAGAATCGGGCTTATTGTGTCAATTTTGAAGTGTTCAGCCTTTGTCTATAAACGGCAGGTACTATTTGCCGTTAATAGTTAGATCGGAGGTGGGAGGTTCCATGCCCATCCAAAACGACATGGTAAACGCTGATGAAATACTCTTACACACAACGAAAGACACATTCGCAAAAATTGCCTCGCCGAGGCACACTGGTCAGTTTGGTTCTCGCCAGCACGCTTGCGGTGGGGTGTGCCAATGAAGGTTCGCTTACACGCGGTCAGACCGGAGCTGCAGTTGGTGCGGTGGCCGGCGCGGTACTTGGTCATCAGGTAGATGGTGATAAAGGTCGTTTTATAGGCGCAGCTGTGGGTGCAATTGCCGGTAATGCGGTAGGCAGGTACATGGATGAACAACAGCGCGAACTCGAAAGGGAACTGAGTGAAGAACAGGCATCCAACGAAATCAGTATTAATCGGTTATCAGAAGATACACTGAAACTCGATCTGGCCAGCGAAGTATCTTTTGCTACCAACAGCTCGGCTCTTAACCCGGCATTTCATTCCAGCTTATACAAGGTGGCTGGTGTCCTCAGCGATTACCCGAATACCGCAGTTCATATCATCGGTCACACAGACAGTGTCGGGTCGGAACAATATAATCACAGCCTCTCGCTGAGAAGAGCCTCGAGCGTTAGAACCTTTCTGACCAGGCAAGGAGTGGCAGAGCCGCGTACGCGTACTGAAGGTCAGGGCGAAAATATGCCAGTGAGTGATAATTCGACCGAGTTTGGCAGGCAGCGTAACCGACGCGTAGAAATTTATCTGAAGACAATTGTTGAGGGCCAGGAGGCCAACGCTTTCAGATCACCGGTGTAGACCAATGTGGAGCAGCCACTTATGCTGAAAAGTGGCTGTTTGCCCTTCCGGGCCTGCATTTAAAGGGCTATCTCAGGTCAATTAACTTGTGATAGCGCCTGATCTATATCCCAGATAATGTCATCGATGTGCTC
>CAYMVV010000036.1:0-52317 GCA_964393885.1 uncultured Granulosicoccaceae bacterium | reverse complement strand
TTGGCACTGCGTACCGGGTACGTGAGGCGTGTAAGCAACTGGGCTGGAAGAAGAGCCATAGTCTGGCAATGTGCAAGGCGCTGCTTGGATGATGGCCAGGCTCGGGGAATTAAGATGATTTCTTTGAATACACAGTAGAGAAAAAAATGGATGTTCTTATTGTTCTTGATGGAGTGTGAACGAATTTGGTGGCTTGCGATCGCTTGTAGATGCAAATGTAGGAATTTTCCTACACTAGCGTTAATCCGAATGTCTCAATTAACGCTACATTGACGGTTCACTAACGGTAGGTCGACGGATTTAGGCTTTTATACTACTTGGTGACGTGGAAATTTCATGTCTGTCTCAGCTAGAATTAGTTTCTGCTCAATCGCTTTAGGAATTGCGGGTTTATATTGATGTGGTCACAGGTGAGGCAAGGTAAAATGATGGCTGATTCGACATCAAATAACGTAGAATGGTTTTGACTGTTGAAGAGATTTGTAAAGGCGTCTTGTTGAATTTTTTATTTGGGCGATTTATTGAAAGTGTTTAGACAGGTGTCAATTTAAATCACGTTATCAAAAAAAGGAATCGGAATACTTTGATGGAAACAATTACTAGAGAAAGCAGAGGTTTTTATAATGGCAGTATTTCTTTATGTTGTTACTGTACTTTCTTATCTAGCTGGTTTTGCTATGTTCGCGGTTGGTAAAAGCGCGATTCACGAGATACTAGCAGTTGCATTTTTCATAAACGGAACAGTAGCACTTATTGGTGGTGCAATATCACAGAAAATTGACAGCCTAAAGAAAGTGTTAGATGGAGCTAATGCGCCAGAAAGAGAGCCTGATCCACCTCGTTTTCGTGAAAATAATGTGAGAGATTCTGGTCGCAGGCGGGATCCAAATTTTGACTGAGTGTAGGTAGAAAGTACGCTCTAAATTGGCTTGAGGGTAATCGGAAGAAGTGTTGTATGTGTCTACAAAAATCTCGCATAGCAAGCAGTTTCACTCGACAAATAACGCACTGTCAATATTGCCATGATCGCAAGCTCACATCGTATGGCAATTTAGCCATCGCATGAATTGCAAGTGACCTGGACGTTATACGCTGGTCGTAGTAAGTCTGATTTCGACCCATCGCAGTCATTAGAGATTTAATACAAATAAGCTGGAACGTACAAATGGATCCAGTAACCGCTTGCTGTTGGAGCACGGAGCGCTCTTGATCTGTTATGGCCTCAGAACCTAAGGCGATGGTAATTGTAACAATGGCTAAGAGCACTCTGTAGCACATGATCATTCTCCTATTTAGTGGAGCCATGGTGCGCAATGGTTAGTCTCGAGACTATGAAAATAGCTTACAGAATAAAAAGCTGGTTTTTAGCGAAATAATTGATCAAGGTAGAAATTTATGTGGACAGATAATGAAACTGATCGCGATTTTCTTAATTTTTCTATCGTAGCAGCTACGGTTTCAGAGATTATCGCAAGGGCAAATGGACAACCTGTTTCTATAGGAGTTTCAGGAAGCTGGGGCGTCGGAAAATCGTCCATGATCAAACTTGTTCAAGCCAATCTAAAAAACACCGATCATAATCCAGACGAGAATAAATATATATTTGTTGAGTTCAATGCTTGGTTATATCAGGGGTACGATGACGCTAAAGCTGCGTTGATGGAAGTCATCGCCAGAAAACTTGCAGAAGAGGCAGAACATCAAAAAAAGGCGGTTGGCAAGACTAAGGATTTGCTAGGCCGCATTGATTGGTTACGTGCGGCAAAAACAACTGGTGGTGTAGCCGCCTCACTTATAACTGGCCTTCCTATAGGTGGCCTTGTCGGTAGGGTTTGGGGCTCGGGAGAAGCGCTACTAGACGGCGAAGTTACGGAAGAAGACCTACAGTCTGCTAAAGAGTCGGGTAGCGAAGCCCTTCGTGAAGGGCAAAGCTTAGTAAAGCCCAAGAAAAGAAAATCTCCCCCTCAAGAAATTGAAGCAATTAGAAGCGGATTCGAGAGTTTGCTTGAAGAGCTTGAGGTTACTCTCGTTGTGCTCATTGACGATTTAGATCGCTGCTTGCCAGAAACGGCAATATCGACATTGGAAGCACTGCGACTATTTCTATTCCTGAAAAATACCGCTTTTGTGATCGCTGCCGACACAAAAATGATTCGTCACTCTGTCAAAAAGCACTTCCATGATATGCCTGACGACCAACTAGTAACCAACTATTTCGATAAGCTTATACAAATACCTATTCAAGTACCCAAACTCGGCGTACAGGATATTAAAGCTTACCTGTGCATGTTGTACATCGACCTTAGCAATATCGAACAACAGGAAAAAGAGAAACTGAGAGAGAGGATATGCAAACAGTTGTCTGAAACTTGGAAAGGTGCTCGTATCGATAGACAGTTTCTAGAGGGTTTATCCCAGGAGCTCAATATAGAAATCCCCTTAAAATTATCCACACAAATCGATCTTGCTGATCGATTAGCACCTCTAATGTCTTCGGAAACAGCCATTGATGCAAATCCCAGGTTAATTAAACGTTTTCTAAATGCTATATCAATTCGCCTAGCAATAGGCAACGCCCAAGATATCGCGATTGATGAAGCAGTTCTGGCGAAAATACTCTTATTGGAACGTTGCGGTTCAGATGAAGCATACAGAAAAATTGCGACATCTTGTGCAAGTAATGATGAGGGACTCCCGTCAGTTCTGAAGGGCATTGAAGCCAGCTTAGAAGAAGGTAAAGAAATTGATTGGCCATCAGAATTCGATACTACTTTCTTTAAACAATGGGCTGCCTCAAAGCCAAAATTAGCCGATATTGATATTCGTGGTGCGTTATATGTCAGTCGAGAACACTCTCCATTACTCCTTAGCCATGAACAACTTTCATCGAGCGGCCTAGAGATTTTGCGTGCATTAAAAGAAACACCTGACATGGCAACGGCGCTTAAAGATTCAATTAATGAGTTAGCAACTGAAGATTTGAATCTGATAATGGATAAATTGCTGGAAATTGCCGCGCGCGAGCAATCATGGGGCGCGCCGGACATATTAACTGCCTGTATCGTCGTTGGGCAGTCACATAAATCTGTTGGTAAACGCTTCGGAGCTTTTTTGAGTGAACGCCCCGCAAGCCAGATCGAGCCTAGCATTGTTCCAAAGATCGCAGAGGAGGATTGGGTCGATATTCCGTTTGATGTTTGGACAAACTCAGGCGTATCAGGGCCAGTAAAAAAAGCAATTCAGAAGAGTAAGAAATAATGGGAACATCAAGTTCAAGCAACGGCCCCGGTTCAGGGATACCGATGGTACCGCCTTGGGCTGACAACCCCACTGAAGCGCCAGATGCTGGCCAGGCTGGTCAAGACGACAATCAATCAATAGCTGAAGATAACAACGCTGGAGACAACACAAAAGAATCTAAACCCCCTCCGCTAAGTGCGCCTCCAGGAAGGTTTGGAGGCGCGCGCAGTAGATTGGGTGCTTTCGCTGGCGATGGCAGCTCAAGCAATATGCGTAATGGGATTCGTCAATATGTGTCCAGAGGTTATGGCGGGGCTAAAAGTGCAGCGCGAAGAATGGGTGGCACTGCGTCTACTGCTGGTGGTTTAGCAGGAATATTATCTTCCGACACACGCACAACCACTCAATCTGACCACCTTAATGCGCTGTCTTTTCAATCGAAAAACTCCGATGATGTTGTAAATGCAATCATTGAAGCTGTCAGGCCTATTGATGGAACCCAAGATTCAGAGGCTTCAAGGGAATCTATCAAGGACGCATTAAGCGAGCTATTAGATAAGAATCCCGATGCTGATTTGTTGGAGCTGAATGATAACGACAAGTATTTAGTCATAGAGACTTTTCTTGCCACCGATATTTATCAAAGAATTGCCTTAGATGTCGGGAAGCACATACAAGACAAGGCACCCAACGCAGCAGCAGGGGTAAGCCGATTAAAACAGATAAAAGAGTATGTACGCGAGACAGTTAAGTCCTCATTTAAAAAAATAGGAAACAACCTATCCTCGTTGCCTCAGAACCAAGTTACTCTGCTAGCCCGCAGTGTATTAGAAGACACATACGAAGTTTTTGAGGACTATACGCGATGAAGATAGTAAGCGGGCCAAAGGAGTTCAATTTCGATGATCATAAATCGAACCTTGACGTTCAGCTTTACTCCATTCCTGACAACAAGAGATTAGCGTATGCAGGTCACGGAATTGCAGAAGTAGTCAGGAAAAGAAAAATTAACCCTACCTCAAGGTCATGGGACTTTTTATCAATCGCACTTTCAGTGATATGTGCTGATACTGCTGGACACAGAAAGCAAAGTCCCGACGGCTGGACTAGAGTGTTCGACCTTACAATTGCAGTAATCGATCCAGATTTCTGGAGATCACAAGCAGAGATCATCCAGAATACTTTAAATTTTCTGACCACAGACCGATGGATCATCAGGTTTTCTGAAGGAGGTTTTTATCCAAAACCACCAAAACCAGAGAAACAATTCGATGCTGATTGCTTGACACTTTTCTCTGGTGGCATGGATAGTCTTATTGGTGCAATTAACCTTGTCAAAGATGGACGAAAGCCAGTCACTATTAGCCAAGTCGTACAAGGTGATCAATCCAAACAAAAGCTATTTCCACAAAAGATTCGGAGTGACATAGAGTCACTCGTAATGAGTCATAAAGCTAAAGTACCGAATGGCGAAACTCCTGCGTCTCAGCGTTCACGATCTATAGCCTTCTTAGCCTATGCTGCCCTCGCAACATCATCCTTAAAAAATCACAAAGGCTCCAATACTGAATTAGTAGTCTCAGAAAATGGTTTTATTTCGTTGAACACACCTCTAACCCCAATGAGAGTGGGCAGCCTAAGTACAAGAACAACACATCCAACCTATCTTTCCGGTATTCAGGTAATTTTTGATTCAGCGGATATTGGACTAAAAATAGATACTCCCTACGCATTGAAAACAAAGGGAGAAATGTTATCAGAGTGCAAAAATCAATCCCTCATCAAGGAGTTGGCCCACCAGTCAACGAGCTGCGGTAGATTCTTGCTCTTTAAGAAAACCCATTGTGGTCGATGCGTTCCCTGCTTAGTTAGAAGAGCGGCATTTCATAAATGGGGAGAAGTGGATAGAACCACTTATGTATACAAAAACCTAGGGAAAAAGGACTCCGAGAATTCTGGCTTTGACGATGTTCGTGCAGTCGCAATGGCAATCATACAAGAAAAAGATGTAGGTATTCGTCGCTGGATGGGTGCGGGGCTTTCCTCTGTGCCAATTTCAAACATTCAACCCTACTATGATATAGCCCAGCGTGGTTTAAAGGAGCTTGAAGATTTTCTTAAAGCCCACGGTGTAACATAGTGGATTTTCATTGCCATCTAGACCTGTATCCTGACCCTTTTGAGGTAGTTGCTACGACGAAGCGACAAGGTACGTTTGTCTTATCTGTCACAACAACTCCGTCTGCTTACGAAAAAACTGCACATCTAGCCAAGGATTGTCCGAATATCGAAACCGGGCTTGGCCTACACCCGGAGCTGGTCCATCAAAGATTCGGTGAACTATCATTGTTGGAAAAATGGATGCATTCAACGGACTTTGTTGGTGAAGTTGGCCTTGACGGTTCATCGAGATATAGAAGTTCTTGGGAGAACCAGTTAAAAGTATTTACCCACGCCCTAAAACTATCAGATAGTCATGGGGGAAGGATTTTATCGATACACAGTCGTCAGGCAGCTACTGAAGTCATGAATTGTCTAGAGCCCTTCAAATACAAAAACACCTTCATCCTACACTGGTTTTCCGGCTCTGTTAAAGAGCTTAGACGGGCAGTTGAAATTGGCTGCTGGTTTAGTGTTGGCCCGTTGATGCTGAGGGGAAAGAAAGGCAAGAGCCTTGTATCTCGAATTCCCCAAGATCGAATCTTGTTAGAGACCGACGGCCCATTCACTTCGATCAATAAGCAATTGCTATATCCTTGGGATGCAAATCGTATGTGTGTACCTGATCTTTCGGAATTATGGAGTGTTGATCACGTTAAAGCTTCTTCAATACTGGATAAGAATAAGGAAACGTTACTATCTAAGCGCCACTCCCTAAAAAATTAACCAACTTTAGATGGTTGGGGCCAGAGAAAAGAAAATCAAGGACATATATGGACGCCCGGGTTATGTCAAGCAATAGTTCTCTCTAACGCTCAAAAAAGCGTCTTATTGATATTACAGCTCTTCGGAATCCTCAAAAAACTGTTTAAAAAAAATCAAATGAGTAGACGGGTAATGAAGACATATATCCGGCCTCAAATTGTCGGGGGGTTATGTTCCCCCGACGGGCCCTAATGAAATCCGACCTGACCGCCTAAAACACCCACTCAGTTTTGAATCAACTGTGTCCTTGCCAGGCTACTTGCCAGTACGGATTATCCGCTTTGATCATCACTTGATTTCTCTACCCTTATTTGAGTACTGCAGTTATTGTCGAGTTTTTAAATCCGCAACAATCAATAAACAGCGATCTAGAGAGACACCCAATCTCTGAAACTCCCTTGTCAAAGAAATTCTTCCGTGGGTTGAAATCTAGCTCATTACTTAAAATGGATGTCCTGTTTGGACTCTATAGTCTTTCAAAGTGCAAAGCGCTACTTGGATGATGGCACGGATCGGGGCAACAAGCCCAAGTTCATAAGTTGAGATTTTTTTAAAAAATGGATGTCCTTGTTAATTTCACTTGTTAATTTATTCATGCGCCTAATTGCTAACGACATAGGGCATGCAGAGGAAATCTGCTAAAAATCCAGCACGGCATCGTCTACCACTTCTTTCAGCACAAAAAAGCTGCGCAGTTGTCGCACGTTCGGAAGGGTAAGCAGCTGCTGGCGATGTAGCTCATTAAAATCAACCGTATCCTTCACGCGCACCTTTATCAGGTAGTCAAAGTCTCCTGCAACACACTGACATTCAAGTACGAAGGGAAACCGGGCAATCGCCGCTTCAAACTGCGCAAAGCTCTCAGGTGTCGAGCGCTCCAGCACCGCACCGACCATCACCATTCCACCATAGCCGACAGCTTCCGGATTAATGCTGGCCCGAAACTTAGTGATCACATTTTCGTCGATCAATCGCTGAGTTCTGCGATGGCAGGTCGGTGCACTCACATTGATACGCTCAGCAAGCTCGGCATTCGACATCCGCCCGTTGGCCTGTAAATGCCTGAGAAGCTCCAGGTCTGTTTGATCAAGCTCAACCATAATGAAAGATTCTTCAAATATCCGGTAGTTTTCGTTTTATTCGATAAATATCAAAAGCATTTACATACTATTTCCCACATTTTACCTTATTTATTGGAAGCACATTTCATATCAACTCGCATATTGTATGGTTTCTTCAACCGTCCGGAGAATTATGGAAATGAACCTGCAAAAATTCGAGCGCTACCCCCTCACCTTCGGCCAAACCCCAATTGAGCCACTGCCCCGTTTATCGAAAGCGATTGGCGCCGACGTTGAGTTCTTTGCAAAGAGAGATGACTGCAATTCCGGGCTCGCCATGGGTGGCAACAAATTGCGCAAGCTCGAATACATTGTTCCGGATGCCATTAAGTCCGGTGCGGACACACTGGTATCGATCGGTGGTGTACAGTCGAACCACACGCGCATGGTAGCCGCCACTGCCGCCAAAATCGGTATGAAATGCGTGGTTATCCAGGAGAGTTGGGTACCCCACGAAGACGCCGTATACGATCGCGTCGGCAATATCCTGATGACAAGACTCATGGGTGCCGACAGTCGACTAGTTGATGAAGGGTTTGATATCGGCATCCGACAAAGCTGGGAAGAAGCACTGCAGTCAGTGACTGATGCCGGCGGAACACCATATGCAATTCCCGCAGGTGCATCGGTACATAAATATGGCGGCCTTGGCTACGTGGGCTTTGCCGAGGAAGTGCGCGCTCAGGAGCAAGAACTCGGCTTCAAGTTTGACTACATCATTGTGTGTTGCGTAACCGGATCTACACAGGCTGGAATGATCGTAGGGTTCGCCGCTGATAACCGTGCACACAAAGTGATCGGCATAGACGGCTCAGGCACACCCGAGCAACTGCGTAAGCAGATGCGCGACATTGTCGACAACACTGCCACACTGGTCGAACTGGGCAGAGAAATAAAAGAAGATGAAATCGTCATCAACCCGGACTACGCCTATCCAGCCTACGGTGTACCTAGCCATGAAACCAATGAAGCAATTCGCCTTGCAGCCAGAACAGAGGCAATGATCACCGATCCGGTATACGAAGGTAAATCCATGCAGGGAATGATAGACCTTGCCAAAAAAGGCTTCTTCGAAAAGGGTTCCCGGGTACTGTACGCACACTTGGGAGGTGCGCCAGCATTAAACGGTTATAGCTACACTTATCGGAACGGGTAGTTGCTGCAACAAAAAGGGCGCATAGACGGTGACCAACCCCCGATACTGGGCAGGCTGGGTATTGAAATCGCACATTGGTTGTATCTCACACAGCATTACCAAAGTAGCTTTAAGTCACTAGTTGGCACTGCGTACCGGGTACGTAAGGCGTGTCAGCAACTGGGCTGGAAGAAGAGCCATAGTCTTTCACGGTGCAACGCGCTACCTGGATGATGGCACGGATCAGGGTAACAAGCCCAAGTTCATAAGTTGAGATTTTTAAAAAAATGGGTATCCTTTTTATTTTAATCCAGTAAAAATTCCGTGCAGCGCCTTATATACTGCTCTATATGCTTCTGAACTCGAAATTTTATGCAAAACCAGGGTTAACGTTATCTTTAGCAGGGAAAGTCTATGCCTGATCAGCAATTTGCAAACCCTCGTTTAGCGGAAATATATGATGAACTGGATTCTGATCGAGGGGATCTACTCCTGTACATGGAGCTCATTGAAAAGTGCAACGCAAAGTCAGTACTTGATATAGGTTGTGGAACTGGTTCGTTATTAAGTCTATTGGCTGGCAGGGGTTACAATCTAACAGGAGTTGACCCGGCTAATGCCTCGCTAGACATTGCCAAACGAAAGCACGGTGCAGAGAGCATAAGCTGGATTCACGGTGACTCTTCACTGGCGCCCAAAGAAAGCGCTGATGTCGCAGTTATGACAGGAAATGTTGCGCAAGTATTTATTGAAGATGAAGCCTGGTTCGAGAATCTCTCCAACATTCATAGAGCGGTCAAGTCAGATGGGCGTTTGATCTTCGAATCCAGGGATCCGAACAAGCGTGCGTGGGAAAAGTGGAATAGAAAATCTACAATTTCTGAAACCGATATTCCTGGTATTGGTACAGTTGTCTCGTGGACTGAAGTCACCGAAGTATCTTTGCCCCTGGTTTCTTTTACCTCGACATATCGTTTCAAGCGAAATGGTGACGTATTGAAATCAGATTCAACACTATGTTTTCGAAGCAAAGAAGATATTGAACGCTCGTTGATTGAGACTGGATTCAGTAGTCTGGATATATTGGATGCTCCAGACCGGCCCGGAAAAGAGTTTGTTTTTGTGGCGAAAAAAGAAAAAGATTGAAACCACATCACGAATGGGAAAGATTCTCCCCGCAGGGAGAACGGGGAAACTGTGCGAATTTCTGCCTTTCAAACGATTTACTGGACACTTGCAGCTCAACGCAAAAGCAGACACTCGATCTCAGTGCAAGGCTGCGTATTTTGCGAGAGCGTGAAGCAATCTAAATGATGTATTTTTTACACAGGCTTAACTACTAACATCTGAGTGGCACCCTTCTGAAACTGGTATTGCACATTTTCCCTGGTACAAACTAGCCCCAGTCTTGAAAGCTGTGAAATTACCTCTGGCAGATGCTGTGACAACTCACCATTAAGAGAGACAAGAGGATAAATTCTCACTTCTGTAGCGACACGGCAAAGCTCTCTTATCGAAGCAATATGCAGCTGTAGGTTCACATGCTCGCTGTAGAGGAACAAATAGTGGGAGCAGAGCGCAAGGTCAAACTGCTTATCTTTGAAGCTCAATTCTGGAAGGGACTCAGGGAGATAGCGATTAACAGACTTACCAACTTCATAGTCTGCCAGAAATATTTTCATTGCTGACATTCTAATTCTTCCGAGCATCTCTACCGAGGAAATACTATCCCAAACATACATATGCCTATTGTTTTTTACTTGAGGCAAAATCTCCTTGTTTACTTGCTCTATACGATTTTCCTGCTCTCTTGCTGTAAATTGGTATGCGGGATCAACAGAGACAACTGTACCACCTCGAGACGTTAACTCTGCATTGAATGATGCCGGCCCGTCACCGCAGCCAACAATCATCTTATTTAAGTCGCTATCAGTCAGATCAAAAAATTCTCGATATTCATCAAACGACCTTCCCCACGGAACAACATCTTTTAATTCCATAGTTATTTTCCTTGATACTTATATCATGGCTTTAACCGCAGGGTATGTGGCAAAACAAATTGAAAAGCCCCTTGTCAAATGTATGACATGTACCGGAATTGTGACAAAGCCTTCGAGGACTGAAGAACACCAATGCTTACACCCTAAACGGCAGATACCTGCGAAATTACGACAGAAATAATTTACCTGCTGTTTGTCACCCATGTAGGTGACAGCCTTACAAAACTAATTCACTAAGATGCTTGGTTGCACGGACCTTTGTGCAACGGCTCTTTGTGCAATGGCTCTTTGTGCAAAACGTCGCCGCACTGAAGAGACAGGTCGTTGCCACTATCGTGTAATGCCAAAGCTGTGTAGCAAGTATGCGGCAAAGATGCCCCATTTTAACAGTAAGAGAGAAAACTAATGACAGGTAGATTCCCTTCGATTGGTCTTGCATCGATCCCTTTACTTTGGGGGGCACTACTCTTTAGTAGCGGTGTGTTCGCTCAATCCACACAGCCGTTTGCCGATGGCACAAGGATTCAGTTTCCCGCTAACCACGGATACTGGTTGGTTAGAAACAGTGCGGGTGTTGAATTATGTCAGGGCAACAGCTCCAATGGCACTTCGAATAATTACCAAACCAGTGGCCGCTGTGAAAACCTTGCCAGCGGCACGTACAACGTTGAGAACCTGAGCACAGCCGGAACCGCTGATGACACCCAGGTCACCATAGGCGGTGGAAATGGCGGGGGAAATTCCGATCCTGTAGACCAGGCTACACAGCCATTTGCTGATGGTGCAAGGATTCAGTTCCCAGCTAACTTCGGATACTGGCTGGTTAGAAACAGTGCGGGCGCTGAAATATGCCAGGGCAACAGCGCCAATGGTACTTCCAATAATTACCAAACCAATGGTAGCTGTGAAAACCTTGCCAACGGCACCTACACTTTTGAAAACCTAAGCTCGCCAGGCACAGCCGATGATGGAGAGATAACCATAGGAGATGGCAGTGGCGGCAGCGGGAGCGGCTCCGGTCCTGTGGATCAATCCTCACCAAGTGCATTTGATCTGCGATTGTCTGGAAGAACTCTCATTTGGAGCGTCGCGAACTCAATTGTTGATGCTGAAGGGTTTGGGTTTCAGCTGACCCAAACGCAATTTGACAATAACGATCGTGTGGATGCCAATTCCATTTCGCAATTTCGCAACCGGAGATGGACACATGCCGGGTCAGCGCACACGTTAACCAGTTTATACACCACAGCCAGGGGAACAGAGTCCACAGAGTTTAGATTTGATTTGTCCTCTCTCACGGCATGGATACCCGGTACTGTATTTGATGTACAAACCTACTCTTCCACAGGAGCGTTTACGAGCTATCGGGGGGTTCTGAGAAAACCAACCATTCCAGCGACAGGTAATCCTCAGTTGATAGGAGACTTTCTCTCTACCTTTGGTACTGGTGCAAACTCTACCAGTAGCCTGGAGGGAGGTTTTATCGGAACACGTTCTGATTGGTCGGAGACTCCGGACTTTGACGAAGAGTTTTTCCCGATCTATCAAAACAACGAGTCGGGCGATCAACAGCTAAGAGTACGTAATGGTCGTCTTACAAACACATCGCCACAAGCGTGGAGATGGTACTTTGGCCGGGACAGTAGCAATGGCATCACTCCGTCAACTGACCGTGACGACACCATGGACAACAACCATGCGGTACTGAGTGCTGATGGAATACTTGAAATGGAACTGGAAACCACGTCAGACACGACGGCTCGCTATAGCTATCTGGGCACGGATAACGACGACGGTGATGCACGGAATCAACCAACAAATGGCTACAGGATTGACCCAACCGGAGGAGTATTTATAGAGGCGTCAGTGCGGCTAAATGAAGCTACCCCGGCGGCTCAGGCCTGGTGGGCGGTTTGGTTAATGGCAAGAGGTGGAACCGAATATAACTGCGATGCCTCTGATGGATCTGAAGTTGATATCTTTGAAATGGTGCCAGACCAGAATAACGGTTTCAACGCCAAGCTTTTTAGAGGCCTGGACGACTGCAACGGGAACGGCGGTGATCTGGGTTTGAATGGTGCCGATGGGAATCCGCTGGGGTTTACCTATGAGGGCCCGCAGATGGCTAATCTGCCCACCGAACTCAGAAACATTCCAAACTATATGGATGGAAATTTTCATCGTATCGGTATGTACTACGACGAAGAAAAGTACGCATTTTACATTGATAATAAAATGTTCTACGAGCTTCCAATCAACCAGGCAGACTGGGTCACAACTGATCAGGCTCTGTCAATACGACTGACGTGGGAACTGCAACAGGTTCTGGGACGAATCAACACAAATGACCCGAACAATCCTTATACTATTGTTAACCCCTGGAATCGTAATGTACCAGATGGAAGCGGTGGCGGTGTTCATGGAGATATGATTCGTACTGGCAATCCAACCGTCTACATTGATTGGGTAAAAGTATGGAAGAAAACGACAGCGTTCAGCGGTTTGACACTCACGTGTAACGGTTACGAAATAACTGAAACGTCAGCAGGTGTATTTGACGCCCCGGGTTTCTCTGGCAACGTGATCGTTGGCACCGACGGCGCTGATGAACTACAGGGGACAAGTGGAGCGGATCTGATTGTCGGAAGATCAGGTAATGATGTAATCATCGGCGGCGCTGGAAATGATGTCATTTGCAGTGACGATGGGGCCGACACTGTCACCGGTGGCAATGGACAGGATATCATCTCGGGTGGAAGAGGAGGGGATAGTATCTCCGGCGGTAATGGCAGCGACACCATCACAGGTGACAACGGATTAGATACTATCTCTGGTGGGAGAGGGGTAGATACTATCGAGGGTGGACGGGGAAATGACAACATCACTGGCGGACGGGGAAATGACACCATCTACGGAGGACTGGGAAAGGATACCATCTCTGGAGGAGCAGGTAATGATGCTATTTACGGGGACAATGCCAATGATGCGTTGAACGGCGGTAGTGGCACGGACCTGTGTGTTGGTGGCGCCGGCGCCGGGGATACATTCACAAACTGTGAACAGTAATACTTCCCCGGTGCAATGCCGATCTAAAGGCTACATGCATCTTCAACTCCGATGCAAACATTGACAACGAAGTAACAGCTAGCGGCGATTCCGGCAACACGAGAGCTCTGTATTGAGTTTGTCGGAATCGCCGCTCCTGTCACACTGCCCACCAAGGGCCTGAAAGCACCCCGAGGTTGACTTAGAGTGCTGCAGTCTGACTACCCGACCACTGCATGCTCCGCTACACTCACCTTATCCAACCGAGGTGTGTCCCTTGCCTTTTCGTTCTCTCACGTTACCACTGATATTGCTGAGCGGCATGCTGAGCAATGCTCTGTTCGCCCAAAGTGTCAACCAGACCATTCCGGAACCGAACACTTCGACCAGTCAAACTGATAAAACTGCTTCCCTCAGCTTCGCAGGCAGTGAAGCGTGTCAGGAGTGCCACGAAGAACAGTTTCAGGCCTGGGCGGGTTCAGATCACCGCCATGCGTTTGCGCCGGCAAATAATGTTACTGTCAAAGGTAGTTTCGATGACGTGGCTGTTGACTATACCGATGGCAAAGCTGTTTTCAGTCGCAACGACCGCGATGAATATTTGATTACCGTAAGCACCGGTAACGGGGAGCAGTCCTATCCCGTAAAATATACACTGGGGCACTACCCGCTACAGCAGTACCTGCTTGAGACTGAGCCGGGCAGATATCAGGTGTTTGCACTGGCCTGGGACACTCGCACTGAAGCACAGGGCGGGCAGCGCTGGATTGAAATACAACCCGGTGAAATTGCAGAAGACAATAACCCGTTTCACTGGACCGGCTATTTCCAGAACTGGAATAGCCAGTGCGCAGATTGCCACACCACCGATTATGAAAAGGGTTATCAGGCCGCAACGGCTGAAGGCCCGTCGAGCTATCAATCGCGCTGGTCAGAGGCCGGTGTCGGCTGCGAGGCCTGCCACGGCCCGGCGAGTCAGCACCTGGAGTGGGCAGCTGAGGCAAAGCCCGATCAACCTAACGGCTTACTGACCTCTCTGATCAGTGATCGAACCTGGGCGTTTCGGCAGGGCGAGTCTATTGCAAGCCTTGCATCGGGTTCGGTCTCATCAAATGACGATCCGTACCTGCGCACCTGCGCGCGTTGCCATAGTCTGCGTCATCCGCTTGGAGAAACCACCTACGAACGAGTGCCTGCAGACGACAAACACAGTGCATTCACAGACCAATACTATCCGCAACTGGTCACTGAGCCGCAGTACTTCGTTGACGGGCAGATTCGTGAAGAAGTCTTTGTGTACGGATCGTTCCTGCAAAGCAAGATGCACAATGCCGGGGTAAGCTGTGGCAATTGCCATAACCCGCACAGCGGCAAAGTGCTGCAGTTTGATGCGGACAATATTTCGCACCCGGGTAATGATGCCGTCTGTGCACAGTGTCATCGTGCCGATGTCTTTGCAGTGACGGAGCATCATCAGCATCCGCTCGCCAGCGAGGCGGCACGTTGTGTCAGTTGCCATATGCCTGCAACCACTTATATGCTGGTCGACCCTCGTCGTGATCACAGCTTTTCGGTACCGTCTCCAGCGCTAAGTACTATTACCGATGCACCCAATGCCTGTACGGGCTGTCACACTGACGAATCTGATTCCTGGGCCGCTGCGCAAGTCGACAAGTGGCGAGGTAACAAAGAGCCGCCCAAAAAAGACTTTGCCAGCTGGCAAATCGCCGCCGCTCAAATACAGGCGAGTGGCAGTCAGCAGCAATGGCAGCAACTGGAACAACAGCGACATGATCTATTGTCTCTCGCATCCACTCCGCAAATGAAGCGAGCCATGCTGCTGCAGGCCATGCCTGTTTTTAACCAGCAATCGTTCGATGCACTGGCGGGTCGATTATCCGATGATGATGTGGTGGTTCGACTGGCTGCCATAGATCAGCTTTCCGGTGCAGAACCTGCCGCTCGCGCAAGATTCCTCACCCCGCTCCTTAATGACAAAAGCAAGTCCGTTCGCTTAAGTGCAACGCTGGCATTGGCTGATCTGCTACAGCAGCCTCAATACCCCGAGCGTGGTTTATTACAACAACGTGTTGACGAATATATAAACGCCTATCAAAGACATGAAGACCTGCTGGTGTCACAAACCCGACTGGCCGCGCTCTACCAACGTACAGCAAACCATGAAAAAGCGGCTGAAGCGTATCGCACAGCGCTGGATCTGGTGCCGGGCGTCGTCTCTACCCTGCTCAATCTGGCTGATACCTACCGCGCGTTACAGCGCGACGACGAGGGTGAGAAACTGCTGTTGCAGGCGGAAGCAATTGCCGAAAAAGAGATAGCGAATCTGGCATTTCGATATAACGATGCTGCGATAGCCCAGCAGGGATCTGTGCAGTATGCGCTTGGCTTGCTCTATGTAAGAGTCAAAGACCACACGCAGGCACTTGAACGATTTCTATCCTCTATGACACTGCAACCGAACAATGATCAACCCTTCTATGCCTACCTGCTCACACTGGATGCATTGGGACGACGTGATGAAGCACTGGAGCAGTTGCAATATTCTCCGCTGACCCAGCAAAGCCCGCGTTTGCAGCAATTAGTCTCGGCGTGGCGAACCCGGTAGGCGAAAAATACTACTAGCAGTCGCCCAGACTCATGAATTTCACTGTTCGCAAATGCAGCCAGACGAAGCCCATGAGCCAGATTATCAATGTGATAATTTTTATTCGAGTACAAACAATCCTGCTGCTTGCTGCACACCGAATACCACTACTTCGACAAGCGACAAGGCACCCTGCCCCGCTATTCTCACCATGACATAGCGGCCCGCAGTGTTATCTCCGGCCAATGTCTGAATCGAGGTGCTATCGGTGTGTGCCAATGACATCGCCCAATGCGCAGCCATTGATCAGAACTTCACCAAGAGATAGAACAACAGGCTCATCAACGTTGCCCCTCCCACTCGACAGATCCGGATCAGCCGTTCGCATCACCTGAATCACTCGTCCGGGTACCGCTTGTGGCAAGTCGAGCGTAATGAACCATGGTGTTGCATAAAATTCCGGACCAGAACCGCTGCGCTGCCTCTATAGCAGCATCTAAGACGCTGTACTCACTTTTTCTGAATCTTACTTAGAAACACCAGGCTCAATCCAGTAAAAAATCCGTGCAGCGCCTTATATACCGCTCTATAGGCTTCTGAACTCAATATTTTTTGCAACACCAGGGTAAACAAAGATATTGTTCTCTGCCTGGAACTTTTTAGTCGCTTGCTTTTTTGTAGAACCTCCCGATATACAATATAAGGGCTTCTGGTTGATGTGACGGTGAGTTGATTGTCAAGGTTCCTTCCGGTAAAGCAATATTTTCACGTTCTGTATTTTCAGAACGACATAGTGGCACGAAATAGCCGGTATGTTGTGCGTGTTATTAAATTACTAAACACTAAAGTGTCGAGTATATATTTCGATATGCATGTGGCTTTGGCAGTGTAAACTGCCAGGCTACTTGCCAAACTATCTAAGTGAGGGATGAATATGTCGCCGAAAAATAAATATATCTTTTGTAGTTTTTGCGGAAAGCCGCAACATGAGGTGCTCAAACTCATTGCCGGGCCCGGTGTTTTTATTTGTGAAAGATGCATTGATCTAGGTGTTGAGATAATGCTGGAAAAACCCGAATTCCTTGAGAATATGCCAAAACTCAAATCCTTAGTTCAAGAGGCAAAGGACAATAACAATTAAAGTTCTTAGGAGAAACACGGTCACTGCACAATACCGCGGCAGAGCGCAGTATTAGATTTCCAATGGATATATGCGAGTTGAAATATTCCTTTACAGATATTGCCAGTGAAGAATTCGAACTTCTGGAACTTTGTTCATCCCACTATCGCACATGCTGGCAAGAGTCTTATGCGGGCAGATTATCTAAAAATGCAATGAATGAGTTGCTTGAGCAATCAGGCCCTGGCGAATTAGAGTCCTGGCTAATCGGACACGGCAAGCGTGCTCTTACGGTTGTGAATCATAAGGGAAATATAATTGGTAGCGTTGCATCTAATTGTCTGAGCGACAGATGCTATGTTTGGGGGATGTACATTCTCCAAAAACACCAACGAGCTGGTATTGGCAGCATGTTGCTTGAACGCGTTATCCAAAGATCAAGAGAATTGGGTTCACAGGCACTGGAGATAACTGTTCTAGAGTCAAGCTCTGGAGCTATTGAGTTCTATAAAAAAAATGGATTTATTGAAATTGATAGATCGATGTATGAAATCGCTAAAGGAACCACTCTATCCTCGAAGGTAATGGAACTTAAAATTAACTAAAATTTCTGATAAATAAATTTTTTGGATACTAGCCAAACTAAATGCCAGCACTCGATAGACTTGGCATTGATACTGAACATTGGTTGTATCTGGCCCAGCATTACCAGAGTTGATTACCATCATTGGTCGGCTCTCCGTTTACCTGACTTGCCTGCTTCCACAAGAAACAGGCATCAGCGGTAAGCTGTACCCGACAGACATACCCAGGTCCTGGGAAAGCAAGTACCGGTCAGGGAATCAGAAGCGTCGATCCGATGGTATTGCCGGACTCCAGGTCTTTATGCACATCTACAATTTCTGCAAGTGGTCTTTTCTGTCCGATGGATACCTCAAGCACACCCTGTTTAATCAGCTCAAAAACTGCATTGGATGAATGCACCAGATCTTCGCGGGTGGCAACGTAGTTGGCAAGCGTTGGGCGGCAGAAATACAGTGAACCTCCATGTTGCAGGGTTGACGGTTTAACGGCTGGCGCTTCACCCGTGGTTGCACCAAACGAAATAAAATAGCCTCTTGGTGCCAGTGAAGCCAGCGACGCATCAAACGATGCTTTGCCCACCGAGTCAAACACAACCGATACACCCGCACCATCAGTAAGTTCTTTTACCCGCTCAGCGACATCCACGGTGTTTCTGTCAATGGCATCGCTATAGCCGTGTTTGAGAATTGCTTTGCAGTTATCTGCTCCGGATGTGACTCCGATCATGCGTGCCCCAATGTGTTTTCCCCATTGTCCTGCGAGGTGGCCAACGCCGCCTGAGGCTGCATGAAACAAGACATTCTCACCGGCTTTAACCGGATAGGTTCTACACATTAGGTATTCTACGGTCATGCCTTTCAACAGCACCGCTGCGGCTATTTCATCGGTGATTTCATCGGGAATTTTAATCATGCGTGCTGCGGGTGCATTGCGGTGTTTTGCATAGGCGCCGAGTACGGGGCCATACACTACGCGATCCCCGACTGCCAGATCATCAACACCCGAGCCAAGCTCTACAATTTTGCCCGCTGCTTCCAAACCAAGAGCGGAAGGCAGTTCCAGCGGATAACTACCGGACCTTTGGTATACATCCATATAGTTCAAGCCAATACAGGTCTGCTCAAGCATGACTTCGCCGGCACCTGGCGATGGCAGGTCAATTGAATCCATTTTCATGACGTCTGCATTGCCTTGCGCGTTCAAAATTATGCCGTTTGTCTTCATTTGCGGGTCCGTAAATCCTGTAAATAGATATGCTAATTTGATGCGGCACTAATCAGTGGCGTCGCCACCTTCAACGAGAATTAAATCAACTATGCCTGCCCCGTCTCTTCTATGTGCTGCAGCCTTTTGGTAAGCCTCGGAATTAAAACAGGCTTCTCCATCAGCGAGTGATGGAAATTGAATGACTATAAAGCGGTGAAACTTGTCTGTACCTTCAAGAATTTTGAAGTTACCACCGCGCGCCAGCACTTTACCGCCATAGCGCGAGATAATATCCGGCACCTGATCGGTGTAGCGCTTGTATGCCTGCGGTTCTATCACTTTGGATCTCGCAACCCAGTAGGCAGTCATTAGCAATTACCCTCTATTATTGACAACACCAGACCAGGCTAGAACAACAGGCGCGGCAAATAGTTTGCTATTTGCGGGAACATCACAATCGATACAATTCCAACCAGCATAATGATCCAGTAAGGCACAGAGCTTTTGAAAATCTGGCTAACACTGACTGATGAATCCTGAATCGATGCCTTTACCGTATAGACAAGCAGGCCGAATGGTGGTGTGAGTAGTCCTGCTTCAATCGCGAGAATGCCAATCACGGCAAAAGAGATGCGATCAAAACCAAGCGCTGTAGCCAGTGGTTCGAATATTGGAACAGTGAGCAGCATAATAGAGATAGAGTCGATCACCATACCGAGTAGAAACCACACCAGTACAATCAGGCCCAGAATCATGAACGGCGATAGCCCGGAGTTGAGAAAGAAGTCCTGAATAGCCGTTGTTACTCCGGTCATTGCAAGCGTACGAGAGTAAAGTGCCGCCGCCAGCAAAAGCACCAGTATGGGCGCTGCTGTTTTACCGACTGAAAAAATCGCCTCCAGTAGCTGTTGTTTACGCATCCCTTTGGCAATGGCAAATAATAACGCCAGCGCCGCACCTGCCCCCGCCCCTTCAGTTGGTGTAAATATGCCGAACCAGATACCACCCAGCACGCCGGCAATGATAAAAGCCATACCGGCAATACTAAACAAGACCTGTGAACGAGTGGCTGTTTCCATTCCCTGATACTCAACTTCCAGTGCTTTGTTGAGCTTGTTTTGTTCGCCCACGAGTTCGGGACGAAGGATGGCAGAGCCAATGATATACATCATGTAGAGACTGGCGAGGAGTATCCCCGGCAGAATGCCCGCCAGAAAAAGCTGTCCTATGGATTGCTCGGTCAGTATCCCCCAAACGATCATCAATACACTGGGTGGAATCAACATGCCCAGGCAACTGGAACCGGCTATTGCGCCGAGCGCGAATCCCTTGTGATATCCAAAGGCTTTCATTTCCGGATAGGCAATGCGGGAAAACGCTGCCGCCGATGCGATGGATACACCTGTCACGAAAGAAAATATGGTGTTACCAATGACTGTGGCAACCGCTAGTCTGCCGGGCAGCGCTCGTACGCCGCGATTAATCGCCTGATAGATATCGGTGATTGCACCAGAGCGGCCGATAAATTCTCCCATTAGCATAAACAACGGTATAACGGCGAAGGTGAAGTCTCGCATTGCCTCTGCAGCAGTGCTTGCAAGTGTCGCTTCGACGATTCTCCATTTACCGGTAACCAGGTATATGCCGACTACACTGGTCATGCCCAGAGCTATCGCCACATGAACGCCCAATAACACCAGCGCAAATAGCATGACGACAATTATTGTTGCGGTATTAAAATCGAACATGTCAGCGAGGTACCAAAGCCAGGGTGCAGAGGGTGCATAGGAAAAGAGTGGTGTACACCTTCTTAGAGATCCAGGTCCGTGACTTTAAGGTTGAAGGCTTCAATAGTGGCCAGTGCAAGATAGTTGAGCACAGCCAGTCCGCTGCCGATCAAAATGGTAAATCTGGCTGGCCAGACAGGAACCCGTAAAGCGCCTTCACCATCAAACTCGCCGTTTGCGAATGACCGCAGCGCAGGGGCAATCGCGCCTTTAAAAAGAATGGCGAAAAACAATGCACCTAACAGAAACCCGAATACCGCCAGTACGCGTTTGGTATTAGGACCAAAACTGTTGACCAGAAAATCTGCCCCCAGCATTGAACGACTGCGAACAGCAAAGCCTATCTGCAGAAATATTATAATCACCACGGAATTAGCGATGATTTCCTTGGTTCCCTGCAGAGGTAGATTCATGGCGCGGAAGATAATATCTGCAAGGGTTATAAAGCACAGTACAAATGCCCAGAACGCTGCGAGAATCATCAGCACTTTGGTTATCTGATCAGTTATTTTTATCAGGAACATGATGTTGTCGACTGCAGGATAAATACGCTAACAATACTGGTTAGAGCAAAAAAGACGCAGGGACAAACCCCTGCGTCTGACTAGTCGATGAGATGATTACTCGACGTTGTAGCGTACAGGCCAGGTGTAGCCGTTTTTCTCAGCTGCTTCCATTGTCAGCTTGAGCACCTCGGATGCAGGCAAACCTTGTGCGTCGAGGTCCTTGGCCATTTTCTGTGGCCACTCAGCCAGTGAGTTGGCCCAGTCGGCGCGAACCGCCGGGTCTATCTCGTTAACCGTAATCAGATCGCGAAGTGTGTCGACGTCTTTGGCGTAGCGCTCTTTGTTGACGATTCCCGTCTGCTCTTCGAAGTCTTTTCCAACTTCCACAAGAATGTCCTGTACTTCAGCTGGCAGTTCATTCCAAGTCTCTAGATTAATGGTTAAGCCGTGCCAGGTAATAGAACCAAAACCAATCAATGTGTAGAAAGGACCGGGCTCATGCAACTTGAGATTTACCCACGCACTTGGGAACATGATCCAGCCTTCGTAGACGTTGGTTTTCATCTCTGTATAAGCAGTTGCCAGAGAGCTTTGAACCGGAGTGACCCCTCCGTACTCCAGCCAGTTTAGGTTAAGACCGGCGCCGGCTATTTTCTGGCCTTTTAGGTCAGACAGGTTTTCCCAGGCGAAACTGGTACCGAGGTTGTATCCACCATCTGCAATACGTGACAGCAGCTTCTGGTTAAACTTTTCCTCGAATACATTTTGTAAGTACGGCACCTGGGCATAGACATCCTGTGCAGTCTTCAGGCTGACAGTTGGATCCATGGTACCGAACGGCAACATAACCTGAAACGCGTGCAGAGGCAGATTGGATGCTTCGAAGCACATGCACATGCCACCGATGTCAATAATGCCATCCTGCACACCTTCCAGCACTTCAGTGACCTTAACGATACTGCCGGAATATCCTTCAACGAAGTTGACCGTATGCTCGGTTCGTTCGGCGACGCGTTTCTCTACTTCCTTTTGAAAGTAGCTTTGCATCAAACCCGCATACACCACACCGGGTGGGTGGCCCGATCCGATCCGCAGGGTAATGTCTTCAGATTGTGCTGCACCGGATGCCAAAGTAGCGATCATTCCAGCCAGCAATACAGATACCCGCATTTTCTTGAACATAAGTTTTCCTCCAAATATTCTTCGTGTAAAAATGAAATGAAAAGGTCTTACATGCCTTCCTGCAGCCGAACACTATCCGGAATGTCTATCGGATCATTCGGGCTGTCTTTGATGAACTCTACGGTGGTAAACAGTAGATCGGTGTCACCGATATTCTGCACCGCATGAGTAAAACTCTCTCCCTTGCCAAACTTGAAATGTTTGGTTTCACCCGGGGTATGAACAACATCCTGCACACGCCCGTCGTCATACCAGCCACGCGCTTTACCGTGTGTATGGCACGACCAGAAATAATGCAGTACGTGTTTATGAAAATTACAGCGAACACCGGGAGCGAGCCGCAGATGCCAGACCCGAACCAGATCTGTCTCCGACACCAGTACGCTACCAACAATACCGTTATTGCCAGCCTGTTCGAATTCTGCCTGCAGTTCGGCGGGCCAGTGCGCGCGGGGATTATCTCCAGCGGCGGGTGATTCAACTAACTGTGGTTGTCCCATGGTTTTCCCCTCTCGCCTGCCTGGCCGATGTTTCCAGCTAGGCCGCTTGTCTGTCGCGTAATACCGCTGCTGCCGGCTCCAGCGCTTCCAGCGAAGCTCTTAATTCCTGCTGTTGTGTTTCGTTGAGCAAGGTGCCGGGTGGAAACACGGATCGCCAGCTTTCGTCGTCTCGACGCCAGGCTTCGATTTGCTTGAGCGCAGCACTGAGCGGGTATTTAGCGATTGCTGCGCGGACCGATGCAAGCGTTTCCTGCAGGCTGTCTGCCTCTGAAGACCCGTTAGCATTCAGGGTGGCTGCGGTAAGTGCAGCAGATGCATTCGATGTGGCAGAAATAGAACCGACACAACCTTTGGATATTCCCTCAAGAAGAAATGCTTCACTACCGGAGAAAACATCAAACTCGTCGGCGGCGGCAACGAAGTCGAGTGTGCCATCAAAGTCACCCGAGCTATCTTTTAACCCCGCGATGATCGGACCAAAGTGTTTTTTCAGCCTTTGAATTAACGGCACGGTGACAGGTGTCATTGACAGTAGCGGAAAGTGGTATAGATAAACCCTGAGTGAATCCGTACCAACACCGTCTATCAACTGATCAAAGTATGAGAATACTCCATCTTCAGAAGCATTTTTATAGTAAAACGGAGGCAGCACCAGTGCATTGGTAAAGCCCGCGTCTATGACCGCGCGCGTTGCAGCAATGGCATCACCAACGGCACAGGAGCCTGTGCCGAATATTACCTTGTCTGATGAAAAACCGGCGTCGCGAAAGAGCGCAGGGACACCAAGTCGAAAGGACAACGGCAGTGAGTTGCCTTCACCGGTGGTACCCAGCGGTGCAACACCTGTCATACCCTGATCCATCAACCACTGGCTGTGTTGAATAAGGCGCTCGCCTGAGGGCTGGCCCGAAGCCGGATCAATCGGTGTAATCGATGCGGCGTAAACACCATGTGCTGCTTTACTCATGAAGAAACTGCCTTTAGTTGTTGCTCGGCACCGCGTGCTCTGACCACAACCTTAATGGCATCATCAACTCTCTCCCTCGCATAACGCAACGCCTCCGGCAGGTTATCGAGTGCAAAGGTATGGGTGTGGATAAGCGATGCATCGAATCTTTTTTCCGCCATAAACGCCATTGCTCTGTGTGTGGCACTTTTACCCTCACCACGTATGCCGTACATATACATGTTGTTTTTAACCACATGCGGCAAATCGATTGTGGCCGGATCATGCGGGAATGCTGCAAGGCAGATTTTTCCGCCACGGTTGGTCATATGAATGGCGTCGTTTATCGCAGCTTCGGTGCCTGCACACTCCACTACATAGTCGACCCCTTGTGCACCAGCGATCTCTTTGACTGCATCAACTACATTGGTCTCTTTAACGTTTATCACGTGATCCGCACCCAGAGAGGTGCCAATTGCCAATCGAGAATCACGTGTGCCGGTCAGGATTACCGGTGATGCGCCGAGGGATTTGGCGACTGCCACCGCCAATAGTCCGATAGGGCCGGGCCCCATAACAACCACACTTTCACCGGCTACCAGGCCACCGAGTTCAGTTAATCCGTACATAGAGGTGCCTGCAGTCACCACAAGTGTGGCCTCCTCGTCAGACATGGTGTCGGGCACTTTGATCACTGTATTGATGTGGTTTACGGCGTATTCAGTAAAACCGCCGTCAGTAGTGAAGCCGTTTGCACGATGGTTTTTCTTGACGTCACCATAGTTCTGACCATAGTTGAGACAAGAGGTGTACATTCCCTGCCGACAGCGTTTGCACTGCCCGCAGCCAGCGTGAATCTCTACCGTGACTCGATCACCAATTGCAAATTCATCCACACCCTCGCCCAGTGCGGCCACTGTGCCCATGTATTCGTGGCCGGGCGTGAAGTTTTTATTAAACGGCGCTCCGCCTTCTATCAGCGCCGGGGTGCCGTAGTGAATAATTTCAAGGTCTGTCGCACAGATAGCTACTGCGTCTATGCGGATTAGTATGTGTGCCTGCCCGGGTACCGGTACCGGCTTTTCAATCAGCGTCAGCTCATCAGGGTCGCCGATAACCCAGGCTTTCATTTTTTCCGGTATTGGCATCTGACTCGATGTCGTGACACCTGCATGGTTTTCCATGTTCAACTCCCCCGTGTATGCAGCCTTTACCGTCCGCTGATGACAGGTAAATGCCAATTCGGCGATTGTCGCCCAACACTCCGGTACAATGCCTGATTGTTAACAAGACTATTTCAACCTGTCGGAGCGTGTCAATAATTATCGATAATCGTTGATAATTTATTTTCACCAAAGCCAAATCAAGATATCATCCAGACATTATCACGGCGACTTTTCTATGGTATCCACCAACCCGCTGGCGCGGATCTCATTATCTCAGCAGATACGCGATCAGCTGCTTGATCGAATAATGCGCGGAGAGCTATCCCCGGGGGCGCGCCTGATTGAGTTGCGCATTGCAGCGGAGTTTGCTACCAGCCAGGCGCCGGTGCGAGAAGCACTGCGTGAACTCGAAGCGATGGGCGTCATCGAGACACTGCCCAACAAAGGCGCGCGGGTCAGAACCATAACCAATGACGAACTGTGCCAGTTGTATGATGTACGTGCACAGCTGGAATCCTATGCGACACAGCTCGCCACAGAGAAAGGCGTCGCTTTAAAGTCGCGGCTTAAAGAGATTGTCCGCGCCATGAAGAAGGCAGCCCGCGAAGAAGACTCAACCGCTTTCGCGGGCGAAAATTCTCATTTTCATCGAAGTATTGTTGAAGCCAGCGGCAATACAATTCTGCTTGATCTTTGGGAAAACCTGAACGTTCAGGCGCGCACCATGACCAACGTTACCCGCAGTCGTCGTAACCTGATGGATCTGGCTGATTCTCATTTACCAATTATCGATGCTATTGCATCCGGCGACGCAGGTCTTGCAAATCGCCTTGCCAAAGAACACGTGCTGTCAAACAGACCGAAAGCGTCTAAAGAAGACTGACAGCAAGTCCAGAGAGCAAGTCAGAGAGCAAGTCCAGACGGCAATTATTGATAAGTACAAAACTTTTAAACCCTACTGAAGCGAACAACTATCCGGAGCCTCTAGTCCAATGACAAACGATCAACCACGGGTTCTGGAGCGCCCACGCATCTATCAATTTAAGCTCGGTGATGCGGTTGTCACTAATTTGCTTGAAGGACACGTTACCCGCGAAGACCTGCACCCGTTTGTGGCCACCAATGCCACCGCAGAAGAAGTGGAACAACTGGCTGGACAATATCAACTACCCTATCCAAAACTTGAGCACAGCTTTACAACTACAGTCATCGAGGTGGCAGGTAAGCTGATCGCGATCGATCCGGGCTTTGGTGAAAATGCACCAATGCCGAGCGCAGGATACTTCCTGCAATCACTCGCCGCTGCCGGCTACAAAAAGGAAGACATTGATATAGTCCTGATCAGCCATAGTCACCCCGACCATATCGGCAACCTGATGACCGGTGGTGAACCAACCTTCCCGAATGCCGAGGTGGTGTATGGTCGCGTTGAATTCGACTACTGGCAAAGTGGTAAAAATATTGCCGATTTCCGCAAACCGACACTGGCTCTGTTCCAAAAGGTGGCATTGCCTTTGGCTGATCGAATTAGATTTATTGAGCCCGGTGATTCAATTGTATCGGGTGTCACTGCAGTTCAGGCATACGGGCACTCGGCCGGACATCTGGCCTTTCATATTGAAAGCGGTGGTCAGCAACTGATGATGTTAAACGACACAGTGGCACACTATGTCGCATCCTTTGCGCAACCGGATTGGGCTTTTTCAATGGATGATGACGCAGAAGCCGCCGCAGTTTCGCGTCGTCGCATACTCACCGAAGTGTCACAACAAAAGATACCGGTCATCGGTTTTCATCTGCCATTTCCATCAATTGGTTTCGTTGAGGCAAGCTCAACTGCCTTTAACTTTCGACCCGCCACCTATCAGTTTAATGTCTGATAAACCCCCATCAGATAAACCCGTCGTTGGAGTAATCGGCCTGGGCATTATGGGGGGAGCGTTTGCGAAGAACGTTCTCAAAGCAGGCTTTACGGTTGTTGGACATGATCTCGTTGCACAGCATGTTGAATCCTTGATTAAAGCAGGCGGGTATGACGGGCACTCTCCGCGTGAGGTAGCTGAAAAGTCTGACATCGTTATCACTTCATTGCCCGCTACAGCGTCATTTCACGAGGTAATGACCGGTGAAAACGGCATTAGCTCAGCGGCAAAATCCGGCCTGCTGGTTATAGAGTGCTCGACGCTGGCAATCGAAGACAAGCAACTGGCACATGATGCCTTACAAGAGGCGGGCACAATACTGCTCGACTGTCCGGTCAGTGGCACGGGCGCGCAGGCGCAGACAGGAGACCTATCATTCTATGTGAGCGGCAACCAGTCAGCCAGTGAACAGTGCCGGTCGGTACTTGCAGCGATGGCAAAGCATACTTTCTACGTTGGGGAGTTTGGCAATGGCAGCAAAATGAAATTCGTTGCCAATGTGCTGGTTGCAATTCATAACGTCGCATCCGCCGAGGCCATGGTATTGGGTATGAAAGCAGGTCTTGAACCAGAAACACTATACAACGTTATAAAAGCAGGTGCGGGCAATTCCCGAATCTTTGAGTTACGTGCACCGATGATGGTCAAAAACAACTACGACAATGCGACAATGAAAATGGATGTATGGCAAAAAGACATGAAAGTCATCGGCGAATTTGCCAGCAGCCTGGGTTGCCGGATTCCTCTGTTTACAGAAAGCGCCAGGGTGTATGATGCGGCAATGGCTCAGGGGATGGATAAACTCGACACGGCTTCGGTGTGCCAGGTGTTGGAAAAGCTTGCCAGCCTCGAACGTACCTGATCGACGAACACAGGTAACGATTCAAATTATCGGCAGATCAAAGCGCCTGCCTCAAATTCCAAGCCAACCTGTTCTAAACCAACTTGTTCTAAACCAACCTGTTCTAAACCAACCTGGAGAAAGCAATGGCTATAAGACAGAAAACAACCATCACAGGGACCATCAATGGTGACGGCAAATCACACTCTTTAACGAACTGCACCACGCGGGATGTAGCGTTTCAGATCGATGAACCCGTCGAGCGTGGTGGCACCAATACCGGCCCCTCCCCGACCGAAACAGCTATTGCCGCCCTGATCGGTTGCACTAATGTTATTTCGATCAAATGCGCAGATAAACTCGGTATCGATATCGGCCACCTTAAGATTGAAGCCAAATATGATTTTGATCGCCGCGGTGTACTTTTAACAGAAGAGGTCGATCTGCCGTTTCCTAAAATTGTGCTCAATATTGTTTCAGATGGACCGGCCACAGAAGCAGAACTTGCGCAGGTCGCAACGGAGCTTGCGAAGTTTTGTCCTATTGCGAAAGTGTTTAGACATGCCGGTACAGTGATCGAGGAAAACTGGTCAAAGGCTTAACCGCACGACCCGCACGAAATCGACGGCATCTCACCAGATCTTTGATACCACAGCCCCGTGGTTGCGTTTTCTTTTGCAAATATCGAACAAACTATTCGACGCAAGAAGCCCTTCGACTTAACCTCAGCATTTAACCACGGGCACTGTGAAACAAATCTCTATGTGACATGCTCGGTACTTTATAGATAACCCGGGTCATAGATAACCCGGGTCATGGATAACCCGGGCCAGTCCATTCAGAGCGCGAATCTTCGCAGTAACACAGGTATAAGGAAGAGCCAAATTAAGGTTGGCAGATCCAGCGTGCCAGAACCAACTTTCGACTTGCCAGCCTGGTCATTTATCGAGTCGTCGTTTGACACTTCATTGTTTACGGCCACCTCTTTGTCTGATGTATCCCCATTGGCTGGCGGCGCACTATCGCTTGAGGGCGCGCCATCACCTGAGGGAGCACCAGCACTTGAAGGTGCGCCATCGCCTGACGAGTCATTTGTAATTCGACATGACTCAACCCCGTTCCAACCCCATCCATCACCATCAGTATCAACACACGCGTGCGGAACGTTGCCTGATGGAGGTGCTGGCGCTGGTTCAGGAGCTGGTGCTGGTTCCGGCTCTGGTGCCGGTTCGGGCTCAGGTGCCGGTTCGGGCTCAGGTGCCGGTTCGGGCTCAGGTGCCGGTTCGGGCTCCGGTGCCGGTTCGGGCTCCGGTGCTGGTTCCGGCTCTGGCGCTGGTTCCGGCTCTGGCGCTGGTTCCGGCTCTGGTGCGGGTTCCGGCTCTGGTGCGGGTTCCGGCTCCGGATTGGGTTCTGGTACAAAATCCGGCTCATCCGTAGTTGCCAGTGCCGGCACCGAAGCTACCAGAGTCTCATTGGTTGGAGCAGTGGTACCCGGAGCGCCGCCCCCAAATACAAATAGCTGATTGCTGTTAAAAATACGCGCACCGGGTGCGAGCAACCTTCGTGGAAGATCAATCGATGTATGCCATAGCCAATCGTCAGCAATCGGGTCATAACTCAAAATCCGTTCCGCGTTAACCACACCACCAATTGACCAAATGAGACCGTCGTGTACAAACGTGGATGGTTCGGCATGTGACTGTGCCCATGGCAGATCTGCAAGCCGATCCCAATCGTTGCTTGCCGGATCATAAACATGAACAAACTTTGTTTGTACCCGCTGTTGTGTCAGTGACGCGCAATTATCGTGTCCAATCTGGCCACCGATCATATAGATTTTGTCATCGAGAACTGCAGTGGCAAAATGGTTACGCGGCAAGGGTACCGGTGCAATATGAGTAAGGTCCTGCCATCCGTTTGCCGGATTATTCAGATCGTACACCCAGTGCGTATTTACATCACAGCGCGCCACATCATCCAGACCTCCAAAGAGATGGATGCGGTTGTCAATCAGCGCAGCACCTCCACCTGCAAAGGGTGCTGGCAACACAGGGCCATCACGCCAGGAAAAGGTATTCAGGTCAAAAATTACGACACTGTCTGTCACCCAACCGGGATGCGGACCAACGCGGCCACCCAGTAGCCAGGCTTCTCCGTTGTGAACAATCAAACCATTATGAGTCACTGCGGTGGGAAAGCCCGGGGCGTCATTGGTTTCTGCAACCGTACTCCAGCTGCCTGCGGCGATATCGTATCGCTCGACAGTATTCTGGATCTGCAACTGCGGGGTGAATCCGTTGAAGTGGAAAACACCACCGTTGTGCACAACAAGGTTGCCTTCAGATCTTGCGAACGTTGACGGTGACCGCATAGACCAGACTTCACCAGGTGTCGCAGCGGCGAACTGCGGGCGTTGATCAGTCTCACTCGAGCTGAATCTGCTGACGACCCACACTAAAGCTACGATCACGAAAAGACAGCCAAGTCCATTCATTGTGTATTTCTTTAGCTGATTGACGGATTTAAGCATGTCGACCAAACCGCTGCGTAAAGTAAAAGGGATGCAGCGTCAGGCAGCAGACTCACTTGAATTTTTTGTACTATCCGGTGATAGATTTAACAACACGCAGCCAGGCACGCTGGAACCCACCTCCTGCAATCACAACTGCTATCACATCTGTGTAAGAGAGTGCAGAAGCGCTGATTTACTGTAGCTCAAGCTTCAAACTGTCGACCCGATACAGAAGCTGTGTTCAAAAGTTCAAGGTAACTTACTCGCTATGTTTGGCTCACTACGGAAGGCGTCGCAAACAGAGGAAGACGATGAGCGTGTAGATCGCTACATCGGACAACTCAAGCAGTTCATCAGGAACTATCCGATTGGCGAAAAAGTCAATTACTACCCGGAGTATCTTGAAAAAATAGATTTTGAAACCGTGATTTTGGGTTACGAAGTTAATGAAACCCCAATCTACGGGCGAGACTTTGTGCATGGGCTGGACAGCGACATGCCCCACTTCAAATTCGAAGAGTCTGGCGACATGGTGACTGCCGCCGAGATTGCCGGCTTTTCCGTGATTGTGCCCGATACGTCCGAACTTGAAAAAACTCTGGACTATTTCAGCAGAGCTGAAATTGGCAAATCAGGGCAGTTTGTACGCGGCCATAGCATCACGCTTGTATCGGCTGCTGCCGAACAGGGGCCCCAGGTTATAGATACCACAGTTCTTCGTCGGTCGATGGTAAAGCGGGGCTACTACAAGGGCTACAAGGTCGTCTACCTGGAGCCTCTGTTGGATACACAGTCCAGCAAGGAACACCGACAGCACATGCGAATGGAGCTTTCACTTGATGGTACACTTTTTTCAGCGATGAAAAGCTCGTCCGGAATTAGCTGCACAGTGATTGATTGTTCCGAACAGTATGTCGGCCTTCAGCTGTCGGAACAGCTGCCTCAACAAGACACGCGGTCGCTGGCTGAAGGCAAGTCAATCCGCGTCTTGCTGCCGATACCATCGCTTAACAAAACATTCGACTTGAAAGGAAAAATTTGCGCTGCTCGAGCCAAACACAACATGGTCGTTGTGGAGCTACAGGCTATAAAGAAAGATAACGCATATAAGGATCTGGAACTGGTCGACAAGCTGGACCTTCGTTCGTCGCTAATCCAAAACAGTAACGAGATGCGAGCACTGTCTGCCGACGATGTGGCCCCATCGATAACGCCACCTGGCGAGGAAGGCAAGCTTTACAATGTGGTCCTTGGAAAAAAGCAGTAACAGGATACTGATCAGGTAGTTGCAGTGGGTCTCTCTGCACAGGATCTCTCTGCATAGGATCTCTCTGCACAGGATCTCTCTGCACAGGATCTCTCTGCACAGGATCTCTCTACAAAGGAGCTCTCTACAAAGGAGCTCTCTACAAAGGAGCATTCTAAAAAGGAGCATGGCGGTTATTGCCGTCGATGATCTGCTGCACAATCATGCGTTGATCAGCCAGGGTTTCCAGTGTTGCGGACGACAATAAAACTACTGTGGTATCCGGGGCTGCTCTGCACACAATCTTGAAACGTTGCTATACTCGCAGATCGAAGTACAAACTGCCCGCCCTCTGGCTGGTCTGGCGTTATATTTCCGTTTGAACAGGCTCCTGACGTTGAAAAATACATCTGCAACTGGATTATCTTTTTGGTTCGGCATCGCGCTGCTTTTCAGCACATTGCTGACCGCTTGTGGATCAAGCAGCAGTTCCTCAGACTCACAGACGACTGATACCACCGACGACGTAGTCATTGAAGATGACACAGCAGGGGATCTGGAGCAGGCAATGCAGGCGCCACAACTGGACCCGGCGGATCAGGTCGAGCTAAACGATCAGACAGACTTTCTGGATGAAGCAGATCCGGGAGCACTGGGCGACCTCGGTGAAGATTTTGTCGTTGAAGACAATGGTGATTTGATTCCCGCCATATTCCCCACGCAAACAAGCGTTGACCTTGCCTATGCACAGGCCAGTGCGGAACTGGTTCTGCAACTTAACAACAGCATTGCTTTGCCTGCAGACATTTCCGTTAGCTTCGCTGACTGCGGAACAGCTAACGCGTTTTTTGTTCCACCTGGTTTTCTTCCCGACGAAAGTGGCGCTCCCGGTGGCAGTATCATCATGTGTCACGAACTAAACGAACTTTTCGTCAACCTGTTCAATGATGTAGACAGCGCGTTTAAATCCAGCGTATTTGTACTGATGCATGAGTTGGGACACGCCCTGGTCGATCAGCTGGAATTGCCAATATTCGGTGGTGAAGAAGCAGCAGTAGATGGCATAGGTACCGTGTTCTCGACCAAGATAGGGCTGGCAGAGGGCGTGGCACTGGCAGGCTGGTTCTTTTTCAGTCAGGGTGACACGCCGTTTTTCGATACTCATCGTGTCGGAACTCAGCGACTGGGTGATCTCGCGTGCTGGGCCGTTGGTGGAGATCCATCGCTACTGGATGATCCGACCGTCGCCGATATCGCAGAGCAGTTAGTCGCAGCAGGCAGAAACTGCCAGGCCGAATACCTGCAGCAACTCAACGCAGCAGACACTCTTTTAAGCGACAACATTCGAGGCAGGCTGGTAGACGTCGATACACCCTCGCTGGGCGCAGGTTTCTGAGGGAAATTTGCAAGAGTTTTTTTAAGGCCAGTCGCTGTCCAAAGAATATATATAAATATTACTAACGGGTGACAGGCTATTTGGCTGTGCCCGCGTTAGCGCAAAAAATCCATAGACTGCTTTGCGCGCATTTCTGTATTGGAATACGCTCTCCCCGGCTTTTATCGTCTTTGACAAGTTCGGGTTGAGCGCTTGAGCATTGAGCAATGCGTTCGCACCCGTGCAAACTCCCGCACTTCAATTTGTTGCACATTCAATTGCTGCACTTCAATTTGTTAAGAAGCTAACTATTGTCCGCGAGTACCGCTCTGCACTCGCCGCCAGATTTGGCAGTCGCTGTCTGCTGAGCACCCGGTTGCCCCGGTGAACATCCAGCCCGTGCTCTAAATCAACTTTCAAAACGTATACACAAACATGGTTTTACGGTGATATCGCCAATCGCTCTAGCCGTGTTCCGCGCGCGCTCTAACAGCACCAGCCTTATATTCCACGCATCTGTCGTCCGGTCCAGTCGACCCGTTACAGATAAACGAGCGAATTGAAAACACGCCCTTATTTGCCGGGATCCCAATCTACCTCCTGACTTGAACTCTTAAACATTACCATTTCTCCCAATTATTGATTTAGTCCAGAATTGGCAGCATACTCGGCTAGTGAAGAAAACCACTCAAACTCGTTCTGACATATCAGAAGCCCTGAAATCAGCTGGCTTGCAGGTCACTGCTCAACGCCTCGCTGTCTATCGCTCTGTGCAAGCCTCACCGCATGCAACAGCAGATGAGATCTGTCAGGCAGTTCGGGAAGACCTGGGTGTTATTTCGCGACAAGCGGTCTACGACGCGTTAAATGCCATGACTGAAAACGGTTTGATTCGCCGTATCCAACCCGCCGGCTCAATCGCGCGCTACGAACATCGTGTTGAGAACCATCATCATCTGGCCTGTCGCCGATGTGAGTCTCTGATCGATATCGACTGTGCGGTCGGTGAAGCGCCCTGCCTCACGCCGCAATCCGATCACGGATACCTGGTCGATGAAGCAGAGGTGATTTACTGGGGCATTTGCCCGGCGTGTCAGCAGTGACCAGAGTAAACAAACGCACAGCAGCACAACAAACAGCACTAGGAGGGACACGGAGAAACTGAGATAAATACTACTGCAAGTATTGCCATTCGCGCGATTTACACATTTAAAATCTAATCACAACCAAACACGTCTTATCCTGCAAGGAGAAAAAAATGGACGATTCGGTAGGGGGCAGCTGCCCTTTTGCACACGGTGGAAACACCACTCTCGATAAACCCGTCACCAAGTGGTGGCCCAATGCATTAAACCTCGACATCCTGCATCAGCATGGTGCCCGCACCAATCCGATGGACCCGGACTATGATCACCGCAGTGCAGTCAAAGCGCTGGACCATGAAGCAGTCAAGGCCGACGTAAAAGCGCTAATGACGGACGGACAGGACTGGTGGCCCGCAGACTGGGGGCATTATGGTGGCTTGATGGTTCGAATGTCCTGGCACGCGGCCGGTACCTACCGCATGGCTGATGGCCGTGGTGGCGCAGGCAGTGGCAACCTTCGCTTTGCACCGCTTAACTCCTGGCCGGATAACGCCAGCCTTGACAAGGCTCGCCGCCTGCTTTGGCCGATAAAAAAGAAGCATGGCAATGCACTTTCATGGGCAGACCTGATTGCTCTGGCAGGTACCATGGCCTATGAATCAATGGGTTTAAAAACTTTCGGCTTCGGCTTTGGCCGCGCTGACATCTGGGGTCCCGAGACAGACATCAACTGGGGACCTGAAAACGAGTGGCTGGCAGACAGTGCCAACCGCTATGAAAATCTCGACGATCCATCAACCATGTACAACCCGCTGTCAGCAGTACACATGGGCCTGATCTATGTAAACCCTGAAGGAGTAAACGGTAACCCTGATCCTGCGCGTACTGCACTGCATGTAAGAGAAACTTTTTCTCGCATGGCAATGAATGATGAAGAAACTGCCGCGCTGACCTGCGGTGGGCACACAGTTGGTAAAGCACACGGTCGCGGCGATACACAAAATATTGGCGTAGAGCCGGAGGCCGCTGGCATTGAAGCACAGGGTTTCGGTTGGGCTAACCCTGGCCTGGACGCTAAAGCTACCAATGCGTTCACGTCAGGTATCGAAGGCGCCTTTACTCAAAACCCCACCCAGTGGGACATGGGCTACTTCGACTATCTGTTTAACTATGAGTGGGAACTTGCCACCTCACCCGCAGGCGCTCATCAATGGGAACCTGTCGATATGCCGGATGACGCCAAGCCGGCTGATGCAACAGATCCGTCAATTCGTCACAACCCGATTATGACCGATGCAGATATGGCAATGAAAGTTGACCCTATCTATAACAAAATCTGTCAGAAGTTCATGGCAGATCCTGACTACTTTGCCGACACCTTCGCGCGTGCATGGTTTAAGCTGACGCATCGTGACATGGGTCCAAGAGCAAACTACATCGGTCCTGATGTACCAGCTGAAGATCTTATCTGGCAGGACCCGATTCCAGCGGGCTCTACCTCATACGACGTCAATGCTGTTAAGGCAAAAATCGCAGACAGTGGTTTATCTGCTGCAGAAATGATTGCAACTGCCTGGGATAGCGCGCGTACCTTCCGCGGTTCAGACAAGCGTGGCGGCGCTAACGGATCACGCATCCGTCTTGCGCCACAGAAGGACTGGGTGGCTAATGAACCGGCCCGCCTGAAGAAAGTACTTGGTGTGCTTGAGCCAATTGCTGTAGAAAGCGGGGCATCAGTGGCTGATGTGATCGTTCTTGCCGGTAACGTCGGACTTGAGCAGGCAATCAAAGCCGCAGGCCACAGCGTCGATGTACCATTTGCTGCCGGACGAGGTGATGCAACTGATGCCACTACTGATGCAGACAGCTTCTCAGTGCTTGAGCCAATAGCAGACGGCTTTCGTAACTTTGAAAAAGAAAAGTATGCCGTGGAACCGGAAGAGCTATTACTCGACCGCGCCCAGTTACTTGGCCTTACTGCTGCAGAAATGACATTGTTAGTAGGTGGCATGCGTGCACTTGACGTCAACTATGGCGGTTCAAAGCATGGTGTATTCACCGATCGTCCCGGGCAATTAACGAATGACTTTTTCGTTAACCTGACCGACATGGCTAATAGCTGGGAACCTGCATCAGACGGTACATTTGAAATCCGCGATCGCAAGAGCGGCTCTGTTAAATGGACTGCCACCAGTGCAGACCTGGTATTTGGCTCCAACTCCATCCTGCGCTCCTATGTTGAGGTCTACGCACAGGACGACAACGGCGAAAAGTTCGTTCGCGATTTTGTTACTGCATGGACAAAAGTAATGAACGCAGATCGATTTGATCTTCAAGCTTAGTAGTTGCCTGGCAGTAGATAGTGCGATAAAAGAAAAGGCCACTCCTGAGGGGGTGGCCTTTTTTTATGCGTCATCCTTTATTTTAACTAACCACTTGCTCGTTCATCCGGGACGAACAGGGCCCAATTGTGATATTTACCAAGAGCCTTTCAACCAGCGAGTTTTTACACAGGTTTTTTAACACGGGGATTTTAACTCAGGTCTTTTAACACGGCCCCTTCATCAGGAGCATGTCCTGAAGTATAGTTAAGCAGCCCATGTGTGTTCAGTTATCTGTGTTGCCCGAGGAAACCCAATGACATGCCCGGAAAAAGAAAAGATGATGGCAGGTGAGCTGTACCGTGCTTTTGAGCCGTGCCTGGTAGCTGAACGAAAAAAGGCAAATGATCTATTTTCAGGATTAAACATCACTGGAAAATCATCAACAGAAAAGAGAGAGGAAATACTAAGAGAATTATTTGGCCATTGCGGCGAGAATGTATGGATAGAATCGCCGTTTTATTGTGACTACGGATCGCAGATATTAGTTGGCGACAACGTTTTTATGAACTATAACTGCACTATTTTGGATGCAGCACTGGTAACAATCGGCGATAACGTCCTGTTTGGCCCGAATGTTCATCTATATTCTGCAACACATCCAACAGACGCAGCTGTAAGAGCATCTGGACTGGAGTATGCAAAACCTGTGAACATAGAGGAAAATACCTGGATTGGTGGCAGCAGTGTTGTTTGCCCTGGTGTCACGATTGGTGCCAGATCTGTTATCGGTGCAGGTAGTGTGGTTACGAAAAATGTACCCCCGGACGTAGTAGCTGCAGGTAATCCGTGTAAAGTAATAAGGCATTTGTCCTAGCAATCCAGACATCGCAATCCAGACATCGCATGAATTTCTCGTCAACCAGACATAAGACGCTACCCTACATAGAGAGAACCAGATGAGTGTAGATTTAAAGGAAGTAGATGGCGTTATGGTGCAAAAGAAGCACAGAGCGTCCTGTCATTGTGGCTCAATAGTTATAGAGCTGGACCTGCCTGATGGATTAGTAGATCTGCGTCGATGTGACTGCTCATTATGCCGAAGAAGAGGCGCTATCGCCGCGTCCGTTTTACTCTCCAATATAAAAATAGTAGAAGGCGAGGAGTTTCTGGTTCTTTACCAGTTCAATACTAAAACCGCCAAACATTATTTTTGTCGACAATGTGGCATTTACACACATCACCAACGACGCTCTAATCCAGAGCAATATGGTTTCAATGTAGCCTGTCTGGAAGGAATCAATCCATTAAAGATTAAAGAAATACCAACAAAAGATGGCGTTAACCATCCATCGGATCGTTAAGCCGGATGTCTTCGAACACATCTTTCTCGCATGACATTGCATAGACAGCGTACACGCAAACAGCAGTTACAAACCCAGCTCCAAAGCATGAGCCTGAAACAACTCTGCTTTGGCAGGCACTTTTAAATAGAACACTATTGAAATGCCAGTAATACCGGCGCTGCTAGCGACAAACTTCTACTTGCCTGCAATAAGTTTTTACAAGTTACCGAGGACGCGCTACTGGCACAGTAGCGCACAAAGCCCGGATTTCTAGAATGCTATGGTCATCGGGACTTAATCTATCGTTACCAGTCCCTTCGGTGATTTCAAAGAGAATGAAAGACCGATCTCTCCCGGACTCACTGTAGCGAGGTGGTCCACCTGCAGTTGCTTTAACTGATCCAGCAGTCGATCCGGATCAGGATGCGACAGGTTCACTGATTCCAGTGTCACACCAAGGTCTTGCTGTGCAGTACTTGGGTGAGGACCAGGCGACCACTCGATAAAAGCCGGTAGAAGACCCGCTTCGGGCAAGTGGCCGTCTGCTGGTACCGTTAATCTCCAGGAGCGATCACCACGAGTGAATGTGACTATTTCACCCAGATCAATCGGACTGAGTGCAACCAACGCATCCAGATCAGTTGTATTCACTACCCAGCACAGAGAGCGTGGCTTCAGTGCCAGACGTTGCAGTGTGCGCGGGTCATCCAGCGTGAACCATCGCGTCCGCTGCGGACTGGGGGCATCCGGGTCCCGGGCTATTAATTCGAAGAAGCTTTCGTTACCGGCTTGCATGACCCGGTTGTGAGTACTCATTAAGTCGTGCTTGCTACCTTTCGTTAGCGACACACCAAGGACTGCCTGCAGGACCTCACTGCCTTTTTCGAGCGAATCTGTGCCCACTGCTACATGATCTATTTTGTTTTTCATTTGGGGTTGTCCTGACTGTGTAATTCCCGGCTTCAGATCATAGCGAAGATCAGGTGCCGTTCGTTCCTAAACCACGAAAATACTTACTGGAAACGGTCGAGCCAATGCAACGGTAGCGTCTGGCAATTCAAGTTGACAAAACAATCTCAAGAGCCTTCTAAAATGCGCCTTCATATATTGACTTTACTAAACCGTTCAGTAAAGTATTAGCCAGAGGACATCAACGGGGGCTTTTAATGTTGCAGGAAATCGCCGAAGGCAAGTGGGTAGCCTCATTCCGCCGGGCGCTGGAGCTAAACGGTATCGGGCATGGCAGCCAGATTGCCGTGGTCGCTGAAACCCAGTCACGACCTGTACTGACTCAGTTATGCGGTCTGGCCCTGTTTGATCTTGGTGCGCATTACTCAACCATCGTTTTACCGACCCCGCCTCAAACTGCGCCCGTGCCGGTTAAATCGACCGGTGCTTCCAATGCCATCCAGCATATGCGCCACGTGGTAGAAGCGCTTAAGCATGTTGAGGTGATTGTGGATGTCACCGTAGAAGGTTTAATACACGCTGAAGAATGGCCCGAAATCGAAGAGGCGGGCGTTCGGCTGTTTACCATCTGCAATGAACACCCTGAAATTCTGGAGAGAACAGAGCCGCAAGCCGAACTCGGGCCAAAGGTTCAACTCGGCATTGAGATACTGCAAGCCGCCAATGAAATGCGTGTCACAAGCAAAGCCGGTACTGATCTGATCATTGATATTCGAGAAGCGCCTTGCGGCGGTACACCTGGCTTTTCAACCAGCCCCGGCGGTGTCGCTCACTGGCCCGGTGGCCTGTGTCTGTGTTTTCCCGGTAACGGGGCTGCCAGCGGTCGCATCGTCATGGCACCGGGAGACATGAACCTGACCTTCAAATCCTATTTGAATAACCCGATAGACATAAAAATCGAAAACGACTTCATCACGGATATCGGTGGAGACAACCTGGATGCCGATCTCTTCCGCGAATATCTGGCCGCCTGGGATGACCCTGTTGCTTACGGCTTAAGCCATGTCGGATGGGGCATGAACCCGCGGGCGCGCTGGGAGGCGATGGCCCTGTACGACAAGCGCGATGTACAGGGAACCGAGTTCCGAGCGTGGGCCGGTAATTTCCTGTGGTCCACTGGCTCAAACCAGTATGCAGGCCGCTTTACCCTTGGTCACTTCGATCTGCCCATGCGCGGATGCACACTCAGCCTAGACGGCACACCAGTAGTTGTTGACGGTGTTTTGCAGGGCGATCTTGCCTGAAGACGGATAATATGATGAGTACATTCAAAGACTACTACGACAGCTCAAAATTCAGCGATACCCATATCGCGATGCTGGAAAAAATCAATGAGCTGGGCCCCGGGTTTGCCGAGCGCGCCGTTCAGGTAGATTTAAACGCTGAATTCCCAACACAGAATTATAAGGAACTTGCTGAACACGGCTTCCTGAAGCTGGTGATACCAGAGGAATATGGCGGCTATGGTTTCTCGCTTGCCGAGTACGCCACCATCGGTGCAGAAATTGGCAAATACTGCGGGGCTACCGCACTGACGTTCAACATGCACACGTCATCCATGATGTGGCTGCGCTTTATGTATGAGATGCCCCACCTCACCGCTGAAGAAAAGGCAGCATTTGAGGCGATGCGTGAACGTCAGTTTCCCAAGGTGGTGAATGATCATGCCATCTTCTCTCAGCCTATATCCGAAGGCGGAGTTAACTGGACATCTGACCCGATCAAAACTAATTGCAAGAAAGTTGATGGCGGCTGGGTAATCAACGGGTTTAAAAAATTCGCATCCCTCGCTGGTAACTGTGACTACTACTCCATTGTATGCACCGAACATTTTGAGGGCCAGGAACCACGCCATGAAGACACCATGGACTTCGCCGTCCATAAAGATTGTGAAGGCTTATCGATTGTTGGCGAATGGGATCCACTGGGTATGCGTGGCACGGTCTCACGCGACTTGATCCTGAAAGATGTATTTGTGTCTGAAGAAGACTTGATGATGCCAGCTGGCGTATTCATCAAAACACTTCCGCACTGGCCTGCCATGATGGCAACGCTCACGCCCGCCTATATGGGTGTGGCACAATCGGCCTATGATTTCACCGTGACTTATTTGCGTGGTGAGTTACCGGGCCAACCGCCTATTGATCGTCGTGTCTATCCAACCAAGCGCGCCACGGTTGCACGTATGTACCAAAAGCTGACAGAGATGCGTACCCTGTGGACTGCTGTATTTTTCGAAGCAAAGCCCCTGCCCTCTAAAGCGCAAGTCATGCGTTTGTATGCAGCACAGCTTGCGGTAATGGACGGAGTGCAGGAAGTCGCCGCCATGGCAATCCGCACTTGCGGCGGTCAGTCCATGCTGAAAACACTGCCACTTGAGCGTATATACCGTGACAGCCGTTGTGGGGCGTTAATGCTGCCCTATACCACTGAAATAATGGAAGACTACCTGTCGATGATGTCTGTGTATGACATGCATGAAATAGATGATGCACCGAATGACACTGCTTCTGCACGGACCTCTCTATGGCGGCCATACACCACTTAATGTAAGCACCAACAAGACCTTATGAAAAAATACGACGTCCAATGTTCAAAGACTATGACCCACGCGGCAAACGCGTGGGATCATATTCGTGAGTTTGGATCAAGCTGGCACCCTCACATCAAAAAAAATGAACTGAAAATTGATGCCACAGGTGCCGTGGTGCGTGTATTTTCTGACTTGCAGAACACTGTCTATCGGGAACAATTAACCTACTTCAGTGATACCGATCAAAACCTGAGATACGCATTAATCGAGGGCATTGACGGTATCGAAAATTACCGTGCAAAGGTGTCGGTTTCTCCAGAAGCTGTCGATTGGTCTGCAGAGTTTGATGCAGCTGAATCTATTGGCAAATCCGTTGCCGACGGTACACGCGCCATCTTTAACGACGGGCTGGACTGGCTCGCAGAAAATGCATCCGCAGCCAACAAAACCGCATCGCCGTCCTATCAAACAAACGCCAAAATATACCCGACTCAAATAACCAATGCGCCACATTTGTCGGTCCAGAGTACTTCGAAAAAGCAAACCTCATGCTGGACCTTGGTACTGTTTATTCATGGCATTGGCGGCAATGCAACTAACTGGCAAACTCAGCTAGCCGCTTTGGCAGACTCTCATAATGTCGCGGCACTTGATCTACGTGGTTACGGAAATAGCAAGCTGGGCGACAAACAAACACGCATAGACGACCACTGCGATGACATCCTCAAAGTCATGCAGCATTTTGGCGCACGCAAGCTTGTTCTTGTCGGGCTTAGCATGGGCAGCTGGATCGCGACCAGTTTTGCAATGAGACACCCGCAACTACTCACCGGTCTGGTGCTGGCGGGAGGCTGCACCGGCATGTCTGAAGCAGATGTTGATGAAAGTAACCGCTTTCAGCAGGCACGTGCGGTACCTCTGTCAGAGGGTAAATCACCGGCTGATTTTGCTGATGCGGTAGTAGAGTTAATTTCAGGACCAAAGGCAACAACACAACAGCGCAATACACTGCACGAATCAATGAGTGCCATTGCCTCTGAAACGTATCTGGACGCACTCACCTGTTTTTGTAATCCGGTTGAGCGCTTTGACTACGCTCGAATTGCCTGCCCGGTTCTGCTAATGACTGGCGAACATGATCAACTGGCCTCACCTGAAGAGATTCGTCAGGTCAGTTGGCGTATGTACGATGCGATCGATAATGCCGGGCGTTTACCGGATATCAGCTTCGAAGTCATCGACGATGCCGGTCATCTGTGTAATCTGGAAAAACCAAACCTGTTTAACAATCAGTTGTTTAAATTTCTGAACAGGATGCCGGGTACAGCACGCAAGTCCACGCCTACTCGTGAGACAAAGCGCCAGATGAAAAGTCGTCGCATCCTGGATGCGGCCCTGCAGGAATTTAGTGCACTGGGTTTTGATGGTGCATCAATGAGCGCTATAGCCAAAGCCGCTGGCGTCTCCAAGCCAACGCTCTATCAATATTTTGATGACAAAGACCGCCTGTTTGCAACCGTTTTGCAGGAAGGGTGCGATCACATCATGACACCTTTGTCTGCACCTGATGGCACTTTGGTTGATCGTCTTTGGGAGTTCAGCTGGACATACGCAGATTTTGTTTTGCGACCAGACATGCTGTCGCTGGCTCGACTGGTACTGGGTGAAGCCTCACGCCGACCGGATGTTGCCAGCAGCTACCACGATGCCGGCCCCGGTAGTGCCTTCAAGGGGCTGGTTGCTTTTATACAAGAGTGCGTCGATGCAAATCAACTCGAAGTCGACAACATTGAATTTGCCGCGCAAGACTTATGGTCGTTAATCCTGTCAGGCCCCAGAGATTATCATCTTCACTTTATAAACAAACACCCGGACTCTGAAAATCTGCTGCAATCCATAGGACATGGACTGGAAGTATTTTTAAAAGTCTATTCCACAAATAGAACAGCAGATCTGGACGCACTGGCGGAAAAAATAAAGGCTTTACAGGACGTGGCGAACTCAAGGCGTACGGAGAAATGAGTGGATGTACCTGCCGCATTTACCATTTTACTATCAGCCAGTGTGCCGCAGATTAGCTGTTGCCTCAATTTCCACTAAAGCTTCATCTTCGACCAGCGCGGCAACCACCACCATAGTCATTGCAGGAAAATGTCGGCCCAGAACGCGTCGATACACCTCGCCCACTTCCTGTTGCCTGGCAGCGTATTCTTTTTTATCGATGACATACCAGGTCAGGCGTACGATGTCTTCAGCCGTGCCTCCCGCCTCGGTGACTACTGCTATGATATTCTTTAAAGTCTGCTCCATTTGACCAATGAAATCATGGCTCTCGAACACCTGGTCAGCATTCCAGCCAATCTGGCCACCGACGAACAGCAAACCATCGTCTGTTAACACACCGTTCGCGTAACCTTTGGCTTTTTTCCAGCCAGTCGGATGAATAACACTGTTTGTCACACTCTGTCTCCAGGTAATTGCGCACGTAAATTTTTTGTATTGAATCTGGCCAGGGCGTTAATCATTTCAAAATAACGGGGATCGAAAACACCCCCTGCAGGGCCACATTGCCTGAACAGGAGCTTATGTATACGCAATCAAACTGACTGCATACTCCTGTTATCCGAGTAATAACTGCAACATTATTTTTTCAATAAATAGCGCTGAATTTTACCGGTTGCCGTTTTTGGCAAACTGTCGCAAAAGACAATTGATCTTGGGTACTTATAGGGAGCGATCGTCGCCTTAACATGGTCCTGTAGAGAGCTTACCGTAATCTCTGACTCGTCTGCCCCTTCCTTTAACACCACATGCGCCTGGACGATTGACCCTCGCTCTGCATCGTCGGCACCCACCACGGCACACTCAGATACCAATTCGTGGGCCAGTAACGCTGACTCAACCTCTGGTCCTGCGATGTTGTATCCACCGGAAATAATCATGTCATCGTTTCTGGCGGCAAAATACAAATAACCCTTATCATCCATTGAAAAACTATCGCCGGTTATATTCCAGCCATCAAGCACGTAATTTGCCTGGCGATCATCCGCCAGATACCGACAACCGGTTGGGCCTTTAACCGCCAGTCTACCCACCGTACCAAGGGGTACCGGTTCGTTTTGATCATCAATTACCTTTACCTGATAGCCGGTTACCGGCCGGCCGGTACACGCGGGGGCATGATCATCAAAGCGGTTCGAAATGAAGATATGTAACATCTCGGTCGCCCCTATACCATCGAGCATTGGCTTACCGGTTTTTTCAATCCAGTCTTTATATACCGGGGCTGGTAGTGTTTCACCGGCAGAGACAGCTGCTCTGAGACTCGACAAATCTGCACCTTCTTCCATTGCTGCCAACATGAATCGATAGGCGGTTGGAGCAGTAAAGCAAACCGTTGCTTTATGCTTCTCTATTATTTCGATCATGTTTGGCGGGCTGGCGGTTTCAAGCAATGTGGCAGTAGCACCAAACCTGAGCGGAAAGATAGCCAGGCCACCCAGGCCAAACGTAAATGCCAACGGCGGTGAGCCGACGAAAACATCTTGCGGTTCAACTTCCAGCACCTCTTTGGCGTAGCCATCAGCAATGATCAACATGTCCCGATGAAAATGCATTGTGGCTTTGGGCACACCTGTGGTGCCTGACGTAAAACCAAGCAGTGCGACGTCATCTCGTCCGGTTTTAACGTGGTCGAATATAACCGGCTTTTCCAGAGCCAGCCGATCAAGTTCAGAATCATGATTGTGTGTGCCATCGAAAGCCATCAGGTGCTTCAATGTGGCGCTGCTTGCTGATACTTCTTCTATTTCCTCCAGCATGCGGCTGTCACACAAGGCATGCGTTATTTGTGCGATATCGACAATTTGCGATAGCTCCTTCGCGCGCAGCATCGGCATGGTATTCACGACCACGGCACCTGCCTTGGTTGCAGCAAGCCAACAGGCCACCATGGCCGGGGTATTGGCAGAGCGAATCAATACACGATTACCCGGCACCACCTTAAAATCATCGACTAACGCGTGTGCCAGTCGATTAGTCCAGTCAGTCAGCTCTTTATAGGTTCGTTGTCGGCCGTTGCCAATCAGCGCAATATTGTCGCCAAAGCCCTGCTCAACCATTTTATCGGTAAGCTCATACCCGACATTCAATAGCTCCGGGTATTCAAAGCCATCTAATACAAATTCCGGCCAAAGCGCTGTTGGCGGCAGGTTATCCCTTGAGAATGAGTCAGTATGTGCTGTTGGTCCAAGCATAATTATTAACCTCGATGTGCTAACAATGTTTGTCGGGCGATAATGATTTTCTGAACATCAGAAGCCCCTTCATATATTCGTAAGGCACGTATTTCGCGGTACAGCTGTTCAACCCGATTGCCCGATCTGACGCCCTCTCCACCATACAACTGAACAGCCTGATCGATCACTTTTTGCGCTTGCTCGGTAGAGAACAGTTTCGCCATCGCAGCCTCTCTGGTGATACGTGGTGCTCCGGTATCTTTAAGCCAGGCAGCTCGATAGATAAGTAATGCACTCGCGTCTACGTTTATAGACATATCCGCGATATGCCCCTGCACCATTTGCAGGTCTGCCAGCTTTGTACCCTGTATTTCCCGATCATTGACTCTGTCCAGCGCTTCATCCAGTGCGCGACGGGCAAAGCCAAGTGCGGCGGCTGCAACGGTCGGACGGAAAATATCAAGCACTGACATAGCGATCCTGAAACCATCACCTTGTGCACCCAGCAGCGCTGAAACGGGTATTCGGCAATCGTTAAACTGAAGCCTGGCTAACGGATGAGGGGCAATGGTGCCGAGCCGTTCAGCAACCGTAAGCCCGGCAACGTCAGCTGGCACAATGAAAGCGGACAAGCCTTTGGCACCGGGCGCATCGTTGGTTCGGGCAAACACCGTGTACAGGTCAGCGATACCACCGTTTGAGATCCAGGTTTTTTCGCCATTTAAGATATAGCTATCGCCGTCTGGTGTCGCTGTCATGGTTGAATTGGCGACGTCAGAGCCGGATTGTGGTTCTGTTAAAGCAAAGGCCGCTATCGCCTGTCCTGCACGCGTAGCGGGTAACCACTGTGATTGTTGTTCAGTTGTACCGAATAAGGAGATGGCACCGGTGCCCAAACCCTGCATTGCAAATGAAAAGTCGGCGAGCCCGTCATGCCGTGCGAGTGTTTCCCGTATCAAGCACAAGCTACGCGCATCGAGTGTTGAGGAGCTGTCAGCAGGATCGACCGCCGTATGTTGACACCAGCCACCTTTCCCGAGCATTGACACCAGGTGCTTGCACAGTTCATCAGTGTTGCTATGGTCAAGCTCGGCCAGTTGTTTTGAGGCCCACTCTTCCAGCGCCTCGGACAGGCGTCGGTGTCTCTCTTCGAAAAATGGCCACTGCAGGTAGGTCTTGTCAGCCATTTAGTTACCCTCGAAGACGGGTGTTTCTTTTTTAGTAAACGCGATATAGGCACGTTCGAAATCTTCCGTTTGCATACACAGGGCCTGCGTTTGCGCTTCTGCTTCAATGGCCTGATCAATCGACATAGACCATTCCTGTTGCAACATGGTTTTAGTCATCATGTGCGCAAAATTTGGCCCTTCGGCAACTCTTATCGCAAGTGCCATAGACTCCTGCTCTAACTGATCGGCTGCAACGATGCGATTGAAATACCCCCAGCGCTCTCCTTCCTCTGCACTCATTGAGCGCCCGGTATAAAACAGTTCAGCCGCGCGCCCCTGCCCTATAATGCGCGGCAATATGGCGCACGCCCCCATATCGCAGCCAGCCAGGCCGACATGTGAAAACAAAAAGGCTGTTTTTGCCTCGGGCGTGCCAATTCGCATATCAGATGCCATGGCTATGATTGCACCGGCACCGACACTAATACCGTCAACCGCAGCAATGACAGGTTTTCCGCAATGCATCATCGCTTTAACCAGATCGCCGGTCATTCGGGTAAATTGCAGCAGTTCTTTCATCGACATTTTGGTGAGCGGACCAATGATGTCGTGCACATCCCCGCCAGAGGAAAAATTGCCACCGTTTGATCCAAACACCACTGCATCGACGTCATCGCAGTAGCTTAAGGCTCGAAACCAGTCGCGCAGCTCTGCATAGCTGTCAAACGTCAGCGGGTTTTTACGTTCCGGCCGATTGAGGTTAACCTGTGCAATACGATCAACAATCCTGCATTGAAAATGTTCAACATCTGTTTGGCAGCTAGTCATTGTCAGGGCTACTCTTTTGAAGTTTTGGCATAGGTTTTAGCATGGGCTTTGTCAATCAGCGCTATCATCAGCTCTGCATCATCAGCGGCAATATCACTCAACAGAGTATCAACCCAGCGCTCGTGTTGAACCGCCTGCTTTAAAAACTCTTTTTTACCAGCGGGCGTTAGTTTTACGCGCAGGGCACGTCGATCCCCCGGCACGGCCGATCGAATGACCAACTCATCCTTTACCAATCTGTCGACAATGCCCGTTACGTTGCCATTCGATACTTTCAAGGCCCCGGACAACTCGCTCATAAGCAGGCCCTTGGGGAATCGATAAAGTGCTGCCATGACATCGAATCGAGGCAGTGTGGTGTCAAATTCAACTCGCAAATTGTCGCGTAATTCACTTTCAATCTGTCGAGTCAGCTTGAGTAATTTCAGCCACAGGCGCAGTCGATTTTTTGTGGCGAACTCACCGGCTTCGTCTTTCAGTTTTTTTGCCGATTGACTCATACTTCACCACCGTTTACCGACACGGCTTGCCCATTGATTGATCCGCTGCTCTGACTGGCTAACCACAGAACCGCGCTGGACACTTCTTCTGTGGTGATAAATCGATTCATGGGGTTGTTGGCTTTCAACAGTGCCGCTGCCTGCTCTGCACTTTTGCCGGTGGTGGCGACGATGTTTTCGATTGAATCATCCAGCATAGGCGTGTCGACGAAACCAGGGCAAACTGCATTAACCGTAACACCGGTACGCGCCAGCTCCAGCGCCAGTGCACGCGTTAAACCAACAACGGCGTGCTTGGCTGCACAATAACCCGACACATAGGGGTAACCCTTAAGCCCCGCACTGGATGCAATTGCCAGCAGTCGGCCCCATTTCAGCTCACGCATATCTGCAAGGCAGGATTGCCACAGATTGAAAACACCCAGCGCATTCACACCCATCATGTTGGAGAAATCTGTCGCTGTGGTCGCTGCAAACGGTTTGCTTATAGCACTGCCTGCATTGGCCACAGCGATGGCGATTGGGCCATGCTCGCTTCGTGCGTTTTGCATTGCTGCTTCAACGCTGCCTGCATCGGTCACATCACAAACAATTGGCAAGGCACCCGTTACTGCCGCAACGGTATCGAGGTTGCTCTGCCGCCGCCCTAGAATAGTGACCTTTGCACCGCTGCTGGCAAATTGCGCTGCTATCTGCTCGCCGACGCCGCTGCCACCACCGGAGATAACAACATGCTTGCGGCTCACGCTATCTATAGAAAAATCACTCATGTCTGAGCCGCCATTTCTGCCGCACGGTCAGCCAGGCGCCACGCCTGCTCTTTGCCAGCGTCATACGGTAGCGGCCAGGACTCATGTCGATCACCCAGTTGGGTAGCGGCATGCAGTGTCCAGTAAGGGTTAGCTAAATGTGGCCGTGCAAGGCATACAAGATCAGCCCGACCAGCCATCAGGATTGAGTTCACATGATCGGCTTCAAAAATGTTACCGACTGCCATCGTCGATAGTCCAGCCTCGTTTCGTATCCGATCAGAGAACGGTGTTTGAAACATGCGACCATAGACCGGCTTCGCATCGACCGATGTTTGACCGGCCGATACATCGATGATATCGCTGCCCGCTGCATCAAAGCGTTTAGCAATATCAACGGCATCTTCCGGAGTAATACCGTGTTCGGACCAGTCCGTCGCAGAGATACGCACAGACACAGGCTTGTGATCAGGCCATGCCTGACGCATTGCTGCAAATACTTCCAGTGGATAGCGCATGCGGTTTTCCAGTGAACCGCCATACTCATCGCTACGTGTGTTGGATAAGGGCGATATAAACGATGAAATTAAATAACCGTGTGCGGCATGTAGTTCTATCATGTCAAAGCCTGCTCGCTCGGCCATAGCAACGGCGTCGACAAATTGCTGTTTTACGATGTCCATATCATCGCGCGTCATCTCGCGCGGCGTGTCATTATCTTTTGACCAGGCAATGGCCGATGCAGACAGTAACTCCCAGTTGTTCTCCGTTAGTGGCTGATCCATGCCCTCCCAACCGATACGCGTGGAGCCTTTTCTGCCTGAATGACCGATCTGGCAACAAATTTTGGCTTCGGTTTCCTGATGTACAAAGTCACATAGCCTTCGCCATGCGATCTCATGCGCCTCAGTGTATAGCCCCGGACAACCCGGTGTAATGCGCCCGGTGGGTGAGACACAGGTCATTTCTGTATAAAGCAGTCCACAACCACCCTTGGCGCGTTCGCCATAATGAACCAGATGCCAATCGGTTGGACAACCATCAACCGCTTTATATTGCGCCATCGGTGACACAACAATCCGATTTTTAAGCTGCATGTTACGCAACTTGAATGGTGCAAACATTGGCGGGCGAACCGGACTACCAGGCTCTACACCGGCCTGCTCCTGAAACCACTTTTCAGCAGATTCAAGCCACTGCGGGTCACGCAGGCGCAGGTTTTCATGACTGATCCGTTGAGAGCGCGTCAGCAAAGAATAGTTAAGTTGTACCGGATCGAGATGCAGGTAGCGCTCTACGTCTTCAAACCACTCGACCGAGTTTCGAGCGGCAGATTGCAGGCGTAGTACTTCCAGCCTGCGAGCATCTTCGTATTGGCTGAATGCTTTATCTAGATCAGGCTCATCGCTAACGTATTTTGCTAACGCCGCCGCACTCTCCAGTGCCAGCTTGGTTCCTGAACCTATAGAAAAATGAGCTGTTGCGGAAGCATCCCCCAGAAGCACCATGTTCTTGTGGCTCCATTTATCACACAGAACCCGTGGAAACTGTATCCATGCCGAGCCACGGATATGATTGGCGTTTGTCATCAATGCATGACCGCCGAGGTGATCTTTGAAAATCTCTTCACAGACAGCGATACTTTGTTGCTGATCCAGATCACCAAAGCCGTAAGCATCAAAGGTGCTTTGAGAACACTCAACAATAAAAGTAGCGGTATCATCATCGAACTGATAGGCGTGCGCCCACACCCAGCCCTTGTCGGTCTCTTCAAATATAAACGTAAACGCATCATCGAATTTTTGTTTGGTGCCCAGCCAGACAAACTGACAGCGTAACTGCTGAACGTCTGCTTTGAAGATGGCATCAAATTCTTTGCGGGTGTTTGAATTTAACCCGTCACTGGCGACAACAATATCGTAGTCGTCCGCGTATTCCGAGGCACTTCCGACTTCCACTTCAAATCGTAAGTCTACACCCAGTTCGCGTGCGCGCGCTTGCAATAAAATGAGTAGCTGACGACGGCCGATACCACAAAATCCGTGGCCTGAAGACAGCATTTTGCGCCCCCGGTGATGAACCGCGATATCGTCCCAATAGGCAAAGTGCTCTTTGATAGATGCGGCACTGACTGGATCATTGAGATGAAGATTGTCCAGCGTTTCGTCGGACAGCACCACGCCCCAGCCAAACGTATCATCGGCCTTGTTGCGCTCCAGCACGACCACTTCTGTATTGGGCCGCCTTAGCTTTACAGAAATAGCGAAATAGAGCCCCGCCGGGCCACCTCCTAAACAAGCAATGCGCATTTCAGTCGCTTCGTCATCCGGTCACAGGCTTGATTATATGTTTGAAATACTTATATTACAAGTATATATATTTTATATTTAAAATATAAAACAGTCCATTGCACTTTTTAGTATAGGCCCGAATTAAAAAAAGCGCGCCAACGGCTGCAAAAGGCACTCCTGAGTGATTGAATTCTTCTTATCTCGCTTCACATATGTCGCACTTGGTTTTTTTGGACATGTGACATTATGTGTGAGGATACATAGTTGGCGACAAACCTGAACAAAGCGCTTGAGGTTAGTGGGGAAAAAACGAAAAAGGCGGCGGTAACGCAAGTGCTTATAGAGTACATTGCCAGGCGCGAGCAGGCCCGCGTGAAAGCGTTATTTGGACAACTCGAATGGGATGTAGAATGTGGTTATAAAAACGAACGATCACGGCAGGAAGACGGTTAGTTGAGGGGAACTCAGCCAGCCTGGACCGATTAATTACAAAGATAAAAATCAACACAATACGCCATGATCCCCAGTCCTCCATTTACCCGCAATATGCCCTGCTCTCGTAATCTTCAGCGGCTCTTCGCCATACTGTTGTCAGCTGTTGCGCTGCTGACAGCTGCCTGTGGTTTTAATAAAAGCGGCATTGTCATCCCCGCCTATCTTGAAACTGTTGGCTGGCAGGACAACGCTACGCTACTTGAGAACAGCAGCTTCTCCGACTACGCCACAGCAGTACAGCGTGTCCTATGATACATTCGATATTTTTTGCAGAAAGCGGAGTGAAGCATGTCATTGGTATTCGTTATGTTAGCAGTAAATATAATTAGCATTGTTGCCTGCCACCAGATCGCAAAGCGTCGCGGTGCAAAACCAGTATTCTGGGGCGTAATGGGTGCGCTTTTTGGTCCCCTTGCCATACCGTTTGCATTCATGTCAAACAGAGGCACATAAAGGCAGCGCATCAGCAATGCGACCCACCCGCAACCAATATAGATGAGGCAACTATGTTGGTTGAAACAATTGAGGGGAACTCAGCCAGCCTGGACCGATCAATTACAAAGATAAAAATCAACTACAATACGCCATGATCCCCAGTCCCCCATTTACCCGCAATATGCCCTGCTCTCGAAATCTTCAGCGGCTCTTCGCCATACTGTTGTCAGCTGTAACCCTGCTGACAGCTGCCTGTGGTTTTAATAAAAGCGGCATTGTCATCCCCGCCTATCTTGAAACTGTTGGCTGGCAGGACAACGCTACGCTACTTGAGAACAGCAGCTTCTCCGACTACGCCACAGCAGTACAGCGTGAGGTGCTGCGCAGCAGAGT